>CAZJFH010000013.1:0-86051 GCA_964545205.1 uncultured Rhodospirillaceae bacterium
TGCCGGAGCCGACCAGCCCAAGCGTCAGATCGGAACGGGTGGCGTCGAGCATGGTGATGTCCTCTCAAGCGAAGCGTCGTCCGCACCAGGTCAGCAGCGAGGGTAGTGGCTGCGGCAGACCGGAGGCAAACGGTTTGGCCGCGAGCTGCGCCATTTTGCCGCTGGCTGCGACCCCGCCCGTTCGGGTATGACTGTTCCCACAAAATCGAGGGGTAACCCGAATCGGGAAGAGAGGGGGATTTCTATGTTCATGCCGAACAAGAGGAACGATGTCCTTGGCGCCAACAACCGGGGCAACGTCATCTCGTCGGGTCTTTGCGATCTGTGCACCGCCGACTGCCTCGGCAAGTGCGAGACCTGGCTGTCTTCGCTGGCCGGGCGCAAGATGCTCTATCCGCGCGACTTCGGGCGCGTGACGGCGGGTTCGGGTTCGACCACCCATGTCGGCGTTTCCTACGAGGCGCTGCGCATCCAGGGCAATCTGTACGGCGCCGCCGGCCTGCCGGCCGGGCTGAGCAGCAATCCGGACAACTGCCTGTTCTCGCGGGTGTCCCTGGAGACCAGCTTCGGGGCCGAGGTCAAGACCAAGGCGCGCTATCCCTTCATGACCGGCGCGCTGGGCTCGACCTTCATCGCCGCGCGCTACTGGGACGGCTTCGCCGCCGGCTGCGCCCTGACCGGGATTCCCATCGTCGTCGGCGAGAACGTCGTCGGCGTCGACCGCGCGGCGGAGATCGGCAACGGCCGCGTCCATTCGGCGCCCGAGCTCGACCGGCGCATCCAGACCTATCTGCGCTATTACGAGGGTTACGGCGCGATCATCGTCCAGCTCAACGTCGAGGACACCCGCAACGGCGTCGCCGAATACGTCGCCGAGAAGTACGGCGACAAGGTCGTGATCGAGCTGAAATGGGGCCAGGGCGCCAAGAACATCGGCGGCGAGATCCAGGTCACCAGCCTTGAATACGCGCAGTTCCTGAAGGACCGCGGCTATCTGGTCGACCCCGATCCCAGCCTGCCCGAGGTGCGCAAGGCGTTCGAGATCGGCGCCATCCGCTCGTTCGCGCGCCACAGCCGCCTCGGCTACACCGACCGGACGACGCGCGACGAGGTGCGCGACGAGTTCATGACCTCGGTCGCCTATCTGCGCAGCCTGGGCTTCAGGCGCATCTCGCTCAAGACCGGCTCCTACGGCATGGAGGCGCTGGCGATGGCGATCCGCTACGCCAGCGACGCCGGCCTCGACCTGCTGACCATCGACGGCTCGGGCGGCGGCACCGGCATGAGCCCATGGAACATGATGGAGAGCTGGGGCGTCCCCTCGGTGCTGCTGCACGCCAAGGCCCACGAATACGCGGCGCTGCTGGCGGCGCAGGGCGGCAAGGTCGTCGACCTGTCCTTCGCCGGCGGCTTCGCCCGCGAGGACCAGATCTTCAAGGGCCTGGCGCTGGGCGCGCCGTTCGTCAAGCTGATCTGCATGGGCCGCGCGTTGATGATCCCGGGATTCCTGGGCGCCAACATCGAGGGCGCGCTCGATCCCGATCGCCGCGAGGCGGTGCACGGCAACTGGAACGAACTGCCCAAGAGCGTCGAGGTGTTCGGCCATCGCCCCGAAGAGATCTTCGCCGGCTGGTCCGAGCTCGAGGCCAAGCTGGGCAGCCGGGAGGTGCGCCAGGTGCCGCTGGGCGCGGTGGCGCTGTGGACGCTGGTCGACAAGCTGGGCGCCGGCCTGCAGCAGCTCATGGCCGGGGCGCGGCGCTTCGAGATCGCGCAGATCCGCCGCGACGACATCGCCGCCGCCAATCGCGAGACCGAGCGCGAGACGAAGATCCCGTTCATCACCGACGCCCAGGACGACGTCGCGCGGGACATCCTGCGCGGGTGAGTGAGGACAGGCGGAGCCCCGGGCCGTCTCCCCGGGCTCCGTCCGTCCGCCGTCAGACCGCGACCCGGTCGCGGCCGCAAGACTTGGCCTCGTAGAGCGCGCGATCGGCCTCCTCGATCAGCGCGGTCGCGGTGCGGCCCGGCTCGGGGGTGGTGGCGGCCAGACCGACGCTGACGGTGACGTGGCCGGCGGTCGTCGAGGCCGCGTGCGGGATGCCGGTCGCCGCGACCGCACGGCGCACGCGTTCGGCGACGACCGAAGCGCCGCGGGAATCGGTGTCGGGCAGGACGACGATCATCTCCTCGCCGCCATAGCGTCCGACCAGATCGCCGGGGCGCGAGCAGACCCCGACCACGACCTCCGCGATCCGGCGCAGGCAGGCGTCGCCGGCCGGGTGGCCGTAGTGGTCGTTGTACGCCTTGAAGTGGTCGACGTCGATCATCAGCACCGCCAGCGGGCGGCGGGCGCGCCCGGCGCGCAGCCATTCGCGCTCGAAGGCGGTCATGAAGTGGCGGCGGTTGGGGATGCCGAGCAGGCTGTCGGTCTCGGCCTGCGCGCGCAACTGCCTGGTCGTGTCCTCGAGGCGGCCGAGCATGTTGTTGAGGCTGGCCGAAATCTCGGCCATCTCGCGCACCTTGCCCGGTCGCGACCGCCACGACAGGTCGCCGCCGGCGACCCGGCCCATGCCCTCCGACAGCGTGCGTAGCGGCTTGAGCACCAGCCGGCCGAGAATGACCCACAGGCTGAGGAAGAGAAGGGCGCCGCTGATGGCGATCTGGACGTAGCTGGTCAACATGAAGTCGCGGACGGTGCCGAGGGCCGCGTCGCGGGGCCGGCTGACGATCGCGTACATGCCCGTGGCTCCCAGCCGGACATAGGCGAAGTAGCGCGGTTCGCCGGCGCCGCCTGGCGCCTCGATCACGCCCGCCTCGCGGCCGTCGGCCCGGATGGCCGCCATCGCGGCCGATTCCGGCGCCCGGTCGTGATGCGCGCCGCCGCCGAGCGCCCGGCCGAGGACGAGGCCGCGCTCGTCGGTCACCGTCACCTCCGTTCCGGCCGGCTGGCCTTGCTGGACGACCAGGCGTTCGACCCAGTCGACCTGCTTGCCGGCGATGACCATCAGCCTTGGAACGCCCCGGTCGTCGAGCACCGGCAGCGCGGCGGGCAGGGCCGTCTTGCCGCTGACCCGCCCGATCAGTATCCCGCCGGTCGCGAAGCCCGGCGCCGACAACGCCGTCCTGAAGTAATCGCGATCGGCGAAGGACACGCCGGGCGAGAGCGGCTGCGCCGCGCAGAGGCCGGCGCCGTCGGCACGGGCCAGGATCAAGGTGTCGATGCTGACGATGTTCCGGACCGCTTCCGCCAGCGCCCGCCGGCACAATTCCGGGTCGGACGCCAGTTCCGCCGCCACGGTGGCGAAGGAGGCGAGAACGCCGCGGATTTCTTCCAGCCAGGCCTTGTGGGCCAGCGCCACCAGCCGGGCCTGGGCCTGCAGTTCGAGCTTGGCGCTTTCCGTCTGCACGGCGGCGGCGCGGTGAATGGTGTAGGCGTTCATGCCCAGCGTCGCCGCCACGACCAGCACGACGACCGCCAGCACGATGGCGCGTTGGGGGATCAGCCAGCGGGGCAGATTCGGCAGGCGATCCATGTCCGGCCTCGTCCAAATCGTTTACTGGGTCTCGTACCATCGGGTGACCGGCACGCCAATGGTACATCCGCTCGCCGCGGGCAGGCCAGTTCGCATCGGTTGCAGCCGGCGGCGTGCCACGACCGCCGAAGGTATGAGCGCGCCGGGCCTACTCCGGCCGCAGGCTGAGAATGTAGGCCGTCACGTCGCGCGCCTGCTCGGGCGGAACGATCAGGTCCGGCATCGTCGGATGGTTGATGCTGGTCAGCCAGGCCAGCAGCGACATGCCCGTGGTCGACTTCTCTGCGGCGACGTCGAAGAAGCTCGGCCCCATCATGTTCCCCCAGTCCTGCCAGCGGGTCACCTCATGGCACTCGGAGCAGGCGCTGCGGGCGTAGGCTTCGCCGGCGACGGGATCGCCGGGGAAGTCCTCGGCGAGGGCGGGCGCGGCGGCGAGGGTCAGCGCCAACGCCGCCAGATGGGCGCGAAACGTCATGATGGCCTCCTTCTGCGAATGCCCGCTCCGGGCGATCAGCATCGATGCTCGCCTTGCTCGATCTCCTTCAGCACCTCGAACCAGAACCCGGCCACGGCGCCGTCGTCGCGATCCGCCGCCCGGCGCAGGCAGTCGACCGCGACCTCGCGCGCCTCCGGCCCGTATCTGCGCGCCATCACCGCGGCGATGATGCGGGCGAGCAGCGGCAACGGCATGGTCGCGTCGATCGGCCGCACCGTCGCGCAGCTCAGGCAGCGCAGCACCGGCTCCTGGCCGTTGGTGTGCCCGATGGCGTGGAAACGCGGCGCCGCCGCCCGCAGGCATGGTGCGAGAACGTGAATCTCGCCCGTCGCTTCGCGCGAGGCCCCCGCGAACTCGACCGGCAGCGTCCGCCGGTGTCCGGCCGATGCCTTGTTCTGCTGCATGACTGGTCTCCCGACTGCCCGGGTCCCAGCTTGGCGCAGCCGAGGATTTTGGTCTTAATCTGCATCAGCGAAGGCATGAAAAATTCGCCGGCACGGCCGCAGGCCGAAGCGCCGGTGCAGACCGAGCGCGTCCTCTCGATTGACATCGACCGGGCGGCGGTATGACATGGCCCCGAGCCAGCCGAGCGGAAGAATGCTGACCACGCTCATCCTCATTCTGGATCTGTTCACGATCGTCTCGGGGTTCGTCGCCGCCTGGCTCTGGTACCGGGCCGGGCAGCGGCCGCTGCGCCGGGTGTCGCGCTTCGAGACGCTCGACGCCGCCGACATCAACCGGATCGTCACCAACTTCAATCGCGCCGCCCTGCTCAACAGGCGGGCGGCGCTGGCCACCGCGGTCTCGTTCGTGTTCGTGGCCTTGCGCTTCAGCGCCTCGCTGCTGCAGCAGTTCTAGGCGGTGTCGCGCTTCCTGGCCGGCGGAGAGGGGCGCGCCCTCCCCGCCGGCCGCGGTCTCAGCGGCGCGCCTCGATCATGCATTCCGCCAGCTTGGCGCGGATCTGGTCCTCGCTGGCCGGAATGCCTTTGCCGTCGAGGTCGCCCTTGACCTTGCGGATCACGTCCCCGTCGCCGGGTTCGTCGAGATCGGCGAGCACGACCTCCTTGGCATAGGCTTCGGCGGCATCGCCGGAAAGGCCCATCAGGCCGGCCGCCCAATAGCCGAGCAGCTTGTTGCGGCGGGCGGTGTGCTTGAAATCGACCTCCTCGCGCCTGGCGTGGCCGTGGTCGTGGCTGCGTTCGTCACCGGTCATTTCCGTTCTCCGTCCATTGGTTCAGCGACGCTCCAGGTAGTGCGTTGCGAGCCCGACCCGTAGGGGTGGCGCGCCTCCAATAGGGAGGAACCCGGGCCGTGCAAGGGGCGCGCCGCCGCCCCGGCCGCGATCACCACGGCGGCAGTCCCAGCGTCCGCCACACCAGCTTGCGCGCCTCGTCGAGCAGCAGCACGCTCGACGCCACGACCCCGGCCAGCAGCCAGTCCTCGAGGCTGAGCGCGGTGGTGCCGAAGATCTCCTGGGCCGGCGGCCAGGTGACCACGAGGATCTGGAGCAGCAGGACGCCGGCCAGGGCCAGCCACAGCTTGCCGTTGCGGAAGAAGTTGGCGCCGAAGGCCGAGTCGAACTCGGCGCGGGCGTTGAAGACGTTGAAGAACTGGTAGAGCACGAAGGTGGTGAAGGCCAGGCTCACCGCGTAGGCGGCGTCGCCCTGGTCCAGGCCGTAGACGAACATGCCGAGCGTGCCGACCATCATCGTCGCGCCGTAGAACACCAGCCGCAGCAGGCGCCGGCCGGTCAGGATCTGCGCCCCGGGGCGGCGTGGCGATTCGCGCATCAGGCCGGGCCGGGCCGGCTCGACGCCCAGGCTCATGGCCGGCGGTCCGTCCATGATGATGTTGATCCACAGCAGCTGGATGGCGGTGAACGGGGTCGGCAGCCCGGCCAGCGTCGCCGCCAGCACCGTCAGGATGGCGCCGACATTGGTCGAGAGCTGGAATCGCACGAACTTGACGATGTTGTCGTAGATGACGCGGCCTTCCTCGACCGCGCGCACGATGGTCGCGAAGTTGTCGTCGGTCAGCACCAGCGTCGCCGCCTCCTTGGTCACCGCGGTGCCGGTGATGCCCATGGCGACGCCGATGTCGGCGGCTTTCAGCGCCGGCGCGTCGTTGACGCCGTCGCCGGTCATCGCCGCGACATGGCCCTTGGCCTTCAGCGCGCGGACGATCTTGACCTTGTGCTGCGGCGCCACGCGGGCGAACACGGCGATGTCGTCGACCCGGCGCGCCAGTTCGCCTTCGGCCATCGCGTCGAGCTCGGCGCCGGTGACCACCTCGCCGGACAGGCCCAGTTCGCGGGCGACGGCGGCGGCGGTGACCTTGTGGTCGCCGGTGATCATCTTGACCTGCACGCCGGCCTCGCGGCACAGGCCGATGGCGGCGGCGGCCTCGGGGCGCGGCGGGTCCATCAGGCCGGCGAGGCCGAGGAACGTCCAGTCCCCGGCCCAGCGCCACAGGTCGCCATCCGGATCGAAGGCCTCGGCGGGGATGGTCCGGCGGGCGATGGCGAGCACGCGCAGCGCCTGATCGGCGAGCTCGGTGTTCTGGGCGGCGATCCGCTCGCGGGCCGCCTCGTCCAGCGGCGCGGGACCGGACTCGGTCAGCCACTCGGCGCAGCGGGCCAGCAGCACGTCCGGCGCGCCCTTGACGTACATCTCGACCACCTCGCCCGCGCGATGGAAGGTGGCCATGAACTTGTGCGCGGAATCGAAGGGGATCTCGGCCAGGCGCGGGCTGCGCGCCTGCTCGTCGAGCGGATCGAGGCCGCCCTTCTGGGCCAGCACGAACAGCGCCCCTTCGGTGGGATCGCCGACCAGCTTGCCGTCATGGACGCGCGATTCGTTGCACAGCGCCATCGGCAGCAGCGCCGGCCGCAGGTCGCCGCCGGGCTCGATGCGGCCCTCGGCGGCATAGCCCTCGCCGCTGACCGCCAGGCGCTTGCCCGCGAACCAGAGCGCGCGCGCCGTCATCTGGTTCATGGTCAGCGTGCCGGTCTTGTCGGAGCAGATCACCGTGGTCGAGCCCAGGGTCTCGACCGCCGCCAGCTTCTTGAGGATCGCCCGGTTCTTGGCCATCCGCCACATGCCGATCGCCAGCGTCACGGTGACCACCGCCGGCAGGCCCTCGGGGATCGCCGCCACGGCCAGCGCCACCGCGGTCATCGCCGCCTCGGTCCACGGATCGCCGCGGGCGATGGCGATGGCGAAGATCACCAGCACGACGACGCCGGCGATCGCCGCCAGCCGCTTGCCCAGCGTGTCGAGCTGGCGCTGCAACGGCGTCTCCGCCTCGGGCGTCTCGGCGATCATCCCGGCCAGCTTGCCCATCTCGGTCTGCATGCCGGTGGCGGTGACCAGCATTTCCGCGCGGCCGCGGGTCACGACCGTGTTCATGAACAGCATGTTCGAACGGTCGCCGAGGGCGAGGTCGTGGCTGTCCAGGGCGGCGGTCGCCTTCGCCACCGCGTGCGACTCGCCGGTCAACGCGGCCTCGTCGACCTCCAGGCTGTGCGCCGCCATCAGCCGGCCGTCGGCCGGCACGCGGTCGCCGGCCTCCAGCAGCACGATGTCGCCGGGGACCAGATGCGCCGCGTCGATTTCGAGGACGCGGCCGTCGCGCCGGATCCGCGCCCGCGCCGCCAGCATGCCCTTGAGCGCCGCCAGCGTCTGCTCGGCCCGGTGCTCCTGGTAGAAGCCGAGGATGGCGTTGAACACCACCACCACCAGGATCACCACCGCGTCCTTGAGATCGCCGATCGCCCAGGCCAGAACCGCCGCGAGGATCAGGACGATGACCAGGAAGCCCTTGAACTGGTCGAGGAATTTCAGCCATGGCGATCGCGGCGGGGTCTCGGCGAGCCGGTTCTCGCCGTGCGCCGCAAGCCGCTGCCGCGCCTCGTCCTCGGTCAGGCCGGCGGCGGGGTCGGAGCGGAGGGCGGAGGCGGCGTTGGACAGGGACAGCGCGTGCCACGGACGCTCTTCGATTTTCATGCGGGCCACTCCCGGGGTGACGACGAAGGACATCGCCGCCGAAAGATAATGCAGAATTCCCGCGGTAACAGGGCGGAAAGCCGGGGCACCGGCGCTCGCGGGCTCCGCGCCGGGAATCGAGGGCTCCCTTACGATCCGCCTTCAGCCAGCTCGGGATATCTGGTTCCTTGTCGGGACGGACTTCGACGATGGGCGGCGGCGATGGGCATCATCCTCAATCTGCGCGGAACGGCGGGCTCGGGCAAGACCGAGCTGGCGCGCCGGATCATGGCTCGCTACGAGTGGCCCGGCGGCGGCGAGGCGATCCTCCGGCCGGGACGCCGCACGCCGATCGCCTGGCGTCTGCGGCATCCGGCGGGCCTGCGGCCGCTGGTCGTCCTCGGCCATTACGGGGCCACGGTCGGCGGCTGCGACACGATCGGCAAGCCGGACGGCGGCCTCGCCGGGGCGCTGGCGCTCGCCGAGCGCTTCGCGGCCGCAGGACACGACGTGGTTCTTGAGGGGCTGGGCCTCAGCGCCGAGGTCGCGCTGACGGCACGGATGGCCGAGCGCCATCCGATCCACGTCTTGTGGCTGAACACCGCTCCGGAGGAGTGCGTCCGCCGCTTGCTGCGACGATGGCGCCGTGGCCGGGCGGCGCGAGGCGAGGTGCAGGCGAAGATCGCCCGCGAGCATGCCGCGACCGCGTCCGCCTGCGCCGCGCTGGAGGGCCGGATCGCCGTCCGCCGCCTGGCGTTTCAGCCCGCGCTGTCGGAGGCGTTGCGCCTGTTCGGCGTCGCCGGCGGCCTGGTGCCGTCTCCTGCATGCGCCGCGACCGGCGCCGGTTTCCGGACGGTCCCTACGAGGCGGCCGTGACCACCCGGTTGCGTCCGGTCTGCTTGGCCTCGTAGAGGGCGGCGTCGGCCTGGCTGATTTCGGTGTCCAGGCCCTGCCGCTGGCCGATGCAGACGCCGATGCTCGATGTGACGGAGAAGCGCCGGCCTGCGTGCTCGAAGCTCTGCGACTGGACCTCGGTTCGCAGGTGCTCGAAGAAATCGCGGATCACGCGATTGTCGTTTTCGGCCATCACCACGCAAAACTCCTCGCCGCCGAACCGGGCGGCCAGCCCGCTTTGGGCGACGGTCTCGCGGATCACCCGCGAGACGCCCTTGATGGCGACGTCGCCGGCGTCGTGGCCGTAGGTGTCGTTCACCTTCTTGAAGAAGTCGATGTCGACCATGGCCACCACCGGCTGGATGCCGCCGGTGATGGCGCGGTCCCGGAACTTGCGGCCTTCCTCGTAGAGGTGGCGGCGGTTGTAGAGCCCGGACAGGTAGTCGGTCACCGCCGCGATGCGGATGTCGCGGATCTTCTCGTTCAGCTCGATCGCCGCGGTGGCCCGGCACCACAGTTCCTCGGGGGCGTAGGGCTTCTCGAAGATGTCGGTGGCGCCGGCCTTTAGGAACTTCGGCAGCACGTCGTACTTGCCGCCCTCGGTGCAGCACAGCACCGCCAGCTCCTCGGGCGGCGCCAGCTTGCGCAGCGCGCGGACCAGGGTCAGTCCGGACAGGCCCGGCAGCCGCGCCTCGGTCACCACCAGCGAGAGCGGCTGCAGCTGGGCCAGCTTCAGGGCGGCCTCGCCGCTCTCGGCCTCCAGCACCTGGAACTGGAACCGCCGCAGCAGCGAGACCATCAAGCGCCGGGCGGCATCGGACGGGTCGACCACCAGGGCGAGATGCTGGCGGTTGGTGACGAGGCGGCGCGCCGTTCGCAGCAGGTATTCCAGGCTGGGCGGCCCTTCGCGCGGAATGATGTCGACGACGTGCAGCCCGGTGACGGCGTAGTCGCGCACGTCGTCGCCCGTCGAGACGTACAGGATGGTCGGCACCTTGTGCCCGGCCAGCCGGCGGATCAGCGGCTCGGCGGTGCCGCCGTTCGGCATCCGCCACGCCGAGACTGCCAGCGCCAGCCGACGCCAGGTGCGGCCGACGAGGCGGTCGGCTTCGGCTTCGTCGCGCGCCCAGTGGACCGTGCAGTCCAGCATGCGGGCAAGACGATCCGCGACGAGTTCGCCGACGACGTCGTCGGGGTCGATCAGAAGGATTTCGGTGCCGGTCATGGTCAGCTCGCCTTCGGCAGCGGGTCCACCAGGCGCTCGTTGAACAGGTTGGCGGCGCGCTTGAGTCCGTGGAGATCGCCCTTGGGCGGATGCGGCATCGCTTCC
Organism: uncultured Rhodospirillaceae bacterium; assembly: GCA_964545205.1. Taxonomy (GTDB): domain Bacteria; phylum Pseudomonadota; class Alphaproteobacteria; order Rhodospirillales; family Magnetospirillaceae; genus CAZJFH01. The sequence continues at coordinate 10,237 of CAZJFH010000013.1, forward strand.
ATCAGCCGCAGGGCCCGGTTGTGCAGATCCTCGGCCTCGCCCAGCAGCCAGTCCCGGGCCGACTTTCCGATCCGCAGCTTCAGGTCGTGCGACACCGTGACCAGCCGGTTCATGTGCTGGCAGGTCTCCAGGGTGCCGTGATCGCTGCTCGGCGCCGCCAGCCGATCCAGCAGCCAAACCATCTGGTAACCGTGGCGGTCGATCTTCTGTTCGTTGATCACCGCCAGGGTCGCCCGCGCCTCGCGCTGATAGTCGGCCGGAGAGCGATCCTTCAGGATCTGGACCCGCAGCGGATTGGGGGCGTCGATCAGCGGAATCTGGACGCCTTCCGAGCGGGCCGCCTTCCGCCGGTCCGGTCCGACGTAGTCGGTCGTCACCACCCACGGTTTTCGTCTCTTCAGAATGCCTTCCAGGCGCTCGTGGAACTGGTCTGCGCTGCAGGGGGTCAGCACGATGTCGTCGACGCCGCCATTGACCACCGCCCGCACCGATTCCGCATCGGGCGAACGGATCATCGCGACGACGACGGCGAAGGTGGCCGCGTCCTGTTCGGAATGACGGAGGTGGTGCACCAGCTGATGGACATCCTGGGCCTGGCCGTCGATCTGCAGCATGAGCATGTCCGCCGGCATCCGCGGCAACTCGCCGCGCAGCGCGCGGACGTCGTCGAAGGTGGCGAGGCTGGGATTGTTGTGCGCCTGGACGAAGGACTCGACGAGATCGAGTTGCTCGCTGTCCGGGACGCATACGAGGAGCCTTACGTCCTTGAAATCGAGCATCCGCTCCTCCGATCGTTGGTTCTCCTGACGCCATTATGCAACCGGCGTGCCGCCGGAATCCCGGGGATGGCGCCGTCGTATTGTCGAATCGGAGAAGAGTCCTGCGGGAATGGCGCCGCCGACCGGGAATGCCTGGGCTGTCGGACTGGCACGGCCGTTGCTGCGGTCAGCCCATCGGAAATGCCGAGCGGGAGGGACCCATGACCGTCATGCCGGACATCAAGGCGAACGAGCTTGGTGGATGCGGTGATTCCGGGAAGAACTGCCAGCAGACCGGCGAGATGATCATGACGATGCTGATGCAGCTGGCCCGCGAAAGCGCCAGCGACGGCAGCATCCGGATCGCCGAGCTGTCGCGGATCACCGGGGTGATCAAGGGCATGGCCCCGATCTACGAAATGGCGCGTCGGCGCTGCCAGGCCGAACAGATGTGCCAGAGCATCGCCTTCCGGCGCTCGCAGATCCTGGGCCGCATCATCGCCCATCCGCTTGAGCCGCTGCTGTTCGCCTGCCCGCCGGTCCTGTCGCGGGCGATGCTGACGCCGCTGTTCGACACGGTCCGCCTCATCATCGGCGACACGACCTACGCGCTGCTGGAGGAGCGGGCGCGGGAGATCTATTTCGGCATGCTGAAGACCTACGACTACTTCGAGTGGCAGCCCTTCTACGACGATCCCGAGGTGGTTCGGCTGTTCAACGAGGTGATCGCCAAGCTGGCGCATGCGTTCTGCACCTACGACGACACCAAGCGCTGGTTCATCGGCCATATGGATGCCCTGCTCGACGGGCGCGACGGCCTGAACTTCGGGCAGGCCGAATTCTTCACGGTGTTCACCGCGCTGCTGCGGCCGCTGCAGCTGAGCGCCGAGGCCAGCCCGTATCGCGCGCGGCTCGAGCAGGACATGCACGGCGAGAGCGGGACCATCCAGTCCTTCCTCGACGTCTTTCTTTCCGACAAGAAACGGTTCAAAAAGGTGGAAGCGGTGTTGAGAAACTGATCCGGGCAAAACCGCAGCCTCGACGGACGGACGGAGGCCGCATGCTGATCTGGAACGAGAAATATCGAATCGGCGTTCCCGAACTCGACAGCCAGCACATGATCATTTTCGGCATCCTGGCGCAGATGCATGGCGCGCTGGATGCCGGCACCGCCGAGGAGCTCGCGGACGATCTTCTGCGCGGGCTCAGGGACTTCGCCGCGTTCCACCTCCGACACGAGGAGGTCTACATGGAGCGCATCGGCTTTCCCGGCCTGCAGGACCACGTCCGGCGCCACGAGGAGCTGATGGAGCTGATGGAACGCCTGCTCGAAGACGACTCGCGGTCGGGCGCCGAAAAGGTGATGGCCGGTGAAGAGCTGGTGACCCGATGGTTCATCGACCACATTTTCGAGGACGACAGCGCCATCGCGCGGTTCGCCGGCAGGATTCCGGGAGCCCACGACGGCTTTCCGGGCGGGCCGGACGACACGGCGCCTCCTGCAAAGGTATGACCAGTCGGCGCCGAGGCCCGGCCGAGCGGCCGATACTCCCGCACCACCCCCTTTGATAGGATTAGATGTCTACCGGGGGATGGGAATGGTCTACGCGATCGCGGGCGGGTGCATGCTGATGGTGTCGGCAGTGGTCTGGGCGGTGTGGTCGGCGGCGGTCAGCTGGCCGATGGTGGTGATCACCGCCGGCTCGGTGCTGTTCGTGGCGCTGGTGTGGTCGGATTGCCGGCTGGGGTTGCGGCCACTGCTGTCCAGTCGGCCGCGGGCCGGCGGTCGCGAGAGGTGAGCCGCCCGAGCCCCGGTTCCGTTGGTCCGGCGCTTGCTTGTGGAGGTGCGGCCAACCAGGGGAGACGGCGATGCTGGCGTGGAGCGACGACTACAAGATCGGCCTGAAGGAGCTGGACGCCCAGCACCTCATATTGTTCAGCATCATCAACCAGATCGACATCAACATCGACTCGGGGCGCCCGGCCGACCTGATCGAGGACGTGCTCGGGGCGCTGCGGTCCTACGTCGAGTACCACTTCGCCTTCGAAGAGGGCTTCATGCGCCAGCACGGCTATCCCGACCTCGAGCACCATCGGGATGCCCACGGCAGCCTGTCCGCCGAACTCGCCGGGCTGCCCGCCCAGTCCGACGACCGCCTGGCGCAGGCCGTCAGGATTCGCAAGTTCGCCATCGACTGGCTGGTCGACCACATTCTCCAGGAAGACGCCGCCTTCGCCGAGTACATGCGGGAAAAGTGATGGCCGTTTCCCGGATTCGGGTCAGATCGGGAAGGCGTTCTTGAAGTATTTGTCGGCCAGCCGGCCCTGGACGAAGCGGATGCCGATGGCCTTGGCGAACGCGAACGCGGCCTCGGAATCGCACATGTGCAGGATCACCTTGCCGGGGTCGATGTCGCACAGGGTGCGCACGGCGCGCTCGACGCTCTGGCGGTTGGAGAACGCGCTGGCCGACCACTTCATCTTCGCGAAGTCGAAATTCAGGTTGGCCAGCTTGAGGTTGCAGACGTCGGCGAGATCCAGGCCGTCGATGCAGACCTTGAAGCCCTTCTGCCGCGCCAGCGCGTAGACTTCGGCGAACAGGCCCCAGTCGTTGAGCATCGACAGCTTGTTGATCTCGAGAATCACCCGGCCGCCCTGGGCGGCGGAGATGCCCTCGGCGAACAGCGCGAACTCCTTGCTGAACACCGATTTCAGGTTGAGGTTCAGGCTGAACGCCTTGTGCCGGTACGACGCCATTTCGAGATGCATGTGGCGCAGCACCGCGCGGTCGAACTCCTCGGTCAGGCGGTTGAACAGCCAGGAATCGCCCATGATCGAGTATTGCGGGCACAGCGTGTCCTCGAAATTGCGCATGCCGACGTAGAACTCGATGAACTCGATCGACGTCTTGGGGTGGGTGATGTTGTAGATCGGCTGGTTGAAGACGAACGCCGACATGTTCGAGTGCCGGACGATGTCGACGATTTGCGAGAAATTCTCGATCGAGATCAGTTCCTTGGGTGCTTCGGATTTCACCGCGGTGGTGGCGAAGTCGATCATCGACACGGCGAAGGCGCGGAACTTGCCCAGTTCCATGCCGGCGTCGATCACCGTGTAGAAGTAGACGTCGCCGTAGTAGTTTCGCTCGGTGAATTCGTCGTCGCCGCAGAAGTAGTTCTCGATCTTTCGACAGATGCTGATGATGTTCGCCAGCTTGATGCCCTGCATCCAGCAGACGATGTCGCGGTTGGGCGCGATGGTGACGTCGCCGCTGCCCAGCCGCTCGATCGAATCGCGGATGAAGTCGACCGCCTTGCGGATCTTGCGGGCCTCGGCGCGCGCCGGAGCCAGCTTGGCGACGTGGAAGTGGACGATGCGCTTGCCCGCGGGTTCGACCTCGACCACGTGCAGCAAGTCGCGGATAGAGCGCGTGTGGCGTTCCTGGTCCCGTGCGATCAGCATGCTGCCCTTCCGGCGTTGGGTTTTCGTCCGATCTTCTCCGCGGACGCTGCAAGCCACGGGCCAGCCGTCCGGCGTGTTTATCGAATGCGTAGCACGCCCGATTCCGGGAAATTTCCCGTGCCGATTCCGAACCGCGGCAAGCGCCGCACCGCCGCCCGGGCCGCAGGACGTGGCGCATGCGGCGGCACGGCTGTTGCAATCGTCGCCGCGGGATCAATGCTGGGGGGCGGGCGATGACTGTGTGGACGAGCGTTCTGTCTTGCGGCCACCCGATGCTCGACGACGACCATCGCGAGATCATCGGCATCATCGGCGGGCTGGACGCCCGGACCCTGCGCGAGCGTCCGGAAAGCTTCCGCGCGCTGCAGGCCCGGCTCGAGGACCATTTCCGCCGCGAGGAGACCGAGATGGCGCGCCTGGGCTATCCGCGAATGCGCGAGCACCAGGCCGAGCACCGGCAACTGCTCGAACAGCTCCGCTATTTCGACACCGCGGTCGGGCTCGACCGCTTTCGGCGCCATCAGGAACTGCTCACCTTCGCTTCGATGTGGGTGGTCGGCCACGTGCTCAGCGCCGACCGGCTGCTCGGCCGCTTCATGCTGCAGCAAGAGGCGGTCGCCGCCTGATCGAGGCCGGCGCCGCTCGAATGCGGCCCGTCAGGGGAACGCGAAGACCAGCGGGCCGCTGACGCTCTTGTTTTCCGACTGGCTGCGGTTGAACACCGCGATCTGGCCGGTGACGGCGCCGGCGCCCAGGCGCACGTCGTCGCCATGGCCGGTGTCGCGCTTGCGCGCCAGTTCCAGGTGCCAGAAGCCGTCGCGCCACACGCCCTTGGCGCCGACGTCGCCGAGGCTGCCGGTCGCCGGCCCCACGACCTGGACGCTGGGAACCGTCTCGGTCGTCAGTTCCTTGCCGGCGCGCACGGTGCGCCAGCCGCTCTTGCCCTCGTCCTTGGACTTGCTGATGTAGACGGTGGCGCCGCCGGGCAGCTTGTACTCGGCCGCCGATTCGGTCAGATCGGTGGTGATGCGGTGCGCCATGTCCTCGGCCTGGCCGTACAGATCGCTTCGGCCCGCCGACCACAGCCAGACGTCGACGCCGTAGGCCTTGTCGGTGATCATGCAGGTGTCGAACTGGCCGTCCATGTGGAAGCGGGCCGCGAACATGTCGTCGCGCTCGTCGCTGCGCTTGTAGGCGGCGCCGTTCCACCGCCACGGCCGATGCTCGACGTCCGGCGTCTCGTCCGGCCAGCGGGCGGCAAGGTAGAAGGTGCCGCCATGGACCCCGGCGGCGATCTCGACCTCGATCGCGCCGACCGCCTTGAACTCGACCTTGTCGTCCGCCGGCTCGATGTGGATCTTGCGCCAGGCGTCCTGCGGCCAGTCGGCGACGTCGCCGTCGACCGCCGGTGCCGCGGCGAGCGCGGCGACCGGAACGGTCGTCGCCTCGCCGGCGAGCGCGGGCGCGGAAAGGGCGGCCAGCGCCGCCGCCAGTGGAATCGCCGGTTTCATGGCCGCCCCTCCCGTCACTGCACCACGATGACGCCTTCCATGCCCTTCTCCTGGTGATCGTCGATCGTGCAGATCACCTCGTAGCTGCCGGCCTTGACCGGGACGAACCACAGCTCGGCGGTGCCGCCGACCGCGACCTCGATGGCGGTGAAGTAGGGCGCCTTGAACTCGGCGTCCTTGCTCTGGGCCTTGCGGGTGGCGATCGACTTGTAGAACTCGGCCGCCGTGAAATAGTGCTTCTTCTCGCCCGAGTTCTTGAGCACCAGACGATAGGGCTGGTTGGCCTTCAGCGTGATGGTCTCCGGCGCGTAGCTGTGCTCGTCGATCGCGATCTCGACCGTCTCGATCGCCTTCCAGTCGGCGGCCTTCACGATGTCGGCGGCGTTGGTGACGTAGTCGGCGGCGAAGGCCGGGGCGGCGAGCAGCAACCCGGCGATGACGGCGGCAACGGTTTTCATGCGATCTCTCCCTCCAAGTTGACGGCGTCGCGCGCCGTGCGCCGCGATCACGCAAGAAGCCTGCCAGTGCCGCGGCCCGGCGATGCCGGGGCCGGCGCCGTCGCGGGGCTTCCCGGTTCCGAGAACGGCGGCGGGCGATACCGCCGTTTCCCACCTCTTGGAATTCCTGTTACGCCGATGTTTCAAGGGATGCCGTTTGCGGCAGGATTCTTGCTTGGTCTCCCGCGGTTCATGGGAGGGAACGACATGGAAACCGCCGCCGCCTGCGCCTTGCCGCCGGACAAGCAGGTCCGTTCGGTTCTGCATGCCCTCTGCTTCCGCTGCCTCGGCCACAAGGTCATCGCGGTCGTCGGCATCGCGGTGACGCTGGGTCTGTTCGCGCTCGTCAGCTTCTACACCGAGCGCCAGGAGCGAAACATCCTGGCCCAGAACGAGCGCACGATGAGCAACCTGACGGAGAGCGTCATCGGCAGCCTTCAGACGGTGATGCTGGCCGGGTATGCCGACATCGCCCAGAGCTTCGCCGAGAAGCTCAAGACGGTGCCCGAGGTGACGGACTTCCGCATCCTGCGCGTCGACGGCAGCGAGGCCTTCCGCGACAACCGCACCATCGACGACGTCAACCGCCGCCGCGGCGACGAGGAATTCCTGCCGCGCGAGAGCGAGACCGTGGTGCCGGTGCTGGCGAAGACCGATCCGACCCTCGCGGCGGTGATGGCGACCCGCCGCGTCGTTCCCTTCTACGAACAGGTCGACGGCCAGCGCGTGCTCACCTTCGTCGCGCCGATCGTGACCGAGGAGAAGTGCTTCAAGTGCCACGGCTCGGCCGAGGCGATCCGCGGCGTCGTCAAGCTCAGCACCTCGCTGGCCCCGGTCGAGGAGGACATCCGCGCCACCTGGTCGCAGGCGGTGCTGATCCTGGTGCTGGCGCTGTCGGCGATCATGGTCGCCACCCACCAGCTGATCAAGCGCGCGGTGGTGCGTCCGATTGCGGCGCTGTCCGAGGCGATGGCGCAGGTCTCCTCGGGGCGGCTCGACCACGCGGTGCCGGTGCCCGGCCGCGACGAGCTGGGCGTCATGGCCAACAGCTTCAACCGCATGACCAGCCAGCTCCTCGTCACCCTGAACAGCTTCCGCTCCGAGCACGACAAGCTGACGACGATCATCCTCACCGCCAACGAGGGCATCGTGGTGACGGACGGCAGCGGCGAGGTGGTGCTGGTCAATCCCGCCGCCGAGGCGCTGCTGGGCAAGCCGGCGCCGCGCGTGATCGCCGGCGGGTTCACGCGCCTGTTCGACGATCCGGCGATCATGGAGGCGCGCCTCGCCGAAGCCGGGCTGCCGGCGGATGTCGAGGTCGGCGAGCGCATCCTGTCGGTCAGCGCCAACACCATCCACGACGAGCACGGCCGGGCGCTCGGCTCGACGGCGCTGCTGCGCGACGTCACCGAGGCCAAGCGGCTGGAGCAGCGGCTGCGCATGCTGTCGCTGACCGACGGCCTGACCGGGCTCGGCAATCGCCGCTTCCTCGACCAGTCGCTTCAGACCGAGTTCGACCGGGCGACGGCGCAGGGCCTGGAACTGTCGCTGCTGATGTTCGACATCGACCATTTCAAGCGCTTCAACGACACCCACGGCCACGACCAGGGCGACCGGGTGCTGAAGGCGGTGGCCGAGGCGACGCGGGAGTCGGTCCGTGCGGTCGACCTGCCCTGCCGTTACGGCGGCGAGGAGTTCGTCGTCGTCCTGCGCCAGACCGGCCAGCCCGGCGCGCTGGTCACCGCCGAGCGGCTGCGCCGCAACGTCGAGGAGATGGTGGTGGACGGCCTCAAGGTGACGGTCACCGTCGGCGTCGCCAGCCTGCGCGAGATCGGCGCCGGCAGCGCCGTCAACCTGCTCGAACGCGCCGACGCCGCCCTGTACGAGGGCAAGAAGGGCGGCCGCAACCGTGTGGTGACCGCCGGCGACACGCCGGCCGCGGTCGCCGAGTAAGGGGAGGCAGCGCGATGTCCGGGTTCTTCGCCACCAGCATCGGCCGCAAGGTCATGGCCGCCGTCGGCGTCGCCGTCGCCCTCGGCCTGGCGGTTCTGGTCGTCTTCTACGCCCAGCGCCAGCAGGAGAGCATCCTGGCGCAGCAGGAACGCACGATGACCAAGGTCACCGAAAGCGTCCTCAAGGGCTTGCGGACGGTGATGCTGGCCGGCTACGCCGACATCGGCCATGCCCTGTTCGAACGCCTGCATCATGCGGGCGAAGCGATGGAGATCCGCATCCTGCGCCCCGACGGCCACGAGGCCTTCAGGGACAACGCGACCATCGACGCCGTCAATCTGCGCCTGGGCGGCGAGCGCTATCGCCGCCGCGAGGAGGCCGCCGCCCACCGGCTGCTCGATCCCGGCGACGCGCGCATGCGTCAGGTCGTCGAGACCGGCCGTTCGGTCGCCTTCCGCGACGGCGACGACCTCTTCACCCTGCTGGCGCCGATCCAGTCCGAACCCGAATGCCGCAAGTGCCACGAGGCCGAGGGGCTGCGCGCCGTGCTCAAGGTCGACGCCTCGCTGGCCCCGGTTCGCGACGACATCCGCGCCACCTGGATCCAGGCCCTGGTGATCCTGGCGGTCGCCCTGACGGCGATCCTGATCAGCATCGGCGTGCTGATCCGTCGTTCGGTCGTCTCGCCGATCAACGAGGTGACCCAGGCCATGCTGCGTGCCGCCCACGGCGACCTGACGCAGCAGGTTCCCGTCGTCGGCCGCGACGAGCTCGGCACCATGGCGACCAGCTTCAACCGCATGATCCAGGCGCTGCTGGGCATGTATTCCGGCCTCGAGCAGGAGCGGAACAAGCTGGCGACGGTGTTGCTCGGCGCCGCCGAGGGCATCGTCGTCACCGACGGCGAGGGACGGGTGGTGCTGGCCAATCCGGCGGCCGAGGCGTTGCTCGGCAAGACCGTCGCCGAGATCGTCGCGGCCGGCCTGCCGGCGCTGTTCGACGACCCGGAGTGGATGAACGAGCGGCTGGCGAACCGCCGCGAGGCGGCCGAGACCTACGTCTACAACGGGCACATCCTCAGCGTGATGGTGGCCGAGATCAAGGCCGAGGACGGCCGCCGCGTCGGCTCGGCGGCGCTGCTGCGCGACATCACCGACGAGACGCGCCTGCGCGAGCAGCTGCAGCGCCTGTCCGACACCGACGCGCTGACGGGCCTGTACAACCGGCGCTATTTCGACGCCAAGCTGGCCGACGAACTGGCGCTGGCGCGCCGCTACGACCGGCCGCTGTCGCTGTTCGTGTTCGACGTCGACCACTTCAAGCGCTTCAACGACACCTACGGCCATGATCAGGGCGACCGCGTGCTGCAGGCCATGGGGCAGGCGATGCGCGAGAACGCCGGGCGGACGGACGTCGTCTGCCGCTATGGCGGCGAGGAATTCGTCTGCATCCTGCCGGGTTCCGCCCGCGACGCGGCGGTCGCCGCCGCCGAACGGTTGCGACAGGGGGTCGAGGCGATGCGCGTCGACGGCCTTTCCGTCACCATCAGCATCGGCGTCGCCGTGTTCCCCGATCTCGAATTCCTCAGCCCCGACGCGATGGTCAAGGCGGCCGACCGGGCGCTGTACGCCGCCAAGCAGGCCGGTCGCAACCAGGTCCGCACGGCGCCGCCCGACACCGAACCGGAAGCGGCCTGACCGGCCCGGGGAGTTTCTCCGATGCGCATTCTCGGAAAGGCGATCCTATCGCACCTGGTGGCGGCGTTGCTGCCCCTTCTGCTGTTCGCCGGCTTGTCCGTGGTTGCGCTGGAGCAGCACATGCGGGTCATGCTGCAGGACGACCTCTCGGCGGCGGCCGGTCGCGCCCTGATCGAACTCGAGCAGCCGCTGGGCGAGGCCATGCGCGACGCTCAGGCCTGGGCCTCGCTGCCGGCGATGGCCGAGGTCGCCACCGAAGTCGGCGGTCTCGGGCAGGAGATCGGCGAACTGCTGACCCGCTACGACATCTTGGACGCGCTGGCGGTTCTCGATCGCGACGGCATCGTCGTCGCTTCCACCGAAGCGGCGGCACGGGGACGCTCCTTCGCCGGGGCCGGCTTCTTCCTCGGCGCCATGGCCGAAGGGCGCCATCTCGGCGCGCTCGACCTTCATCCGCTGACCGGGCGGCCGGGCATCGGCGTCGCCGTCGCGATCGGCCACGGACCCGAGGCCGTCGCCGGCGTCCTCGTCGCGGTGATCGACTGGACGGTGATCGCCGCCGAGTTGGGCCGGATCGAGGTCCTCGACCGGCCGCAGGACCCGGATCGGCGCATCCTGATCCTGTCGCGCGACCAGGACCGGATCGTGCATGGCCTCGTTCCCGGCATCGACGCCGAGGCGCTGAGCGGAGTGCTGGCGGACGGAACGGCGACGACGCTGGAGTTGGGCTCGGAAGCGTGGCATCTGCGCGCTGCAGCCCCGCATCCCGGCGCGAATCCGCTGATCGCGAACTTCGTCGCCTACGCCGTGGTCAGCGACCGGGTCGCCCGCGCCTTCACCGATCACCTGACGACGGCGGGCCTGGTCGTCGCCGCCTTCGGGCTGCTGGCGACGGCCATGCTCGGCTACGTCATGGCGATGAATCTCGCCCGGCCGATCAAGCGGGTGACCGGCAATCTCGCCCGGGCGCTCGCCGGCGATCACGACCAGCCGCTGCTGATCACCGGCCGCAGCGACGAGATCGGCGACATGAGCAAAGCGCTCGACGCCTTTCACCGCAACCTGGTGAATCTCGAGAAGATGTCTCGCGAACAGGCGATCAGCGAGGGCGCCGAACGCGGAAAGCTCGCCGCGGCGCTCGAGGCGCTCGAGCATCCGCTGGCGGTCTGGGACGCGCATGGCCGCTACGTGCTCGGCAACCGCGCCTTCGCCAGCCTGATGGAAAGTTTCGGCATCCCGACCGAGGCGCTGAACACCTATCGCTACCACGACATCGAGCAGGGGCTGCTGCAGGTCGGCGAGATCGACGAGCGGTCCTTCGCGATCGGCGGCTCGCCGCGCGACGTCGAGATGGACGTGGTCCTGTCCGACGGCCGCGTCCTGCGGGTCGTCGAGCACGCCACCGCCGACGGCGGCGCCGTGTCGGCATGGTTCGACATCACCGCCTTCCGCCGCCGCGAGACGGCGTTGGCGATGCTGGCCAACGACCAGCGCGCCGGCCGCCCGTTCCAGGAGCTGGCGATCGAGGTCATGGTCATCGGCCTGGGCATGCGCTACGCCGGGATCACCCGTCTCGGCGTCGACGGCGGCACCGCGACCCTGCAGGCGCTGTGCGAGGGCCAGAACCGACTGCCGCCGTTCTCCTACGCGTTGGCCGGCAGCCCGTGCCACCGGGTGATCGAGAACCGCGAGATCTTCGCCATTCCGGCCGGCGCCACCGACCGCTTTCCGTCGGTGGCGCCGCTGGCGCAGTGCCCCGGCGCCGCGTATGTGGGCGTGCCCTATTGCGGCGCCGAAGGCGATGTCGCCGGCCACCTGTTCGCGATCGGCGACGCCCGGGCGCCGCTGTCGGCCGACGAGAAGCAGTTCGTCTCGGTCATCGCCCGTTGGGTGGAGGCCCAGCACGAGCGCGCCAAGGCGGTTCAGGAGCTCAGCCACCAGGCGAATTTCGACGCCCTCACGGGGCTGCCGAACCGCAATCTCGCCCTCGACCGGCTGGGGCTGGCGCTGGCGCGGGCGCGCCGGCACGGCGACGCGGCGGCGGCGCTGTTCATCGACCTCGACAACTTCAAGACCGTCAACGACACCCTCGGCCATCTGGTCGGCGATCACCTGCTGCGCCTCGCCGCTCAGCGGCTGGTCCACTGCGTGCGCGAGGAGGACACGGTCTCCCGCCTGGGCGGCGACGAGTTCCTGGTCATCCTGCCCGCGCTGCGCGACGGCGCCCGCGCCGAGGCGGTGGCGCGCAAGGTCATCGCCGCCATGGCGCAGCCGTTCACGGTGCATGGTCACGAGCTCTACGTCACCGCCAGCGTCGGCATCACCGTGTTCCCCGCCGACGGCGACACCCCGGCCGAGATCATGCGCAACGCCGATGCGGCGATGTACCTCGCCAAGCAGAAGGGCCGGAACTGCTCGCAGTTCTTCACCGCCCGCCTGAACCAGGAGGCCAACGAGCGGCTGCGCATCGAAAGCCGCCTGCGTCACGTGCTCGAGCGCGACGAGTTGCAGCTCAACTATCAGCCGCTGGTCCATCTCGGCAGCGGCCGGCTGCTGTCGGCGGAGGCGCTGCTGCGCTGGACCAATCCCGATCTCGGCTCGGTGCCGCCGGACCGTTTCATTCCGCTGGCCGAGGAGACCGACCTGATCATCGACATCGGCCGCTGGGTCATAGAGCGTGCCTGCCGCGACCTGGCCGCCTGGCAGGCCGGGGGGCTGCACGGGCTGCGGATCGCGGTCAACGTGTCCAGCCGCCAGTTCCAGGACGACGGGCTGGTCGAGCTGGTCGCCGCCGTGCTGTCGCGCCACGGCATCGATCCGGCCTGCCTCGAGCTCGAGATCACCGAGCGGCTGCTGCTGCGCAAGGACGCCCGCACCGAGGCGATGATGAAGCGGCTGCGGGAGATCGGCGTGCGGTTCTCGATCGACGACTTCGGCACCGGCTATTCCGCCATGTCGTACCTGACCAGCTTCCCGTTCGACGTGCTGAAGATCGATCGCTCCTTCGTGCGCAACGCCGCCCAGTCGGAACAGGACGCCAAGCTGGCCCAGGCGATGATCGCCATGGCTCACAGTCTGGGGCTGGAAGTGGTGGGCGAGGGCGTCGAGGATGTCGGCGACGTCGATTTCCTGCGCCGGCACGACTGCGATTTCGCGCAGGGCTACTTCTTCTCCAGGCCGCTGCCCAGCGAGGCCTTCCAGGGCTGGGCGAGACGATTCCAGTCGCCCCCCGGCCCGATTGCCGCGCAGTAGACGGTTTCCGAACGCCGGGACGTCGATCCCTGAATGCGGGAAACGGGTCGCGCGCTCCGGCCTGGCCGGCCGGTTTCCGGCGGCCCGCCGCTGGCACGTCGCTTGCTCCGTAGCCGTCGGGTTCAGCGCATGGAGGGCGCGATGACTGACGGACTGGAAATGCTCGAGCACGTCGGCGGGGAAGACCAGCGCGGGGCGATGTTGGCGATCATCGCCGAAGCCGGGCATCACGCCGCCGAAACCGTCGAATACGCGCTGCGGGTTCTCGCCGTGCTCGACGATCTCGACCGGATGCACGAGCGGTCGTGCCGCCACGAGCCGCAGCTCGCGGCCTGATTTCGCGACGGGGAACGGAATGTCGATCATCGTGCCGCCGAACGACGATTTCGGCCAGGGTACCCGCCGCTGCCGCGCCCTGGGCAGCGCCGCCGTCGAGACCTTCGCCCGGCGCCTGATGGCCGCCGCCACCGGCGACGCGATCCGGATCGGCGACGTCGAACGCGAGCTGCGCCGGTTCCTCGACGGCGAAGCCGAGGAGATCCAGACCCTGGTCCGCCGCGCCCATGACGGCTGTGCGCGCCACGGCGCCGAGGCGGCCCCGAAGCACCGGCGCAATCACATCTTCATGCGCGCCCTCGTGCGGCCGCTCGAGCCGCTGATGCGCATGCCCGACGGCCACGGCGTCATGCTGTCGCGGCGGTGCATCCTCGGTTTCGGCTACGCGACGACGCGCATCCTCGGGCCGCACCAGTTCACCCACGGCGACTCCACCGCGCGCGAGATCGCCGCCGATTTTCCGAACGGCGGCGACGGGCTGTTCGACGATGCCCGAATGCGGGCCCTGGTCGAAGCCGCCCTGATCCGCACCGCCACCTGGTTCCACGGCGATTTCATGCTGCGGCTGCGCGACTTCCTCGACCTGGTGAACGCGCGCCTGTCGCCGGGCGAGGCCGGCCGTTGGGACGAGCACTGGCGCATGGAGCGCTCGTCGGGGCTGGCCCTTCTCGACGCGCTGTTCCGCGAGCTGCGCCGCGAAATCGCGGCCCACGGCGGCGAGCGCATCGTCGCGGCCCACGGGGCCGAGGCGCTGACGGCGCTCGAGGAGCTGTTCGCGGGCGTCGACGCGGCGCGGCGGATCATGGACAAGCCCTGGCGCCTGCGTCCGATCGTCATCTGATCATTCCGGAATCGGGAGCCCCATCGTCTGGAGCGCGCGCACCAGGTGTCGCGTCGCCGCCTCCATGCCCCGGATCGCCGCCGCGAAATCTCCGGACGCCGCCGCCTTCTCGGCTCCGGACCGCGTCCGGGCGCCGTCCTCCTCGAGGGCGGCGACACGCCGGGCGACGCCGTCGGCGCGGCCCTCGGCGATCGCCTGCTGGACCAGCAGCACGTAGCTGCGATGCCGGTTGACCTCGTACTGGAATTCGTCGGCCGGCGTGGCGAACACCAGGGCCGAGACCACCGACTGGCCGTCGCGGTTGGCCGTGATCACCGCCTCGATGGCCGCCGCGGCCTCGGCGAGCCGGTCGGCGGCCTCCGGATAGCGGCCGGCGCGCGCCGCGGCGCTGGCCGCGGCCATCAGCGCGTCGAGCCGGCCCTGATCCAGCGGCGTCGTCGCGTCGCCGCTGCGCATGTCGACGTCGAAGCTGCCGCGGTATTGCGCGATGCGCTCGAGCAGTTCGTTGTAGCGCCGGCGCTCGGCGTCGGGCGACGCCTCCGGCGGCGGTCGCACCGCCGCGACCAGCCGCATCGCCCGGTCGAGCAGGCGCTCGGCGGCGCCGAGGTCGCCGGCCGCGGACGCGGCGCGGGCGCCGTCGATCAGGGCGTCGGCCTCCGGCATCGCGGCGGCGCCGCCGCGCGACGCCAGCAGCCGCTCGGCCAGCGCCTGCTTCTGGGCGAGCATCGTGTCGGCGGCGCCGGCCGGCGGCGTCCCGGCGAGGAGGGCGAGCAGCCAGCAGGCCGCCGGGACGCGCATCCTCACGGCCCGGCTCCGTCGATCGGGCGCAGCACGCCGACCGGCAGCGGCGGCGCCGCCGGGCTGATGCTGTGGAGATACGACAGCAGGTCGGCGCGCAGGGCGGCGTCGGTCACGCCGGCGAACTCCATCCTGGTGCCCGGCGCGAAGGTCTGCGGATCGGCCAGGTACTGGTCCAGCCACTCGATCAGCCAGGCGCCTTCCAGGCTGCGCAGGGTGATGGAGTAGTCGAAGCCCTCGGCGCCGCCGATGTCGCGGTTCACGATGCCGCTCAGATTGGGGCCGATGCGGTGACCGTCGGCCGGAGACAGCCCGTGGCAGACGGCGCAGGCCTTGGCGACGGCGCGACCGCGCTCGGGATCGGCGTCGTGGAGGCGGGTGGCGAGATCGGCCGGCGGCGCCGCGGCGGTCCGATGTTCGGGTTCGGGCTGGGGCTCCGGCTCCGGCTCCGGTTCGGGCGCGGTCGCCGCCGCGGTCGCCGCTTCGGGTTCGGCGACCGGCGCCGGTTCCGGTGCGGGCGTTTCGGCCGGCGCGGCGGCGACGGCGTCCTCAACCGGCCGCGGGTCGGCGAGGCTGGCCAGGAACGCGATCAGGTCCGCCCGCTCCTGGGGATCCGCCATGCCGGCGAACGGCATCTTGGTCCCGGGGACGAACTCGGCCGGCTTGAGCAGGAACGCGTCGAGCGCCGCCGCCGACCAGGTTCCCTCGAGCGCGCCCATCGGCGCGGAATAGGTGTAGCCCGGCGCCGCGCCGATCGGCGCGCCGACCATGCCGTAGAGGTTCGGCCCGACGCGGTGGCCGTCGTGCTTGCCGAAGGAGTGGCACATCTTGCACTTGGCGATCACGCGCTCGCCGCGGCCGATGTCGCCGGCCGGAAGTTCGGCGACGATCGCCGACGCCGCAGGCGCCGCCGCGGGCGTGGCGGGCTCGGGCACGGGCGCGGCGGCCACTTCTGGCGCCGCTGCGGGCGCGCGGGTCGCGGCCGTCGGCTTGACGGCCGCGACGGCCTGGCGGACCGGATGGCGCGCCTGGAACTCCCGCAACCAGATTTCCGCAAAGTCGTCGACGGCCTGCACGAGTCCCACGGCCGCGACCGCGGCGACGATCATCTGTGGGTATTTCCCGGTCACGGCAATGCTCTCCTGCTCGGCGGGTTCGAATGTCGGACGGGAGCAAGAAGCATGCCGTTCCGAAAGCGGGGAAAAGTGGTCGCCTCGCCGGTCCGCCATTCCCGAAGTTGCGAAGGCCGGCCCCGCGGATGACACGCCTGTCCGTCCGGGAGGGGATGCCGTCAATTCCGGGAAAGGGAGCAGGCCGCGGAAGTAGGAGAGGGCAGACTCTTCCGCGGCCTGCGGCCGGCTAGGGGGTAACCGGCTTTTTCGGCGCTCTTTGGCGGACAACCGACTTGCCCGGCCGCGCGCGCTGGTTTACCGATATCGAGACTTGGCGGCCGGTTTTCTGGGGAAAAGCCGCCGTCGCCTTCGGCTCCAGCGCTATCCGCAAGAAGCGTGCCAGCAACTCGGCGGCGACACATCGCGAAATCGAAGGCTCGGCACGTCGGCATCCCGGCGCGCCGCCCAGGCCCCACGTGGCATGGTTGTTGAAAGTGTCGACGGCGAGGAGATTGCTGTGGCGGCATTGGCGGAACAGGGCGGGCGTAAGCGACGAGGTCGGCCGATCGCGGCCGTCCTGCGCGCGTTCGCCGGCGGCTTGGTGGTGATGATGCTGGTCATGGCCGCGGTGGCGATGATCGATTCCGCCGAGCGCGACGGCCACCGCGTGCAGCGCCGTGCCGACGCGATGCTGTACGCCAGCGTCGTGCGCGCCAAGCTCGAAGGCACCGTCCAGCAGCGGCTGCGCATCGCCTATGGCCTCGCGGCCTTCGCCCGCAGCCAGTTCGACGAGTTGCCGGCCAATTTCTACAAATTCGCCGAAGCCCTGATGCAGTCCGGCGTGTCCGGCATCCGCAGCCTGCAGCTCGCGCCGGACGCGGTGGTGCGCTACGTCTATCCCTATACCGGCAACGAGAAGGCGATGGGCCACGACCTGCTGTCCGATCCCAACCGCCGCGACGCCGTGCGGAAGGCCATCGAGCAGCGGCTGTTCGTGGTCGCCGGGCCGTTCGACCTCATCCAGGGCGGCAAGGGCCTGGTGGCGCGGCTGCCGATCTACCGCACCACCGACGTCGGCGAGACGTTCTGGGGCTTCGCCACCGTGGTGATGGATGCCGAGCCGCTGTTCGAGGCCGCCAACCTGCCGACCAGCCCGGAGGCCTTCTATCAGGTCGCGGTGCGCGGAACCGACGGACTGGGCGAGCGCGGCGGCGTGTTCTTCGGCGATGCCGGGCTGTTCGCGCAGGATCCCGTGGTGCTGGACGTCGCCCTGCCCAGCGGCCGCTGGCAGGTCGCCGTGGTGCCGCACGGCGGCTGGGGCAGCGTCGCGCCGTCGACCGGATACACCTGGGCGATCGGCACCACGCTGTCGCTGGTCGCCGGATTGCTGACCATGCTGCTGCTGCTGGCGCCCGAGGCGCTGCGCCGCCAGGTCGCCCGCGCGACCGTGGCCTTGCGCGAGAGCGAGGAGCAGTTCCGCCGCGTCTCCGAATCCGCCACCGACGCCATCGTCTCGATCGATGCCGAGGGCCGCGTGGTGTTCTGGAACCGCGCCGCCGAGGCCAATTTCGGCTACACCTCCGCCGAGGTGATCGGCAAGCCGGTCTCGATGCTGATGCCGCCGCGCTTCCGCAGCCAGCACGACGAGGGCTTCGCCCGGGTGATCGCGGGCGAGAGGCCGCGCCGCGCCGGCTCGACCTTCGAGGTGACCGGGCTGCACAAGAACGGCTCCGAGTTTCCCATCGAGCTTTCGAACGCGGTGTGGTCGGCCGGCGGCGTCACCTATGTCACCGCCATCATCCGCAACATCTCCGAGCGCCGGCGCGCCGAGCGCGAGCAGGCGCAATTGCGCGAGCGCTTCCACCAGGTTCAGCGCATGGAGGCGATCGGCACGCTCGCCAGCGGCGCGGCGCACGAGTTCAACAACATCCTGAACGCCATCATGGCGCACGCCGACAGCGCCGCCATGAATCTGTCGCCGCAGGATCCGGCCGCGCAGGCGGTGGCCGAGATCCAGGAGGGCGCCTGGCGCGCCGCCGACATCGTGCGACGCCTGCTGGTGTTCGGCGAGCGCGAGGCCGACGCCGTCGCGCCGGTCTCGCTGTCCCGGGTCGTGGAGGACACGATCGCCGATCTGCGCCGCGCCGTGCCGCCCTGGGTGAGTTTGGACGTCGCGGTGCCCGACGGCGCCGCCACCGACGTGGCCTGCGATTCGGCGCAGCTCGCCCAGGTGGTGACCAGCCTGTGCGTCAACGCCCTGCAGGCCACCGAGGGCGGCGCCACCCGGATCGGCGTCGAAGTCGCGCGCTGGGACGAGCTCGTCTGCCCGCTGCCGGCCACCGGCGGCGAGGCGCAGCTCGAGCTCGGACATCTGGCCCGCTGGCCGGCGGTGGCGCTGACCGTCGCCGACGACGGCTGCGGCATGACCCAGGCGGTGCTGTCGCGGGCGTTCGAGCCGTTCTTCACCACCCGAAAGGTCGGCTCCGGTTCCGGCCTCGGCCTCGCCGTCGTCCACGGCGTCGTCCAGCGCTGCGGCGGCGCGGTCGCCGTGCGTTCGGGTCCGCAGCAGGGAACGACCGTGACCATCCTGTTTCCGGCCGCGGAGGTCGAACCGGACAGGCCATCCGAAATCGTGGCGGACGCTACGATCTGAGCCGGCGTTCTGGCCCGGCTATTGCGTAGCAGGGGGCATGTTCCTTTTGTTTCTCACGAATGGGAAACGGCCATGACCACCTGCCAAGCCCCGATCCGCCGCCCGGCGACACCGCTCGAGCGCTTCTTCGTCCGACACCGGGACCGTCTCGTCTGGGTGCACGCGGCGATGTTCGTGCTGTTCCTGGGACTGATCCTGGGGCCGCTGCTGCTGCCCGAGCCGCCCAGCAGCGCCGGGCCGTTCGATCATCTGACCACCTTCGCCAACTACGTCCTGTGGGGATTGTGGTTCCCGCTGGTCTTCCTGTCGGTGATCGCCACCGGCCGGTCGTGGTGCGGCCTGCTGTGTCCGATGGGCGCCGCCGCCGAATGGGGCAACCGCTTCGGCCCGCAGCGCGGCATTCCGGCCTGGCTGCGCTGGGAAGGCACGCCGATCGTCAGCTTCCTGATCATCACCGTGCTCGGCCAGACGGTCGGCGTGCGCGACCATCCCGAAGCGGTCGCCGGCGTGTTCGGCGGCACCATGCTGGCCGCCTTCGTCACCGGCGTGATCTACGGCCGCCGCCGCCGCGCCTGGTGCCGGCACGCCTGCCCGATCGGGCTGCTGCTCGGGGTGTTCTCGCGGCTCGGCGCCGTCGAGTTCGCGCCGGCGCGCCGTCTGGACGGCGGCGACGCCTACACCGAGAAGGGCGTCTGCCCGACGATGATCGACATCGCGCGCAAGACCGAATCGCGCCACTGCATCGAATGCTTCCGCTGCGTTAATCCCGAGGCCAAGGGCGGCCTGCGGGTACGCCTGCGCCGGCCGGGGCAGGAGGTCGAGAACATCCGCGACCATCACGGCAACGCCGTCGAGGTTTGGTTCCTGTTCCTCGCCACCGGCATCGCGCTGGGCGGGTTCCTGTGGATGATCCTGCCGATCTGGCAGGAGTGGCGCCAGATGGTCGGCGAATGGGCGATCGAGCGCGGCTGGTTCTGGATCGGCGAGAGCGGCCCCGCCTGGCTGATGAGCGTGCATCCCGAGCGCCGCGAGGTGTTCGTGTGGCTCGACTTCCTGCTGATCGTCGGCTTCATGGTCGGGTTCATGGCGGCGATGACCGCCGTGCTGGCGGCCACCACCGTGGTGGCGGCATGGGTTTCCGGCCGGGTCGGCGGCTATTCGACGCTTAAGCAGCGCTTCATCGAACTGGGCTATCAGTATGCGCCGGTGGCGATGGTGTCGCTTGTGGTCGGGCTCGGCTACGCGCTGTTCGAGCCGCTGCGTCCGCTCGGGCTCGGCTGGGCGATCCCCTTCGCCAAGGGCGCGCTGTTCGTCGCCGGCCTGCTGTGGAGCGTGCATCTGGGCAACCGCATCCTCGCCAACCAGGGCGTCGCCGCCGCCCGGCGCTGGTTGCCGCTGCTGCCCGGCTTCGCCGGCAGCCTGGCGATCGGCGCCGCCTGGTGGCCGGCCATCTTCGGACTTTGACAACACGTCTTGCCATCGAAAGGAGCCATTCGATGAAACGCATCCTCCTCCCGCTCGTCGGCCTCGCCGCGCTGACCATGACCGCCACCGGAGCTTTGGCCGCCGGCCGCGTCATCGGCCAGCCGATGGAGCGCAACGAGATGGTGATCGTCGTCCAGTACATCCAGGCGGTGACCATGGACGGCATGAACCACGCAGGCAACGCGATGGGCGGCGGGCCCGGCGACGCGCACCTGGAAGCGGTGATCTACGCGTCGAAGAACTCCGAGTTCGGCTTCCGCCCCGGCGAGTGGATTCCCTATCTCGATCTCAGCTTCGAGGTGACGAAGCAGGGCTCGGACTTCAAGAGCGCCGGCCGGCTGCAGCCGATGCTGGCCTCGGACGGGCCTCATTACGGCGCCAACCTGAATCTCGACGGTCCCGGCAAGTACACCGTGACCATGACCTTCACGCCGCCGAGCGCCGACATCTTCCCGCGCCACACCGACAAGGAGACGGCGGCCGCCGAGTGGTGGCAGCCGTTCCAGGAGTCCTGGGACTTCACCTATGTCGGCAGCGTCGGCAAGAAGGGCGGCTACTGACGTGAACGGGGCTCCCGCCGCCCACGCGGCGGGAGCCCCGCCGGATCACTGCTGCTGCAGGTAGGCGATCACGTTCGCCCGCTCGGCGGCGTCCTTCAGGCCCGGGAAGATCATCTTGTTGCCCGGCATGAAGCCCTTGGGATCGGCGAGGTACTTGTCGAGAGTCTCGGCGGTCCAGGTGACGCCCGCGCCCTTGGCGGCATCCGAGTACTTGAAGCCGTCGACGCTGCCCGAGGCGCGGCCGACGACGCCGGCCAGGCTGGGGCCGACGCCGTTCTTGCCGGCGACCACCGCGTGACAGGCCTTGCACTTGGCGAACGACTTCTCGCCGGCGGCGGCGTCGCCCGCCAGGGCGGTGCCGGTCGAGAGGGTGACGGCGGCGAACGCGGCGGCGGCAATGAACTTGCTGAACATTCTCTACTCCGAAAATTGGGATCGCGTCTGGTGCGGGGGAGCGAGGTTGCGCGCCCTTTATCCCCCGGTCGCGGGCGCGATCACGCCCAGAGCAATCGGCGTGCCGAACCGGACGGTCAGGCGGCGTCGGGGAGCAGCGGCAGCAGGATCGTGAAGGCGGCGCCGGCGCCGGGCGCCGTCTCGACGACGATGCCGCCGCCGGAGCCGGTGACGATGCCGTGCACCGTCGCCAGGCCCAGGCCGGTGCCCTCGCCCTCGGGCTTGGTCGTGAAGAACGGCTCGAAGATGCGCTCGAGCGTGGCCGCGTCCATGCCGGCGCCGGTGTCCGCGACGGTCAGCCGGACGTGCGGCCCCGGCGACAACTCGCCGATCCACATCTTGGCGGTCTCGTCGGGCGCGGTGCTGATCTTGCGCGCGCTGCCGGGTCCGGCGGCGCGGTTCAGCTCGTTGACGAAGATGCCGCGCACCTGCAGCCGGTCCAGCCCGATGCTGAGCGTGCCGGGCCCGCCCTTCATCGCCTGGCGCGCGTTGACGCAAAGGTTGGTCATGACCTGGAACAGGCGCGTCGGGTCGGCGAGCACCATGAACGGGCCGTCGCCGATCTCGACGCCCAGCGTGATCGCGCGCGGCAGCGAGGCGCGGACCAGCGCGCCGACCTCCTGGACGATGGCGTCCAGCGCCACCGGCCGCGCGTCGCCGGCATGGTCGCGGCTGAAGGTCAGCAACTGGTTGACGATGTCGGCGGCGCGCCAGCCGGCGCCGATGATCTGCTCGAGATCGGCGGCCGCCTCGCAGCCGGCGTCGACCTTGGTCAGCGCGTTGTCGGCGCAGGCGACCATCGCGTTGACGATGTTGTTGAAGTCGTGGGCGATTCCGCTGGCGAGCTGGGCGATCGCCTCCATCTTCTGGGAATGATAGAGCTGGGTGCGGAGCGCGTCGCGGTCGCGTTCGTTGCGCTTGCGCTCGGTCAGGTCGCGCACCACGCCGATGAACAGGCAGCGGCCGTCGCTGCGCAACTGCGTCACCGTCAGGTCCATGGGAAACGTGCCGCCGTCGCGCCGCAATCCCACGACCTCGCGCGATTTGCCGATGATGCGCGGCAGCCCCGAGACGAGGTATGCGCCGAGGTAGCCGTCGTGGCGGCTGCGGTCGGGCTCGGGCATCAGCATCGAGACGTTGCGGCCGATCACCTCGGGCGGCGACCAGCCGAAGATCGCCTGGGCGGCGGCGTTGTAGCTCTGCACCGTGCCGCGCTCGGAGATGGTGATGATGCCGTCGGCGACCGTCTCCAGGATCCCGGCGAGCTGCTCCTCGCGCCAGCGCGAGCGCAGCGCCCGTTGACGCAGCGCGCCGATGTCGCGCGCGACCACGATGAACGCCTCGGCCGGTCCGCAGCCGTGGCGGGCGGCGTTGAGCTCGACGTCCACGAACTGGCCGTCGCGGCGGCGCAGTTTGGTCGGGATCATGCCTTCGTCCTGGACCGTGTCCAGATTGCTGCCGAGCGCCGCGATGTAGTCGGGATGCAGGAAGTCGACCAGCGCCCGGCCGGTCATTTCCGCGGTGGAATGGCCGAGCATCTCGGCACCGGCGCGGTTGACGAAGACGAAGGCGCCGTCGCACACGATCGCCATGAGGTCCCGGCTCATGTCGGCCAGCTTCAGGAAGCCGGCGTCGCGGCAAAGCCCCTGCAGCGGGCAGTCGGCGCCGACGGCATGATGTTTCCAGAGCATCCGTTTTTCCTGGTTTCCGTCCTGCATCCTGCCCGCCACTGCGTTACGAAGCCGTTACGGCGCACCTGTCAGGCGGAAGAGGACGGTATCGGCGGCCGCGCGCGGACGGCGGCCGTTCGTCGGCGCCGGCGCCGTTCCCGCCGCGGTGCCGTCGGCGCGGGCGCCGGCCAGCAGCGCCTCGACGACCAGCGGCAGCAGGCCGACCGCCTCGCGCTCCTCGGCGTCGGCGGAAGCGTGGGCGCGGTAGACGGTCCGTGGCCGGCCGTTCTGCCGGTTGCGCAGGTCGAGGATTTCGAGGTGCAGCCAGTGAGTCAACACGGTCCCCGCCAGCAACTCGGTGCCGCCGGCGCCGCGCGGCGTGTCCAGACCGTAGCGGATGTGCACCCGCAGCTCGGCGGCGAGCTCGCTTTCGGCCGCCAAGAAGCCTTGGCCGATCAGCCGTTCTCCGATCAGTCCGGCCAACCGGTCGAACTGCGCCGAGCCGAGCTGCCGCCGATCCGGGCGGATGAAGAACAGGCCGGGATTCGGCAATGTGCCCTTGTGCCGGCGGGTGATGGCGATCGTTCGCGGGGTCGGTCCGGTCGCCAGCAGCATCGCGGCGACCGGCACCACCAGGACGGTGCGGCGCATCATACGGCGGTCCTCCGCTGGGGCGCCGGACTGGACCAGTTCCGCGCGCGGTGACAGAACTCGATGAACTGCTCGGGCGGCAGCGGCCTGCTGAAGAAGTAGCCCTGGCCGATGTCGCAGTTGCAGGCCTTCAGCGCGGAAAGCTGGTACTCGGTCTCGATGCCTTCGGCGACGACCTTCATGCCGAGCGAATGCGCCATCGAGATGATCGCCTGCGGGATCACCACGTGTTCGTCGGCGGTGATGTCCTGGATGAACGAGCGGTCGATCTTCAGCGTCGAGACCGGGTATCGCTTCAGGTAGCCGAACGAGGAATAGCCGGTGCCGAAGTCGTCGATCGAGAACGAGACGCCGATCGACACCAGTTCGGCGAGGGTCAGGAAGGTCTCCTCGGCGTTCTCCATCGCCATGTTCTCGGTGATCTCGAGCTCGAGAAGCGCCGAATCGAGGCCGCTGCGCGCCAGCGCCCGGCGGACCACCTCGCCGAGCTGCCGCTGCCGGAACTGGCAGGCCGACAGGTTGACGGCGACCGCGACCGGGATGCCGTCGGCCCACCAGCGGCGGGCGTCGCGGCAGGCGGTCTCCAGCACCCATTCGTTGACCCCGGCGACCAGGCCGGCCTCTTCGGCGACCGGGATGAACTCGCCGGGCGCCAGCAGGCCGCGTTCGGGGTGCTGCCAGCGCACCAGCGCCTCGGCGCCGGCGATGGCCATCGTGTTCATGTCGATCTTCGGCTGGTAATGGATGCGCAGCTCGCCTTGGTCGATGGCCTGGCGCAGCTCCGCCTCGATCGCCAGCCGGCGGCGCGAGCGCTGGTTCATCTCGTCGGTGAAGAAGCGGTAGCCGTTGCGGCCGCGCGCCTTCGCCTGCTCGGCGGCGGTGGTGGCGCGCTGCAGCAGCATGTGCGCGTCCGTGCCGTCGCCGGGGAACATGCTGATGCCGATGCTGGCGGTGACGTAGAGCGGGCAGTCGAGGATGGTCATCGGCGCGGCGAGCGCGGCGAGCAGGTTCTTGGCCATGTCGGCCAGCTCGTCGCCGCAGCCGGCGCCTTCGACGATCACCGCGAACTGGTCGCCGCCCAGCCGGGCGACGGTGTCGTTCGGGCCGATGTGCGAGGCCAGCAGCGCCGAAACCGCCTGCAGCAGCTCGTCGCCCGCCAGATAGCCCAGCGTCTCGTTGATCTGGCCGAAGCGGTCCAGATCGAGCACCAGGACGCCGACGACGCTCTTGTGCCGCGGCGCCGCCTGCAAGGCCCGGATCAGGCGGTCGTTGCAGTGGCTGCGGTTGGGAAGGCCGGTGAGCGGGTCGTGATTGGCGAGGTAATGGACGCGTTCGAGGTTCTGTTCATGCGAGATGACGTCGGAATGAACCGCGGCGTAATTGCAGTACGAGCCGTCGGAATCGCGGATGCCGGTGATGGTCATCGTCTTCAGGTAGATCTCGCCGCTTTTCTTGCGGTTCCAGATTTCGCCCTTCCAGTAGCCCGAGTTCGTCAGGGCGCCCCACATCGTCTCGTAGAAGGCGCGGTCCTGGCGGCCGGAGCTGAAGATGCGGGCGTTGCGGCCGACGATCTCGTGCTCCTCGTAGCCGGTCAGGCGCAGGAAGGCGGGGTTGGCCGACTGCACGATGCCGGCGGCGTCGGTGATGACGATGCCGTCGGCCGTCGAGTCGAACACCTTGCCGACCAGGCGCAGGCGGCCGCGCGACAGGGTCAGCGCCTCCTCGCGCTGACGCAGCGTGCTCTGCAGTTCCTCGATGTAGCCCTGCTCGATGGTGTTGAGGATCTCGGGGAAGGACAGCAGCGCCAGCAGTTCGCCGTCGTGATCGGTCACGCCGAGATGGCGGATGTGGCGCTCGGCCAGGACCTTGCGGGCATGGAACAGGCTGGCGCCCTGCGGCACCGCGATCAGCGGCCGGCTGGCGACCTCGCCGACGGTGGCGGCGAGCTGGCCCTGGCAGATCAGCTTGACGACGTCGCGCTCGGTGATGATGCCGTGCTCGCCGTCGGCGTAGAGCACGGCGGCGGCGTCGACGCCGCGATCGCGCAGGCGCGCGGCCGCCTCGGCCACCGGCAGGTTCTCGGCGAACCGCACCAGTCCGCGGCCGATCGCCGAACGGACGTCCTTCAGATGCAGGAAGTACTCGATGCCCTGGTTGAGGACGATGTCGGTCTGGCTGACGACGCCGGCCAGCGTGCCGTCGTCCTCGACCACCAGGAAATGCCGGATGCGCTCCTCCTTGAGCCGCCGGGTGGCGTCGCACAGCGAGGTCGCGGCCGAGATTGACTTCACGGGCCTGCTCATCACCTCGCGGATCGGGCGGGCGAGTTGTTCGGGGGCCGACAGGTCGATGGCCAGGATGTCCTTCTCGGTCCAGATGCCGAGGGGCTGGCCGCGCTCCATCACGATGATCGAACTGCAGCGCGCGGCGTACATCTTGCGCACCGCCTCCAGCAGCGGCGTGCCCGGAGCGCAGGACAGGACCGCGCTTTGTACGATGCTGCCGACGTTCGGATCGTTCATGGCGCCCATCCAAAAAATGGTTCGGCCGACACAGGCCGATGCTCCGGCCACTGCAAGTCGGGGGCCAGTCGCCGCGGGGGCTCGAAAGGCACTGATTCCGCGCGATGTTTCGGATCGCGGAACGCGTGTGTTCCCGAATTCGGCGCGCATCCGCGTCGTCAATCGGAAGAATGCCCGATTTCGGCAAATCGCCCCCGGGCTGGCATCCCTGTTGCTAGGCAGCGCCGGGTGACGGGTGCGGCCGCGTGACCTTCCGGCCGGGCCGGGATCGAAACGATGGAGTGCGTTATGCGAATGGTCCTGATGGCGTTGATAGTCTCGGTCGCGGCCGGACCGGCCGTGGCCGCCGAGCCCGCTCAAGCGGGGCAGGTGCCGCCGTGGGAAGAGCGCGTCGCGCCGTTCCTGGCGGACCGGGCGAAAGGCGACGAATGCCTGGCGGTGGCGCGTGCGACCGCCGGCGTCGCGATCGAACTCGTCAACTGGGGGGATGCCGCGCATCCGCGCGTCGAGGATCTGGCCAGGGACTTCAGCACCGATGCGAGCGTTGCCGTCCCGGCGGTGATCCGCAGCATTCCCCAAGACGGCGAGCCCAAGACCCTGAACATGTTCTGCATGTTCGCCGGCCGTTCGGGCGGCAACGTCGAGTCGGTCTGGTTCATGGACTGACGTCCGTCAGTCGTCCGGGCAGGCGCGGCTGATGTGCGGCTGGGCGCCGGCGCCGCCGACCAGGCGCACGGTGCAGCCCGCATCGGCTGCCGGGCGCTGCCACGGCGGCTCGGCGAACACCCCGGGCAGGCGCGCGGTTCCGGATTGCGGGGCGGACGGGGCGACGGTCCCGACGCTCCAGGGCGCCGCCAGCAGCGGATTGCGCGCCGTCTGCTGCGCCTCGTAGCCATAACCGCCCGACCAGCCGGTCACCATCGGCGGCGGCACCAGCGGGCCGTAGGCATAGGGGCTGTAGGGCCAGACCGGCGGCCCGAGCACGGCGACCACCCGGTCGGCGCCGTGGGTCGGCCGCCGTTCGACCGTGCTGCCGAGGCCGGCGCCGCCGGCGGCGCCGAGCGCCGCTCCCGCCGCCGCCCCGGCGCCGCCGCCGATCGCCGAGCCGACCACCGCGCCGGTGGTGCCGCCGATCATCCCGCCGGCGGCGGCGTTGTCGTCGGCGGCGCAGGCCGAAAGGAACAGCGGAAGGCTGAGGGCGGCGACGGCCGCGCGGCTGGCGCTAGGCATGGCGGATCCTCCGCGGAGGGGACCCCGTCATCGTAGCATCATCACCGTGCGTCGGCGAGGAGTTCGGGCATTCCCGGGCGAATGCACAGCTCGCGGATCAGGTCGTCGAACACGTCCTGCGCCCGGCGCGGGTCGGCGCCGGTCAGCCCGGCGCATTCGACGATCCCGTAGACCTGGTGCGGCGACAGGAAGGCGCCGGGCGGCACCGGCCGCGGATCGCTGTGGGCGATCTGGTACAGGGATTGCAAGTCGAACTCTGCCGAGCAGGCTGGCAACAGCAGCAATGCCAGAATCGGGATTGTCTTCTGCATCGGCCGTATTCCCGTGGCGTGCCGCAAGGCGTGGCGCGGCGTTCGACGCTGCCATCATACGACGATTCCGGGAGGCTCGACAGAGCGAACGGTTGTGATCGTCCGTGCGAACGTGTTGATGCCGGGGCGGCCGGCCTGGCCGTCCCGGCATCGGGAACGCTTTCTTCGGCTTGAAAAGCGGCGTGCCGGCTACGGGCGCTTTTCCGGCTGCACCGTGACGGTGACGGTCTCGCCGCTCTGTCCGGGGAAGTTGGTGAACAGCGCGCGGACCATCGACGGCATCACGTCGGGCAGATTGCGGTTGCTGCCCTCGCTGGTGACCCGGCCCTCGAACACCCGCTCGCCGGCGCCGTCGCGCAGCTTGGCGGCGTCGAGCATGTTCAGCTCCAGCCAGCGGGTGAACACGGTGGTCGAATGGACCTCGGTCACCATCGGCGCCGGAGCGACATACGGCCCGGCGTAGGGGGTGCCGAGATACGGATCGACCACGTAGGGCGGCAGGACCGGCTGGACGGTGTTGGGGATCGGCGTGACCACCCGCAGCCGCTGCTGCAGGTACCAGTCCGGATCGGGGCGCTGGCTCGACCAGACCTGGACGCGGCCGTCCGAGACGCCGTAGCGCATCGTCACGGCGAGATCCGCCTGCTCGACGGGTGCCGGTCGCAGGCCGTGGGCGGCGAGCTGCGCCGCGACCATGTTGGCGTAGTTCTTGAACTCGAGGCTGTCCCGCTGACCTTCGTCGGGCAGGATCACGAAGCTTTTGCCGGCCGGCGCCGCCATCTCGTGGAAGCGCGTGACTTGTGCGACATGGCTCGTCGGCCCGCAGCCCGCGAGGACCGCCGTCGCCAGTACCAGGATGATCTTCAGCATCTTTCGTCGGTCCTCGTTCGGGGTTCCGCCGCGCATCGTCGCCGACAGGCGGGAGGCGTCATCGATTCATCTGCAAAGCGAAGGCCACTTTGTCATCATCGCGCACGCGAACATCTGCCGCCAGCCGGCGGCGCCGCCGCGGTTCCCGGGACTGACGCGCGCCGGTTCCGGATTCCCGAAACGAGGAATGCGCCGGCGCGGGATACCGCCGCATCGGCCATGGCACCGGGATTGCAGATGCGGGGGGCAACCCCGCCAGGGGTCGCGTTAACCTCGCGAGGAGCTCGTTTCGCCATGGTCTGTCTCCGCACGCGCGCCTTCAAGATGGGTCTGGCCGCCGTGATCGCGGCGGCGGTTTGGGGCTGCGTCACCACACCGGTCCAAGAGCAGCCGAAGCAGGAACTCGTCTGGCCGAGTCCGCCGGACGAACCGCGGTTCTATTTCGAACAGACCATCAGAAGCAGCGCCGACGTGGTCGGCCAGAGCAGTCGCGATCTGCTCAAGGCCTTCGCGACCGGCGAGACGGCCGGCGGCGAGGCGATGGCCAAGCCGTGGGGCGTCGCCGCCCATGCCGGCAAGGTCTATGTCGGCGATACCGTCGCCGGCAGGGTCCACGTCTTCGACACCGTCAAGCGCGCCTACGGCGCGATCGGCGCCGGCGGGCCGGGAGCGCTCGGGAAACCGCTCGACATCGCCACCGACAACGCCGGACGGGTCTATGTCGTCGACAGCTCCAGCAAGGCCGTGGCCGTCTACGAAGACGACGCCTTCGTCCGCTGGATCGGATCGCGCGAGGTGTTCTCGCGGCCCAGCGGCGTGGCGGTCACCGACGACGGCAGCAGAATCTACGTCCTCGACACCGGCGGCGTCGACAGTCCCAACCACCGCATCGTCGTGTTCGACGCGCAGGGCACGCAGCTTTCGACGATCGGCACCCGCGGCCCCGGCGAAGGCCAGTTCAACCTGCCGCTGTCGATCACGATGGCGCCGAACGGACTGCTCTACGTTCTGGACTCGGGGAATTTCCGCGTCCAGGTGTTCGACCAGGAGGGCAAGTTCATCCGCGCCTTCGGCTCGCCGGGCAAGTTCCCGGGCCAGTTCGCCAGGCCAAAGGGCATCGCCTCGGATCGCGACGGCAACATCTACGTGACCGACGTCTGGTTCGGCAACATCCAGATCTTCAATTCCGAGGGCCAGATCCTGATGGCCATGGGCCAGCGCGCCGACAGCGCGGAAGGCGGCAGCTATCTGCTGATCGCCGGCATCGCCGTGGATCAGGCCGACGGCAGGGTCTACGTCGTCGACCAGTTCCATCAGAAGCTCGACGTCTTCCGTCCGGCGTGGCAGCAGCCCCGCCAGATGGCGGGATCGGCGCAGTAGGCGCGCCATGCGTTGGATCGTGCCCGTCGTCGCCGTCCTGCTGGCCATGCCCGCGCCAGCCGAGGCCGGCAATCCGCGGCGCGGCAAGGAGGTCTACGACACCCACTGCGCGTCGTGCCACGGCATCGACGGCACCGCGGCGATGGTGGGGGTGCCGTCGTTCCGCAAGGGCGAGCGGCTGGAACGGCCCAACCCGGTCCTGCAGAAGACCATCATGTCCGGCCGCAGGATGATGCCGGCATGGCGCGGCCTGCTGACCCTGGAACAGATCTCGGACGTGGTCGCCTTCATCCGCACGCTCAGGCGCTGAGCCTGGTCGGGAGAGTCTCGTGCGATACCGCCTGCCCCCAAGCGCCGCGCTGATCGCGGCCGGTTTGGCCCTGGTGCTGGCCGGCTGCGCCACCGACGACGGGCCGCAGCCTTCGACGGGCGGCGCGGGCGCCGCCGATTCCGCCGCCGGGATGGTCGTCGCGAACCGTTTCGGGGTGGCGGGCGCCCGGCTCGAACTCCTGCGCGACGGGCGCATCAACGGCGCCACCCGCGAGGGGCTGCAGTCGCTGTACTGGTACGGCCTGACCACCGGTCCGATGGTGCAACTGGTCGCCCGGCGCGGGCTCGATCTCGCCCGGCTGCGGCTGGTCGGCCCCGACGGCGCCGTCATCGAGGACAAGGCGCTGTCGTCGCCCTTCGCCGAACTCCAACGCTCGGGCCTGGCCGACGACTTCCTTCTGACCGTCGAATCCGGCGGGTTCGGTCAGTTCAACGGCGCCGAGACCACCGTGATCGGCATTCGCGCGGGGCGGCCGCTGGCGCTTGCCGCCCGCGATGCAGCCAGCGGCGACGTCGAGGAGATGCGGCTGCTGCGCGCCGCCGCAACG
Organism: uncultured Rhodospirillaceae bacterium; assembly: GCA_964545205.1. Taxonomy (GTDB): domain Bacteria; phylum Pseudomonadota; class Alphaproteobacteria; order Rhodospirillales; family Magnetospirillaceae; genus CAZJFH01. The sequence continues at coordinate 41,117 of CAZJFH010000013.1, forward strand.
GACTGGCGGCGCGAGGGCGGCCGGCTGCTGCAGGTGATCTGCGACGCCGCCGACGAGAACGACGACGGGTTCCTCGAGCGCTTCGTCTCCTATTCGGTCGAGAACGGCCATTGGACCCGCCGCGTCGCCGACCGCCGCGGCTATTGCGCCTGGAACGGCGCGTTCCCGCCGGCCGAGCGGTTCCCGTGAGCAGTGCCGAGTCCGAGAAATGCGAATTCCCTTTCGGGAATTGCGGTTTCTCCCGGTCCGCCAAGTGCCGGAAATATCACGAGAAAATCATGTGGCACGAGCCATGCATCGAAAGCGACACGCAACTTAACTCTTCGGCAAGGAGAGAGGCTATGTTTCGTTCACTTCGAGTCAAGGCCGTGCCTGTCGCCATCACCTCGGCGGCATTCGGTGCGATGGCCATTGTCCTCGCCGGCATAGGAGTCTCTCCGGTCTCCGCCGCTGGTATTGCGGACACGAAGCACAATCTGGGTTCCACCGGCACCGGCGTGAACACGTGGGACGGCACGACGGAAGTCTGCGTGTTCTGCCACACGCCTCACGGTTCCGCCTCGGCGACGCCCGCCGCCGGCCCGCTGTGGAACAAGTCGGCGCCGTCGTCGACCTACACCGCCTACAACACCAGCGCGACCCTGGAGTCGAAGGAATCCAGCGACGCCTCGATCAAGGCCTCGGTGTCGTTTGCGTGCCTGTCGTGCCACGACGGCAGCCAGGCGATGGACTCGTTCATCAACGCGCCCGGCTCGGGCAACACCGCGTCCGGCACCTGGACCGGCGCCAATCAGACCGGCGGCAAGATCACCAGCATCGCCAATCTGACCGCCGACCTGTCGGACGACCATCCGATCGCCATGCACTATGCCAACTACGGCACGGGCGCGACGGTTCGCGACGCCGATGTGATCGGCGCCGTGAAGCTCGGCAACCGCTGGGTCGTCAACGTCGACAGCTATCAGGTCACGGCCGACGGCGGCACCACCTGGACCGCGGCCACCGGCGACGCGGCCAAGGTCGAGAAGACCGACATGATCCTCTACACCCGCGGAGCGGAAGACGTGCCGTATGTGGAATGCGCCTCGTGCCATGACCCGCATTCGACCAACAACCTGTTCCTGCGCATCGAGAACTACAAGAGCCAAGTCTGCTTGGCGTGCCACGCCAAGTAACCGCCGAGGGGCCGGAGCGATCCGGCCCCTTTTTCGCCATTGGGAGCATGGAGTAATGACAATTCTCACGAAAAGCTCGACCACAGGTGGGGTCGCGGCCTTCGGGCTGGCGGCCCTTCTGCTCGTTTCGGCGCCCGGTGCTTTCGCCGCGCCCGAGTCCGCCGGCGAACCGGGGCCCGCCGAGGGAGTTGTCGCCATGGTTCACGGCCAGCCGATCATGATGGCCGAGTGGCAGGCGGCATTCCGGGAGTCGGCGCCGCGCAAGCTCTATCACGTCGACGCCTCGCCCGACCGCGTCGCCGAGCTCGGCCGCGAGGTGCTCGACGAACTGATCGATCGCCGGCTCGTCGTGCGCGAGGCCAAGCGGCGGGGCATCCAGCCGGACCCGGCCGCGGTCGACGAACAGGTCGCCGCCTACGAGAAGCAGTACGCCGGCAGCGAGCAGTGGGCCTCGATGCGCGAGCGCGTCCTGCCCAACCTGCGCGAATTTCTCGGGGGCGAGACCTTGGTTTCGCAGCTCGAGGCGCAGGTGAAGGTGGTTCCGGATCCGACCGAAGAGGAGTTGCTGGCCTACTACCAGAGCAACCTCGACGCCTTCACCGAACCGGTGCGTCAGCGCGTCAGCGTCATCATGCTCCAGGTCGACCCGTCGGCGACCACCGAGACCTGGAAGGCCGCGCGGGACGAAGCGGCCCGGCTGAAGGAGATGCTGCTGAAGGGCGCCGATTTCGCCGAGCTGGCGAAGCTGCACTCGTCCGACCGGTCGGCCGCCGAGGGCGGCGACATGGGCTATCTGCACGAGGGCATGCTCGCCCAGGAGGCGGAGGACGTGCTCGCCAAGCTGTCGCCCGGCGAAATCTCGGATCCGGTCCAGATATTGCAAGGTGTCGCCCTGTTAAAGCTGGTCGAACGCTCGGAGCAGACGGTCCACCCACTGGATCGGGTCCGCGAGCGGGCCGTCCAGCTCTACAAGCGGGAGCAGGGTGAAAAGCGGTGGGCCGAACTGATGCAGACGCTTCGCGCTTCTCCGGACGTCAAAGTGCTCGTTTCCTTCGAGTCCTCGGGCGCCGCGCCGGGGAAGTAGGGGGAGTGTGAAATGCGGTGGCCGTGGCGAGCCCTGGCGGCCACCGCGTCTGCGTTGGTCGTCAGCCCGGCACACGCCGAGGAATTGGTGCCGGGCTTCAACCTTTCCGGCGTCATCACCTACACGTTCCAGGAGTTCAAGCTCGGCGATCGGGACCGGATCTGGAATCACAGCGGCACCCTGACGCTGCGGCCGACCACCTACATCATCGCGCCCTGGTTCATCACCATCGACGGCGAACTCATGGTCCACGGCAGCGACGGTTCGGAGGGCGTCCAGTTCCTGGACGTCACCGGCACCGGGACCGCCTCCATCCTGCCGCGCAGCGACTTCCCGACCCAGATCAGCTACACGCACTACAACCAGTTCTGGAACTACAAGGACGAGTACGACGGCACCAGCTCCGGCGACCTGCTGAGCATCACGAACTCGGTGTTCGGCGCCGGCTGGAGCTTGCACAATTCGGCCAGCCTGCGGCTGGCGTCGGTCAGCACCGGCAGCGAGGCGCTCGGTGCGTCGCTGGGCACGCGGCTGACCACCAACTGGGACGGCGACCCGATCGTCGTCTCGCTCGGCTACGACTACGGGCGCAGCACGGCGCCCGACGGCGAACCGGCGACCGTCCATAACTTCAACGCCTCGGTCAGCTACAGTTACGAGCCGTTCGAGGACGTTCACGTCTCGAGCTTCTCGTCGGTGACGGCCAACAAGGCGCAGGCCTCCGCCGGCGAATTCACCGGCCTCGGGCTGCAGGGCGTCACGACCGCGAGCTGGATGCCCATGGGCACGCCCGACTGGGTCGTCAGCGGCGCCTTGCGCACCCACAGCATCAGCGGCGAGTTCGAATCCGCGCTGGGGACCAGCAGCTCGCGCACCGACAACATGAGCGGCTACGGCTCCTTGTCGTCGAGCTATCAGATCATGCCCGGCCTGCGGCTCGGCGGCTCGTGGGGGCTCGGCGTCAGCAAGAACGAGTCCGAATCGAAGCGGACCGAGAGCGGCCTCATCCAGATCGAGCGAAACGAAAGCGTGCCATGGGCGTCCACCGCCGACGTCGCGCTGCGATACGAGTCCACGCCCCTCGACATCTGGGGGTTCGATTGGGACTGGGGCGCCGGCATCGACGTTTCCGGCAGCGTCAGCGACGTCATGGTCGACCACGGCGAGACGCTGTCGGCGTCGCAGACGCTGTCGCGCTCGCTCGACCTGCCGTGGTTCGGGACGGTCTATCTCGGCGGCACCCAGACGGTGTCCGGCTATCTGCGCCAGAACTGGACCACCGACGACCAGGGCGCCGCCTTCGGCGGGCCGGCGGACGGCGAGCTGACCCGCGGCATCGGCCTCGCCCATTCGGCGACGCTCAGCCAGAGCAACTCCAACGGCCCGCACTGGGACATGTGGCACTTCAGCGCCGCCGACTCGCGCACGCTGATGCCCGACGCCGCCTCGTACCAGATCCTCGATCTTCAGTACAACCGCGGCTTCGCCATCGACCGGACCTCGACCATCGAAGGCACGATCGGGGTGCAGTTTTCGCGCAGCAGCTTCGACTCGACCTGGATGGATTCGATCATCGGCGAGGTCGGCTATCGCGAGGCCGCCGTGTTCGGGATCGAGGACCTGTCGTTCTCGACCAGGTACACGATCAATCCCAAGAGCTTCCTGGTCGTCGACCGCTACGGGCTGATCGAGCAGGACGACCACGTCTTCGCCAAGCACCGCCTGAACAGCCGCCTGTCCTACACGGTCGGCAAGTTGTCGTTCAGCCTCTCGAACCGCCTCGGCTACGACGGCGAGGAGTTCGACGAGATGATCATCTTCCACGTAATGCGAACCATCTTCTGACGGTTCCCGAAACCGGGAACCGCGGACCGGAACCGGGCCGGCGAACCCGGCGCCCGTCCGCCGCGCGGTTTCGGCCCGACTATTGCACGAGAGCATCCGAACTGGCCGCCCGATGGGGCGGACGCGCTACTGGGGGTCCTACATGTTCAACGGTTTCTTCGGGTGGCGCCGGTTTCTGCTGCTTCCGCTGTTCGGCCTGTTGCTGGCCGTCGGCGTGATCGGCGGCGGGGACGAGGCGCGCGCAGAATTCGGCGACGTCGTCATCAACAACTACTCCGACGGAGCCGGCATGCGGCCGGCGGTGTTCCCGCACTGGTTCCACCGCATCCGCTTCCGCTGCAAGGTCTGCCACGGCGACCTCGGCTTCGAGTTCAAGGCCGGCGGCAACGACATCACGATGCTGAAGATCTTCGACGGCCAGTATTGCGGCGCCTGCCACAACGGGCAGATCGCGTGGTCGGTCGAGAACTGCACGCTGTGCCACTCCGGCAAGCCCGATACCCGCACCCAGGTGCACAACAGCACGCTGGATCGCCTGGTGACGCCGCCCGAGAAGGCCGGCCAGGCGAAGCCGACGTTCGACACGAAGAAGTAGGGGGCCGACAATGCGTGCAGCAGCACTGGCGCTCGGCGCCGTCCTCGCCCTCGGCATCGCCGCCCCGCAGGCCGCGGCACAGGACAACATCAGCGCCGCCAACAAGTTCAACCGCCTGATGAAGAAGGTCATCGACACCAACGCGCCGCCGATGACCGACGGCATCCACGACCCCGAGAATCCCGGAACCGAGGCGCTGCAGCCGCCGAAGGAGGCGTTCGCGGGAATGCCGAAGGGCATGTCGGGCAACCGCGTCGACTGGGTCAAGGCGCTGCGCGACGGGGCGATCGACCCGCGTGCCGATCGCGAGAATCCCGATGCCAAGAAACAGGTCATGGACCTCGACATCATCCGCGAGGTCAAGGGCTCGATGCCCGACGTCGTCTATCCGCACAAGCCGCACACCGAGTGGCTCGACTGCGCCCAGTGCCATCCGAAGATCTTCGTGCCCAAGAAGGGCGGGAATCCGATCAGCATGGCCGCCATCCTGATGGGCCAGTATTGCGGCGTCTGTCACGGCAAGGTCGCCTTCCCGGTTTCGGAGTGCTCGAAGTGCCACTCCAAGCCGAAGAAGAACCCCGCCGCCGCCGCCGTCGCCGCGACCGCGGCCGGTGCCAGCTCGCTGAGCCCGATCTCGACCGCCAACGCGGCCCCGCCGAAGACCGGCGTCGAGGCCAAGGCCCTGGTCGAGCTGTCGCGTGACGACCTGATGACCAAGGGCGCCCAGGTCTATGCCGACACCTGCGCCGGCTGCCACGGCGAGAACGGCGAGGGCGTTCCCGACACCTTCCCGGCCATCAAGGGCAGCAAGGTCGCGCTCGGCCCGCCGAAGAAGCACATCGAGACCGTGCTCAAGGGCGTCGCCGACACCGCGATGACGCCGTGGGCCGACAGCCTGTCGGACGAGGACGTCGCGGCCGTGATCTCGTTCCAGCGCAACTCCTGGGGCAACAAGGCCGACATCGTGCAGCCGGCCGCCGTCAAGGCGCTCCGCTAGAAAAGGACAGGCAGATGAAGATCGTGTTCAATGCCGCCTGCCTGGCGGTGATGCTGATGGCGACCGCTGCGGCCGCCGAAGACAAGCGCATGCCGGTGACCCCGAAGATCACCGAGCAGAAGGCGGCGTTCGTGACCAACCTGGTCACCGATTCCGCGGCGATCCGCGCCATCGAGGCCAGCGACGACGCCGAGGCCAAGGCGCTGCTGGCGCGCGCCCGCGAGCTGGTCGACGCCGCCAAGGCCGACGGCGCCGCCGGCCGCACCGATGCCGCCGACAAGAAGCTGAACGAGGCCATCGCCCTGGTGATGGCCCAGACCAAGCGCGTCTCCCAGGAGGACCTCCACCAGGACCGCGCCAAGCAGCTGTTCGAGCTGCGCAAGGGCAGCGTCAAGGCGCTGGCCGAGGCCTATGACCGCGTCGCCGCCGAGAAGGGCGCCTCCGGCGCCGCCGCCAAGCGCGACATGGCCAGAAAGGCGCTGGCCGACGCCGACGCCCTGGCGGCCGCCGGCGAGCACGCCAAGGCGGTGCCGTTGCTCGACCAGGCCTATGCCGCCGTCAGCGCCGACCTCGCGGCGCTGCGCGACGGCGACAAGCTGATCAAGGAGCTGAAGTTCGACACGCCCAAGGACGAGTACGTCTACGAGGTCGACCGCAACGACAGCCACCTGTTCCTGCTCAAGCTCGCGCTCGACGAGAAGAAGCCGGATCCGATGATCGTCACCCAGGCCGAGAAGATGCGCGGCCAGGCGAGCGATCTTCGCAAGCGGGCCGAAGGGCTGGCCGGGGCCGAGAAGTACCAGGACGCCATCCGGGCACTGAACGACTCGACCGAGATTCTGATCAAGGCGATGCGGATGACGGGGCTCTACATCCCGGGCTGAGGGGCGATGCGTAGGTGGTTTCGATACGTCGCGGCCGGTCTGGCGGCGCTCGTGATGGTCATGATCGCCGCCGCGCCGGCCGAGTCCGGCGGCGGCGCGTGGCCGCCCCTCGGGTCGGAAGGGATCTACGATCCCGACTCCGAGGCGGTGGGCACGTTGCAGTCGCCGGCGCAGGCGCTGGAGGGATTGCCGCCGGCGGCGACCGGCAATCGGGTCGACTGGGTCGAGGCGTTGCGCCGCGGCCTGATCGCCCCGCGCAGCGAAGCCGTCGCCGACGGGCAGCCGACCGTCCTGGATCTCGACGTGCCGATGATGCGGACGGCGTCGATGCCCGGCGTGACCTTTCCGCACCGCCAGCACACCGAATGGCTGACGTGCTCGAATTGCCATCCCAGAATCTTCCTGCCGCAGAAAGCGGCCAATCCGATAACGATGTATTCAATAATGCGCGGGGAATATTGCGGCGTGTGTCATGGCAAGGTGGCGTTCCCACCCGCCGACTGTTTCCGCTGTCACAACCAACCAAAGTAGTCCCGGACTGAAAAAAGGCTTAGGGCGCTCGTGATGCGAAGACTGCTCGTCTCGGCCTTGATGCTGATCGTGCTGGCCGGCTGCTCGCCGCCGGCGACGCGCACGCCCGCGCTCGACGTCTCGCCGACCGCGATGACCTGGCCGCCGCCGCCCGAGCTGGCGCGCTACGGCTATGCCGGCACGCTGATCGGCGAGAAGGATTTTCTCGATCCCGGCAAGAAGGACCAGGCCGCGTCCTTCGGCCTGCGGGTGCTCGAGATCGTCACCGGCCTGGTGTTCGGCGAGGACAAGACGCTCGAGCTGCGCCGGCCGGTCGGCGGCATGATCGACGGCGCCGGCCGCATCCTGGTCACCGACGCCAGCCATCCCGGCGTGCTGGTCTTCGACATGCCGGGGCAGAAGGTGCTGCGCTGGACGATGGCCGGCGAGAACGACACCTTCCGCACTCCGGTCGGCATCGCGCCCGACGGCCGCGGCGGCTACTGGGTCGCGGATTCGGAACTTGCCCGCGTCGTGCGCCTCGACGCCGCCGGCCTGCCGGTCGGGGCCTTGGGCGCCGGCGAGCTGGTGCGCCCGACCGGGCTGGCCTTCGACGCGGCGGCGGGCGAGCTCTACGTGGCCGACACCCAGGCGCACATCGTCGCCGTCTACGATTCCGACGGCCGCCGCCTGCGCACGCTGGGCCGGCGCGGCGAGGCGCCGGGCGAGTTCAACTTCCCGACGCACCTCACGCTGCACGGCGGCGCGCTGTATGTCAGCGACACCCTGAACTTCCGGGTGCAGAAGCTGGCCCCGGACGGTGCCAGCCTGGCGGTGATCGGCGAGCTCGGCGACAAGGTCGGCAACATGAACCGGCCCAAGGGCGTGGCCGTCGGCGGCGACGGCCGCATCTACGTCGTCGAATCGCTGCACGACTTCGTTCTGGTCTACGACCGCGAAGGCCGGTTCCTGCTGCCGCTCGGCGGGACCGGCACCGAGGAGGGGCTGTTCTACGGGCCCGCCGGCGTGTGGACCGACGCCAGCGGCCGCGTCTTCGTCGCCGACATGTTCAACGGGCGCATATCGGTGTTCAGCGAACTGACCCGGGGGCCGGACTCATGACCCGCCTCGCTGCGATGGCGCTGCTTCTGCTCGCCCTGGCCGCCGCCCTGCCCGGCGCAGCCGGGGCGCAGCAGCGCAAGAGCGACATCGCCGGCACCAAGCACAATCTCTCGGCGACCAGCGCCAACACCGTCAAGGCCAGCACCGAGGACGAGATCTGCGTCTTCTGCCACACGCCGCACGGCGGCACCTCGGGCATGTCGCCGCTGTGGAACCGCCAGGTCGACGGCGGCGGCACCAGCTACGAGATGTACCAGTCGATGTCGATGAACGCCTCGAAGCCGGCCTCGCCGCAGGGCACCAGCAAGCTGTGCCTGTCGTGCCACGACGGCACCATCGCGCTCGGCAACGTCGACGTCCTCAACGGCGCCAAGCTCGACAGCGCCGACATCTCGATGAGCCACACCCACATGCCCGCCGACACCCACACCAACGAGGTCACCGGCGGCACGATGGGCAGCGGCGAGGGGCAGTATTCCGGGTTCACGCGTCTGATCGGCACCGACCTGACCAACGACCACCCGATCTCGATCGACTACTCCAGCGCGGTCACCAACGACAACGAGATGCATGCGGCGGGCGGCGCGGTGGCCGATCGCGGCACCTCGCCGAAGCCGACCCTGCCGCTGGAGGGCGGCCGCGTCGAGTGCACGAGCTGCCACGACCCGCACCTGAAGAACCCCGAGAAGTTCCTGCGCGCCAACCGCCTGCAGAAGGCGGGAACCAGCTTCAGCGGCAGCTTCGACGCCGCCCAGGACCAGATCTGCCTGGCCTGCCACAACAAGGCGGGCTGGGCCGAGTCGTCGCACGCCATCGCCACCCAGACCTACACCGACACCGCCGCCGGCCTGCGCGAGTTCTACAACGCCACCATCGACGCCGACGGCAACGTCACCAGCAAGGATCACACCAACGTCACCGTGGCCCAGGCCGGCTGCCTGAACTGTCACGACACCCACACCGCGCCCGGCTCGCGCCGGCTGCTGCGCGAGGGCATCCACGGCCCGGCGAACCTGATCGGGGCGCGGCTCGGCAACACGGCGACCAACAAGCGCTCGGCGATCGAGAACACCTGCTTCATGTGCCATTCGACCGATGGCGGGGTGCTGTCGAACACCAGCAACGTGCCCAACATCAAGACCGACTTCACCTACAAGCTCAACAGCAAGGGATATTGGATGCCGCTGTACCGGTACCGGAACAACGGCACCGACGACGAGGAGGTCCACGACATCGGCGACCTTTCGGCCGGCGGCTGGGGCAGCTACACGCCGGACGCCAAGGGCGCCGGCGCCGATTTCCTCGAGGCGCCGAACCTGCTCGGCAAGCTGGGATCGAGCTACCGGCACGTCGAATGCACCGACTGCCACAACCCGCACCGCGTCCGCCGCGCCCAACGCTACGACGACACCAGCGGCGCCTCGACCGTCGGCACCCACGTGCACGTCGCCGGGACCAAGCACACCAACCTGATCTCCGGCGTGCTGTACGGGTCGTGGGGCGTCGAGCCGAGCTATCCGACGACCAGCGGTCCCGGGAGCTGGAGCGACAGCGCCACCTTCGACACCGCCAACAACATCAAGCGCGGCCTTCCCGCCGCCGGCCTCACCGAGGCCAGCGATCCGCTGAGCACCGCCGGCGTCACCCGCGAATACCAGATCTGCCTGAAGTGCCACTCCAGCTTCGCCTACGGCAACACCCCGCCGACGCTGCCGAGCACCAACGACGAAGGCGGCACGGTCTACGACAGCGACGACGGCGACGGCATCCAGCAGTACACCGACCAGTCGCGCGAGTTCCGCGCCCCGACCGCCGACATGAAGGAGGCCAACGCCACCAACAGCCCCAATCACCGTTCCTGGCACCCGGTGATGCGCGAGACCGGCCGCACCCTGAGCGAGCGCGGTAACATGAACAACGCCAACGGCTGGCTCGAGCCGTGGAAGTTCGTCGGGACGCAGACGATGTACTGCAGCGACTGCCATGGCTCGAACACCGCGAACGGCACGGTGGAGCCGAGCAATCCCGGTCCGGGCCAGACCCAGCGCGGCGTCTGGGGGCCGCACGGCTCGACCAATCCGTTCATCCTCAAGGGCGGGTTCAGCTCGCGCACCGGCGTCGGCAACCAGGGCGACATCTGCTTCAAGTGCCACGACTACGGCGCCTACGCCACCGGCTCGACCAGCGCCGACACCGGCTTCTGCTGCGACGGCCGCGGCAACCTGCACGCCTACCACGCCTCGAAGATCCGGCGGAACGGCGATTCGGGCATGACCGGCCTGTACTGCAGCTGGTGCCACATCGCGGTGCCGCACGGCTGGCGCAACAAGGCGCTGCTGGTCAACCTCAACGAGGTCGGCAAGGAAACCGACTTCTCGGAATCGATCACCTCGGCGCCCGCCGCCTCGACCGTGAACGGCCTCATGCGCGGCTACTACAAGCCGCCCTACTACCTGAACGCCTTCAACCGCGTCGTCACCTGGCAGAAGAGCAAGGCATGGACCGACACCAGTTGCGGCACGTCGTCGAGCAACGGCGTCTCGTGGATGAAGGTGACCTGCATGGACGTCGAGAACAGTCCGCCGCTGCAATGATCCCGCTTCGTCGCATCCTCGAAGTCCTCGCATCGCTGCGCCTGACGCTGGCCTTGCTGCTGCTGGCGGCGGCGCTGTCGATGGCGGTGCTGGCGCTCGATGCCTCGGCCGGGCCGCTGATGGTGGTGCCGTGCGTCGGGCTGTTCCTCAACCTGCTGGCCGCGCTGGCGGTCAATCCGCGCCTGAAGCGCCAGACCGGCCTGCTGGTGTTCCATCTCGGCCTGGCGGCGCTGGCGCTGTTGATCGGGCTCGGTCAGGTCACGCGGCTGAAGGGGACGGTGGAACTGGCCGAAGGCGCCGGGTTCTCGCCGGAACTCGTCGACGCCCGGCCGGCGCGGCTGCACCGCGGCGCCATCGGCGAGGTGCTGTTCGTCCAAGGACCGCTCGACATCGAATTCGCGCCGGGCATGTGGGCGCGGCACGTCCGCTCGAACGTCGGCATGCCGGACGGTCGCGGCGGGCTGGCGCCGGCCGTGGTCAGCCAGGGACGGCCGCTGCTGGTCAACGGCTACCGCTTCTCGGTGACCACGAACAAGGGATTCGCGCCGGTTCTGACCTACACCGACGCCAACGGTGTCCCCAGCACCGGCGCCGTGCACATGCCGCCTTATCCGCGCCATGCCGACAGGCAGGCCACGGCGCTCGATCTGCCCGACGGCAGCGCCAGCCTGATCGTCTGGCTGTCGCTGGCGGCGCCGCTTCACCAGCCGGAGGCGGAGTGGCGTTTCGCGACGCCGCAGGACGCGACGGTGGTGCTCGACGACGGCGAGCGCCGACTCGAGTTGCGGCAGGGCGAGGCGGTGCCGTTCGGCGCCGGCACCTTGCGCTACGAGCGGGTCACGGCCTGGATGGGCTATGCAATTTTTTACGATCCCACGCTACCCTGGCTCGTCGCCGCCGGCGTCGTCGCGGCCGCCGGCCTGCTGTGGCACGCGGTGGCGAAACTGCGGCTGTTCCTGGGTTCCGACGGGCCGTTGCATGCTTCTTGAACACCAAATCCTTCTGGCGGGCGGCGCCCTCTACATCCTGGCGGCGGTGACGGCGGTCGCCGCGCAGCTCCGCGGCCGCGGCCAGAACGCGGCCCTGGCGCTGCTGGTCCTGGCGCTGCTGGTGCACGGGGTGGCGATCCTGCTGCGCTGGGACCGGCTCGACCACGGGCCGTATCTCAACATGTTCGGCGCCCTTTCCGGCAACGTCTGGACCCTGCATGCCAGCCTGCTGCTCGGGACGCTGCTGCTGAAGCGTCTGCGGCCGCTGCTGGCGACCGGATTGCCGCTGCTGCAGGTCATGACGGTATGGCTGCTGACCATCGAGCCGGTCGATTCGGTGTTCCCGCCGACCTTCGACACCTTCTGGCTGGCCGTGCACATCTGGCTCGGCAAGTTCTTCATGGGCCTGATGCTGATCGCGGTCGCCGCCGGCGTCGTCGTCGTGATCCGGCGCCTGCGGCGCCCCGAGGCCTTCGCGGCGCTCCCGAACAGCGGCGTGCTCGACGAGCTGAGCTTCCGCCTGGTGCTGCTCGCCTTCGTGTTCGACAGCCTGATGCTGGTCGCCGGCGCCATCTGGGCGCAGCAGGCCTGGGGCGCCTACTGGACCTGGGATCCGGTCGAGACCTGGTCGTTCGTGACCTGGCTGGCGGTCGGCATCTACCTGCATCTGCGGGTCATCGAGCGGCCGCCGCCGGAATGGTCGGCGGCGCTGATCTTCATCGGCTTCGCGCTTGGCTTCGTCACCTATTTCGGGGTGCCGTTCGTGTCGTCGGCGCCGCATCAGGGGATGGTATGAAACGCCGGCCGCCGCTTCCGCTGGTCGTGGTGGTGGTCGCGGCCGCGGTCGCCGCCGCCGGCTGGGGCGTCTCGCGCCTGCCCGGCGACTACGTGGTGGCGCCGGGCAACGTGCCCTGGTCGAACGCCGTGCCGGAGCCCGCGCCCCCGCCTCCGGCTCCGCCGCCGGTCGAGGCCGGGCCGGCGACGCCGTTCGCGGTCGCCGAGCCGCCGTCGCCGCCCGCCGCCGGCGAGGGGGCGCGGCCGCTCGACTTCGAGTTCGACCGCAACTTCCGCGCCGGGGTCGTGCGCCTGCGCGAGGGCCGCGTCCATTCGGCGCTGCTGGCCTTCGAGGCGGCGCGGGTCATCAAGCCGCACCAGCCGGAAGTTCTGGTCAACATGGGCTTCGCCTACCTCGCCACCGGCCGCTTCGCCGACGCGCGGATGAACTTCGAGCGCGCGCTCCAAATCCGCGGTGGCCAGGTGAACGCCTATTACGGTCTCGCCGGCGCGTTGCGCGGCGTCGGCGACCTGGAGGGCGCTCTCGGCGCGATGAACGTGTTCCTGCACTTCGCCGCCCCCGACCACCCGTTCCAGACCCGGGCCCAGGCGGCGGTCTGGGAGCTGGAGGCCGAGCTTGGGCGCCTGCCCGGCCCGCTTGTTCATCCGGATCACGATCACTGACATGCGCTGGCGGGCCGCCTTCGCCGCGATGCTGCTGGCCGCGAGCCTCGGCGGCTGCGACGACGCGCCGCCCGACGGCGCGGGGCCGCTGGTCGGGCGCGACCTGTCGGGACTGACGCTCGAGACGCTCGACGGCGAGGTCGAGCCGCTGTCCGCCTATCGCGGCAAGACCGTGGTCCTGAATTTCTGGGCGACCTGGTGCGCGCCCTGCCGCTGGGAGATGCCGGCGCTGGAGGAACTCTCCCGGCGCGTCGATCCGGCCGGACTGGCGGTGATCGGCATCGCCGTGGACGAGAACCCGCTGATGGTGCGCAGCTACATGCGCGAGAAGAAGCTCACCTTCGCCCGCCATGCCGATCCGGGCAGCGCGCTCACCGAGTCCCTCGGCCTCGAAGGCCTGCCGGCGACGCTGATCCTCGACCCCGAGGGACGGGTGCGCTTCCAGATCAGCGGCGGCCGCGAGTGGGACGATCCCGACGTCCGCCGCCGCTTCGGGCTGGAGTGATACCTGGACTCGTCGCGGTCATGCCGGCGAAGGCCGGCACCCACTTTCCCCGCGCCGGGTCGCAGCCTCTGGAAAATGGGCCTCCGCGGCGGCGACGATGATCCGGCCCGAGGGTCCGGTCAAAGGCGTCCGGGTACGATCGCTACCAGATGCCGGGGCCGGTCGCGGTGCGCTGTCCCTGCACGCCCGTCTGCAGCGTCGGCTTGCCCGAGTGGCACAGGTTGCAGTTCTCGACGCTCCAGGCGATCTCGCCGTTGTGGCAGGTGCCGCAGTACTTGCCCTCCATGATCGACGTCATGTCGATGTCGTTGGCGCCGGCGCCCATCTTGAAGCCCAGTTCCGTGTGGCAGACGACGCAGCGGAAGCGGATGCGGTGGAACCAGTGGGGGAAGACCACCGGTCGCACGCCCTCCTTGCTCGACCGATTGTTGATGACGACGTCGGCGAACTCGGCGCCGCCGGGGGCCGGCATGAACACCGCGCAGAGCAGTGCCGCGACAAAGATCATTCGGGATTTGGACACACCACCACCTGTCGGTTCTTGCCGGCCTTCTTTTGGCACTTGCCTTCCGCCACCCACCTGAACGCGTCTTCGTGCTTGACGGAATGGCAGCGGGCGCAGTCGGCGATCGGGAACGCCACCGCGCCGTGGCACTTGCCGCAGAAGCGGCCCTCCATGATGTCGAGCATGCCGAAGCGGGTGTCGCCGGCGCGCATCTCGAACGGCTCCTGGTGGCAGGAGCCGCAGTCGAGCCAGGCGGTGTGCTGCTTGTGCGGGAAGCGGGCGATCGGCAGGCCGCCGTTCGTGTTCAGCAGCACCAGGATGTCGATGCGCGGCAGCTTGCCCTTCTCGGTCAGCGTGGCGCGCGGCTCGATGAGGCCTTGCTCCAGCGAGGCCATCCAGTCGACCTTGTTGCCGAAATCGCCGTGCCGCGGCAGCACCGACAGCGCCGTGACGGGGTTCTGCAGGGTGCCGATTTCGGGATTCTCGCGGTCGTGGAGATCGTCCTCGACGATCGGCGTCCACTCGTGCTTCGGCGCCGCCGGCGCCGCCACCGATTTCGTCGTCGTCGGCCTCGGCTTGGCGTCGTCGCTGCTGCAGGCCGCGAACAACGGCAGCAGCACCGCCACCGCCAGGCCGAGCAGGGTCCTCATGTAGCGCTTGCTCACCACGCCTCCGGAGCTGCGTTGCCGCCGGTGCCGAAGCGCCGGTCGGCAAGAGCGAAGCAAACCGGGTGCCAGCTCACGCGGCGCGGCGGCACAGGCGCGGCGCCGCGACGGCCACCAGGACCAGCGCCGAAATCACCGCCAGCAGGCCGCCCAGGCCGGCCAGCACCATCGCCGCGGTCTCGACCGCGGTTTCCAGCCCCTGGGCGCTGCCCGAGGTCTTGCGCGGCACGCCCTGCAGGCCGGCGACGAACATGCCGATCGCGAACAGCGCCTGGCCGAGCCCGAAACTCCACAGCTGCAGGCGCGCCAGCCGCGGCGTTCCGGCGGCGCGGCCGACCAGCGGCAGCACCTTGCACCACACCAGGCCCATCAGCGCGATGTTCACGGCGCTCAGCGACGCATGGTAGTGGCCGGGCGTGCGGGTGTCGCCGCCGACGGCGAAGAAGCCCGCCAGCCCGCCGATTCCGAACAGCGCCACCGACAGGATCAGCGCCACGGCGGCGGGATGGCCGAGCGACCGCCGCCGGGCGAGCGCCGCGACCGCCACGCCGACGATGGCCGGCGCGGCGGCGACGCCCCAGCGCATCAGTTCGGTGAACAGGATCAGGTAGCTGCCGCCGAGCAGGTCGAGCCCCGCCATCAGCGCCGGCCCCGCCAGCACCGCCGGCAGCAGGGTGGCGACGGTCAGCCGGAACGCGCGGCTGCCCAGCGGCGGCGCGCCCCAGGCGACGACGGCCAGGGCATGCCAGCAGGCCAGGGCCATGGCGGTGTAGGTGAACTGCAGCACATGGCCGCCGCCCCAGAACAGCAGCTGATAGCGCACCAGCGCGTCGAGGTCGGGCGGCAGCCGCCAGGCGGCGATGGCGAAGCTGGCGAAGGCGGCGATCCCGGCGACGGCCGCGATGCCGGTGGCGCTCTCGAACGGCCCGGCGCCGCGCCAGCGCAGGCGCAGAACGAAGCGCAGCAGCGGCAGGGCGACGCCGATGCACAGCAGGGCCAGGCCGGCGAGGTAGATCGGGTGGTCGAGCACCGGGACGTAGTCGCTGGTGACCGCCTCGCCAAGGCCGGCCAGCGTCGGCAGCATCAGCAGCGCGGCGCCGCAGCCGGCGATGCCCAGCCCGGCGCGGCTCCAGCGGCCGCCGCCGTCGGCGAGCGCCACCAGCGCCGCCAGGATCGCCAGACACCAGACCAGCGACGAGAACACGACATGCGTGACCAGCACCCGGCGGAAGGTGCGGTCCCAGTCCGCCGGCAGCAATTCCAGCACGCCCGGGGTGCGCGAGGCCGCCAGGACCAGGGCCAGAATGGCGGCGAAGGCGAGCGCCGCCAGCGCGAGCAGGGTCCAGCCGCGCAAGGCGGCGAGGTGCGCGACGGCTGGTCGCGACGCCGGCGGCGCGGCGCCGTGTCGCTGCGTCGGGATGGTTTCGGCGGCCGAGGTCACGTTGCCGTCCTACTCCGGTTGCGGCCCGCGGATTGCTACGCGGGCGTCAGGGCATGGCGACTTGCTTGCAAGAGCCGAGCCGTGCATCGGGTATATGGCATTTGGTAAAGTCGGTCTCATACGATTGAGGATACCCTGCCTCCGATGGGGAGCCTCGCTATCGGGAAAGTTTCCCGGAATTGGGAAGGTGCTTTATGGCGAAAGTGACAGCGATCTCGCGGCGAAGTTTCCTCGCAGCCGCCAGCGCCGCCGCTTTGGCCGGCTGTCGCGACGACGACCGCCGCCGCCGCGCCGCCGCCCCCGTTCCGGGTCCGCGCCTCGATCAGCTTACCTTCCACAGGATCGATTCCGAAGCCCGGGAGTCGCTGCGCGACTATGTCGGGCGGGCGGTGCTGCTGAACGTCTGGGCGACCTGGTGCGCGCCGTGCCGCTACGAGATGCCGGCGCTCGACGCGCTGGCGAAGCGGCTGGACGGCCGCGACGTCGCGATCCTCGGCGTCGCCATCGACCGCGAGCCGGTGCCCGTGCGCGACTACCTGCGCCGCTACGGCGTCGGCTTCGCCCGTCACTTCGATCCGCGGGCCGAACAGCTTCGGCAGTGGCTGCCGGTCGACACCGTGCCGCTGAACATCGCCTTCGGTGCCGACGGCCGGCCGGTGTGGATCGAGTCCGGCCTGCGCGACTGGGACACGCCGGCCGCCGCCGAATGGCTGCTGTCGTTGACCGGGGTCGGGTGATGCACGACCGCAGGATGGAGTCGCCGCCTAGTCTGGCGCCGCGGCGCTCGGCGGGCGGCATGAAGGGCAAGGCTCTGATCCTGCTTGCCGGTCTGTGCCTGCTGCTGGCCGCGCAGGTCGGGCTGGCATCCCTGCTGTTTCGGACCATGGAGGACAACGCGGCCCGCCACGAGTCGCTGAACCTTCGCGAGCGCGACCTTCTGTTCGGAATCCAGCACGCGCAGGACCTGCAGCACGACGTTCGCGTCGACCTCGGCCAGGAGGAGCGCGTCGCCACGCTGGCGCACTGGCAGGGCCACCTGAACGGCCTGTACGACTCGGTCGTCCGGCTGGGGCTGTCGGGGGTCGATCTGAGCGCGCTCGCCGCGGAACGCCGCATGGCGCAGCAGGCGGTGGAATCCGGGAAGGTCTCGCTGGACGACCTGGTCGAGTTCAGCGAGGCGATCGAGCACTTGGCGCGGCGCTTCGAGCCGGTGCTGGTGCAGCAGCTCTCCCAGATGCAGGACAGCCACCACGCGGTCGATGACGAGGGCGAGAGGCTGTTGCGGCTGTACCTGGCCGGCATGGTGCTTGTCGCCGTCCTCGGCCTCACCGGCATCGGCGTCGCCGGCGCCACGTTCTTCGGCCGGGCGCTCGCCGCGCTCGGCCGCCTGCAGCAGGTCACCGGTCGCCTTGCGGCCGGCGACTTCTCGGTGCGGCTGTCCGAGGACCGCCGCGACGAGCTCGGCCGGGTCGCCGAGGCGGTCAACCTGATGGCGGCCGGGCTGGCGGCGCGCGAGCAGGAGCTGTCGGGCATGCGTGCCAGCCTCAATCAGCAGGAGCGCATGGCCGCCATGGGGGTGTTCGCGGCCCAGATGGCGCACGAGCTCGGCAATCCCATCCAGGCGATCATGGCCCTGTCCTTGCATACCTCGGAGAGCCTGCGGGAGGATCTGAGTGCCAAGAACGTGCTGAGCTGTGTCGACAACCTGGACCTGATCGCCGAGCACGCGCACCGTCTCAGCGGAACGGTGCAGGACATCCGCGAGTTCGCGCGGCCGGAGCGGCTCGAGCGCGAGCCGGTGGACCTCAACGGGCTGGTCGCCAACAGCGTGCGGCTGATGCGCTTCGAGCCGCGCTTCCGGACCGCCAATGTCGAGGTCGACCTGGCGCCCGATCTGCCGCCGGTCGAAGCGGTGGCCGACCATCTGGTGCAGGTGCTGGTCAATCTGATGATCAACGCCGCCGACGCCATCGCCAAGGACGGCACGGTGCGGGTCTCGACCAGCGCCGAGCCGGACGGGGTGCTGATCCGCGTCGCCGACGACGGTTACGGAATGGAGGACGCGGTGCGCGCCCTGGTGTTCGATCCGTTCTTCACGACCAAGCTCGGCAGCAACGGAACCGGCCTGGGGCTTACGATTTGCAAACGCATTGTCGAGGATCATGGGGGACGGATCAGCATCGACAGCGCCGTCGGGTGCGGAACGACGGTCTCGGTGCTGCTGCCAAAGGGGTGAGCTGATGAAAGTGCTAGTGATCGAAGACGAGACGTCGTTCCGCAACGTCGTCGAGTCCCAGATGGCGAAGGAAGAGATCGACGTGGTCGGCGTCGGCACGGTTCGCGACGGGCTCGAACAGCTCGAGTCGCTGGCCTTCGACCTGCTGATCACCGATCTGCGGCTTCCCGACGGCGACGGCCTCGAGGTCGTGCGGGCGATGCGCGAGAAGGGCATCGAAATCCCCGTTCTTCTGATGACCGCATACGCCTCGGTGTCGACCGCGGTGGCGGCGCTGCAGGCGGGCGCCTCGGACTACCTGATCAAGCCGGTGCGCGTGCCGGACCTGATCCGCCGCGCCCGGCAGATCTTCGAGCTCGATCAGCTCAAGCGCGAGAACAACTTCCTCAAGCAGATCGTCCAGCAGTCGACGACGCGCTACTGGTTTCCCGAAACCGCCGCCGGCCAGCACGTGAAGCAGATGCTGGCCAAGGTCAGCAAGACCGACCTGACGGTGCTGATCACCGGCGAGTCCGGCACCGGCAAGGGCATGACGGCGCGGATGATCCACAACCTGAGCAGCCGCGCCGAGCGGCCGCTGGTGCCGGTCAATTGCGGCGCCATCCCCGAGACCCTGGTCGAAAGCGAGCTGTTCGGCCACGTCAAGGGCGCCTTCACCGGTGCCGACAAGGCCAAGGACGGCCTGTTCGTCGGCGCCAACGGCGGCACCCTGTTCCTCGACGAGATCGGCGAGCTGCCGCTGCCGATGCAGGTCAAGCTGCTGCACGCGATCGAGGAGAAGACCGTGCGGCCGCTGGGCTCGAGCCGCTCGCGCGAGGTCGACGTGCGCATCATCGCCGCGACCAACCGCAATCTCGAGGACATGGTCCAGAAGGGCACCTTCCGGATGGACCTCTACTACCGCCTGAACATCTTCGAGATCCATCTGCCGCCCCTGCGCCAGCAGCGCTCGGCGATGCCGGCGGCGATCGACTTCATCCTGCAGCGCTACCGCCAGAACTACCAGCTCAAGGACATCCAGCTCGACAACGACGCCGAGTCCCTGCTGCTGAACTACAACTGGCCGGGCAACCTGCGCGAGCTCGAGAACGTGCTCGAGCGCGCCATCCTGCTGTGCGAGAACAACCGCATCACCCGCTGGGACCTGCCGCCGAACGTCATCGGCGACGGCGGCGCCTCGGCCGCGCCGCCGTCGATCGCCGAGGCGGGCGGCGGCGACGGTTGGGCGTCCAGCTTCGTCGGCGGCTTCCGCGAGCAGGTGGCGGCGTTCGAGCGGGCCCTGATCACCAACGCCATTTCGGCCGCCGACGGCGACCGCCGCGCCGCGGCGCAGCGGCTGGGCATCGGCCTGTCGACGCTCTACCGCAAGCTCGAAGACGTCGTGGACTGAGGGGAACCATGAAGAAACTGCTCGTCGCCGCCCTGCTGCTGGCGGCCCCGGCCCATGCCGCCGGCGACCAGAACCGGCCGCCCTCGTTCAAGCAGCTGGCGGTCGAGGCCGAGAAGGGCAGCGCCGCCGCCCAGAACAACCTCGCCGTCATGTACGCCACCGGCGAGGGCACCAGGCAGGACTACACGCAGGCCGCCAAGTGGTACCAGAAGGCCGGCGAGCAGGGCCATGCCGTCGCCCAGTACAATCTCGGCGCGCTCTATGAGCGCGGCCTCGGCGTGCCGGCCGATCCGGTCGCCGCCAAGGTGTGGTACGAGATGGCCGCGGCGCAGGGCGACGCCTGGGCGCAGCTCAGCCTCGGCCAGCTCTTGACCAAGGATCCGGCCGCCGCCGCCGCCGCCTACAAGTGGCTCTACCTGGCCTCGGTCGGCGACGACGACGAGGCCAAGGCGCTGGCCAAGTCCGCGCTCGAGCGCGTGGCCAGGAAGCTCACGCCGGCGCAACTCGCCGAGGCGACGGCGGCGGTCCGGTCCTGGCGGCCCGTCCGGCACTGAACGGAGGCATACGATGCCGAAGTGGACCAAGGACATGGAGCTGGGCATCGGGGTTCTCGACCTCGACCACAAGCAGCTCGTCACCCTTCTCGGGCTGATCGAGGAGGCGATCCCGCTGCTGCCCAGCCCGGTCGCCGACATGCTCGCCGACCGGATGGTGCGCGAAACCGACGAGCATCTGCGGCGCGAGGAGGAGATCCTGATGGCCAACGACCTTCCCGGCTGGGAGGATCACTGCCACGATCACCGCGTCTTCTCCGAGATCGCGCACCAGCTTCCCGCTGCCGTGCGCGCGGCCGATCAGGGCCGCGTCCGCGCGCTGGTCCAGCAGATGCGGCAAATGTTCAGCGACCGCCTGCTGCCGGCCGACCACGAGCTGTTCGCGCAGCTGCAGCAGCGGAGCGGCTGACGTGCGGCTGGTCAGTCTGGCCGCCGGCCTCGCGATGACGCTGATCGCCGGCGAGGCGGCGGCGCATTCCGTGCTGGAGCGGGCGCAACCGCGCGGCGGCAGCACGCTCTCCGCCGCTCCGGCCGAGTTGCGCCTGCAGTTCAGCGAGCGCATCGAACCCGGCTTCACCACCGTGCAGGTTCGCGGCGCCGACGGCGAGGACGTCGCCGCCGGCGCCCCGAGGATCGCGTCGCAGGCGGGAAAGGTCGTCGTCCAGGTGCCGCTCGCGCCGCTGCCGCCGGGCCGCTACACCGTCACCTGGCGGGTGGTCTCGGCCGACACCCACGCCACCGACGGCAGCTACCAGTTCGAAATCCGGCCGCGCTGACCCGATGGATTGGCTGCTGCCCGCGGCGCGCGGCCTCCACTTCGTCGCCGTCCTTCAGGTCGCCGGCCTGTGGCTGTTCTGGCCGCTGGTCGCCGAGCCGGCCTTGCGCGCCGCCGCCGGCGGCGAACGCTGGTTCGCCGAGCGCGCCCGCCTTCACGTCCTGGCCCGCCGCTGGACCGTGCTCGCCGTCGCGGCCGGCCTCGCCCAGTTCGTGTTGCAGGCGCGGGCGATGGGCGGCGGCGCGCTGTCCCTCGACGTTCTCTGGCTCACGCTCGGCACCGGCTTCGGCACGGCGGCCGCGTTGCGCGCCGGCCTGCTGCTGGTTCTGATCGCCGCCGCCGGCCGCCTCGGCGGCGGCACGGCGCTGGCGCTTGGCCTCGTCGCGCTCGGATCGCTGGCCTGGGGCGGTCATGCCGCCGCCGGACTCGGCTGGGAAGGGCGGCTGCACCTGGCGGCCGATCTCGCGCATCTGTTCGCGGCGGCCTGCTGGCTGGGCGGATTGCTGCCCCTGGCGCGGCTGCTCGGGCTGGCGCGGGCCGGCGCCGGCACGGGCCTGGCGGTCGTGGCGGTGCGCCGCTTCTCGCTGCTGGGCATGGCCGCCGTCGCGGCGCTCCTGCTCACCGGCGGCGTCGCGGGCTGGATCCTGGTCGGCGGCCTGCCGGGCCTGGTCGGCACGCCCTACGGCCTGGTGCTGCTGGCCAAGACGGCGCTGGTCGCGGCGATGCTCGGCCTGGCCGCCGTCAATCGCGCGGTGCTGACGCCGCGCCTGACGGCCAAGCCGGCCGTCGGCGCCCTGCGACGGAACGCCCGCGCCGAATGGGCGCTCGGCGTCGTGGTCGTGGCCGCCGCCGGCCTGCTCGGCACGATGACGCCGGCCCGGCACGACCGGCCGTGGTGGCCGGTCGCCTGGCGGCTGGACGCGGGCGGCGCCGTGGCGGCGGCGGCGCCGACCAGCTTCTTCCCGTCGCCGGTCGCGCACGAGGCGCGCGTCGTCGCGGCCGGACACGCGGCCTACGAGGCGCAATGCCGGTCCTGCCACCCGGCGCCGCCGCCGCTGCCGGCCGGGATCGGCGACGCCTACTGGGCCGTTCGCCACCTCGATCGGCCGGCTTCGCGCGCCGAGGCGGCGGCCGACCGCGAGGGCTGGAGCATCGCGCATTTCCTGCTCGGCGAGCGCGAGTTCGCCGAGGCTTCGCCATTGGGGCCGGCGACCGGCATCGGCGGGCCGCCGGCGCCCGATTTCGATTTCGAGACCGCCGACGGCGACTGGGGCGCCTTGTCGTCCCTGCTCGCGGACGGCGCGGTTCTGCTGGTGCTCGCCGATCCGGCCGATCCGGTATCGGCGGAACGGCTGGAGCAGCTGCGCGCACGGGCGAAATGGTTCGCGGGCAAGGGCGTCGCGGTGGTGGCGCTGGCCGAGGCGGACGAGGCCGGCGCGCCGGTCGTCTTCGCCGCGCCCGAAGTGGCGGCGGTCTACCGGCGCATGGCTCCGGCGGGGGGCCACGCCGAGTTCCTGGTCGACCGCGCCGGCGTGCTGCGCGCGCGCTGGCAGCCGGACGACCTGCTCGACTGGCGCAATTCCCGCCTGCTCGCCGCCCAGATTGCGCCGCTGGCCGGGGCCGTGCCCGGCGCCGGCCATCGCGGCCACTGACCCGGGGCGGTCAGTTCGCGGCCGGGGTGACGCAGATCGCGGTGTCGGCGAAGGCGGCCGAGAACGGCACGGCGCCGGCGGCCAGCAGCTTCAACGGCGCCCAGCGGTCGGCCGCGCTCAGCACCAGGATGTCATTGGTGTGGCTGCCGACGTACAGGGCTTCGGGCACGATCTCGAAGGCCCGCATCATCGCATCGCTGCGGCGGTCCTCGCCGGGAAACCAGACCGCGAAGGGCGCGTCCGGCCGCAGAGGCGCCGCCCAGGCCGCCGTCAGCGCCAGCACGAGGCCGGCGCCGAGCAGTCGCGCCGTCGCTCTCCTCGCCGGGCGGGACGGGCTGGGGGCCGTCATCGAGATTGCTCCTTGCCTTGCGCCGCGACGCGCATCGCGCGCAGGAAGGCGCGTTCGACATAGGCGGCGACCGCGTCGATCTCGTCCGGCTTCAGGACCGAGCTCCAGGCCGGCATCGAGGTGTTCGGCAGTCCCTCGCGGATCGCCAGGCGGACATGGTCGAGGTCGAGGTGCTTGCTCGCGACCGGATCGGTGAAATTGCGCGGGTTCGGCTGCAGGAAGGCGCCGATCCAGTTCTTGCCGGTGCCGTCGGCGGCGTGGCAGAAGGCGCAGTTCTGGTCGTAGATCGCCTTGCCGCGCTGCTCGGCGGCGGTCAGGCCGGGGATGTCGGGCGCGATGTCGTGCTTGGCGTAGACGCTGGCGCGGCTGACCGCGTCGACGTCGCGGACCACTTGGCCCATATGCGACAGCGGATAGGCCTGGATGGTGGCGCGGCCGTTGCCGGGGCGCGGCTCGTGGCAGGTGATGCAGGCGTCGAGATACAGCGCCCGGCCGCGCCGCTGCGCCGCGTCGAGCGAGTCCAGAGGCGCCTCCAGGCCGATGTCGCCGGCGACGAAGGGGAAGGCCTCGCCGTAGCGGGCGCGGTGGTCGGGCCAGCCGTTCTCGGGGATGTGATAGGCGGTGTTGCGGGCGCCGCGGGCGACGAACTCGTCGACGACGAAGGCGGCGACCGCCTCGCGTTCCTCGGGCCCGATGACGTTGGCGAAGCTCTTCATGCCGGTGTTCGGCACGCCCTTTTCCAGGGTCTCCAGCACCTTGGCGACCGTGAGGTCGCGGGCGCGGGTGAAGTCGCGCGGCGGCGGATCCATCTGCTGGCTGGCGACCGTCTTGGCGTCGCCGCTGTAGCCGTGGCAGAAATAGCAGCGGAAGTTGTAGACCTTGCGTCCTTGTTCGATCAGATCCTCATTCAGGGATTTTTTTTTTGCTCCCAGGTCGGGCCGGCGGGCACCTGGGGCGGCTGGATGAAGGCGTTGAAGACGTATTCGACGACGTTGGCGATCTCCTGCTCGGTCAGCACCTTGGACCATGCCGGCATCTCGCTGCCGGGCGAGCCGTCGGCGACGCGCTGGAACAGGTTGGGCCGGTTGAATTCCTCGCGCGATTCGACCGACAGGAAGTTGGCGGGCTTCGGATTGATGAAGTAGGCGCGCGGACCCTCGCCGTCGCCTTCCTTGCCGTGGCAGGTGGCGCAGTTCGCCTCGTAGAAGGTCTTGCCCCAGGCCTGATCGGCGACCAGCCCCCTCGGCATCGCGGCGGCCATGTCGGCCGGGCCGACGGCGTGGCCGTGGCCGGCATGGCGGTCGGCGGGATTCCCGAGTTTGGGAAGCCCGTCGTCCTCGGGAATGCCCTGCGGGAAGACGAAGGTGCCGCGGATGTAGTCGACGACCGCCGCGATCTCCTTGCGGCTCATCTGCACCGCGAAGCCCTTCATGGCGGTGTTCGGGCTGCCGTAGGTGACGGTGTTGATCATGTGGCGCCGCGACAGCTCGCGCGTCTTCGGGTCGGTGAAGTTGCGCGGGCTCGGGTTGAGGCTGTTCTTGGCCCAGCTGGCGCCGTCGCCGCGGTCGCCGTGGCACACCGAGCAGGTCTCGGCGTAGATGGCGCGCCCCGCGCTGGCGTCCTCGGTCGGCGCCGGCAGCATGAAGGCCTCGCGCATGTAGGCGATGACGTTGGCGACGTCGGCCTCGGCCAGCTTGCCCTCCCAGGCGGCGCGGATCGGCTCGTCGTGGGAACCGGGGACGCCGCGGATCATGCGTTCCAGCGAGTAGGCGACGATCGCCTGCGGCGTGCGGAAATCGGGGGTGTTGGCGCTCTTGCCGGCGCCGCTGCCGTCGGGGCCGTGGCATTCGATGCAATAGGCCGCATAGGACTTGCTGCCCGCGATCTTATCGGCGGCGGCCTTGCGGGCCTCGGCGCCGGTTTCGGCGCCGGCCGGGGCGGCGGCGAGACCGACGACGAGCAGCGGAAGGACTTGGCGGATACGCATCTTGCGGCCTCTGAAAACGTGACCCCGGCACTTCAGCAAGAACCGGGCCAGCGCCGCCGCGGCGGCGGCCCGGCGTTGCGGCGGCGCGCGATTCCCGTTTTCGGGACGCGCCGGCCGCCGTTTGCCGCGGCCGCGCCGTCCCAGCCCCGGGAATCGGCCTCGCGGCATGGCGCTTGCTTCGCGCCCCGGACCTGAAGGAGACGCAATCGCGATGCATGGTTTCCGGTCAATTCCCGTCCTTCTGGGCGTGCTGCCGCTCCTTGTCCTGCTCGGCGGCTGTGCCGTCCCCGATCACGGATTGCCGGACAACGACCGGATCGCCCGCAACTTCATGCGCGTCGCCTTCGGTTCCGAATACGCCGAGCACGGCGACGCCCAGATCAGCAAGTGGACGCAGCCGGAAATCCGGGTGTTCCTCGAATCCCAGACCCTGGATCCGGCGAAGCGGCGGCGGGTCGAGGCCGACATCGCCGATCACCTCGGCAATCTCGAGCGCCTGACCGGGCTGCGTTTCGCCTTTCCCGGCTCGGCCAGCGCCGAGAATTCGCACCTGCTGGTGTTCGTGCTGCCCGAGGACGATCTGCGTGCCGAGTTGAAGGAGACCTTCGGCATCGATCCCCAGCACATCACCTGCTTCGGCACCGCCTTTCGCAGCGCCGGCGTGATCCGCGGCGTGCTGGTCGGCATCCCCGACGAACTGCCCCTGGGCGAAATCCGCGCCTGCCTGGTCGAGGAACTGTCGCAGTCGATGGGCCTGTTCATGGACGACCGCCATGTCTGGCCCAGCGTCTTCAACGACGACGACGCGTACCGCGAACTGACGCCGCAGGACGAGTTGTTCCTGCGCGCGCTCTACGATCGGCGGCTGCGTCCCGGCATGGAGCGCGACGAGGCCGAGCCGCTGATCCAGACCATCATCGACGAACTGCGCCCGCCGCGAACCTAGCCGGCGCCGTCCAGCATCGCCACCAAGGCCGCGCGATCGACCTTGCCGGTGGCGCCGCGCGGCAGCAGCGGCATGGATTGCAGGCGACGCGGTATCGCGTGCGGCGGCAGCATGCCGCGCAGGACAGCGGCTACCGCGCCGGCGTCGATCGCCGCCGTCTCGACGAAGCCGACCAGACCCTCGACGCGGCTGTCGACCACCGGCCAGGGCACCACGGCGACCACCTCGCAGCCCGAGGCCCGGCGCAACGCCGTCTCGACCTCGTCGAGTTCGACGCGGTGGCCCAGCACCTGCACCTGATGGTCGGCGCGGCCGAGGAAGTGCCACACCCCCGAAGCGTCGCGGAAACCGCGGTCGCCGGTCAGGTACCAGCGCGCGCCCGCGACGGTCCGGAACCGCGCCGCCGTCGCGTCGGGCTGGCGCCAGTAGTCGGGGGCGAGCTGTCGTCCGGCGACCGCGATCTCGCCGACGGCGCCGTCCGGCAGGAAGCGCCCGTCCTCGTCGACGGTGGCCATCGTCACGCCCGGGAACGGCCGGCCGATGGCGACGGCGTCGCGGCCGGGCGTCAGGTCCCGCGGCCCGCGCCATTCGTGCTGGCTGCAGGCGACCGTCGTCTCGGTCGGGCCGTAGTAGTTGACGATGCGGGAATTGGGCGCGGCGGCGCGCCAGGCCTCGGCGACGCCGGCGGTCAGGGTCTCGGCGCCGAACAGCGTCAGGCGCAGCGAGGGCAGGGCGCCGGGGCGCAGCTTGTGCACGCGCGACAGCATCGCCGCCAGCGAGGGCTGGCAGTACCAGACGGTGATCCCCTGCTCGGCGATGAAGCGCGCGGCGTCGAGGCCACGGCCCTCGGCCAGGACGTGGACGCAGCCGCCCGCCCGCCAGGTGGCGAACAGGTTGATCAGGAACGGATCGAAATCGAGGTCGAAGCACGGGCCGGTGCGGTCCTCGGGACCGAAGGCGAACAGCGTCTGCATCGCCGCCAGGAAGGCGTTGGCGGCGCCCATCTCGGGGGCGACGCATTTCGGCCGGCCGGTGGTGCCCGAGGTGAACACGGCGTAGGGCCGCGCCGTCTCCGAAAGGCGCGCGGGCGCCATGTCGGAGGGCGGCGCGTCGGCGGCGCGCAGCCGCAGGGCGGGCAGGGGGGCTCCTGCCTGCGCTTCTCCGGCCTCGTCCACCACCACGGCCGCCGGCGCCGTCGCCTCCAGCATCGCCGCCAGCCGCGCCGGCGGCGTGCGTACCGTCAGCGGCACCGCCGTCGCGCCCGACCACAGCACGCCGAGCAGCGCGGCATGCGCCTCGGCCGAGCGGCCGCCGTAGATCGCCACGGCGCGGCCGACCGGATCGCCGATCGCCGCGTGAATCGCCGCCGCGACCGCGGCGGCGCGCCGGGCCAGTTCGCCGTAGGACCACAGCGCCCCGTCGGCCCACAAGGCCGGGCGGTCCGGTGCCCGCTCGGCCCAGCGCCGGACCCCCTCGGCGAGGTTGTCGTCAGCGGGAATGGCGGGCAATCAGCGCCTCCATGCGGGCGATAGTGTCGAAATCCTCGATGTCGAACGGCAACTCGGCGAAATCGATTCCGTGCGCGCGCTCCATGAACATCACCAGATGCACCACCGCCAGCGAGTCCATCAGGCCGCTGGTCAGCAGCAGCTCGTCGTCGGCGACCGGCCGATCATGGCCGAAGATCGCGAGCTGCTCGCGCACGAACGCGCGCAGGTCGGCGGCGGCGGCGGTCACGGCGCCCATGGGCCGACTCCGAACAGCGACAGGAAGTACCAGGCGTGGTCGTCGATGGCGCCGCCGCTCTGCATGCCGGGATCGGCGAACACCAGAAGCAGGCCGTAGAAGCCCAGCACCACGACCGGGGTGACGACGATGCGCTCGAAGCGGCCGCGCGGCCCCGGCCGCAGCTCCAGGCGAAGCTGCGACAGGAAGATCGCATGCGCCAGGATCAGGCTGTAGACGACGTAGACATGGAAGGCGGCCAGAGTGTTGAGCAGGCCGATGGTGACGATCGCGTTCCAGTGCTGCAGCAGGTGCAGCAGCACGTTGCCGAGGCAGACGGCGGCGATCAGCGCCGCGTAGAGCCGCAGCAGCGGCCGGTGCTTGAACCAGCGCATGAACACCGGGAAATAGAACAGCTGCGCCAGCAGCTCCTTGAAGTAGTAGTTGTAGCGGTTCCAGAAGTCGGCGATGCTGCGCGCCTGCAGCGGCCGCCAGCTTCCGCGCAGCGCCCGATAGCCGCACAGCCGCGCGACGCCGACGATCATGTGCAGCCGCACCGCGGTGTAGAGCAGATCCATGAAGAAGTAGCTGCCCAGCGCCAGCCACTTGTCGCCTGTGCCGCCGCAAGGGCCGGCCAGGCAGCGGCGGAAATGGCTCCAGAACGCCTCGGTGCGCAGCCAGTCGGGCAGCAGGCCGATCTGCACGGCGCCGTCGCCGGCCAGCAGCAGCAGCGCCGGCCCGTCGCGGACGATCTCGCCCAGGCCGCCGGGCAGCGCGGCGCGTCCGAACAGCGCGCCCTGCAGGACGACCAGCAGGATCTGCAGCAGCAGCGCCCAGTACAGCAGCTTCAGGCCCTTGAGCTGGGTGATCGCCATCTCCTCGGGCGTGGCGGCCAGGATGCGCCCGAGATGCGACGGGCCCTTGGGATAGGGCACCACGGCGCCGCCGCCCCAGAACGGCTGCCAGGCGGCCATCTGCGACAGCGCCGTGCCGCCCGGCCGGAAGCGGTCGAGCAGGCTGTAGCCGAGGAACCAGATGAAGGCGCTGAACACCACCGCCAGCGCGAACATCGCGGCGCGGACGGCGTCGGGCATCGGCGCGTAGGAGGCGACGGCGGCGGTCAGCAGGATCAGGCCCAGGGTCAGCGCCAGCGGCGCGCGGCGCCAGAGGCCGTCGCGCCGCGCCAGCCACAGGATCGCGGCCGCCGTCCCCAGCGCCAGCATCAGCAGCGTCGCCCGGCCGGCAAGGCCCAGCGGCGCCTCGGCAAGGCCGCCGCGGCGCATCAGGCTGTCGACCAGCGCCCAGTCGACGCCCGCCGGCCCGGCCAGCCAGAAGGTGGCGCCGCTGGCGAGCAGGATCGGCGGCCGCCAGCGCGGCAGGAAGGTGAAGGCCAGCACCGCCGGGATCGCCATCTCGATCCAGCCGGTCGGCAGCAGCATCAGCAGCAGGGTGGCGACGGCGATCAGCAGCAGCTTGCCGGCCGCGGTCCGGGCCAGCGCCACGCTCCAGCGCCAGCGGTCGAGCGGCGGCACGAGCGTCGGCCGCGACGCCCGCAGCCGATCCAGACCGTGCCGACCGGCTTGTCCTCGGTGCCGCCGGCCGGTCCGGCGATGACCTCTTCTCCAACCCGCACCCGAAACTCCCCTCGCGCGACGCTCCGCCGCCCAGCCTAGAGGCCGGCGCTCAACAAACCGTTAGCCGCAAGCAATCGCCGCGCCAGTCTCACCAGCGCGGCAGGCGCCGCTCCAGGTGGCGCAGCCCGGCCGCCAGGACGGTGGTCAGCAGCAGGTACAGCACCGCGACGGTGCCCCACACTTCGAGGGCGCGGAAGGTGGCGGCGACGATCTCCTGGCCCTGGCGCGTCAGCTCGCCGACGCCGATGACCAGGAACAGCGAGGTGTCCTTCAGGCCGATGATCAGCTGGTTGCCCAGCGCCGGGATCATGCGGCTCCAGGCGATCGGCAGCACGATCAGCCGCAGCACCCGCGTCCGACCCAGGCCGAGCGCGAGGCCGCTCTCGACCAGGCGCCGGTCGACCGACAGGATCGCCCCGCGCACGATCTCCGAGACGTAGGCGCCGGCGTTCAGCGCCAGCGTCAGCACGGCGGCGCCCAGCGCGGTCATGTCGATCGCCACCAGGCTGGGCAGCGCGAAATAGATGAACAGGGCCTGGACCAGCAGCGGTGTGCCGCGGAACATCCAGACATAGACCCGCACGATCCGCCGCGGCACGCGGCCGGCCCAGGCGGCCAGGCTGCCGCAGGCGAAGCCGATGGCGGTGCCGCCCAGCATGCCGAACACGGCGATGATCACCGTGTAGCGGACGCCTTCGAGCAGCGCCGGCAGCGCCGCGATCACCACCTGCGGATCGAAATCCATGCCTCAGGGCCGGTCCGGGGCGCCGAACCACTTGCGGTGGATGGCGTCGTAGCGGCCGTCCTCCATCAGGGTCAGCAGCGCGATGTTGACGCGCTCGCGCAGCGGGCTGCCTTGCGGGAAGGCGATGCCGTAGGTCTGCGCCTCCATGTCCGGTCCGACGATCTTGACGGCGTCGCCGCCGACCGTGTTGACGTAGTGCCGCAGGTTGGGCGTGTCGTAGATGGCGGCCTCGGCCCGGCCGAGGCGGACCTCGGCATAGGCGGCGTCGATGTTGGGAAAGCGCCTGATCTCGCCGGCGTCGAGGCCTTGGGCGATGTCGACGCTGGTGGTGCCGGTCTTGACCGCGACGGTGCGGCCGGCGAGGTCGGCGGGTCCGGCGATGTCGCTGTCGGCGCGCACCAGGATGCGCACCGAGGTGCGGTAGTAGGGGTGCGAGAAGTCGACCACCTTCTCGCGCTCGGCCTTGATCGTCATGCCGGCGATGGCGACGTCGACGCGGCCGGTCTGCAGCGCCGGGATGATGCCGTTGAAGTCCATCGGCTGCAGCGCGTAGTCGAGTCCGGCCTCGGCGGCGATCGCCGCCCACAGGTCGATGTCGAAGCCGACGTACTTGCCGTCCTGCTTGAACTCGAACGGCACGAAGGCGGTGTCGGTGGCGACGGTCAGCCGCTCGGCCCAGGCCGGGGCGGCCCAGGCCAGGAGCATCGAGGCGG
Source organism: uncultured Rhodospirillaceae bacterium (assembly GCA_964545205.1). Lineage (GTDB taxonomy): Bacteria > Pseudomonadota > Alphaproteobacteria > Rhodospirillales > Magnetospirillaceae > CAZJFH01. The sequence goes on from CAZJFH010000013.1 coordinate 72,192, forward strand.
CTGCGACCAGGCGTGCTATGCGGGGGTACATGGGCTGACCTCGCACCAGTTCGCGGGGGCGGGCATTGTTGCGCGCCGCCGCCCGGGTTGGCAACGCGCCCGACGAGTCAGCCGGCCAGGTCCCGTTCGAGGGCGCGGCGGTCGATCTTGCCGCTGGCGGTGCGCGGCAGGGCCGGGCGGAGGTGGATGCGCCGGGGCAGCATGGCCTTGGGCAGGCGGGCCGCCAGCCGCGCCCGCAACGCCGCCTCGTCGGCCGGGCCGGCGACGAAGGCCTCGATCGCCTCGGCCAGCCCGTCGGTCGACGGCCAGGCCAGCGCCGCGACCTCGTCGTGGCCGGCGGCGTGGCGCAGCGCGCTCTCGACCTCGGCCAGCTCGACGCGATGGCCGCGGATCTTGACCTGCCCGTCGCCGCGCCCGAGCCAGTGCAGCACGCCGTCCTTGTCCTCGCGCACCCTGTCGCCGGTGCGGTACCAGCGCGCGCCGTCATGCTCGACGAAGCGCTCGGCCGTCGGCTCGGGCGCGCCGAGATAGCCGAGCGCGAGCTGCGGTCCCGCCAGCGCCAGCTCGCCGTCGCCGAGCAGCCGCGCCCGCGTGCCGTCGAGCGGCCGGCCGATCGGCACCGGGTCGAACGGCTCGGCCGGGTCGAAGCGATGCGCCGTGCAGGCGACGGTGGCCTCGGTCGGGCCGTAGAGGTTCTCGACGCGGGCGTTCGGCGCCGCCGCGGCCCAGTCCAGGGCGAGGCGGCGGGGCAGCGCCTCGCCGCAGAACAGCGCCAGCCGCAGCGACGGAAACGCCCCCGGCCGCAACTGCTTCAGCCGGCTCAGCAGCATCGCGGTCGAGGGCGTCGAGAACCACACCGTCAGCCGCCGCGCCGCGACGAAGCCGGCCGGCGCCATGCGCTCGGCCGGCGAGGGCAGGTGCAGTTCGGCGCCGTGGCGCCAGGCCATGAACAGGTCGAACACCGACAGGTCGAAGCTCAGCGGAAACATCTGCGACAGCCGGTCCTCGGGTCCGACCTGGTAACGGCGCTGGGCGGCGTCGAGGAAATGGCGCACCGCGCGATGGGGCACCGCGACTCCCTTCGGCCGCCCGCTGCTGCCCGAGGTGAACATGACGTAGGCGGGCTCGTCGGCCGCCACCGCGACGGGGGCGTCGAGCGCCTCCGCCTCCGCCTCGGCCGCGATCACCGGCAGATGCGCGGCCACCGCCGCCAGCCGCGCCGCCCCGGCCGCGTCGGCGACGGCGAGGTCGGGGCGGGCCTGCGCCAGGATCAGGGCCAGCCGCTCCGGCGGCTCGTCGGGGTGCAGCGGCAGATAGGCGCCGCCGGCGCAGAGCACGCCGAGCAGCGCGGCATGCGCCAGCGGCTCGGCCGCCGCCACCGCGACCAGCCGCGGCCGCTCCGGCCGGCCGGCGAGCGCGCCGCCGATCCGGGCCGCCAGGCCGGCGAGCTGCGCGTAGTCGAGCCTCGCCGTGCCGACCAGCGCCGCCGCCGCCGGGCGCGTGCGCGCCTGCACGAAGACGTCGCTGGCGGGATTGATCACGGCCTTCTCCTCGCAACCGGCCCAATATGACCGGCCGCGGCGCCGAAGAGAAGGGGGCGCGGTGTCCGGTTAACGTCATCTTCAGGCCGATTCGGGCATGAGTCGTGCATGGCCGCGGGGTGACATGACGCGACACGACGACAAGACCGGCTGGACCTCGGGTGTGGCGCTCGGCCTGTGGCTGGCGGCGACGCATGCCGTGCTGGCCGCCTTCGCGCTGGGGCCGCGCGGCGAGCCGCTCGACGTGGCGGCGGTCGCCGCCGCGCTGCTGCTGGCCGGCGCCGTCGGGGTCTGGCCGGCCGTGCTCGCCGCCTCGGCGGCCAACCTGCTGCTGGCGGCGGATTTCGCCCTGGCCGACGCGGTCGGCATGCCGTTGCGCCTCGACGACCTGCGCGACTTCGATCCCGCACTGCTCGCCAGCTCGCTCGGCGCCGAGGCGACCCGGGCCGGCATCCTGTTCGCGATCGTGGCCGGCTGCGCGGCGCCCGTCGCGGCCTTCTCGCGGCGGCTGCGGCCGCTGTGGTTGGCCGGTCCGGCCCTCGTCGCCGTCGCCGCGCTCGCCCTCGGGCCGGTGCGGCCGCTGGAGGCGCGTCATCCGGTCGTCACCGTCGTCGCCGACGCCTTCGGGGCCGGCGCCCCGACCGACGACGGCGTCGACCTGCACGCGCTGCGCTTCGGCGAGCCGTCGCCGATGCCGGCCGAGGCCGTCGCCGCCGCCGAGGCGCTGCGCCGGCTCGACCGGCCCGACATCGTCCTCCTGGTGCTGGAATCGGTCGGCGCCCGCCAACTCCTGGCCGAAGGGCCGCCTCCGGCCGCGATCGCCCCCAATCTGGCGGCCCTGTACGGTCGCGCGCTGGTGTTCGACAGCGTCTACCCGCCGCAGCCCGGCACCACGAAATCCAACGTCGCCATGAACACCGGCGGGCTGGCGCCGACCTGGGCCGGCAGCGAGGCGGTCGCCGCCGCCGAGTGGCGCCGGCCGCTGCTGGCGTCCGAACTGAAGCGGGCCGGCTACCGCACCGGTCTGTTCGCCGCCGCCGATCTCGGCTATCTCGATCTCGGCCGCTTCCTGGAGCGTGCCGGCTACGACACCTTCTTCGACCCGGGTCGCCACCCGGAGTTCCTGGAGCGCCACCGGCTCAACAGTTGGGGCGCCGCCGATCACGCGGTCGTCGACGAGGCGCTGGGCTGGCTGTCGCGCCTGCCGGCCGGCGAGCCGTTCTTCCTGCAGTTCCTGACCAACAGTCCGCATCATCCCTACACGGTCCCGCCCGGTCGCGCCGCGGCGGCGGGCGACGACCGCCGCGACCGCTACCGGGCGGCGCTGCGCTACGTCGATGCCGAGATCGGGCGGCTGGTCGCCGGCATCGCCGCGCGCGGCCGCGCGCGGCCGACGGTGTTCGTGATCACCGGCGACCATGGCGAGGCGTTCGGCCTGGAGCACGCGGGCAACGTCGCCCACCGCGCGCATCTCTACGAGGAGAACGTGCGAAGCTTCGTGATCGTCGCGGCGCCGGACGTGCTCGCGGCGCCGGTGGTGGCCAGCCGGCCGTCGTCGAACGGCGAGATCATGCCGCTCGTCCTCCGCCTCGCGGGCCGGGCGTCGGCCACGCCTGCGCAGGATCCGCTGTCGCCCGACTACCGTCAGGGGCTGGTGTTCTTCCACCTCGACAACCATCCCGGCTCGTGGGGGCTGCGCGACGGCCGCTGGAAATTCATCGAGCGGCGCTGGGGCGACGGGCCCGAACTCTACGATCTCGAGGCCGATGCCGGCGAGGCCGTCAGTCTCGCCGCCGAGCGCCCGGAGCAGGTCGCGCTCTACCGTCGGCTGGCCGGAAGCTGGTTCGCCCGCCAGAGCCGGGCTTTCGCGGCGGCCGCCGCCCTGGAGCCCGCCGCGGCCGACCCGCGGGCGCTGCGCCGCAGCGGCCTGGCCGAGGTCGTCCCGGGACGGTTGGCGCCGGACGGCGGCGACGTGCGCTTCGTCGCCCAGCCGCGGATCGGCACCGGCGAGCACGCCGCCGTTCTGACCCGCTGGAATCCCTTCCCGGAGCCGCGGACGCTCGCGGTGACGTTGACCGCCCCCGACGGCCGCCGCTTCGAGCAGCGCATGGAGCTGCCGGCCCGCGCCGCGACGCGGCTGATCCGGATTCCCGACGCGGTGCCCGGAACCTGGCGCGTCGAGGCCGGGCTCGAAGGCGGCGAGACGCTCGCGGCGGTGCTGGAGGTCGTGTCCGAAGGCGTCGCGCCGCAGCCGCTGCCCGAGTTGCTGGAAGTCGCGGTGCTCGCTTCGGCCGGCGGCGATCTGGCGCCGACCGACCGGCTCTCGCCGGATGGGGGCTTCAAGGTGCGGACGCGCTGGCTCGAAACCATGCGCGAGCGCCGGTTCGAGGTCGTCCTGGTGTCGCCCGACGGCGTCGGCCATGCCCTGGACGCCGAGCTCGCGGGCGGCCTCACCGAGCATCTTCTCGGGGTGCGACCGCCCGAGCGGCTCGGGCTCGGGCGGTGGCAGGTTCTGGTCGCGGTGGACGGCCGGGTTCTCGGGGCAACCGCGGTCGTGGTCGCCGAGCGGCCGGAGGGGCGCTGAGATGCGCGGCTCAATCCCCGGCCGCGATGTAGCGCCTGCAGTCGAGACGGCGAGTGCCCACCTCCTCGTTGAGCAGGCTCTCCTCGCGGGCGCTGTCGGCACCGTTCTTGCGGGTCTCGATGAACGAGCGGCAAAGGTCGTCGTCGGCCATCGCGCGATAGGCGAGCGCCATGGCGTCGGGCTCGGGCTTGCCGACGCAAGCCGACGGCAGCAGGGCCGACATCGCCACCGCGGCGCCGGCGAAACGTTTCCAGTTGAATCGCATCCGTATCTTCCCCCTGTTGAAGCGGCGATCGCCGGCGCGACGTGGCGCGTCGGACCGGAGCGATCGGCGTTTGCACGCGCCCGCTTCAGCAAGCGCCGGGCCAACGCGCGGGAGTGGCGCCGGCGCGGGCCTTTCCGGCCGTCGCGCCACCCCGGCGCTTCCCGGATGGCGGAAGGATTCCCGCGCCTGGATTGGCCGCCGAGCCCGGGAACGGGGCGGCCATGACCGCTTCCGGGGTCCATTCCCGCTGGGCGCTGCTGACCGCCTTCCTCGGTGCGGTGATCGTCCACGCGGTGTTCGTGGCCGCCGGCTTCGCGCCGTCCTGGAACGGCGGCTCCTGGGACCTGCTGTGGGATCCCGACAGCTACATGCGCCTGTTGCAGGTGCGCCAGTTGCTGGAAACCGGGGCCTGGCACGACAAGATTCTGCACGGAGTCGGGCCGGGCGCCGGCATGGACATGCACTGGACGCGACCGCTCGACGTGCTGCTGATCGCGGGCGCCTGGCTGGGCGCGCCGTTCGTCGGCGCCGACGCCGCGCTGTGGGGCTGGAGCATGATGTTCGGCCCGGCGACCCACCTCGCGCTGCTGCTGCTTCTGTCCTGGGCGACGCGCGACTTCCTCGACGACCGCGGCTATCTCGCGCTGGCGCTGCTGGCCTCGGTGCAATGGGGGATCGTGACGACGGCGACCGTCGGCCAGGTCGATCATCACGGCCTGACGCTGCTCGGGCACGCGGCCGGGCTGGCCTGCCTGCTGCGGGCGCTGAGCGGCGCCGCCGGCCGCCGGCTGGTGCTGGCGGGCGTCGCCGCCGGGCTGGCGGTGTGGATCAACGTCGAGGCGCTGATCACCGTGCTGGCGACCCTGACGGCGCTGTCGCTGCTGTGGCTGGTCGAGGCCGGTCCGTGGCTGCGGCGGACCGCCGTCTATCTGGCGAGCCTCGGCGCGGCGCTGGCGGTCGCTGTGGCGGTCGAGTATCCCGTCGCGCAATGGACGAGCTTCCACGACGACCAGCATTCGGCGATGCACGTCATCGGCGCCGTCGTGCTGCTGGCCGCGACGCTGGCGGTGCTGGCGGTTGCCGGGCGGCTGCCGCGGCACTGGAGTCTGCGTCTGGGCCTCGGACTGGCCGCCGCGGTCCTCGCCGGCGGCGTGCTGCACCTGGCGTTTCCGCAAGTCGGTCTGGCGCCGCACCAGTGGGCCGGCGACATCGTCATCGACGTCCTCGAGATCCAGCGTGACGAGCGGCCGTACCTGCCGTACTCGCCGCTGGCCATCCATTCGATGATGATCGATCTCGCGCCGCTGCTGATCGCCGCGCCGGCGGTGGCGGCGATGATCTGGCGCGGCGACGACCGCCGCCGCCGCCGCGCCCTGGTCTATGCCGGCTTCATGGTCGTCGGCACCACGTTCGGGATGTGGCGCTATCGCGGCCTCGGCTTCCTGCAACTCGCCTTCCTGCCGCCGCTGGTCGAGGCGCTGTGGTGGCTGGCGGCGCGGGTGCGTTCCCAGGGCCGCGCCGCCGTCGCGGTCACCGTCGCGGTGGCCTCGACCTGGCACTGGGGCGTGGCCTTCGCCTACGACGCCGGCCGCGACGGCCTCGACCTGCTGGCGGCGGGACGGATCATGACGCCGCGCTGCGGCTACGAGCGGCTGGCGCCGCACCTGGCGGCGCTGCGCGCGGTCGGCGGCCGCGGCACGGCGCTGACCTACGTCTATGCCGGCCCCGAGGTCAGGCTGCGCAGCGGCTGGCCGGTGCTGGACGCGCCCTATCACCGCAACACGCTCGGCATGGAGCAGGCGACGACCCTCGCCTTCGGCGACCCGGACGAGACCGTGATCCGGCAGCTCGCGCGCGACGCCGATCTCGGCCTGGTGGTGTTCTGCCGTCGGGAACTGCCATGGATGGTCTACTATCCCTACGCCATGGCCCACCCGGAATCCTTGCTGGCGCGGCTGATGCGCGACGATCCGCCCGCGTGGTTGCGCCGGGTGGCGCTTCCCGCCGATCTTGGGCGGGAGTTCCTGGTCTACCAACGGGTCGACGAGCCGCGATGACGAAGCTGATCACCTTCGACGACTGCGAATCCCTGGGCGTCGACGAGACGCACGCGCTCTACCGCCGCCACGTCAATGCCGGCCAGGTCGAGATGATCTCGACCTTCGGCTTCGGCCGCGACCTGGTCGACGCGGCCGAAGGGCTGTCGCTGACGACCCGCGGCGGCCGCGACATCCTCGACTTCACCGGCGGCATCGGCGTGCTCAACCACGGCCACAACCACCCGCGCATCCTCGACGTCCGTCGCCGGTTCCAGGAGCGGCGGCGGATGGAGGTGCACAAGAGCTATTTCTCGCCCTATCTCGCCGCGCTCAGCCACAACGTCGCCGCGCTGCTGCCGCAGGACCTCGACGTCTGCTATTTCCCCAATTCCGGCGCCGAGGCGGTCGAGGGCGCGGTCAAGATGGCCTACCGCTATCACGCCGGGCGGCGCGGCTGCATCCTGCACACCGACATCTCGTATCACGGCAAGCTGATCGGCGCGGCCAGCATCAGCGGCTCGCGCGAGCTGAACTTCCGCTTCCCGCAGATGCCGGGCACCCATGCGTTCGGCTACGGCGACCTCGACGACCTCGAGCGGCGGCTGCGGGCGCTGCGCCGCCCGGACGGCGAGAGCGACGTCTACGCTGTGATCGTCGAGCCGATGAGCGCGAGCAGCGTCCGGCCCTGTTCCGCGGACTTCCTGCGCGGCGCCGCGCGGCTGTGCCGCGAACTCGACGTCGTGCTGATCTTCGACGAGGTCTTCACCGGCTGGGGCAAGACCGGCGCGCTGTTCCACTTCATGCACCACGACGTCGTGCCCGACATCCTGGTCACCTCGAAGTCGCTGGGCGGCGGCAAGTCGTCGATCTCGGGCTACGTCGCCCGCGGGCCGGTGTTCCGGCGCGCCTATGGCGAGCTGCCGTACGCCCTGCTGCATTCGACGACCTACAACGGCTTCGGCGAGGAGGCGGCGACGGCGCTGGAGGCGATCAACGTGCTCGTCGACGAGGATCTGGTCGGGCGGGCGCGGCGGATCGGCGAGCGGCTCGGCGCCGGGCTGCGCGGCCTTGGGGCGAAGCATCCGGGCGCCATCGCCGAGGTTCGCGGCGTCGGCGCCCATTGGGGGCTGCTGCTGCGCACCGGCCCCGACCTGCTGGCCGCGCTCGCCGGCCGGCTGCCCTCGGGCATGGCCGGGGACGAGCGCTTCCTCGCCAAGCTGCTGACCGCCGGCGTCATCGCCCATCTCTACGATCGCCACGGCGTCCTGACCTATTACGGCGAGAACCGCGAAATCCTGCTGATGGCCTCGCCGTCGCTGGTGGCGCGCGACGACCAGGTCGACCGCTTCCTCGCCGCCCTCGACGAGGCGCTGGCGCGCGGACCGTGGCGGCTGGCCGCGTCCTTCGTCGGCTCGACGCTGTTTGACCGCTTCCTGGCATCGGTGAGGCGCGGATGAGGCTTTCGGCGCTCGACCGGGCCCTGTGCGACCGACTGCTGCATCGCCACCGCTGGCCCGCCATGGCCGGCGCCGCCGCGGTGGCCGAGGCCGTCGCCGGGTTGCGCGCCGACGCGCCGCGGATCATCCGGCTGGCGATGGCCGTGTTGCGCGCCGGCTTCGCCGCCGAGACGCTTCTGCGCCATGGCCGGCGCTTCGCCGCGCTGCCGCCGGCCGCCCAGGACGCGATGATCGGCCGCTGGCGCGATCGGCCGGTGCCGTTCGCGCTGTTCCCGCGCTTCATGGAGACCGCGGCCATCCTGAGCGCGTATTCGCCGAAGCCGGCCGCGCCGGCCGCGCCGGCCGCGCCGGCGGTGCGGAGCGCGGCGCCGCGGCGTTGCGAATGGGCGGTCGTCGGCTCGGGACCGGGCGGCGCGGTGACCGCGGCGCTCCTGGCGGAAGCCGGCCGCGACGTGCTGGTCGTCGAGGAAGGCCCCGATCCCGCCGGCTCCGCGGCCGCCCCGTTCTCGTTCGACGAGATGCGGCGCCTGTACCGGGCCGGCGGCCTGTCGATCAGCATCGGCAGCGCGCCGGTGAACCTGATCGAGGCGCGCTGCCTGGGCGGCGGCAGCAGCGTCAACAACGGCCTCTATTTCCCGCCGCAGGCGGACGTGCTGGCGAACTGGCGCGCCGAATACGGCGTCGAGGCCTGCTCGCCCGAAGACCTGCGGCCGCACGTCGCCGCCTGCGAGGAGGCGCTGGCGGTGGCGCCGTGGGCCGGGCCGCTGCCGCGTGCCTCGACCGTGCTCGCCGAAGGGGCGGCGGCGCTCGGCTGGACGGCCATGGCGGTGCCGAAGATGCGCGACCAGACCCCCGGTGCGCCGTGGAGCGACGGCACCCGCGCGCCCTACCGCTCGATGAACCGCAGCTTCCTGCCCAGGCTGCGGGCCGCCGGCGGTCGGATCGTGCACGGCACCCGCGCCGCGGCGCTGCGGGCGGAGGGCGGCGGCTGGCTGCTCGAGACCTCGGGCGGCGCGATCCGGGCCGACCGCGTCGTGCTTGCCGGCGGCGCGCTGCAGACGCCTCTGCTGCTGCGGCGCAGCGGTTTCCGCGGCGGCGTCGGCGACGGCCTCGGGCTGCAGCTCATCCTCAAGCTGGTCGCCGAATTCGACGAGGAGGTCAACGCGCCCGACCTCGGAATGCCGGTGCACCAGATCAAGACCTTCGCCCCGCGCCTGACCATCGGCTGCGGCATCAGCACGCCGGGGCAGCTGGCGCTGTGCCTGCGCGAGCACCCCGCCGTCCTGGCGTCGCTGCACGAGGCCTGGCGGCGCATGGCCGTCTACACGGTCATCGTCACCGCCCGGGCGCGCGGCACGGTGCGGGCGCCGGTGCGCGGCGCGACGCCGCTGGTGCGCTTCGCCCCCGCGGCCGAGGACTGGCGCGCCCTCGCCGAAGGCCAGCGCCACGGCTGCCGCGCGCTGCTGGCCGCCGGCGCCCGCGCCGTCCACCTTGCCGGCGGCGCGACCGTCCGCCGCCTGTCCGAGATCGATGCCCTGCCCGGCGACCTGTCCGCGGCGCCGCCGCCGGTCCTGGCGCTGCATCTCAGTTCGACCTGCGCGATGGGCGAGGTGCCGGAGCGCTGTCCGACCGACTCGTTCGGACGCCTGCGCGGCGCGCGCGGCATCCAGGTCGCCGACGCCAGCCTGTTGTGCGCGCCGCCGACCGTCAATCCGCAGGGCACGATCATGGCCTTCGCCCATCGCAACGCCCGGCGCCTGGCACAGGAGGACGACCGAGGATGAACGCGTTCGTGCCCCGCCGCGGCGCCTGGATCGCGGCGCTGCTGCTCGTGGTGGCGGCCGCGGCGCTGTGGCCGCGCTGGCAGGCGCTGGAATACCGCTCCGAGATCACCTGGGATTCCGGCGTCTATTTCGCCGTCGCCGACAACATCCTCGAGCGCGGCTGCGTCTCGGTCAGCCCGGGACGCTGCGTGCCGCACTGGGGCGGCAACCAGATGCCGGGCTATCCGGCGTTCCTGGCCGCCGTCAAGGCGGTGGCCGGCTCCGGCCTGGGGCTGTTCGAGCGCTTCATGGAGCCGGAGGCCTGGCGGGTGATCGGCGTCGCCCAGGCGTTCGTCTTCGCGGCCGCGGCGGCCTATCTCGCCTGGTCGCTGCACCGGCTGAGCGGCTCGCTGCTGCTGGCCGCGGCGGGCGGCATCGCCGTCGGGCTGTCGCCGCTGACCGCCGGCTGGGCGCGGTTTCCGCTGACCGAGAGCCTGGCCGCCGCCGTCGTCGTCGCGACCGCCGCCGAGGCGGTGCGCAGCCTCGCCGAGGGGCGGCTGCGGCACTGGCAGCTCGGCCTGTGGCTGGCCGCCGCCGCCTATGTCCGCCACGACAGCGTCTTCCTGGTGCCGTTCGTGCTGGTGATCGCCTTCGCGCTGCACGCGCCGCGCGCCGCGCTGCGGGCGCTGGCGATCACCGCCGTCGTCGCCGCGACGCCGATCGCCGCCTGGTCGGCGCGCGCCGTCCATCACGGCATCGCGCCGACGCCGCCGGTCTACGTCTTCCCCGACGGCTGGCGGCCGGCGAGCGGCGTGCTGAGCTGGGGGCGCACCTGGATCGTCGACGAGCCCGACGTCACCCAGTTCCTGCAGCCGGTGATCATGGGCCGCTACGACAAGATCCGCATCTGGCCGGGCTATTTCGACGCGGCCGAGACGGCCCAGTTGAACGAGCTCATGCCGCAGCTGATGCGCCGGCCCGGCCAGCCGGTGCCGCAGGCGCTCGACGCGCGGTTCGAGGCGCTGGCGGCGGCGCGCGTCGCCGCCGATCCGCTGGCCCACTGGCTCGGTCGGCCGCTGAAGCGCGCCGCGACCCTGTGGACGGCGCCCAAGAGCCTGCACGACTTCGGCTGGCCGGAGCGCATCGAGCCGGCGCCCTGGCTCAAGCTCTATCTGCGCGGCCTCGGCGCGCTGGCGCTTGCCGCCGCCGCCGCCGCCGCGCTGCTGCGCTGGCGCGTCGAGGCGGCGCTGGCGGGCGCGGCACTGGCGGCGGCCGCGGCGAAGACGGCGCTGCACGCCTACACCGCGACGGTCGAGCAGCGCTACCTGACCGAAGCCGTCCCGCTTCTCGAGATCGCGATCGTCGTCGTCGCCGGCGGGGCGCTGCTGCGCATGACGGCGGCGCGGGCCGGGAGCGCCGGTCCGGTGTCGGCGGGGTGACGATTCCCGAGAACGGGAAACAGGCGTCGGCGCGCGGCTTCCCGGTTCCGGGACGAGCCGTGCCGGGGCGTGGCGTTCCGCCGCGGCCGGCAGTGGCACGGCGATTGCTCGTCGGCACCGTGGTCCGCCTAGTCGCGAACGTCACCGTTGAGAGGTCGCCGTGAGCCTGAAGACAATCTGCCTGTCCGTCGCCACACTCGTCGCGCTGGGTCTCGCCGGCGCCGACGCCCGGGCGCAGACGGCGCCTCGTCCCGTCATGGACAACTTCCACGTCGGCGAGGGCGCCTATGTCCGCTCGCTGGCGGTCGACGCCAATCGAAATGCGTTGTGGGTCGGCACCTCGGTCGGCGTGCTCGAGGTCGGCCTCGCCGACAATCAGGTCCGCAACAGCTTCACCCGCAAGGACGGACTGGCCAACGAATACGTCTTCGCCATCGGCGTCGAGGCGGGCGGCAAGGTGTGGTTCGGCACCAATGCCGGCGGCGCCAGCACGCTGAAGGACGGGCAGTGGAAGACCTACTTCCCGATGCACGGCCTCGCCGATTACTGGGTCTACTCCTTCGCCTTCGACGACAAGGGCGGCACCTGGATCGGCACCTGGGACGGCGCCAACTACGTCACGCCCGAGGGCGAGATGAAGGTGTTCCGCAAGGAGCTGATCAACATCTGGGTCTACGGCCTCGACATCGACGCCGAGGGCCGGGTGTGGTTCGGCACCGAGGGCGGCGTGTCGATGTTCGACGGCGCCGCGTGGAAGTCCTGGACCCACGACGACGGCCTCGGCGCGCCCAACGTCGCCGAACTGCCGCGCAACGACAACACCGGTCTCGGCACCCGCTCGCGCCACGACCTGGTCGTCGAGACCGCCGGCCAGGAGAGCTACAACCCGAACTACGTGTTCTCGGTCCTGGTCGATCCCAAGGGCCGCGGCGTGTGGTTCGGCACCTGGGGCGGCGGCGTTTCGCTGTTCGACGGCAAGGCCTGGACGTCGTTCTCGACCGCCGAGGGGCTGGCCGGAAACATCGTCTACAGCATCGCCAAGGACGCCGACGGCGACCTGTGGTTCGGCACCAATCGCGGCGTCAGCCACTACGACGGCGAGAAGTTCACCAATTACGGCCGCAACCACGGCCTGATCGACCAGCACGTCTACGCGATCGCCGTCACCCCCGACGGCAGCGTTTGGTTCGGCACCAAGGGCGGCGTTTCCCGGCTGCCGCGCAGGAATTAGGAGCTGTCATGCAGTGGAAGCCAATCGCCGCCGGTCTCGCCGCCGTCGCCGTCGCCGTCGGCGCCTATGAACTCGGCCGCCAGCAGCAGCAGGACGCCGCCGCCCCGGTGCCGGCGCCGCCGCCGCTCGCCGCCGCGAGCGCGCCGGCCGAAGCGGCGCCGCATCCGGCCGCCGCGCCGCTGCGCGAGTTCGACCACTTCCGGGTCGGCAACCGCAACGTCAAGGCCATCGCCGCCGACGGCGACACGCTGTGGATCGGCACCTCGGGCGGCGTGATCCGCTACAACATCCTCGACGACAGCCACAAGGTCTACGACAACAAGTCCGGCCTGCTGTCGAACGGCGTGTTCTACGTCGAGCGCCACGGCAACCAGATGTGGATCGGCACCTACGGCGGCGGCCTGTCGGTGCTCGACCTCGCCACCGGGCTGTGGCGCGACTACAACGTCCCCGACGGCCTCGGCGACGCCTTCGTCTACGGCGCCCTGCGCACCAAGACCGGCGACGTCTGGATCGCCACCTGGTCGGGCGCCAACCGCATCCGCGGCGGCGCCATGGACGACGTCACCGCCTGGGACCTGTTCACCGTCGAGAACACCCAGGGCGGCCTGCCGAACGACTGGGTCTACGGCCTCGCCGAGGGCAAGAACGGCGAGATCTGGCTGGCCACCGAGGGCGGCGTCGCCCGCTATCAGGACGACAAGTGGACCCGCTGGACCCATGCCGAGGGGCTCGGCGCGCCCTACGACCTGGTGAAGTCGCAGATCGACCTCAACAACGATCCCGGCCAGACCTCGCGCCACCACGCGCAGCAGAAGGTCGAGCAGGGGCTCGAGGAGGTCTCGGTCGCCTACAATCCCAACTACGTCATCTCGATCGCCGTCGACGACGACGGCAGCGTCTGGGCGGGCACCTGGGGCGCCGGGCTGTCGCGCTGGGACGGCAAGGAATGGAAGACGCTCACCGTCGCGGACGGCCTGCCGTCGAACCACGTCTTCATGCTGAAGAAGGGCCCCGACGGCACCCTGTGGATCGGCACCAACCGCGGGCTCGCCAAGTACGACGGCAAGAAGTTCTCCACCTACACCGTGCGCCACGGCCTGCTCGGCGACGCCGTGTTCTCGATGGCCTTCGCCGACAACGGCGAGACCTGGGTCGGCAGCTTCGGCGGCCTGGCCCGGTTCCGCAACGGTCTGTGATCCGGTCGAACCAGGGAGGTCGGCAATGAGCCAGTTCGCCAACCCGGCGCGGTTTCTCCGCCTCTCCGCCGCGCCGTTTCCCTGGTTCACCATGCTGGCGGCGGCCGCGTTGGCCGCGGGGCCGCGGTTCGGTCCGGTTGGCTCGCCGGCCGATTACCGGCAGGGCGGGACGGTGCGCACCACGTACGCTCGTGCGCCCGCCGCCTTGAAGGGGCCGTTCGTGACGGCCGACGCCGCCGCCGCCAGCGCCACGCCTTGGGAGACGGCCGCGAAATGATCGTCGAGACCGGGCATTTCGCCCTCATCCTGGCCCTGTTCGTGGCGCTGGTCCAGGCCAGCGTC
>CAZJFH010000014.1:0-84536 GCA_964545205.1 uncultured Rhodospirillaceae bacterium
CATCGTCAGGAACCAGGGCACCATCTTCCTCGGCGGCCCGCCGCTGGTGAAGGCGGCGACCGGCGAGGTGGTCACGGCCGAGGAACTGGGCGGCGGCGACCTGCACAGCCGCACCTCGGGCGTCACCGACCACCTGGCGCAGGACGACGCCCACGCCCTGTCGATCGCCCGGCGCCTGGTCGGCAACGTCAACCGGCCCAAGCGCCTCGAGATGGCGATCCAGCCGGTCGAGGAGCCGCTGTACGACCCGCGCGAGCTCTATGGCATCATCCCGTCCGACACCCGCAAGCCCTTCGACGTGCGCGAGGTCATCGCCCGTGTCGTCGACGGCTCGCGCTTCGACGAGTTCAAGGCGCTCTACGGCACCACCCTGGTCTGCGGCTTCGCCCATATCTGGGGCTATCCGGTCGGCATCGTCGCCAACAACGGCATCATGTTCTCGGAAAGCGCCTTGAAGGGCGCCCATTTCGTCGAACTGTGCGCCCAGCGCAAGATCCCGCTGGTGTTCCTGCAGAACATCACCGGCTTCATGGTCGGCAAGCGCTACGAGGCCGGCGGCATCGCCAAGGACGGCGCCAAGATGGTCACCGCGGTGTCCAACGCCCAGGTGCCGCGTTTCACCATGATCATCGGCGGCAGCCACGGCGCCGGCAATTACGGCATGTGCGGCCGCGCCTACGGCCCGCGCATGCTGTGGATGTGGCCGAACGGCCGCATCAGCGTGATGGGCGGCGAGCAGGCGGCCAACGTGCTCGCCCAGGTCAAGCGCGACGCCATGGAGGCGCGCGGCGAGGACTGGCCGGCCGACGAGGAGGAGGCCTTCAAGGCGCCGATCCGCCAGCAGTACGAGACCCAGGGCCACCCGTACTACGCGACGGCGCGGCTGTGGGACGACGGCATCGTCGATCCGGCCGACACGCGCATGGTGCTCGGCCTGGGCATCTCGGCGTCGCTCAACGCGCCGATCCCGGAGACGAAGTACGGCGTGTTTCGGATGTGAGTGGGAATGGCTGCGGACACGCCGATGCGACTGGGTGTCGCCGCCTCGCGGCGGATGCGGTGCGTCGACGCGACGGAGGCCGAGAAAGCGCTTTGGCGTTCCGTTCGCGACAAGCAGTTGGGCGTGAAGTTTCGGCGCCAGCATCCGATCGGCCCGTTCATCGCGGACTTCGTCTGCATCGAGCGACGGCTGATCGTCGAGATCGACGGCGGACAGCATGGTGGTCCCGAGGACGAACGACGGACCGCTCATCTGGAGCGCCACGAGGGGTTCAAGGTGATCAGGTTCTGGAACAACGAGGTGCTGGGAAACCTCTCGGGCGTTCTGGAGACGATCGTCACGGAACTGAATACCCTCTCCCGCTTGCGGGAGAGGGAGGGGCCCGACGCGGAGCGGCGGGAGGGTGAGGGCGCCGAGACATCGGAGCGCGACCCCCACCCCGGCCCTCCCCCGCGCGCGGGGGAGGGGGAAATCGGAGGGGAATGAAATGACCGAAGCCGTTACCGTATCCACCGACGCCCGCGGCGTCGCCACCGTCACCTTGAACCGGCCCGAGGTGCACAACGCCTTCGACGACGCGCTGATCGCGCGGCTGACCGAGGTGTTTCGCGATCTCGGCCAGAAGGACGAGGTCCGCGTCGTCGTGCTCGCCTCGGAAGGCAAGAGCTTCTCGGCCGGCGCCGACCTCAACTGGATGCGCCGCATGGCCGGCTATTCCGACGAGGAGAACCAGCGCGACGCCATGGCGCTGGCGCTGATGATGGAGGCCATCGACCGCTGCCCGAAGCCGACCGTCGCCATCGTCCAGGGCGCGGCCTTCGGCGGCGGCGTCGGGCTGGTGTCGGCCTGCGACATCGCCATCGCCTCCGAAAAGGCCTCGTTCTCGCTGTCCGAGGTCAAGCTGGGAATCATCCCGGCGGTGATCAGCCCATACGTCGTCGCCGCCATCGGCTCCCGCGCCTGCCGGCGCTGGTTCCTGACCGGGGAGCGCTTCCCGGCCGCCGAGGCGCGGCGCATCGGCCTGATCCACGAGTGCGTTCAGGAGGACAAGCTGGACGAGGCCCGCGAGCTGATGATCTCGGCGCTGCTGTCCTGCGGGCCCAAGGCGCAAGGACACGCCAAGGAGCTGATCCACGTCGTGCGCGAATCGCCGACCGGCCCCGACCTGATGCGCTACACCGCCCGCTACATCGCCGAGGTCCGCGCCTCGCCGGAAGGGCAGGAGGGGCTGGGCGCGTTCCTGGAGAAGCGCAAGCCGAACTGGGTCGGGGAATAAGTGAAACGAACAAGATGAACCACAGAGACGCAGAGGCACAGAGAAGGCGCCGAGAGAGGAAGGTTGCTCTGTGTCTCCGTGTCTCCGTGGTTCCCAAGCCGTGCCGGGAGAAGAAATGTTCGACAAGATCCTGATCGCCAATCGTGGCGAGATCGCCTGCCGGGTGATCAAGACGGCCCGCCGCATGGGCATCAAGACGGTGGCGGTGTTCTCGGATGCCGATGCCCGCGCCATGCATGTCGCCATGGCCGACGAGGCCCATCGCCTCGGCCCGGCGCCGGCGCGCGAGAGCTATCTCGACGCCGACAAGGTCATCGCGGCGGCCAAGCGCTCGGGCGCCCAGGCGGTGCATCCCGGCTACGGCTTCCTGTCCGAGAACGCCGCCTTCGCGCAGGCTTGCGCCGATGCCGGCATCGTCTTCGTCGGCCCGCCGATCCCGGCCATCGAGGCGATGGGCTCGAAGTCGGAATCCAAGCGGCTGATGGAGCGCGCCGGCGTGCCGCTGGTCCCCGGCTACCACGGCGCCGACCAGTCGTTCGACGCGCTGCGCGAGGCGGCCGAGGCGATCGGCTATCCGGTGCTCGTCAAGGCCTCGGCCGGCGGCGGCGGCAAGGGCATGCGCATCGTCCGCGAGCCGGGCGGTCTGGCCGACGCGGTCGCCGGCGCCAAGCGCGAGGCGATGGCCTCGTTCGGCGACGACACCCTGCTGATCGAGAAGTACCTGACCCGGCCGCGCCACGTCGAGGTCCAGGTGTTCGGCGACACCCACGGCAACGCCGTGCACCTGTTCGAGCGCGATTGCTCGATCCAGCGCCGCCACCAGAAGGTGATCGAGGAGGCGCCGGCGCCGGGCCTGCCGGGCGAGTTCCGCGCCCGTGTCGGCGCCGCCGGCGTCGCGGCGGCCAAGGCGGTCGACTATGTCGGCGCCGGCACGGTCGAGTTCCTGTACGAGGACGGCGAGTTCTACTTCATCGAGATGAACACCCGGCTGCAGGTCGAGCATCCGGTGACCGAGATGATCACCGGCCTCGACCTGGTGGAATGGCAGCTCCGCGTCGCCTCGGGCGAGCCGCTGCCGCTGCGCCAGGAGCAGATCAAGGCGCGCGGCCACGCTTTCGAGGCCCGGCTCTATGCCGAGGATCCGGCCAAGGATTTCCTGCCGGCGATCGGCAAGCTGCGGCACTTGCGGCCGCCCGAGGAGAACCTGCACGTGCGCGTCGACACCGGCGTGCGCGAGGGCGACGAGGTGGCGCCGTTCTACGATCCGATGATCGCCAAGCTGGTGGTGTGGGACGAGACCCGGCCGGCGGCCTTGCGCCGGCTGCGCCGGGCGCTGGCCGACTACAACATCGCCGGGCTGGCGACCAATGTCGGATTCCTGTCGGCGCTGGCGGCGCATCCGGCGTTCGGGGCGGGCGCGGTCGACACCGGCTTCATCGAGCGCCACCGCGCCGAGCTGCTGCCGCCGGCCGAGGCGGCGCCGGCCGAGGTGCTGTCGCTGGCGGCCCTCGCCGTCCTGCTGCAGCGCGGCCACGAGGTCGCCGCGGCCGCCAGGCGCTCGGGCGATCCGTTCTCGCCGTGGCATTCGACCGGCGGCTGGCGTCTCAACGACGACAACCACCACGACTTCACCTTCAAGGACGGCGACGCCGAGGTCTCCGTCACGGTGCACTACCGCCGCGACGGCTGGACGCTCGACCTGCCCTACGGCAATGTCGGCCTGCGCGGCGAGATGGCGCCCGACGGCCATATCGTCGCCGAGATCGACGGCGTTCGCCGCGCCGCCATGGTGGTGCGCAACGGATTCGAGCTCACCGTGCTGCTGGACGGGCGAAGCTGGAAGCTGGTGCTCGAGGATCCGGCCGCCGCCGCCGAGAACGCCGAAGCCGGCGCCGGCCGCCTGACCGCGCCGATGCCCGGCCGCGTCGTCCAGGTGCTGGTCGAGGCGGGTGCGACGGTGCGGCGCGGCCAGCCGCTGATGGTGCTGGAAGCGATGAAGATGGAGCACACCATCGCGGCGCCCGCCGACGGCACCGTCGGCGACATCCGCTTCGCCGCCGGCGATCAGGTGTCCGAGGGCGACGAGCTGATCGCCTTCGAGGCCGAGGAGTGATCTTTCCCTCTCCCGCTTGCGGGAGAGGGTGGGGCCCGCGAAGCGGGAGGGTGAGGGCGGCGCTCCGGCTTCACGGCGCGGCCCCCACCCCGACCCTCCCCCGCGAGCGGGGGAGGGAGTTCAGAGCGAGGAGCGAGAGATGCTTCCCAAGCGCGTCAAGATCGTCGAGGTCGGCCCCCGCGACGGGCTGCAGAACGAGACGGCGATCGTGCCGACCGCGGTCAAGGTCGAGCTGATCGACCGGCTGTCAGCGGCCGGCCTGCCGGTGGTCGAGGCCGGCAGCTTCGTCTCGCCGAAATGGGTGCCGCAGATGGCCGACACGCCCGAGGTGCTGGCGCGCATCAATCGGCGGCCGGGCGTCGCCTATCCGGTGCTGGTGCCCAACATGAAGGGGCTGGAGGGCGCGCTGGCCGCCGGGGTCGAGGAGATCGCGGTGTTCGGCGCCGCGTCGGAAGCGTTCTCGCACAAGAACATCAACTGCTCGATCGCCGAGAGTCTGGAGCGCTTCGCGCCCGTCGTCGCGGCGGCGCGCGACAAGGGCCTGCGGGTGCGCGGCTACGTCTCGTGCGTGCTCGGCTGCCCATACCAGGGCGCGGTGCCCGCCGAGAGCGTCGCCGCCGTCGCCGAGCGGCTGTTCGCGCTCGGCTGCTACGAGATTTCGCTGGGCGACACCATCGGCACCGGCACGCCGGCCAAGGCCCAGGCGATGGTCGATGCCGTCGCGGCGCGGCTGCCGGTCGACAGGCTGGCGGCGCATTTCCACGACACCTACGGTCAGGCGCTGGCCAACCTGTACGCGGTGATGGAACGGGGGGTGGCGGTGATCGACGCCTCGGTCGCCGGACTCGGCGGCTGTCCCTATGCCAAGGGCGCCTCGGGCAACGTCGCCACCGAGGACGTGCTCTACATGCTCGACGGCATGGGCGTCGAGACCGGCGTCGCCTTGGACGCGCTGCTCGCCGCCGGCGGCTTCATCTGCGGCCGGCTCGGGCGGGAGCCGGCCTCGAAGGTGGCGCGCGCGCTCGCGGTCGCGGCTCCAACGAAAGGGTGACGCCCCTGCGACCTCGGTATATACATCAAGTCCGTTGATTTGATGGTGCGAGGGAATGCTGCCGTTCGACCCCGCTGCTCTGAAGGTGCTCGTGGTCGAGGACAGCGAGCATTTCCGCCTGTTGATCCGCACCGTCCTGCACAGCATGAACATCCGCGACGTGCGCGAGGCGGCGGACGGCACCGAAGCGCTGGCCGTGCTGCGCGAATTCGCCGCCGACCTGCTGATTCTCGACTACAAGATGGAGCCGATGGACGGCATCAGCTTCGTGCTGAAGCTGCGCCGCTCGGCCGAGAGCCCGAACCCCTACGTGCCGATCGTGATGGTCACCGCCTATGCCGAGGCCAGCCTGGTGCGCGAAGCGCGCGACGCCGGCATCGACGAGTTCCTGACCAAGCCGCTGTCGGCGAACGGGCTGATGACCCGCATCATCGGCGCGCTGCAGCACCGGCGCCGATTCGTGCGCAACGACACCTATGTCGGTCCCGACAGGCGGCGCCAACAGGTGGCCTTCACCGGACCCGACCGGCGCCGGCCGGCCGAGGGCGAACCGGAGGCGGGCGAATTCGCCCCTTCCGCGCAGGATCGCGTTGAGACTTGATATCTTTGGCTTCCTGTCCGTCCATAATGGCGATAGAATTCGGCAAAACATGATTGGTCCGACCGGATTCCACCCGTCGGAGCGGAGACGAGCGGTTCGCGTATGGGCGGTTACAACCTCGACAGACTGAACTTCCTGGTCGTCGACGACAACAAGCACATGCGGGCGCTGGTCAAGACCATCCTGCATGCCCTGGGCTCGAAGAGCGTCGTCGAGGCGGCCGACGGCGCCGACGCGTTCAAGGAACTGCGGCACTTCCCCGCCGACATCATCATCTGCGACTGGAACATGTCGCCGCTCGACGGCCTCGACTTCGTGCGCCTGGTGCGCACCGGCAAGGACAGCCCGAATCCCTTCGCGGCGATCATCATGCTGACCGGCCACACCGAGATGCACCGCGTCGTCGAGGCGCGCGACGCCGGCGTGCACGAGTTCCTGGCCAAGCCGATCTCGGCCAAGGCGCTGTATTCGCGCATCCGCTCGATCATCGAGCGGCCGCGGCCGTTCATCCGCACGGTGACCTATTTCGGTCCCGACCGCCGCCGCAAGCAGATGGACTACAAGGGCAAGGAGCGGCGCAAGTCGGCGGCCGCGGGCGGCGGTGCGGCGGCGGTCGATCCGGGCGGCGGCCTGAGCCAGGCCGAGATCGAGGCGCTGCTGAACGGCTAGGCTTGCGGCGGCGGCGGGCGTCCTGCCATAACTAGCCGCTGGGATTCACACGAGGGCAGCAGGATGAGCGGCGACGACCACGAAATCATCAATCCGCCCAGCACCCTGAAGAACAAGGTCACCTACAGCGCGAGCGGCGTGGATCTGGCGATGCTGGAAAAGGCCGAGGAGATCATCGCCGGCCTGCAGGGCAGCTACCTCGAGTGGGTGCAGGAGGATCTCGAAAAGCTGCAGGCGCTGTTCGACCAGGCCCAGGCGACCGCGCCCGACCAGCGGACCGGACTGCTGTCCGAGATTTTCCGCATCGCCCATGACATCAAGGGCCAGGGCGGCAGCTTCGGCTACGACCTGATGACGGCGGTCGGCAACCAGCTCTGCCGCTTCGTCGAAAAGCTGGAGCGGGTCGGCGATGCCGAGCTCGAGGTGATCAAGCTGCACCTCGATTCGATGCGCCTGATCATCGGCGAGCGCATGGAAGGCTCGGGCGGCAAGGCCGGCGAGGAAATGGTCGCCGGCCTGCAGGCGGTCATCGCCAAGCTGCAGCAGAAGAAGTAGCGCTCCCGCCTCACCCCGTCTCGACCGGCGTGTCGTCGCGCGCCCCCCATTCCGCCCACGAGCCGTCGTAGACCGAATGGCGCTTGTGCCCGACCAGGTGCAGGGCCAGCGCCAGCACGCAGGCGGTGACGCCCGAGCCGCACGAGCAGACCACCGGACGGTCGAGGTCGACGCCGCCGCGGCGGAACGCCTCGATCAGCTTGTCGTAGGGCTGCATCTTGCGGGTGCGCTCGTCGATCAGCTCGGTGAAGGGCACGTTGAAACTGCCGGGGATGCGGCCGACCTTCTTGACCGGCCACAGCTCGGGATCGGTGCCGCGGAACCGGCCGGGGGCGCGGGCGTCGACGACCTGCTCGCGCTTGCTCTCCAGATTGGCCAGCAGGTCCTCGGTGGTGCGCAGCAGGGTGGTGTCGACGCGGGCCATGAAGTGGCGCTCGCGCGGCATCGGCGGCATGTCGTCGACTCGGCGCTGCTCGCGCAGCCAAGTCGGGAAGCCGCCGTCGACCACGGCGACGTCGTTGTGGCCGAACAGCCGGAACATCCACCACACCCGCGCCGCGGCGCTGGCGAAGCCGGTGCCGTCATAGACGACGACGCGGTTGCCGCTGCCCAGGCCAAGCTTGCGGACCTTGCTGGCGAACTTCTCGGGCGGCGGCACCATGTGCGGATAGGGCGTGGCGTCGGCGGCGATCTCGTCGATGTCGAAGAACACGGCGCCGGGGATGTGCTCGGCCTGGTATTCGTCGCGCGCGTCGCGGTTCTGGATCGGCAGGTAATAGCTGGCGTCCACCACCCGCACGTCCGGCGCCGACAGGTGGGACTCCAGCCAGTCGGTGCCGACCAGCGCGTCGGGATTCGCGTAATTCATCGACCGTTCGCCTCGTTCGTTCTCAGGACAGCCAAGCCGGCACGGGCAGATCGCGCGCGCGCAGGAACTCGGGATTGAACATCTTGCTTTGATAACGCATCGCGCCGTCGGCGAGAATGGTCACGACGACGTGACCCGGGCCGAGATCGCGCGCCACCTTCATCGCCGCCATCACGTTGATGCCCGACGACAGCCCCAGCATCAGGCCCTCGTTGGCGATCAGGTCGTAGAGCACCGGCAGCGCCTCGGCGTCGGTCACCCGCAACGCGTCGTCGATGGGCGCGCCGTCGACATTGCCGGTGACGCGGCCCTGGCCGATGCCTTCGGTGATCGAGCTGCCTTCGGACTTCAACTCGCCCGTCTTGATCCACGAATACAGCGCCGCCCCCATCGGATCGGCGAGCACGGTGCGGACGTGGCGCTTGCGCTCCTTCAGCGCCATCGCGACGCCGGCCAGCGTGCCGCCGGTGCCGACCGCGCAGGTGAAGGCGTCGACCTTGCCGCCGGTCTGGTCCCAGATCTCGGCGCCGGTGGTGGCGCGGTGGCCCTCGCGGTTGGCGACGTTGTCGAACTGGTTGGCCCAGACGGCGCCGTTCGGCTCGCTGGCCGCCAGCTCGCCGGCCAGGCGCTCGGCGAAGCGGACGTAGTTGTTGGGGTCCTTGTAGGGCACCGCCGGCACCAGGCGCACATCGGCGCCGCAGGCGCGCAGCGTGTCGATCTTCTCCTGGCTCTGGGTCTCGGGCACGACGATGACCGTGCGATAGCCCAGCGCGTTGGCGACCAGGGCGAGGCCGATGCCGGTGTTGCCGGCCGTGCCCTCGACGATGACGCCGCCGGGCTTCAGCAGGCCCTTGGCCTCGGCGTCGCGCACCAGCGCCAGCGCCGCGCGGTCCTTGACCGAGCCGCCGGGATTGAGGAACTCGGCCTTGCCCAGGATGGTGCAGCCGGTGGCCTCGGAGGCTTGCCGCAGCTTGATCAGCGGCGTGCGGCCGATGCTGTCGAGAAAACCGTCGCGGATGTCGGTCATGGGCGCTCCTGCGGCAGTGGAAACGCGAGAGTAAGCGGGCCGTCCGGCACGATCAACCCGGCCGGTCGTCTGCCCACCGCCTGCGCAGGCCATCGCGATTCAGCGACAGCCACTGCAGGGCGATGATGGTGACCGCATTGGCGACGCGGCCGTCGGCGATCATGGCGATCGCCTCGTCGGCCGGCATCACCGAGACGCGGATGTCCTCGTCCTCGCTGCCGACGCCGTGCAGGCCGCCGAGGCCGGCGCTGTCGACGCGGCCGCAGAACAGGGCGCAGGTCTCGCTGGTGCCGCCAGGGCTGACCAGATAGCGGGTGATCGGCACCAGCTCGCCCAGGGTGCAGCCGGCCTCCTCGACCGCCTCGCGCCGGACCACCTCCTCGGCGGCCTCGCCGGGCTCGATGATGCCTGCCACCGTCTCGATCTGCCAAGGCGGCAGGCCCGCGGCCAGGGCGCCGATCCGGAACTGTTCGATCAGCGCCACCGTGTCGCGCGCGGGATCGTAGGGCAGCACCGCCGCCGCGTGGCCGCGCTCGAACACCTCGCGGGTGACCGGTCGGCTCCAGCCGCCGTCGAACCGGCGGTGGCGCAGGCTGTAGCGGTCGATCCGGAAATAGCCCTGAAAGGGCGTGGTCTTCGCGATGATCTCGACGTCATCGGCGGCCATGGCGTCCTCCTCGGCGGGTCGGCCCGGTTTACCCGCTGGCGCGGCGGCCGGCAAGCGCGGCGCCGTCTCGTCGCGGAAAGTTTGACTCATACCAAAGAATGGTGATGATCGGAGCGACGAGCCAGTCTTCGGCGACGGGGGGAACCGAGCACGATGACAACCGGACCTGAAACGGGCGCGCCGCGCTGGAGCGAGGCGCTGAGCGTCGGCGTGCCCGAAATCGACGCCGACCACAAGCTGCTGTTCGACCTCGTGGACCAGGCGCGCGCGGCGATCGACGGCGCCGAGGTGGAATCGGTGCTGCCTTGCGTCCTCGCGGCGCTGATCGACTACACCGACTACCACTTCGCCCGCGAGGAGCGGATGCAGCAGGCGATCGGATTTTCCGAGGCCCGGGCGCACCGCGACCAGCACGAGATGCTGCGCCAGCGCGTTCGCGCCTTCGCCGCCGCCCTCGACGTCGGCGAGTTCGACCCGATCGCGCTGATCAGCTTCCTGGAAGCCTGGCTGGTCGAGCACATCGTCCGTCAGGACATGCGCTTCAAGCCGCTGGCGAACGGCAATCCGGCGGCGCGGCGAGCGGCGGCTTCGGTCGGCATCGAGTTCTTCATGGAGGCGGCGTCATGACCCTCGACGGCATGCGCATCCTGATCGTCGACGACAACCCCAACATGCGCCGCCTGATCACCACCATCCTGCAGAGCGCCGGCTCGGGCGAGATCCGGCATGCCGCCAGCGCCGAGGAGGCCATCGAGGTTCTCGACGGCTGGGTGCCGAACCTGATGCTGGTCGACTACGTGATGGAGGGCGAGGACGGCGCCAGCTTCACCCGCGCCGTCCGGGCCAGCTTCGGCGAGGCCGAGCCGCGGCTGCCGATCGTCATCGTCACCGGCCATGCCGATGTCGCCCGGTTCGACGCCGCGAAGGAAGCCGGCGCGAACGACTTCATCGCCAAGCCGTTCAACCCGAAGACGCTCCTTCAGCGGATCGGCCGTGTCCTGCAGGACAACCTGACGATCAAGGAGCTCGAGACACAGGCGCGGCAGCGGCGCGAGGCCCTGGCTCAGCAGGACTGACGCCGTCGCGCCCCGAACGGAGGCGGGCATGAACGGCAGGACCAGCGAGAAGATCACCTTTGCCGGCGCCGCCGGCCACGAACTGGCGGCGCGGCTCGACCGGCCGGTGGGGCCGGTGGCGGCATACGCGCTGTTCGCGCACTGCTTCACCTGCTCGAAGGACGTGTTCGCGGCGGCGCGGATCAGCGCCGCCCTCGCCGAGCGCGGGATCGCCGTGCTGCGGTTCGACTTCACCGGACTCGGCCACTCCGGGGGCGAGTTCGCCAACACCGGATTCTCGTCGAACGTCGCCGATCTCGTCGCGGCCGCCGAGTTCCTGCGCAGCCACGAGCGCGCGCCGACCGTGCTGATCGGCCACAGCCTTGGCGGCGCCGCGGCGCTGGCGGCGGCGGGGCGGATGCCGGAGCTGCGGGCGGTGGTCACCATCAACGCGCCGTCCGATCCCGCGCACGTGCTGGCGCACTTCGGCGACGCGCGGCAGGAGATCGCGCGAAACGGCGCGGCAGACGTGACCATCGGCGGCCGCAGCTTCACCATCACCCGCGACTTCGTCGAGGATCTGCACGAGCAGCGGCTGCTCGACGGCGTGCGCGAGCTGCGCCGCGCGCTGCTGATCCTGCACGCGCCGCACGACCCGATCGTCGCCATCGACAACGCCTCGCGCATCTTCCAGGCGGCCAGGCATCCGAAGAGCTTCGTGTCGTTGGACGACGCCGACCATCTGCTGACCCGGCGCGAGGATGCGGTCTACGTCGCCGACGTCGTCGCCGCCTGGGCGTCGCGCTACGTCGAGGCGCCGCCCGGCGCGCCGGCGCAGGAGCAGGGCACGGTGCTGGTGACCGAGACCGGCGCCGGCCGCTTCGCGCAGACCGTCGTCGCCGGCCGCCACCGGCTGGCTGCCGACGAGCCCGAGGCCTATGGCGGCGACGACAGCGGGCCGAGCCCGTACGACTATCTGCTGGCGGCGCTGGGCGCCTGCACGTCGATGACGATACGCATGTACGCCGAGCGCAAGAAGATCCGGCTCGACGGCGTCTCGGTGCGGCTGCGCCACGCCAAGATCCACGCCGCCGACTGCGCCGATTGCGACGCCAAGGAAGGCAAGATCGATCACATCGAGCGCGAGATCGCCCTGAGCGGCGATCTCGACGAGGACACCGAGGCGCGGCTGATGGAGATCGCCGATCGCTGCCCGGTGCACAAGACCCTGCACGCCGAGGTCAAGGTCACGACGCGCAAGGTGGAATGACGGCAGGCGCGGCGCCTGCCGGAACCGGTCAGGCGTAGGACAGGCGGTGCTGCTCGGTCAGGATGTCGAGCATCGCGAACACGCTGGTCCCGGCGTAGTAGCGCTCCTGCAGCGCGCGTCGCGGCAGGCCGAGTTCCTTGAGGGTGACGCCGTGGATGCGCTTGAGCTGGGTCTCGATGTCACCCTGCCACAGGGTGAAGCCACCGTCTTCGAGGGGATGCGACATAGGGGTCTCCATCAAATCGCGCGCCGGAACTCCGCCGCGATCAACGTTGATCAAATCTTGGCCGAGGATTTCGAGGTTTTCAAGAGAATTGGTGGCGAACGGATTGTCATTGCTGCGGTGCAAACATGGACGTACTTGGCTTGAACAATGGTCATCTGAAGGTGAAACGCCCCCGTTTCGCACAGCAGCCTTGGTGGAGCGGCCGGTAATACGGATAGTAATCCGCCATAGTCGGAAATTTTCACTGCGGCTATGTTGTGGGGAGTTCAGGGTTGCGAATGCTTCCAGCCTGACGATGTGACGGTTCCGGCATGTTTCACTGATGTGAATACTACCAAAGGCGGGCTTCCGACAGACATAATCCTCCTTCTTTGGTAGGGGGTGGCATGCCGCAAAAGAGGAGTATCGCGGCGCCGCACGCCCCGCGCTCGGCGGCGGCGGGCCAAATCGTGGCCATCGCAGGGGGGCTTGCCGGACGCGAACGGGTTGCCCGTGCCGAATCGGCCGAACCATTGGTTTCATGCGTACCCCCTCTACCCGACCCGACGCGACGGCGGCGTCTGATACAGTTTTGAAAAAACGGGTTCGGGATGAGCAGGAAGAGCAGGCGCCGCAGCCGGCGCCGCCAGATGAGAAGCGCCAAGCTGCGGACCTCGCTGCGGGCGTTGATGCGCCGGCTCGGCCACGAGGAGCTTCACGGCGAGGCGATGCTGAGGGCCTGCCGCCGGGCCCTGATCCATGATCGCCGATTCCGCGACGCGCTTGCCAATCTCGGCGTCGCGCTGGCCGAGCAGGACCGCGAGTTGCGTTACGTCTGGGCCTACAAGCCGTTCGGCGCGACCCCGGCGGATGAGATGGTCGGCCGCACCGACGCCGACCTGCTGCCGGCCGACAACGCCGCCGCGCTGACCGAGGCCAAGCTGGCGGTGATCGCGGAACGCCGCGGAATGCGCCAAATCCTCGACCTGACGACGCCGACCGGCCGCAAGGTGCTCGATATTCGCATCGAACCGGTCCTGGGGCCGGACGGCTGCGTCACGGGCGTGGTCACCGCCGCCCTCGACATCACCAACCACCAGCAGGTGGAGGACCTGTTGCGGCGGCAGCGGGACGAGGCCGAGGCGGCGGTCGTCTCGAAGAGCCGGGCCATCGCCCGCGCCAGCCACGACCTGCGCCAGCCGTTCCAGGCCATGCGGATGTTCCACGAAGTCCTGTCGGCGCAACTGCAGACGCCGCGGCAGCAGATGGTCGCCGCGCGACTCGGCGAGGCGATGGCGGCCAGCGAAGAGTTGCTGACCAACCTGCTGGAACTGTCGACCTTCGACAGCGGCCCGGTGCGGATCCATCTCGAGGAGTTTCCGGTCGCCGACGTGCTCGCCGCCCTCGACCTCGAGGGCTCGGGGCCGGCGGCGGCGAAGGGGCTGCGGCTGCGGGTCGTGCCGTCTTCGGCCCGCATCGTCAGCGACCGCGTCATGCTGACCCGGCTCATGCGCAACCTGCTGGTCAACGCGATCCGCTACACCCGCCAGGGCGGAATCGTGTTGGGCGCGCGGCGGCGCGGCGACGAGGTGCTGCTCGAGGTGTGGGACACCGGCATCGGCATCCCGCCGGACCAGATTCCGCTGATCTTCGAGGACTTCTACCGCGGCGGCAATGTCGGCGAGGCCGAGCGCGGGCTCGGCCTCGGACTGGCCGGGGTGGCGCGGCTGAGCCGCGTGCTGGCCCATCCGGTGACGGTGCGCTCGGTGCTGGGGCGCGGGTCGGTGTTTTCGGTCGCCGTCCCGGGCGCTGCGGAGTGATCAGCGATAGTGCAGCCGCATGAGATCGTCGTCCTTCATCACGCGCTCGGTGAACACGGCGGCCACCCGGTCGAGGACCGGAAGAACGCCACTGCGGTCACCGGCCGCGGCGCGCAAGTCGCTCAGGCAGTCGCGCAGCAGGTCGTGGCCGGCGAGGTGGTGGTCGAGCCGCGGATAGTGGTGGGCCCGCAGAAACCGTTCCTCGCGTTCCAGATGGCCCTGGACCAGCGTCAGCAGCCGCTTGACCAGCCGTTCGCGTTCTTCGGGCCCTGGACGGGGTTCCTCGCGTTCCACGAGCCGGTGCAGGCACACGGCGATGGCCCAGTGTTCCTCGTCGTTGTCCTGCAGAAAGGCCGCGACCGGATCGATCGCCGCCGGCATCACGTTCATTGACCCGCTCTCCTGATCGAGGGCTCATTGTGCCCCGGGTGGCGCGGGCCGGGAAAGCTATCCTATACGGTATCGGGTGCAAACCAAAGTCGGAGGCGGGCGGGGCCGGTCGGACGGACCCGCCGCGCATGCGCTACCACAGGTTCAACGCCAGCCGCGCGTCTTCCGACATCCGGCTCATGTCCCACGGCGGGTCCCACACCAGGTTGACGGAAACCTGGCCGACGCCCGGCACCGCCGCCACCGTGTCGGCCACCTTCTGCGGCAGGGTGCCGGCCACCGGGCAGGCCGGCGCGGTCAGGGTCATCTGGATGGCGACGTCGCCGTTCTCGGCGATGTCGATGTCGTAGATCAGCCCCAGGTCGTAGATGTTGACCGGAATCTCGGGGTCGTACACCTCGCGCAGGGCCCATTCGACGGCGTCGCGGTCGGCCGGCTCCTGGCCCGCGTCCAGGGGGGCGCCGGAATGCGCTTCGCCTTCCGGCGGCGGGGGTTCGGCAAAAGGTCGCACCATGTCGTTCACCTACTCGGTCGATACCGCTTGCGTGTCCTCGCCTTCCAGCGCGGCGTTGAGCGTGTGCCAGGCCAGCGTCGCGCACTTCACCCGCATCGGGTATTGGCGCACGCCGCCGAGCACCTCCAGCCGCTCCAGATCGTCCTCCAGACCGGGGGCCGGATAGGCGTCGCCGCTGCCGGTGGCGAGGTAGTGGAAGTTGTCGAACAGGATCTTGACCTGCTCGGGCGTCTTGCCCTTCAGCACCTCGGTCATCAGCGAGGCGGAGGCCGTGGAGATCGCGCAGCCGCGGCCTTCGAAGGCGACGTCCTCGACGGTGCCGTCGGCGCCGACCTTCAGATAGACGGTGATCTGGTCGCCGCACAGGGGGTTGTGGCCCTTGGCCTCGCGGTTGGCGTCCGGCGGGTGCCGGAAGTTCCGCGGGTTCTTGCCGTGATCCAGGATGACTTCCTGGTAGAGATCGCGCAGCTCGTCGCTCATCGCCGGAACATCGCCTCCACCTTCTCGAGTGCCTCGGCCAGGGCGTCCGCCTCGGCGCGGGTGTTGTACAGTGCGAACGAGGCGCGCGCCGTCGCCGCCACGTCGAGCCGGTCCATCAGCGGCTGGGCGCAGTGGTGGCCGGCGCGGATCGCCACGCCCGAGCGGTCGAGCACGGTGGCGATGTCGTGCGGGTGGGCCTCCCTCATCCCGAACGAGATCACGCTGGCCTTGCCCGGCGCGGTGCCGATCAGGTGCAGGCCGGGAACCGCCGACAGGCGCTGGGTGGCGTAGGTCAGCAGGTCGTTCTCGTGCGCGGCGATGCGGTCCATGCCAAGGGCGCTGACGTAGTCGATCGCCGCCGCCAGCCCGATCGCCTGGCTGATCGCCGGGGTGCCGGCCTCGAACTTGGCGGGCAGGGGGGCGAAGGTGGTCTTCTCGATGCTCACCGACAGGATCATGTCGCCGCCGCCCTGATAGGGCGGCATGGCGTCCATGATCTCCTCGCGGCCCCACAGCACGCCGATGCCGGTCGGCCCATAGAGCTTGTGGCCCGAGAAGACGTAGAAGTCGCAGCCCAGCGCCTTGACGTCGACCGACAGATGGGTCACCGCCTGGGCGCCGTCGACCAGCACCTTGGCGCCGACGTCGTGCGCCATGCGCACCATCTCCTCGACCGGCAGCACGGTGCCGAGCACGTTGGACATGTGGGCGATGGCGACCAGCTTGGTGCGCGGCGTCAGCAGCTCGGCATACTTGTCGAGCCGCACCTGTCCGGCGTCGTCGATCGGCACGACCTTGAGCCTGAGGCCCTTCTCGTCGCGCAGCATCTGCCAGGGGACGATGTTGGCGTGGTGCTCGAGCTCGGTGATGACGATCTCGTCGCCTTCCTTCAGGAATTTCCGCCCGTAGCACGCGGCGACCAGGTTGATCGCCTCGGTGGCGTTGCGGGTGAAGACGATCTCGTGCGCCTTGGGCGCGCCGAGGAACCGGCGCACGGTCTCGCGCGCCTGGTCGTGACGCTGGGTGGCGCGGTCCGACAACCAGTAGATGCCGCGATGGATGTTGGCGTATTCCTCTTCGAGGAAGCGCCGCTCCGCGTCGAGCACCGCCAGCGGCTTCTGCGCCGAGGCGGCGTTGTCGAGGTAGACCAGCGGCTTGCCGAACACCTGGCGCGACAGGATCGGGAAATCCTTGCGGATCTGCCCGACGTCGTAGGGCGGCCTGTCGACGATGCCCATCATTCCCTCCCTTCCAACATTCCAGTCCCTCTCCCGCTCGCGGGAGAGGGAGGGGCCCAGCCGCAGGCTGGGAGGGTGAGGGCGGCGCACCGGCGCCGGGCCCGAGTCCCAGGCGCGGCCCCCACCCCGGCCCTCCCCCGCGGGCGGGGGAGGGAGAAAGCCTCGATCCGCATCCTCATCCCTTCCTGTCCAGCCGGTGGCGCAGCAGCAGCGTCAGCGCGTCGCGCACCCTGGCGTCGGAAACGTTGTCCATGACGTCGGCGACGAAGGCCTCGATCAGCATGCGCCGGGCGGCGTCGCGGTCGATGCCGCGGCTTTCCAGGTAGAAAAGCTGGTCGTCGTCGAGCTCGCCGACCGTGGCCCCGTGGCCGCACTTGACGTCGTCGGCGTAGATCTCGAGCTCGGGCTTGCCGTCCATCTCGGCGCCGGGCGACAGCAGCAGCGCGCGCGAGAGCTGGTGCCCGTCGGTCTTCTGCGCGCCGCGCGCCACCAGCACCTTGCCCTGGTAGACGCCGCGCGCCTTGCCGTCGAGCACGCCCTTCCAGAGCTGGCGCGAGCTGCCGCAGGGCTTGGCGTGCTCGACGAAGGTGGTGTTGTCGATCACCATGTCGCCGTCGGCGACGTAGGCGCCGTCGAGCCGGCATTCGGCGTGCTCGCCGTCGAGCAGCACCCGCGTCTCCTGGCGCCCCAGCCGGCCGCCGACCTGGATCACGGCGCTCTCGTAGCGGCCGCCGCCGGCGACGCGCACCGCCGTGTAGCCGAGGTGCCAGCCCAGCGGCGCCTCGTCCTGGACCTTGTAGTGGCGCAGCACGGCGCCGGACTCGACGCAGGCCTCGCAGACGGTGTTGGACAGGTAGGGCTGGTCGACGACGCCGGCATGGCTCTCGACCAGGGTCGCCTGGGCGCCGTCCTCCAGCACCACGAGCAGCCGCGGATGATAGGCGACCGGGCGGTCCACGGCGACGCCGATCGAGATCAGGTGGATCGGCTCGGCGAGCACGGTGCCGCGGGCCAGGCGCAGCACGACGCCGTCCTCGAAGCTGGCGGTGTTGAGGGCGGCCAGCGGCGCGTCGTCGCGCTCGGCCAGGCTGCCGAGGACGCCCTTCAGCCTGTCGGGATGGCGGGCCAGCGCCTCGGCCATCGTCTCGACGGTGGCGCCGGCGGGCAGGCGGTCGAGGTCGCACAGCAGCCGGTCGACGACGCCGTTGACCATCACGATGCGGCAGCCGTCGACGGCCGGAATCTCGGTCGGCAGCTCCAGCGGCGGCGGCTCGGCGGCGAGGCGGGCCGGCACCAGCTCCATTTCCGCGAGATGGCCGATATTGGTGTAGCGCCACGACTCGACCCGGCGAGTCGGCAGGCCCTGGGTCCTGTAGCGCGCCATCGCGGCCTTGCGCAGCTCGGTCAGCCAGTCGGCGCCGCGCCCGGGCAACTGCCGGGCCAGAACCTCGTAGTGGTCGAGCAGCGGCGCCGCCGGCGCGGCCGCGGTCTTGAGGGCGGCGCGGCTGGTCATGCCGCGCTCCCGAGGAACTGGCCGTAGCCCTTCTTCTCCAGCTCGAGCGCCAGGCTCTTGTCGCCGGATTCGACGATGCGGCCCTGGGCGAGGACGTGGACCTTGTCGGGCACCAGATAATTGAGGATGCGATTGTAGTGGGTGATGCACAGCATGCCGCGCTCAGGCGCGCGCATCTTGTCGATGGCGCCGGCGACGACGCGCAGGGCGTCGATGTCGAGGCCGGAATCGGTCTCGTCGAGGATGAACATCAGCGGCTCGAGCAGCGCCATCTGCAGGGTCTCGTTGCGCTTCTTCTCGCCGCCCGAGAAGCCGGTGTTGACGGCGCGCTTGAGCATGTCGTCGTCGATGTTCAGCTCCTTGGCCTTGGCGCGGGCGGTCTTGAGGAACTGCATCGCGTCGAGCTCGCTCTGGCCGCGGTGCTTGCGCACGGCGTTGACGGCCGAGCGCAGGAAGGTCATGCCGGAAACCCCGGGAATCTCGACCGGGTACTGGAAGGCCAGGAACACGCCCTCGCGCGCCCGCTCCTCGGGCGCCATCGCCAGCAGGTCCTTGCCGTTGAACAGCACCTCGCCTTGCGTCACCTCGTAGCCGGCGCGGCCGGCGAGCACGTAGGACAGGGTGCTCTTGCCGGAGCCGTTCGGACCCATCACCGCATGCACCTCGCCGGGCTCGACGACCAGGTCGATGCCCTTGAGGATTTCACTGCCGTCGACGCTGGCGTGAAGGTTTCTGATCTCGAGCAATGCCATTGTTTTCAGTCCCTCTCTTTGACCACAGAGGCACAGAGAACCGGAGACGTCGCCGAGGGCGACGAAAGCGCGCGCAGCGCGCAGGAAAACAGTTCTCGATGCCTTCTCTGTGACTCTGTGCCTCTGTGGTGAATCACGATTCTTACCCGACGCTGCCTTCCAGGCTGATCGCGACCAGCTTCTGGGCCTCGACGGCGAATTCCATCGGCAGGTGCTGCAGCACCTCCTTGCAGAAGCCGTTGACGATCAGGCCGACCGCCTCCTCGTCCGAGAGGCCGCGGCTCTGGACGTAGAAGAGCTGGTCCTCGCTGATCTTCGACGTCGTCGCCTCGTGCTCGATGTGGGCGCTGGGATTGCGGCTCTCGACATAGGGCACGGTGTGGGCGCCGCACTGGTCGCCGATCAGCAGGCTGTCGCACTGGGTGTGGTTGCGGGCGCCCTCGGCGCCGGGCAGGATCTTGACCAGGCCGCGATAGGTGCTGTCCGACTTGCCGGCCGAGATGCCCTTGGCGACGATGCGCGAGCGGGTGTTCTTGCCGATGTGGATCATCTTGGTGCCGGTGTCGGCCTGCTGGTAGTTGTTGGTGATGGCGACCGAGTAGAACTCGCCGCTCGAGCCGTCGCCCTGCAGGATGCAGCTCGGATACTTCCAGGTGATCGCCGAGCCGGTCTCGACCTGGGTCCACGACACCTTGGAATTGCGGCCGCGGCAGGCGGCGCGCTTGGTGACGAAGTTGTAGATGCCGCCGACGCCGTGCTCGTCGCCGGGGTACCAGTTCTGCACCGTCGAGTACTTGATCTCGGCGTCGTCCAGCGCCACCAGCTCGACCACCGCGGCGTGGAGCTGGTTCTCGTCGCGCATCGGCGCCGTGCAGCCTTCGAGATAGCTGACGTAGGAGCCCTTGTCGGCGACGATCAGCGTGCGCTCGAACTGGCCGGTGTTCTTGGCGTTGATGCGGAAATAGGTCGACAGCTCCATCGGGCAGCGCACGCCCGGCGGAATGTAGACGAAGGTGCCGTCGGTGAACACGGCGCTGTTCAGCGTCGCGAAGAAGTTGTCGGAATACGGCACCACCGAGCCGATGTACTGGCGCACCAGATCCGGATGCTCGCGCACCGCCTCGGAGATCGACATGAAGATCACGCCGGCGTCCTCGAGCGTCTTCTTGTAGGTGGTGGCGACCGAGACGCTGTCGAACACCGCGTCGACGGCGACGCCGGCCAGGGCGGCGCGCTCGTGCAGCGGAATGCCGAGCTTCTCGTAGGTCTCGAGCAGCTTGGGATCGACCTCCTCCAGCGACTTCGGGCCGTCGCTCTTGGCCTTGGGCGCGGCGTAGTAGTAGGCGTCCTGGTAGTCGATGGGCGGATGCTCGACCTTGGCCCATTTCGGCTCTTCCATGGTCAGCCACATCCGGTAGGCCTTCAGCCGCCATTCCAGCAGCCACTCCGGCTCGCCCTTCTTGGCCGAGATGAAGCGGACGATGTCCTCGTCGAGGCCCTTCGGCGCCGTCTCCATCTCGATGTCGGTGACGAAGCCGTGCTCGTACTTCTTGTTCACCAGTTCTTGCAGGTCGTCGCCGCGCTTCGCTTCGGCCATGGTTGCGGAACTCCTCGTCACAGGCGCGCGGCCGGGGCGGCGGCATGTCCCGCCATGTCGGCCAGCGTCACGTTCTCCAGGGCGCCGCGCAGTGCGGCGTTGACCGGATCCCAGCGGCCGCGCACCGGGCAGCTGTTCTCCATCGTGCAGGTGTCGTCCGAGGTCTCGACGCAGGCCGCCAGCGCGATCGGCCCCTCCAGCGCGGTCACCACCTCGCGGATGCTGATCGCCGCCGCCGGCCGCGCCAGCGCGTAACCGCCGGTCGCGCCGCGGCTGGCGGTCACCAGCCCGTGCTGGCCGAGCTGCTTGAGCACCTTGGCCACCGACGGTTCCGGCAGCCTGGTCTCGGCGGCCAGACGGTGCGCGTTCATCGCCGAGCCCGGCGCCTCGTGCGCCAGCCGGCTGAGCACGACGATGGCGTAATCGGTGAGTCGCCCGAGACGCAGCACGCCCTTCACCCTCAAACAGGACTAAACTGGTCCTGATTGTGGTCCATGCCGCGGCGGATGTCAAGTAATTGGTATCGGAGTGCGTATTTTATATTCGGATTTCGTGCGAAATCAAGGCGCCGATTGCGTTTCGTTGACGCGAACCGGCCCCGACCGGCGTGGATCGTTTACGCCCCCGGCGGCTACGCTGCCGAAGGTCGATCCCTGAACGGAACCACTGCCGTGTCCCAAGACAAGATGCCCAGCCGCCGCGAGAAGATCATCGTCGCCCTGATGGGGGCGAGCGTCGTCCTGATCGGGCTCGGGATGGCGGCGATGAACTTCCTGTAGGCGCCACGCTTCGAGACGCGCTCCTGCGGAGCGCTCCTCAGCATGAGGCCGTCTCGAAGGGTGCGGCGGGCCAGAGGCCTAGGCCCCCCGCACCACCTGCCGCTGCACCCCCAGGCCCTCGACGCTCAAGGCCACTTGCTGGCCGTCGCGCAGATAGCGCGGCTCGGGGCGGAAGCCCATGCCGACGCCGGCCGGCGTGCCGGTGGTGATGACGTCGCCGGGCAGCAGCGTCATGCAGCGCGAGACGTAGGCGACGAGTTCGGCGACCCCGAACACCATGTCGGCGGTGGTGCCGTTCTGGCGGCGCTCGCCGTCGACCTCGCACCACAGGCGCAGCGCCTGCGGATCGGGCACCTCGTCGGCGGTGACCAGCCACGGGCCCAGCGGGCCGAAGCCGTCGAAGCTCTTGCCCTTGTCCCACTGGCCGCCGCGTTCGAGCTGCCATTCGCGCTCGGAGACGTCGTTCATCACCGCATAGCCGGCGACATGGGCGAGGGCGTCGGCGGCGGCGACCGAGCGCGCCGGCGTGCCGATGACCACCGCCAGTTCGACCTCGTAATCGAGCTTCGCGGCGCCGTCGGGGCGCGGGATGGCGTCGTCGGGTCCGCACAGGCAGGACGTCGCCTTCATGAAGATCACCGGCTCCGTGGGCAGCGGCATGCCCGCTTCGGCGGCGTGGTCGCGGTAGTTCAGGCCGATGCCGACGATCTTGCCGATGCCGGCGACCGGCGGGCCCAGGCGCGGATCGCCGGCGACCGTCGGCAGGTCGTCGCCGGCGAAGTTGCGGATATGGGCCAGGCCCTGCGGCGTCAACCACTCCGGGGTCAGGTCGGGGACCACTTCCGAGAGGTCGCGGATGACGCCCCGGGCGTCGAGCAGGCCGGGCCTTTCTTGGCCGGGCGGGCCGTAGCGCAGCAGTTTCATGGACCGGACTCCGGGTGGTTTGCCGACGCCGCACGTCATAGCACGGCGACGGCGCCGGAAACACTGCCCAGGCGTCGGACGTTGACCCAGGAGAGCGATAGGAGGACGCGATGATCCGCACCACCATCATGGTCGCCGCCGCGACGGCGGCGCTTGCCGGCTGCGGCGGCTCTCCCGACGAGATTTCGGGCGGCGAACTGGTGCCGCTGTCGGCGACGCCGACCTACGAGGCCGGCATGAACGTGCCCTACGCGCGCGACGTCGGCGCGCCGCAGAACACCGAGGTGCTCGGGGACGGTCTCGGCTTCGACGTCGGCCAGGATTATCCCGAGCCCGAAAACCCGTGACGGGAGGAACGACATGCGCATGTTCGCGATGACCGCGATCGCCCTGGTGCTGGCCGCGCCGGCGGCGCTCGCCCAGGACCGACCGCCCACCGAGGCTCCGGCGGCGGCGGCCGAACTGCCCTCGCCGGTGCGTCTGGTCGCCGCCGACGCGGTGGTCGGCAAGCCGGTGCGCGCCAGCGGCGGCGAGTCCGCCGGCACGGCGGCCTATCTCACCGTCGACTCCGAGACCGGCGCCATCCAGCACCTGCTGGTCGACGCCGCCGGCGGCGAGGGCATGATCGCCGTGCCGTGGTCGGCGGTTCGCGCCGAGAACGGCGGCGATCTGACCGTGAGCGTGCCGCGCGAGCGGATCGAAGGCGCGCCGCGCGTGCCCGAGTCGCGGCTGGCCGAGCTCACCCAGCCGAAGCTGCGGACCGAGGTCTGGCGCTACTATGCCCAGCCGCCGGCGGTGCGCGCCGACGAGCGGCGCTCCGAATCGGTGGTCGAGCCGCGGACGCCCGATACCGCCCGCGCCGCCGAACCGGCCCCGATGGCCAGGGAACAGGTCGGCGACGGCGGTCCCTTCATCTTGCTCGGCCGCCAGCTCGTGCGCACCGTCGCGCCGCCGTCGGTGACGACGGCCACCGATCTCGAAGGCAAGGAGGTCGAGGCCGAGGACGAGGCGCTGGGCGACATCGCCACGGTGATGCTCGACGCCGAGGCCGGCCGCGTCGCCTATGTCGTCATCGAGCGCCCGGGCGGCGGCAAGGCGCGGGTGCCGTTCGAGACCCTGCGCTGGGACCGGGACGGCGGCTTCGCGCTGGAGATCGCCGGCAAGCGCCCGGACCGGCTGCCCGAGATCGCCGAGGCCGAGGTCGCCGATCCGCTCGACCCGGCGGGAATGGCGAATCTGTACCGCGATTTCGGAGTTGCGCCGTATTGGCGGTGATCCGAGGGCCGGCGACACTGGACGGCCGCCCGCCGGGCGGCCATATCCAGGCCATGCTGCCGTTCGACATCACCATCTGCGCCGCCGCCGACGTGCACTGCACGGCGGCCGGCCACAGCCACGCCGTCTCGATCATGGATCCCGGCCACCGGGTGCCGTTTCCCGAATGCGTCGGGGATTCCGACATCCTGCGTCTGAACTTCCACGATCTCGACGGGCCGGTCCCGACCAGCCATCCGACGGTGGCGCGGCTGGCGCGCGAGGGCAAGGCGATCGTCCTGCCCGACGCGGGCCACGTCCGCGCCATCCTCGATTTCGGCCGCCGCCTCGACCGGGGCGACCGCGTGCTGATCCACTGCATGGCGGGGATCTCGCGCTCGACCGCCGCCGCCTGGATCATCGGCTGCCAGGCGGCGCCGGGCCGCGAGCGGCAGATGCTCGACCACATCCGCCGCATCCGGCCGCAGGCTCTGCCGAACCGGCTGATGGTGCGCATCGCCGACGAGATGCTGGGCCTCGGCGGCCGTCTGACCGACCTCAGGAAGTAATCCCGGCGGCGAAGCGGCGAACCATTCGGCATCGCCGGCCGTTGTTCGGGCATGATCGACTTGACCGCCCGCACCATCGGCGATTTCGAACCGCTGATCGCCTGGCTCGTCCTGACCGGCGCCGTGCTGCTGCTGTCGATGGCGGCGCACTGGCTGGCGTTCCGCGTCGCATTCCGCATCGTGCGCCAGACCAAGTCGCGCCTCGACGAGTTCGTCGTCGAGCGCGCGTGGCGGCCGGCGCGGCTGTTGTTCCTGGTCGTCGCGCTCCTGATCATGCTCCCGACGGGACCGCTCGATGGGGCGGTCGCGGTCGAGGCGGCGCGCTGGACCAGCGTGGCGCTGACCTTCGCCGTCGCCTGGCTGCTGATCGCCCTGACCGGCATCATGGTCGACTGGGCCGCCGACGCCTACGACCTCGCCGCCGCCGACAACGCGCTCGCCAGGCAGGTGCACACGCGGGTGATCATGTTGCGCCGGGTGCTGGTCGCGGCGATCGGGGTCGTCGCCGTGTGCCTGATGCTGATCACGTTCCCCAGCGTCCGCGAGATCGGCATCTCCCTGTTCGCCTCGGCCGGCGTCGCCGGCCTGATCGCCGGCATGGCGGCGCGGCCGGCGCTGTCGAACCTGATCGCCGGCATCCAGCTCGCGCTGGCGGCGCCGATCCGGCTCGACGACGTCGTCATCGTCGAGGGCGAGTGGGGGCTGATCGAGGAGATCACCGCCACCTACGTCGTCGTCCGCATCTGGGACCTGCGGCGGCTGGTGGTGCCGCTGTCCTATTTCATCGAGAAGCCGTTCCAGAACTGGACGCGCAAGACCTCGGACATCCTCGGCACCGTGACCATCTACCTGGACTACGACGTCCCGGTCGAGGCGATCCGCCAGGAGCTGTTCCGCATCCTCGACGAGAGCCCGCTGTGGGACCGCAAGGTGTGGAACCTGCAGGTCACCGACTTCAAGGAGCGGGTCGTCGAGCTGCGCTGCCTGATGAGCGCCGCCAGCGCCGGCCTGGCCTGGGAGCTGCGCTGCCAGGTGCGCGAGCAGCTTCTCGTCTTCATGCAGCGCCACCATCCCGAGGCGCTGCCCCGGTTCCGCGCCGAGGTCGAGGGCCTGGCGCCGCCCGCCGAACGGCGGGGGGCCGCCGAGTAGCCGGAACCATCGCCGCCCTCCGTCTGTTGGATCGTCGAGAAACGCAGACGGGAGGCCGGTGATGGCGAGAAGCTTTCGCGACATGGTGGTCGTGATCACGGGGGCGTCGAGCGGCATCGGCCGCGCTTGCGCCCATGCCCTGGCGGAGCGGGGCGCGACCCTGGTGCTGGCGGCGCGCAGCCACGACGCGCTGCGCGCGGTGGCCGAGGAGTGCGGCGCCGCGGGCGGCCGCGCGCTGCCGGTGGTGACCGATGTCGGCGACGAGAATCAGGTCCGC
Organism: uncultured Rhodospirillaceae bacterium; assembly: GCA_964545205.1. Lineage (GTDB taxonomy): Bacteria > Pseudomonadota > Alphaproteobacteria > Rhodospirillales > Magnetospirillaceae > CAZJFH01. Next base: position 25,614 of record CAZJFH010000014.1, read on the forward strand.
CACCTCGCCGAGCGGGCGCTCGGCACCTACGGCCGCATCGACGTGTGGATCAACGACGCCGCCGTCACCTTGTTCGGCCGCATCGAGGAGCTGCCGCCCGGCGCCTTCGAGCGGGTCATCCGCACCAACCTGCTCGGCTACGCCTATGGCGCCCGCGCCGCGATCCCGGCGTTCCGCGAGCAGGGGCAGGGCATCCTGATCAACGTCGCCTCGGTGGTGGCCTGGGTCGGCCAGCCGTTCACCAGCGCCTACGTCGCCAGCAAATGGGCGATCCGCGGCTTGTCCGAATGCCTGCGCATGGAGCTGATGGACGCGCCCCGCATCCATTGCTGCACGGTGTATCCGCCGTCGATCGACACGCCGCTGTTCCAGCACGGCGGCAACTATCACGGCCGCGTCGCCCGTCCGATGCCGCCGGTGCATCCGCCGGAAGAGGTCGCCGACGTCGTCCTCGGACTGATCGCGAAGCCCCGGCGCGAGGCCTTCGTCGGCGCCGAGTCGCGCATGGCGGCCTTCGGCCACGCCATGGCCTCGGCGGCGATGGAACGGATGATGGCGCGCAAGGTCGAGCAGGATCATTTCGAGGACCGGCCGGCGCCGCCGAGCGCCGGGAACCTGGTGCGGCCGATGTGGGACGCCGTGCACGGCGGCTGGCGCCAGGGGGCGCAGCAGCGGCGCGGCGAGGTTTCGACGGCGACCGCGGTGGCCGGCGCGGCGCTGGCGGCGGCGATTCCGATCGGACTGATGGCATGGCGCGAGATGCAGCGGCGGGCGCGCACGCCGGCCCGCCACATACGCCATTGACCCTGGAAAGCCGCCGCGCCAACGCCGCCGGCGGGGCCGTCCACTACCTGCTCGCCGCCGGCGCCGGCGGCGTCCCGGTGGTGCTGGTGCACGGACTGGCCTCGCACCGCTACATGCGCCGCCTGGCCGAAATCCTGTCGGCGACGCACGACGTCTACGTGCCCGACCTGCCCGGGCACGGCCTGAGCTGGAAGCCGCCCAGCCATCCCGGCGTCGCCGGGCACGCCGCCCAGCTCGCGGCCTGGATGGACCGCGTGCGGCTGCGCGGTGCCGTGCTGCTGGGCAATTCGTCGGGCTGCAACGTCATCGCCGAGCTGGCGGTCCGCCGTCCCGACCTGGCGGCGGCGCTGGTGCTGCAGGGGCTGGTCGACCGGCGGCAGTCAAGGGGCGCGCTGGTGTGGCGCTGGTGGCGCAACGGGCGCCGCGAGCCGTCGATGCTCGAGGTCTCGTCCCGCGACTATCGCGACGCCGGCCTGCGCTGGATGCTTCAGGGCATGCGCGAGATGCTGGCCCACCCGCTGGAACGGCGTCTGCCGCTGGTCGGCTGCCCGGCGCTGGTCGTGCGCGGCACCCGCGATCCACTCGATGGCGGCGACTGGAGCCGCGTCGCGGCCGACCTGCTGCCGCACGGCCGGCTGGTCGAGCTGCCCGGGGTCAGCCACACGGCGAACCACTTCGCACCGCTGGAGGTCGCCCGTGTCACCGAAGCCTTTCTTGCCGAGCAGACGAATGTCCTCTCCCGCTGAACTCGCCGATTTCGACTCCTCCGCCGCGATGGTGCGGGCGTTGTCGCGTTTCCTGCGCGGCCGCGACTTCCCGCGGCTCGGCCAGTCGCGGCTGCTGGTGCCCTTGGCCAAGCTCAGCAACCGGCTGCCCGGCCGCGGCCGCCGCGCCACCTTCGCCGTCGGCGGCGCGCTGGAATCGATCTCGCCGCGGCGGACGGGATCGGTCTCGGCCGAGCGGATCGCCGCCTGGACGGCGGCGCAGTATCCACGGCGAAGCTATCCGGTGGTGATGGTCGGCTCGTCCTGCGGCGCCATGGTCCATCTCGGCGCCGCGCTGGGCGCGCCGTGGCTGCCGCAGACCTTCCTGGTGCCGGTGCGGCTGCCGGGGCCGCGCGACGACATGGTCGCGGCGATGCGCGACGGCATCGCGGCGGGCGAACGGCTGCTGGAGGCCAATCCCGACCTCGACCTGCACCGCATGCACGACGCCAGCCAGGACCGGCTGATGGTGCGCCACATGGCCTATTTCCGGGTCAAGCGCCGGCGCCTCGGTGCCGCCTACGAGCGCTTCCTGCGCGAACGGCTGGAGCCCGGCGGCACCATCCTGCTGGTCGACTGCCGCCTGACCTGGCCGGTGGTGCGGTTGGGTCCGCGCCATGTGTTCCAGCCGGGCGCCGTCGGCGGCGCCACCGAGGCCGAGCATCTCGTCGGCGGCCCGCGGGTGGCCGAATTCCTGGCGCGCCAGGGCGGCAGGCCCGGCACCTGGCTGGCGCCGCGCCCGAACGACCGGGCTCCCGAGGCCGAGTGGGGCTTCACCGAGGACCTCGCCGAGGACGTGATGGCCTTCGCCGCGCGGCATGGATTCCGGGTCGCGCGCATCGCCTACGAGCAGCCCGACGATCCCAGCCCGCTGGTCGCCGACCTGTATCGCTGGTGGTACGCGCGCCGGCGCATCCCGGCGAACCGGCTGCTGGCCGAGTCGTTCATCGTCCTCGATCCCTGGCGCGCGTTGCGGGTCGGGGCGGTGCCGTTCTGGATGAAGTTCAACATGGCGCCCTCGGCGCAGCGCCTCGAGGACTACGTCGACAGCCGGCCGGACTTCGACGAGATCGACCTGATGCTGTTCGCCAACGGCATCGCCGGGGTCGGCTGGGCCTCGCTGGCGCGCTGGCGCGGCATCCTGGCGCGGGCGCGCCGGCGCGGCCGTTTCCTCGGCGTCGACGAGGACGCCTATCCGGCCGACTTCGCCAGCTACGCCCGCTACGGCGAGGCCCTGCGCGGCATCCCCGCGCGGTATCCGCTGCCGGGCTATCTGACGCTGGACCAGGTGATCGACTTCGGCGAGCGGCGCGCGGGAGACTACGCCGTGCGGATCGATCCGCCGCGCCTGGCGGCGTGAGGCGCCCGTCTCAGGCGGCCAGGAAGTCGTCGATGTCGGACTGGCTCATCGTCACCTGCGAGCCGTGGATGATCGCCGAGGCGCAGTCGAGCAGGTGCTGCAGCAGACGCGAGGCGGTCTCGGCCTTGAACGCGGCGGCGCCGTCGTCTCCTTCGGCGCGGGCGGCGTCGATCTTGGCGACGGCGTTCTGGACGACGACGTTCATCTGCTCGATCGTCTCCTCGAACGGGATCTTGAACCGCGCCGGCACGTGGTCGTAGGCGGCGATGGCCAGTTCCTTGTCGCGGAAGCCCGACTCGGCGAAGTGCTCCTTGTAGCCCTTCGGCTGCCATTCGCGGCATTCCTCGACGATGTCGGGCATGTCGGGAATCATGCCGAGCAGCATGATGATCTCGTTGAAATGGTTCAGGTAATCGGTGGCGAGCAGGCTGGCCGGCGAGATGTTGGTGCCGTCGACCTTGGCCTGCCAGACCGCGAAGTCCCCGTCATCCTCGTCGGTCGCCACCGTCCCCTCGTCCCCCACCTAGCAGCCTTGCCACACGGGCTCGCGCTTGCCCAGGAAGGCGTCGATGCCCTCCTCGGCGTCCCTGGCCAGCATGTTACGCGTCATCACCTCGGACGCAAAGTCATAGGCCGCGTCGAGGCCCATTTCGAGCTGCCGGTAGAACGCCTCCTTGCCGATCTTCAGCGTCAGCGGCGACTTCTTCGCCACCATGCCGGTCAGCTCGGCGACGGCCGCATCCAGGCGCTCGGGGGGCACGGCGTAATTGATCAGCCCGAAGCGCTCGGCCTCGTCGGCGGTGATGGGGCGGCCGGTCAGCAGCATCTCCATCGCCTGCTTGCGCCCGACCGCCCGCGACAGCGCCACCATCGGCGTCGAGCAAAACAGGCCGATATTGACCCCCGGCGTCGCGAACTTGGCGGTGTCGGCCGCCACGGCGAGGTCGCAGCTCGCCACGAGCTGGCAGCCGGCCGCCGTCGCCATCGCGTGGACCCGGGCGATCACCGGCTGCGGCAGACGCACGATCGAGGTCATCACCCGCGAGCACTGGCGGAACAGCGCCTCGTAATTGTCGCGGCCGGGATTGGCGCGCATCTCCTTCAGGTCATGGCCGGCGCAGAAGGCGGGGCCGTTGGCGGCCAGCACCACCGCGCGCACCGAGGCGTCGCCGGCGGCGGCGTCCAGCGCCTCCTGCAGCGCCGTCATCAGCGCCACCGACAGCGCGTTGCGCGCCTGCGGCCGGTTCAGGGTCAGCGTGCGGATGCCGTCGGCATCGTTGCGCAGCAGGATGGGCTCGTGGTCGGACATTGCCGTCTCCTTGGTTTTCCTCCGGGCCGAAGTCTGCGCCGGCCGGGCCGATGGCGCAACCCCGGTTCCGTTGACGTAAACGTAAACGCGCGTGTAGGCTCGTCGTCCCTCAGCCCAGCCGGAGGTCGCGATGGCCAAGATCACCGTTCCCGAATTCCAGGCGCTGATCGACGAGCAACTGCCGGTGGTCGGGTTGTTCGGCATCGTGACCGAGAGCATCGGCCGCGGCGAGGCGGTGATGCGCATGCATTGCGACGAGCGCTCGATCCGTCCCGGCGGCACCGTCGCCGGGCCGGCGCTGATGGCGCTGGCCGACGTGTGCATGTACGCCGTCGTGCTGGGGATGATCGGCCGCATCGAGCTGGCGGTGACCACCAATCTCAGCATCAATTTCCTGCGCAAGCCGCCGATCGCCGACGTGATCGCCGAGGGACGCATCCTCAAGCTGGGCAAGCGGCTGGCGGTGGGCGAGGTGCTGCTGCGCTCGGCCGAAAGCGACGACCTCGTCGCTCACGTGACCGGGACCTACTCGATCCCGCCGACCGGCGACGCCGTCAGGGCGCCTGTACCGTGAAGCTGTCCGGACTCTCGGCCTGAAGCTGGATCGCCACGGTGCCGTTGGCGCTGCGGATCAGCAACTCGCAGGCCCAGCTTCCGTCCTCGAGCTGCATCGGCGGCGCCATCTCGATGGCATGGACGCCCTCGACGTCCATGCTGACGCTCTTGTCGTTGCGGAACGAGATCGAGGCGACGGTGCTCATGCGGGCTCTCCCCCCTTCTTTGCTTGGGCACGACGCTGATCCATGCCGGCCGCCGCGTCAAGCCGCCACGGCCCGCGAGACGCGCATCAGCTCGGGGTCGTCCGCCGAGGCCTTGCTGTCGAACCCGAGCGCCGCGCACAACCGCAGCATCGGCGCGTTCTCGCGCAGCACCTCGCCGAACACCTCGCGCACGCCGGTGGCGGCGGCATGGTCGAGCACGCGGCGCATCAGCAGCGGCCCCAGGCCGAGCCCCTCCATGTCCGAGGCGACCATGATCGCGAACTCGCCGCGCTCGCGGTCGGCGTCGCAGGACAGGTGCGCGATGCCGTAGACCGGCGCCGCGCCCGGCCGTTGCGGGCCGGCGACCACGAACCCCATCTCGCGGCCGTAGTCGAGCTGGGTCAGCCGGGCGGCGGTCTGGTGCCCGAGTTCGCGCCGCGGCGCGAAGAATCGCAGGCGCACCGCCTCCGGCGTCAGATGGGCGAACATCGCCTCCAGCGCCGGTTCGTCCTCGGGCAGTACCGGGCGGACCAGCAGGGCGCGGCCGTCCGGCAGCGTCAGCGGCGCTTCCAGCTGGCGCGGATAGGGCCGGATCGCCAGGCGGGCGGCGGCGTCGCCGGTCCACCGCCGGATGTGCGCGATGGCGCCGCCGATCGCCAGCGTGCCGTCGGCGCGCAGGCGCGCGCCGTCCAGGCTCGCCAGTTCCGGCAGGTCGACCAGGATTTGCGCCAGCTTGACCAGCGCCGCGGCCATGCCGTCGCCGGCGGTTCCCGCCTGCGTCAGGGCGTCGGCGGCGAGGTGCAGGTTCAGCGGCGGCAGCGCCACCGTGCCCGGCGGCGTGCCCAGGCGCAGGACCGGGCCGAAACGGCCGTCCTCCTCGAGCCGGACGGGCAGGGCGGCGGGGCTCGCGGCATGGCGGGGGGCCAGCGCGAAGGCGCCCAGCAGCATGTCGAGCTCGTCTTCGCTCAACTGGTCGCGGCCCGCGGCCAGGGCGGCGTCGATCACCGCCCGCGCCGTTTCGGGGCGCGGGTCGAAATCGGCCGGCACCGACGGCGGCGTCTCGGTCAGCGCCTGCTGGTTGCGTCGGTATTCCATGATCTGCAGCAGTCCGCGGATCGCCTCCGCCGGCGTCGGGTAGGTGGGCAGATGGCGTTCCGCGAACAGGATGCGCGCGGCGTGCGCCGAGCGCTCGCCCAGCCAGCAGGTCAGCACGCAGCGCGCCGTCCCGGCCGCGATCTCCACCACCGCCTCGGCGGCGTCGAGCGGCGAGGCGGCCGCCGCCGGCCCGTGCAGCACCAGCAGCGCGTCGCCGCCGCGGTCGCCGGCCAGGATCTTGATCGCCTCGCCGTAGCGGCTGCCGCCGGCCTCGGGCCCGAGGTCGAGCGGCGCGAGGCTGCGCGGCGGCGGCTCGAGCGCGCGCAGGCGCGCCGCCATCGCGTCGGTCGGGCGGGCCAGTTCGGCGCCGGCGCCGAGGACGGCGTCGGCCGCGGCCATGCACAGCCCGGCGCCGTTGCCGACCACGAGCACGCGCGGGCTCGGTGCCGGCCGGGCCAGGGCCAGCGTCTCGGCGGCGCCGAACAGGTCGCCGAGGGTGCCGACCCGCAGCATCCCGGCGCGGCGGAAGGCGCCGTCCCAGGCGGCGTCGGCGGCGTCGTGCCGGCCGGGCCGATAGGCGATCACCGGCTTGTTGCGCGCGGCGGCGCGGGCGGCGGACAGGAAGCCGCGGGCATCGCGGACGTCGTCGACGTGCAGCAGGATCGCGCGGGTGCCGACGTCCATCGCCAGGTGGTCGAGCAGGTCGCCGACGGAAACCTCGTCGGCGCCGCCGGTGGTCGCCACCGCCGAGAAGCCGATGCCGCGGTCGTACGCCCAGTCGAGGATGGCGTCGACGACGCTGCCCGAGGTCGAGACCAGCGCCAGCCGGCCGGGGCGGGCGGGCGATGCCGCCAGGCTCGCGTTGAGCCCGATCTGCGGCGCCATCACCCCCAGGCTGCCGGGGCCGAGCAGGCGCACGCCGGCGCGGCGGGCCTGTTGGCGCCAGGACTCGTCGGCCGCCCCCGCCGCCTCGTCGCGCAACGCCAGCACCGCGTGGGCGCCGCGTTCCGCCGCCTCGACGATCAGCGCGCCGAGCCGCGCCGCCGGCGCCAGCACGACGCACAGTTCCGGGGCCAGCGGCAGCGCGGCCAGCGACGGATAGGCGAGCACGCCCTCGACGGCGCCGGCGGTGGCGCTGACCGGCAGGATCGGGCCGGCGAAGCCGCCGTCGAAGAGATTCCGGATCAGGACGTGGGCGCGGGCCGGCGCGGCGGATTCCTCGGTGACGAGCGCCACCGTCCGCGGGCGGAAAAAGGCTTCGAGATGACGAACGGGCATGGCAGCCTCGCAGCCGTGACCGTTGAATGGTCTCGCCCAATTGGCGTACATGCAAACGCCGAGGGCGCAATGCAGGCTGGCGGGGGAAGCATATGGACGCGCAGGCGATCGAAAGCCGGGTTCTGGCCGCGCTGGCTCAGGCGGTGCCCGGCCTGAAGCTGGAGTCCGCGATCGCGCCCGAGGTGCCGTTCCGCGACCAGCTCGACATCGATTCCGTCGACTATCTCAACTTCGTGCTGGCGCTGGAGCGCGCGTTCGGCGTGCGGGTGCCCGAGGCCGACTGCCCGCGGCTCTCCACGCTGGGCGGCTGCGTGCGATTCCTGTCGGCGGCGACCGCCGGGCGCTGACCGGCGCTCAGTGCATCGCCAGCCGGTCCATCACCCGGCGCGGCGGCACGCCCCAATCCTCGCGCATCGCCAGCAACGCCGCCTTTTCCGCCTGGATTTCGGCGGCCGTGCGGATGCCGAGCCGGCGGAACAGCGGCACCGGCGGGCACCAGCCCTGGACCGCGTGCTGCAGCAGGAAGCCGGTCACCACGGCCGGCAGGGCCAGCCAGCGGCGGTCGTGGAAGGCCCCCAGCGCGGTGCCGGCCAGCGCCAGCGCAGCGGCGTTGGCCTCCAGCACCCGCTCGACGTCCCATTCGCGGTCGAGTTCGTCGAGGCGGCGGTCGATCGCCGCCCGGTGGCCGGCCAGCCGTTCCAGCCGCAGCTCCATCTCCGCGCGGATGCGGCGGGTCTTCCAGCGGGCGCTGTGCTCGACGACGCGGGCCTCGGTGCGCGGCAGCATCATCTCCTCCGGTCGCGGTGGTCTCGCCGATGGCAACGCGCCGGGCCGGGCGCGGGTTCGCGGAATGACGAATCGCATCGACCGGGCGTCGGCGCCCATCTAAGGTCGGCGGTTCGGATCAGCGACCAGGAGCGGCAGATGTCGAAGCTTTTCGTGATGTGCACCAACGCCGGCAACGACGCCGAGCGCGCCACCGTGGCGATGGTGATGGCGACCGCGGCGCAGGCGGCGGACGTCGAGGTGGTGATGGGCTTCCAGATCGAGGGCGTGCGCATCGTCGCCAAGGGCTACGCCGAGACGGTCGCCGCCGAGCCGTTCCCGCCGCTCAAGGACCTGCTCGACGCCTTCGTCGAGGCCGGCGGCAGGATGCTGGTCTGCGCGCCCTGCCTGCAGGCCCGCGGCATCGACACCAAGACCGGCCTGATCGAGCAGGCCGTGGTGGTCGGCGCGGCGAGCTTCGTCCAGGAGATGATGGAAGCCGACAAGACGGTGGTGTACTGAGACCGCCCGGAGCCCTGCGGCGATGCGGGTTGCGGATGCGGTAACGTAATACCCCACTTCCAACCCCCTTGATTTTTCAGGCGTTTTTCGCCGTTGACTTCGCCTGCGGATTCGGCATAATCCGCGGCCTCGGATCGGGGGGTGTTTCGCGCCCTTCGCCATCTCAACGGCTTTACGCTACGGGTGCCATGAAGACCTATTCCGCCAAGCCGTCCGAAGTCGAGAAGAAGTGGGTTCTGATCGACGCGGAAGGCCTCGTTCTCGGGCGGCTCGCCAGCATCGTCGCCATGCGGCTGCGCGGCAAGCACAAGCCCTCGTTCACGCCGCACATCGACTGCGGCGACAACGTCATCATCGTCAATGCCGAGAAGGTGCGGCTGACCGGCAACAAGCTGGTCCAGAAGCGCTTTTTCTGGCACACCGGCCATCCGGGCGGCATCAAGGACCGCACGATGGGCCAGCTCCTCGGCGGTCGCTACCCCGAGCGCGTCATCGTCAAGGCGGTCGAGCGCATGATCACCCGCGGGCCCCTCGGCCGCCAGCAGATGAAGAACCTGCGCGTCTATGCCGGCCCCAACCATCCGCACGAGGCCCAGCAGCCGGAAACGCTGGACGTCGCGGCGATGAACCCGAAGAACAAGAGGTAAGACATGGCCGAGGAACTCAGGAGCCTCGCTGATCTGAAGAGCGTGGCGCCGCAGGCGCCGCAGGCTCCGAAGTACGAGCGCAAGGTCGACGCGCAGGGCCGTTCTTACGCAACGGGCAAGCGCAAGAACGCCGTCGCCCGCGTGTGGGTCAAGCCGGGCAACGGCAAGATCACCGTCAACGGCCGCGACATCGACGTGTATTTCGCCCGTCCGGTGCTGCGCATGATCATCAACCAGCCGTTCGGCGTCGCCAACCGCGTCGGCCAGTTCGACGTGGTCTGCACGGTGACCGGCGGCGGCCTGTCCGGCCAGGCCGGCGCCGTCCGCCACGGCATCAGCCGCGCGCTGACGCACTTCGAGCCCGACCTGCGGCCGGTGCTGAAGCGCGGCGGCTTCCTGACCCGCGATCCGCGCGTGGTCGAGCGCAAGAAGTACGGCAAGGCCAAGGCCCGCCGCAGCTTCCAGTTCTCGAAGCGCTGATCGGCCGCGTCACGGCACGGTTTTCGAGGGTCTGCCCGCCCGGGCAGGCCCTCGATGCGTTTTGGTGATGATGATTCTCGCGCAACGGTGACGAGCGTCACTTTCCGGCAGATAACGCCGCCGTACATTGATCCCAGGATCGAACGACAAGAAATGTCGGCTGGGAGAAAATCGATGTTCGGGAAGAAAAAATCCGCACAGGAGCCTCGGGAATTCAGGCGCAAGGCCGTCGATTTCGAGCGCGAGCTCGTCGACTATGCCCGCGCCGCCTGCGCCGGGCGCAAGAATGCGTCGGTCGTGGTGGCGAACATTTCCGGCAGCGGAAGCTGCAACTACGAGAACTACGTCTACGCGATCAACATGTTCCGCTCGCTGGTCGGGCGCTTCGAGGGCCGGCTGTTCATCCTCAAGAGCCGCGACCTCGTCTTCGCCTATCAGGGCGCGATCGGCGAGCCGGCGATCCGCGAAGCGGTCTCGAACATCCGGCTGCTGTTCGAGATTCCGGGCGTCCCGCGTCGGGGCGACTTCGCCGCCTGGTACGACCTCGAGCGCGACGACGAGGCGTTGCTGGCCTATGCCGAGGCGCAGTGGCGCGCCCGCGCCGAGCGCGAGGGGGCTGTCGAGACCGCCGAGGACACCGATCCGACCGCCGGCACCTTCGGCCGCTTCGCCCGGTTCATGTCCGCCTTCGAGGCGGCCGAGCTGGCGCCGCTGTTGCGGCGGCAGCCGTTGTGCCGGATCGGCGGCGACGGCGTTCCGGCGCCGCTGCGCCACGAGGTCTACGTCTCGATCCCGGACCTCGAGCGCTCGGTGCCCGGCGCCGCCGGCCTGGGCAGCGACCGCCATCTGTTCCATTACGTCGCCCGCGCCCTCGACCGGCGCGTCCTCGGCGCGGCGCGGGGCGAGCTGGAGCGGCTGCCGGCCGGCATCTCGCTCAACCTCAACATGGCGACGGTGTCGTCGCCGGACTGGTCGGAATGGGCCTGCGCCCTCGACGCCGGCGAGCGTAGTCGCATCGCGGTCGAGATCGCCTATTCCGACGCGATGTCCGACATCGGCATGTTCCTCGCCGTCCAGCGCAAGCTGAGTGGGTTGGGCATGACGCTGGTGCTCGACGGATTGCCGGCCGAGATGCTGGCCTTCATCAATCTCGACGTCATGCGGGTCGATCTGGTCAAGGTGGTCTGGGACGCCGAACTGGCCGACGCCGGCTCCGCCGCCGGGCTGATCGAGACCGTCGCCCGATGCGGCGCCGACAGGTTCGCGCTGTGCCGCTGCGACGGTCCGGAAGCGGTGCGGTTCGGCCGCGCCCTCGGCATCGGCCTGTTCCAGGGCCGCCATATCGACCGGCTGCTGGCGGGCGAGCCGGAACCGGCCGCGCGGCGCACCGTCTCGCCGCCGCGGCGGCCGATCGGGTCCGCGGGGACGCCGCTGGTCTGCCTCTGACGGCATCCGTGGCGGCGGCGGCGGAATTGTGCTAGACCGCAGCACCGCCGCCATCCCGCCAATCGAGTCCCGCGTGTCGCCGTCGCTGCCCCTGTCCCGTTCCCTTCGCTACCGTGCCGAGGCGCTGGCCGCCCGCGGCCTGCTGGCCGGGCTCGGGCGCATGGACCTCGACACGGTCTCGGCGCTCGGCGGGCGGCTGGGGCGGATCGTCGGGCCGCGGCTGACCCGCCGCCAGGCGCTGGCGCGCCGGAATCTGAGCCTGGCGCTGCCGGAGGTCGATGCCGACGCCGTGCTGGCGGCGATGTGGGACAATCTGGGCCGCACCTTCTTCGAGATCGCCAAGATGCGCGGCCTCGAGGACGGCAAGGGGGCCGGCGTCGTCGAGATCCGCGGCGCCGAGCACCTGCGGGCGGCGCTGGCCGAGGGCCGCGGCGCCATCGGCTTCTCGGCCCATCTCGGCAATTGGGAGGTGCTGGCGGTGGCGCCGGCGCTGCTCGACTTCGATGCGGCGATGATGTACCGCAAGCCGAACAATCCGGCGGTGCACGAGATGCTCAACGCCCTGCGGCCGGCACGCGTGACCTTCCTCGAGAAGGACCGCGCCGGCACGCTCGGCGCCTTCGCGACGCTGAAGGCCGGCGGATGCGTTGGACTTCTGGTCGATCATCGCTACAACAAGGGCGTCGAGGTCGATTTCTTCGGCCGGCCGGCCCGGGTGGCGCCGACGGCGGCGCTGATGGCCCGCAAGACCGCATGCCCGCTGCTGCCGTTGCGGGTCGAGCGGCTGGACGGCGCCAGATTCAGGATGACGATCGAGCCGCCGCTGGCCGTCGATCGCGACCTGCCGCCGGACGCCTTCGCGCAAACGGTGATGCAGGCGGCGATGAACAGGGTGGAGTGCTGGATCCGCGAGCGGCCGGCACAGTGGTTCTGGGTTCAGAGGCTTTGGGCGGATTGAGGAGGACGACATGGGTTCGCAAAGCGTGCGCGTCGCCATTCTGGGGGCCAGCGGCTATACCGGGGCCGAGCTGGTGCGCCTGCTCGCCCGCCATCCCGCCGTCCGCATCGCCGCGCTGACCGCCGACCGCAAGGCCGGGCAGGCGATGGCGTCGGTGTTCCCCCACCTCGCCGCGGTGCCGCTGCCGGAGATGATCACCGTCGACCAGGTCGACTGGTCGGGCGTCGACTTCGTGTTCTGCGCCCTGCCGCACGGCACGACGCAGGAGATCGTCGCGGCGATCCCGGCGGGGCTGAAGGTGGTCGACCTGTCGGCCGACTTCCGCCTGCACGACCTCGACACCTACGCCCAATGGTACGGCCATGCCCACAAGGCGCCGGAGCTGCAGACCCGGGCGGTCTACGGCCTGACCGAGCTGTCGCGCGCGCAGGTGCGCGAGGCGCGGCTGGTCGCCAATCCCGGCTGCTATCCGACGGCGGCGCAGTTGCCGCTGATCCCGCTGGTCGGCGCCGGCCTGATCGACGCCGGCGACATCGTCATCGACGCCAAGTCGGGCGTTTCCGGGGCCGGCCGCGCCGCCAAGGAGGGCAGCCTGTTCGCCGAGGTCGCCGAAGGCATCCACGCCTACGGCGTCGCCAGCCACCGCCACGCCCCCGAGATCGAGCAGGGCCTGAGCGCCGCCGCCGGGCGCCAGATCGTGGTCAACTTCACCCCGCACCTGATGCCGATGAGCCGCGGCATCCTGTGCTCGAGCTACGTCCGGCTGGCCGGCGGCGCCACCGCCGACGACCTGCACGCGACGCTGTCCGCGCGCTACGCCGGCGAGCCGTTCGTGCATGTGCTGCCCAAGGGCGTGGTGCCGCATACCCGCCATGTGCGCGGCTCGAACTTCTGCCTGATCAACGTCTTCGCCGATCGGGTGCCGGGCCGCGCCATCGTGTTCTCGGTGATCGACAACCTGGTCAAGGGCGCCTCGGGCCAGGCGGTGCAGAATATGAACCTGATGCTGGACTTCGAGGAGACGCTAGGCCTCGAACAGCAGCCGATGTTCCCGTGAGCGCGGCGGGCGAGATGGCTTCCGCCGAGCGCGACAGCGGCTACTTCCGCTGGCATCCGACGCCGAGCTTCCTGGCGCATCTGTTCAAGGGCGTGTTCAAGCAGCACCATCGCGAGGACGCCCCGGCGCTGCGCCGCGTCCTGTCCCGCGACGGCGTGGTCTTCGACGTCGGCGCCCATGCCGGCCAGTACGCCAAGCTGTTCGGCGCCCATGTGCCCGAAGGCCAGGTGTTCGCGTTCGAGCCGGGCAGCTACGTCCGCTCGATCCTGCGCGTGGTGCTGTGGGCCAACCGCTGCCGCAACGTGACCGTGGTTCCGGTCGGGCTGGGCAGCCGCATGGGCATCGAGACCCTGAGCATGCCGGTCAAGCGGCGCGGCAGCTTCGGCTACGGCCTGTCGCATTTCGGCCAGGGCGACGACGGCCGCGCCGTCGTGCGCGACATCGCCTTCAGCGTGCCGCTGGACGCGATGGCCGAGGCGCTGGGCATCGCGCGGCTCGATCTGATCAAGGCCGACATCGAGGGCTGGGAGCTGCGCATGATCGAGGGCGCCGCCGGCGCCATCGCGCGGTTCCGTCCGGTCATGATGCTCGAGCTGGAAGACAAGTTCCTGCGCCGCGCCGGCGACAGCCTCGAGGCCGCCCACGCCAGGCTGGCCGGGCTCGGCTACGTGCCGGCGGTCTGGCGCGACGACCAGTTCCGCCGCGCCGAAGGCGGCGAGCCGACCGAGTGGTGGTTTCCCGAGGACCGCCTCGGCGACCTGCTCGGGCGGCGATAGTCACACGCAGAGAAAGGGAAAGCCCCGCGATGACCGGACTGATCCTGCCCTACAAGGGAACCCTGCCCACCATCTCGCCCGAGGCCTTCGTCGCGCCCAACGCCGCGGTGATCGGCGACGTGGTGATCGGCGCCGGCACCGGCGTCTGGTTCTCGTGCACGATCCGCGGCGACGTCCACGAGATCCGCATCGGCGAGAACACCAACATCCAGGACGGCACCGTGGTGCACGTCACCCGCGGCAAGTTCGGCTGCTATATCGGCTCGAACATCACCATCGGCCACAACGCCACCATCCACGCCTGCAAGCTCGAGGACGGCTGCTTCATCGGCATGGGGGCGACGGTGATGGACGGCGTGGTGGTCGAATCGGGGGCGATGATCGCCGCCGGCGCCCTGGTCACGCCGGGCAAGCGGGTCAAGAAGGGCGAGCTGTGGGCCGGCAGCCCGGCGAAGTTCCTGCGCGAGCTGAGCCAGGAGGAGCTGGACTTCTTCGCGGTCTCGGCGGCGCATTACGCCAACCTGGCCGCCGAGTACCGGCAAGAGCTGGCGAAATAACCCGCGAGCGCGGGTCTGAAAGAAAACGGCCGCCGGATCGCTCCGGCGGCCGTTTCCTTGTGCCCGTCGGGCCGGTTCAGTGGGCCGAGGCGCCGGCGGCGCCGAGGCCGGTCTGCGACCGGACGAACTGGTCCTCGTAGGCCTCGCGCTCGGCCTTGGCGCGGGCGCTGGTGTCCATCACCGAGAACAGCCAGGTGCCGACGAAGGCGAGGGTCATCGAGAACAGCGCCGGGTTCTGGAACGGGAACAGCGCGCTGCCCTTCGGGTTGCCGAGGATGGCTTCCCAGATCGCGGGCGACAGCACGGTCAGCGCCACCGCCGAGACCAGGCCCAGCGCGCCGCCGAGCACGGCGCCGCGGGTGGTCAGGCCCTTCCAGAACATGCTCATCACGATCAGCGGGAAATTGGCCGACGCCGCGATGGCGAAGGTCAGGCCGACCAGGAAGGCGATGTTCTGCTTCTCGAAGACGTAGCCCAGGATGACCGCCAGGATGCCCAGGGCGGCCGAGGCGATCTTCGAGACCTTGACCTCCATGTCCTCGGTCGACCGGCCGCGGTAGAACACGTTGGCATACAGGTCGTGCGACACCGCCGAGGCGCCGGCCAGGGTCAGGCCCGACACCACCGCCAGGATGGTGGCGAAGGCGACCGCCGAGATGAAGCCCAGGAACAGGTTGCCGCCGACCGCGTGCGCCAGGTGGATCGCCGCCATGTTGACGCCGCCGATCAGGCCGTTGCCCTCGACGTATTCCGGGTTGGTGGCGACCAGGGTGATGGCGCCGAAGCCGATGATGAAGGTCAGGATGTAGAAGTAGCCGATGAAGCCGGTGGCGTAGAACACCGACTTGCGGGCTTCCTTCGCGTCCGGAACGGTGAAGAAGCGCATCAGGATGTGCGGCAGGCCGGCGGTGCCGAACATCAGCGCCAGCGCCAGCGATATCGCGTCGATCGGGCTCTTGATCAGCGTGCCGGGCGACATGATCGCCTCCTTCGAGGGATGCACCTCGACGGCCTTCTTGAACATCGACTCGAAGCTGAAGCCGAACTGGGCCAGCACCATGAAGGCGATGAAGGTGGCGCCCGACAGCAGCAGCACCGCCTTGATGATCTGCACCCAGGTGGTGGCGGTCATGCCGCCGAAGGTGACGTAGACCATCATCAGGCCGCCGACCAGGATCAGCGCGTACAGGTACTCCATGCCGAACAGCAGCTTGATGAGCTGGCCGGCGCCGACCATCTGGCCGATCAGGTAGAAGATCACCACGATCAGCGAGCTGGTCGCCGCGAAAGTGCGGACCGGCGTCTGCGCCAGGCGGAACGACACCACGTCGACGAAGGTGTACTTGCCCAGGTTGCGCAGGCGCTCGGCGATCAGGAACAGGATGATCGGCCAGCCGACCAGCCAGCCGACCGAGTAGATCAGGCCGTCGTAGCCGCGGGTGTAGACCATCGCCGAGATGCCGAGGAACGAGGCCGCCGACATGTAGTCGCCGGCGATCGCCAGGCCGTTCTGGAATCCGGTGATGCCGCCGCCGGCGGTGTAGAAGTCCGACGCCGTCTTGGTCTTCGACGCCGCCCATTTGGTGATGCCCAGGGTCGCCACCACGAAGATGGCGAACATGATCACGGCTTCGAGATTGAAGTCCTGCTTCTTGACCGCGCCGAGGTCGCCGCCGGCGGCCATGGCTGCGTTGGTCAGGGCCAGCGTGGCGAAGCCCGCCAGCGCCGAAAGGATGCTGGTCGGCTTCATCACTTCGCTTCCTCGAGGATCTGGCGGGTCAGTTCGTCGAACTGCGAGTTGGCCTTGAACACGTACACGCCGGTCAGGGCGATCGCGCTCAGGATCACGGCGACGCCGATCGGGAAGCCGATCGTGGCGACGCTGCCTTCCGACAGGGGCGTGCCCAGGAAGCCCGGGGCGTAGGCGATGGTCAGGATGAACCCGAAATAGATCGCCAGCATCACCGCCGACAGCGACCACGCGAAGGCGCTGCGCCTGGCGACGAGCTCCTTGAACTTCGGATTGTTTCGAATTTTCAAATAGGCGTCGTTCTGCATGAAGCGCTCCTAAGAGTGACCAACAGGCAAGTTGGACGAGTGCCGCCGTCGGCCTCGTCGATGCTTCTTCTTGTGGGGGTCGGCGCGCCTTCCATGGCCCGCGAGAGCCGTCTTCCTCGAAGCGAAAATCCCCTGTTGCCGGCATTTTGTTTTTCGAAGAGCCGGCTCCCGGTCAGCCGTCGTGCTCGTTTTGCGGCTGCAGTAGCACGGCGGTTGCGGCGTCGTCAAGAAGAGGGTAATTGTCGCGCTCCGGCGATGGGCTGAAGAGACGTTATTGCAAAGACGTGTCAATGCTGTATTGGAACAGTACGCCCGGTTTGTTGCTTCGTACAGTCCAGGGGTAGGTGGAAAACGCACTGCACCCAACCCAGGAGAGATGCATGGCGGCGCAATAACACTGGCGATGACTAGTGCTGTTTGACATTTATCAGAGAACGGAGACTTTGCAGTTGCGGCGCGTAACCCTTTTGGGCAGGGCGGGTAGGTGTGCGGTGCAACAGCAGACGGCCCGAGTGAATTCTTTCCTCGGGCCGAGGCCATGATCGAGCATTCGCCGCTGGAGCACATCGACAGCTTCGCCTACCGCCACCGCCTGCGCGAGGTGATGTCGGCGCCGGTGCTGACCGGCACCGCCGATCTGACGGTGGGGCAGGCGGCGCAGCTCATGGATTCGCAGGCCAAGAGCTCGATGGTGGTCGTCGACGGCGACGGCCGCGTCGCCGGCATCCTGACCGAGCGCGACCTGCTGCGTCTGGTCGCCCGCCACCACGGCGGCGCCGAGGCGTTGGCCCTCGGCGAGGTGATGGCGCGGCCGGTGCGGACGGTGCGCGAGGACGAGTTCCTGTTCGTGGCGCTGGGCCGCATGTCGCGGCTGGGGCTGCGCCATCTCGTGGTGGTCGACGGCGACGGCCGTCCCGCCGGCATGATCACCGCGCGCACCCTGATGAAGATCCGCATCACCGACGCGCTGGTCATCGGCGACGACATCGCCGAGGCCTCCGGGCCGGAGCAGATGGCGGCGGCGCGGTCGCATCTGCCCGAGCTGGCCCGCAACCTGCTGGCCGAAGGCGTCTCGGCCCGCGACATCGCGGCGGTGATCAGCCAGGTGCTGCGCGACATGACGGCGCGCGCCGCGGTGCTGGCGGAAGCGTCGATGGCCGCCGACGGGCTCGGGCCGGCGCCGGCGCGCTGGTGCCTCTTGGTGCTGGGTTCGGGCGGCCGCGGCGAGAGCCTGCTCGCCTTCGACCAGGACAACGCGATCGTCCACGAGGGCGACGCGGCGGCCGAGCCCTGGTTCGCCGAGCTGGGCCGGCGGCTCAACGATACGCTGGCCGCGGCCGGGATCCCCTATTGCGACGGCGGGGTGATGGCCCGCAATCCGCAGTGGCGCAAGTCCTCCGCCGCATGGAAGAATGAGGTCTGGCGCTGGGTGCACGAGCCGGCCGAGCAGACGGTGATGAACGTCGACATCTTCTTCGACATGCGGCCGGTCCACGGCGACCGCGACCTCGGCCAGGCGCTGCACGCTTATGCCGTCGAGACCGCCGCCGCCGCGCCGTTCTTCCTGCAGCTGCTGGCGCTCAGCGTCGCCAGGTGCGACGTGCCGCTGACCTTCTGGGGCGGCTTCGCCACCGTCGACCGGCGCCTCGACGCCAAGAAGCACGGGCTGCTGCCGCTGGTCTCGGCCGCGCGCGCCAAGGCGGTCAAGGCGGGGCTGACCGTCACCGCGACGCACGACCGCTACGCGGCGCTGGTCGGCGCGGGCCGGATGCACCCCGAGGACATGCGCAGTCTCGACGAGGCGCACGAGACCATCCTGCGCGCCCTGCTGGAGCAGCAGCTGGCCGACATCGCCGCCGGCACGGCGCCGACGGCGCGCATCGAGCCGCGGCGCTTCGACCGCGGCATGCAGGCGCGGCTGAAGACGGCGTTCAGGCGCATCCGCGTGCTGCGGGCGATGCTCGGCAGCCTGGGGGCGGGCGACTGATGCGTGCGCTCGCCGGCATCCTGCTGCTGTCGCTGGCGCTGGCCGGCGCCGCCCGGGCGCAGGACAGGGGCGAGCCCGGCCGCTTCGACTACTGGCTGCTGGCGTTGTCGTGGTCGCCGGCGTTCTGCGCCACCGCCAAGCAGCCGCCGGCCAGCCAGTGCGGCCCGGGCCGGCGCTTCGGCTTCGTCGTCCACGGCCTGTGGCCGCAGTACGAGACCGGCTGGCCGGCGTTCTGCGCCGCGCCGACGCCGCTGCCGGACCCGCTGGTCGAGGACATGCTGCCGATCATGCCCAGCCGCGACCTCGTCGCCCATCAATGGAAGAAACACGGCACCTGCGCCGGCTCCGCGGCCGAGGACTATTTCGCGGCGACCCGCGACGCCTACGCGCGGCTGCGCATTCCCGCGCCGTTGCAGGCGCCGCAACGGCCTTTGTCGCTGACCACCGCCGAGATCGAGGCGATGTTCGCCGCCGCCAATCCCGGCCTCGGCGGCGACATGGTCGCGGTCACCTGTCGCGGCCGGCGGCTGTCCGAGGTCCGCGTGTGCATGGACAAGGACCTGAACTTCCGTTCCTGCGGCCGCGACCTGCGCGACACCTGCCGCGCCGCCGTCGAGGTACGGCCGGTTCGCTGACCGGATAGGCCCATCAGACAGCTCGAATACGCGAACGCGCCCGCCACCTCTGATTCGGAGAACAAGCCGCCACGAAGCGGCGAACCGAGCGAGGAGGAAGAATGATGTCCAAGCGCGAACGCGGACTCTGCGAGCTTTACCAGGAAGATCCCGAGCGGGCCGACCGGCTGGTGTTCGGCCGCCTGCCCGAGGTCGGCCGACGCGGCTTCCTGCGCGGCGCCGGACTGGCGGCGATGGGCGCCGTGGTCGGCGGCGCCATCCCGTTCCACCGCAACATGCCGTCCGGACTGATCCCGGCGGCGCTGGCCGAGGAAACCAAGGAGTTCCGCATCGAGGGCAAGGACGGCCTGACGGTGCTCAACGACCGCCCGATCAACGCCGAGACGCCGGCGCATCTGCTCGACGACGCCATCACCCCGAACGCGCGCCATTTCGTGCGCAACAACGGCCTGGTGCCGGACATCGCGACCGGCGGCGACGCCTCGGGCTGGGTGCTGACCGTCGACGGCGAGGTGCACAATCCGCTGTCCTTGACCCTGGAGGACCTGAAGAGCCGTTTCGAGCCGGTCGAGCTGGCGCTGCAGGTCGAATGCGGCGGCAACGGCCGTGCCGCCTTCAATCCGCCGGCCAGCGGCAACCAGTGGACCGTCGGCGCCATCGGCAACGCCCGCTGGACCGGGGTGCGGCTGCGCGACGTGCTCGCGGCCGCCGGGCTGAAGGACAGCGCCGTCTACACCGCCCACTACTCGATGGACCCGCACCTGTCCGGCGACCCGGCCAAGGACGCGATCTCGCGCGGGGTGCCGATCTGGAAGGCGATGGACCCGCACACGCTGATCGCCTTCGAGATGAACGGCGAGCCGCTGCCGGCCGTGCACGGCTTTCCGGTGCGCATCGTCGCGCCGGGCTGGCCGGGCTCGACCTCGCAGAAATGGCTGGAGCGCATCTGGATCCGCGACCGCGTCCACGACGGCGCCAAGATGACCGGCACCTCTTATCGCGTGCCGGCCTATCCGGTGGCGCCGGGCGAGGAAATCCCGAAGGAGGACTTCGTCATCATCCAGGCCATGCCGGTCAAATCGCTGATCACCTGGCCGAAGAGCGGCTTCGAGATGCCGGCCGACAATCGCCTGCTCGAGGTTCGCGGCCATGCCTGGGCCGGCGACAGCGCGGTCGAGCGGGTCGACATCTCGAACGATTTCGGCGCCACCTGGATGCCCGCCGATCTCGACCGGCCCGAGAACCCTTACAGTTGGCAGAACTGGCGGGCGCGGATGGAGTTCCCGCGCCAGGGCTATTACGAGATCTGGGCGCGGGCCACCGACGCGCGCGGCGTGCAGCAGCCGTTCGCCATCGCCTGGAATCCGAAGGGCTACCTCAACAACGCCATGCACCGCGTCGCGGTGCGGGTGCCGGACTATCGCGAGGCGCCGCAGACCGCCGAGACCGGCGGCAAATGACGCGCCTGACGGTCCTGGTGCTGGCGGGGGCGGCGGTGGCCGCCTCCGCCGCCGCGTTCGAACCGCCGAGCCCCTACGCGACGCCGCGCGATCTCGGGCAGCGCGAGACGGAGCTGCCGGAGGGCGAGGGGCGCGAGGAGGTCGAAGGCATCTGCGCCGCCTGCCATTCGATCCGCATGGTCACCCAGCAGCGCCTGCCGCGGCACCGCTGGGACGAGCTGCTCGACTGGATGGTCGCGGAGCAGGGCATGCCGGAACTCGACGAAGAGACGCGCACGGTGGTGCTCGACTACCTGTCGGACCATCTCGGCACCGGCGAGGTGGCGGAGGGGCGCTAGGCGGTCACAGCAGCCGGCAGGCCTCGTCGAATTCCAGCCGCGGATTGCGCGGGTGGAGCTTGGACTTGTCGCCGTAGCCGAGATTGATCAGGAAGTTCGATTTCACGCCGGTGCCGGCGAGGAACGTGGCGTCGAGGCGTTCGTTGTCGAAGCCGCTCATCGGGCCGCAGTCCAGCCCCAGCGAACGGGCGGCCAGGATGAAGTAGGCGCCCTGCAGCGACGAATTGCGGAACGCCGTCGCTTCGACCAGCGCCTCGTTGCCGGCGAACCAGGCGCGGGCGTCGGTGTGCGGGAACAGGCGCGGCAGGTGCTCGGGGAAGTTCATGTCCTGGGCGACGACGACGGTGACCGGGGCGGCCATCGTCTTCTCGACGTTCGATTCGATCAGGCACGGCTTCAGCCGCGCCTTGGCCTCGGGCGAGCGGATGAACAGGAACCGCGCCGGCTGGCAGTTGGCCGAGGTCGGGCCCATGCGCGCCAGGTCGTAGGCGCCGCGAAGGATCTCTTCGGGCACCTGGCGGTCGAGCCAGTGCGAGTGGGTGCGCGCGGACTCGAAGATCATGTCGTGCATGCGATCGGCGATGGCCGACATGGCTGCCTCCTGCGGTGGTGGTCTCCACCGCAGGTTAGCCTACTTCGCCAGGCCCTTCACCTGTGCCGAGGCGGTCACCCGATTCTGGCCGGTATAGGCCTCGTGGTTGGCCTCGATGTCGGCGAGCTTGTAGAGGTAGTTGATCATCATGCCGGCCGATTCGCGCATGCCCTTGGGCGAGGTGTCGGCGAGCCAGTTCAGGCGCTCCATGCGGGCGCCGTTGGACAGGTGGAAATGCGCCACCGGGTCCAGCGCCTTGCCGCTGGGCCGCTTGGCCTCGGTCAGGTAGCGGGCGCACAGGCGCATCAGCGGCGCCTTCATCGGCTCGACCAGGCCGGGATCCTGGAACCACTCCGGCGAGCCGAGCAGCGCCTTGAGGCTGCCCTTGGCGGCCATGCCGTTGGTCGCCTGGGTCAGCGCCTTGTGCTCGGCGGCGGTCAGCAGGCCGGGCTCGCCCTGGCCCAGCCGTTCGTCGAGCCACGACCGGAAGCCGGGGATCGGCGACAGCGTGGCGAAGGTCTTCAGGTTGGGGAATTCGGCGGCCAGCACCTCGACCACGCGCTTGATCAGGAAGTTGCCGAAGCTGATGCCGGCCAGTCCCTTCTGGGCATTGGAGATCGAATAGAAGATCGCCGTGTCGGCGGCGGTCGGATCGCCCACCGGCGCCGCTTCGTCGAGCAGGTCGTGGATATTGGTCGCGATGCCGCGCACCAGCGCCACCTCGACGAAGATCAGCGGTTCCTCGGGCATGCGCGGATGGAAGAAGGCGTAGAGCCGGCGGTCGGAATCGAGCCGGTTCTTGAGGTCGTCCCAGCTTTCGATCGCGTGCACCGCCTCGTAGGCGATGATCTTCTCGAGCAGGGCGGCCGGCGAGCGCCAGGTCAGGCGCCGCAATTCCAGGAACCCGACGTCGAACCAGGATGCCAGCAGGCCCTTGAGGTCGGACTCGAGCCCGGCCAGTTCCGGGTGCTCGCGCCGGTGGCGCAGCAGTTCGGAGCGCATGTCGACCAGGAACTTCACGCCTTCCGGCAGGCCGTTGAACTGGGTCAGCAGCCGCACGCGCGGCGGCTCCAGCGCCACGCGGAGCTGGGTTTCGGCCGCGCTCCGTGCGGCGGGGTCGGCGGCGGCCAGCGCCCGGTCCATGGCGGCGTCGACGGCCTTGCGGTCGATGTCGAACTCTGTCGCCAGCATCGTCAGGAAGCGCAGCCGGCCCTCGGCGTTCAGGCCGATATAGGTGCGCCCGAGCTGGGCGGCGCGGGTGCGGGCCGAGACCTCGCCGCCGCGGCCCTCGAGGCAGGCCCGCATCTGCTCGCGCACGTCCTCGGCGTCGTCGGGCGGCAGGTCGGGGGCCGGCGCGCGCATGCTACCGGCCAGGTCGCGCCACAGCGTGCGCAGATTCCGCAGGCGTTCGAGCAGACTCGGGCTGACGGCTTGGGTCATGCTGGAGGGTCTCTCCTCGACGTTGTCCATCATCGGCTCCCGATCATCTCGTGTTCACCATCATGCGCCAATCAGGCCCACGGTCTACGGGCCTTGGTCCAGGGCGGCAAGGACCTGGGGCAGCAATTCGGCCAGATCCTCGGCGATGAGGCCGCGGCCGAAGAGACCGGCGGCGGCGCCCTGGAGCCAGGCGGCGGCGCAGCCGGCCTCGAACCCCGCCAGGCCCTGGGCCATCAGCCCGACCGCGATGCCGGCCAGCGTGTCGCCGCTGCCGGCGGTGGCCAGGTCGGGCGGCGCGTTGGCGTTGATCGCCGCGCGGCCGTCGGGGGCCGCGATCACCGTGTCGGCGCCCTTGAGCAGCACGACGCAGCCGCTCCGCGCCGCCGCCGCTCGCGCCCGGCTCAGGCGGTCGCCCTCAAGGCCCGGGAACAGGCGCGCGAACTCGCCGTCGTGCGGGGTCAGCAGCACGCGCCCGCCGCCGTGGCGGAACAGCGCCTCGGGCGTGCCGGCGAAGGCGGTCAGGGCGTCGGCGTCGAGCACGCAGGCCTTGCCGGCGCGCAGCGCCGCCAGGGCGCGGGCCGCGGTCTCGCCGCCGCGCCCGCTGCCGGGACCGATCAGGAACGCGTTGCGCCGCGCGTCCTCGACCAGCTCGTCGAAGTCGTCGAGCGGCGCCAGCAGATTGCCCGGCATGTCGCCTGCCGCCAGGTCGAGCACCGAGTCCGGCACCGCCAGCGTCACCAGCCCGGCCCCGGCCCGCCGTGCCGCCCGCGCCGCCAGCCGGGCGGCGCCGGTCATCTGGGCGCCGCCGACCACCACGGCATGGCCGCGGGCGTATTTGTGGTCGGCCGGGCCCGGGCGCGGCAGCCGCCACAGCGCCGGGCCGTTCTCGAAGGTGTTCGGGGCGATGTCGGCCAGCACGGCGGCGGGGATGCCGATATCGGCGACCACCACCTCGCCGCAGGCCTCGCGGCCCGGCAGCAGCAGATGGCCGGGCTTCTTGCGGAAGAAGGTCACCGTCAGGGCGGCTCGCGGCGCGGCGCCCAGGATGGCGCCGCGATCGCCGTGCACGCCGCTGGGCACGTCGACGGCGACGCAGGGCAGGGCGCGGCGGCCGATCTCTTCGACCAGCGCCCGGGCGGCGCCGTCGAGCGGCCGCGCCAGCCCGGCGCCGAACAGCGCGTCGACGACCAGGGCGCGGCCGTCGAGCAGGTCGGGGCCGGCCGGATGCACCGGGCCGTTCCAGCGCGCCGCCATGGCGGCGGCGTCGCCGCGCAGCCGCCCCGGATCGCCGAGCAGGCCGAGCCGCACGGGCCAGCCGGCGCGCTGCAACAGCCGGGCCGCCACGAAGCCGTCGCCGCCGTTGTTGCCCGGCCCGCACAGCACCGCGACGGGGCACGGCCGCCAGCGGCGGCGGACCGCATTGGCCACCGCCCAGCCGGCCGCCTCCATCAGCGCCGCGCCGGTCACCCCGGCCGCCATCGCGGCGGCATCGGCGGCGTACATCTGTCGCACCGAAAGCAGTTCCATATCTCCAGGGTACCGACGCCCCCGGCATTTGCAACGGCAGTGCTTCGTCCTATAAGTGTCCGCACCGGCATAATTCCTTCGGCGAGGTTGGGCGGTGCATGTTCTGGTGATGGGCTCGGGCGTCGTCGGCGTCGCGACCGCTTGGTTCCTGGCCCGGGACGGCCACCAGGTGACCGTCGTCGACCGTCAGCCGGGCGCCGGCCTGGAGACCAGCTTCGCCAATGGCGGCCAGGTCTCGGCCAGCCATGCCGAGCCGTGGGCCAGTCCCGAGACGCTGCGCAAGGTGCTGAAATGGTTGGGCCGGCCCGACGCGCCGCTGGTGTTCCGCTGGTGGCGCTGGGACCCGGCGCTGTGGTCGTGGCTGGCCCGGTTCCTGAGCAACTGCCCGGCCGAGCGCGCCCGCGTCAACACCGAGCGGACGCTGCGGGTCGCGTTGTATTCGCGCAGCGTGCTGCGCCAGCTCCGCGCCGACACCGGCATCCGCTACGACCAGCGCCAGCAGGGCATCCTGCACTTCTACCGCGACAAGCGCGAATTCGAGCACGCCCTGCGCATCGCCGAGCTGATGGCGGCCCACGGCCTGCCGCGCGAGCCGCTGACCCCCAGCCAGTGCCTGACGGTCGAACCGGCGCTGTACGGCATCCAGCGCGAGCTCGCGGGCGGGCTGTTCAGCCCCTACGACGAGAGCGGCGACGCCCACAAGTTCACCACCGAGCTGGCGCGGCTGGCGGCGGAGAAGGGCGTGCTGTTCCTCAACGGCCTGCAGGTCCGGCGCCTGCAGCAGGAGGGCGGCCGCATCACCGGCGTCGTCACCGATCAGGGCCGCGTCGTCGCCGACGCCTACGTGCTGGCGCTGGGAAGCTGGTCGCCGCTGGTGGCGCGCTCGGTCGGCCTCGGGCTGCCGATCTATCCGGCCAAGGGCTACTCGGTGACGGTGGGGGTGACGGACCCGGACGAGGCGCCGACGGTCAGCCTGACCGACGACGAGAACAAGCTGGTGTTCAGCCGCCTCGGCGACCGGCTGCGGGTGGCGGGCACCGCCGAGTTCGCCGGCTGGAATCCGGAGATGACCGTCCGCCGTGCCGAGGTGGTGCTCGAGAAGGCGCGCAAGGTGTTCCCGGCCGCCGGCGACTGGCAGGCGGCCGAGCTGTGGACCGGGCTGCGGCCGGTGACCCCGGACAGCGTTCCGATCATCGGCGCCACCGCTTTTCCCAATCTGTGGCTCAACACCGGCCACGGCACCCTGGGCTGGACCATGTCCTGCGGATCGGGGCGCATCATCGCCGATCTGGTCGCCGGCCGGCGGCCGGAAATCCCCGTCGACGGCCTCGGCCTCGACCGGTTTTGACCGCCAAGCGGGTGGCGGCGCGCGGCCGCAAGCGGTATATTAGACCGTAGTGAATTTACGCCACGGTTGCCGACAGCAAGGGAGGCGCCGCATGGAGCCGGTCTTCCTCGACAGTCTCTACGACGAGACGATGCGGCTGATGGAAGACGCGCGGGACTATCACCGGCACTGGGAGCAGTCCGACCGCGCCGCGCTGCCGCTCAACGAGGGATGCGCGATGTCGCGCGAATGCCTGTCGATGACCGCACGGCTGACCAGCGTGATGGCCTGGGTGCTGACCCAGCGCGCCATCAGCGCCGGCGAGATCGAGGCCGAAGAGGCGGCCGACGACGAGTACCGCCTGCTGGCCGAGGCGATCCACGTCACGCCGGTGCGGATGCAGTCCGACCGCCTGCCGCGCCGGCTGTGGCGGCTGCTCGATTCGAGCTGGCGGCTGTATCGGCGGGTGCAGCGGCTGGAGTCCCAGCTCGTCCACTGAGCCTCCCGCTGCCGTCTATTCCGCGGCGAGTTCCATGCCGGCCCTGTCGTGGGTGCGGATGAAGTCGCGGACTCGCGGATAGATCTCCTGGCGCCAGCGGCGGCCGTTGAAGACGCCGTAATGGCCGACCCGCTCCTGAAGGTGGTGCGAGCGCTTCGCCGCGGGCAGGTTCGTGCACAGGCCGTGCGCGGCGTGGGTCTGTCCGACGCCGGTGATGTCGTCCTTTTCGCCCTCCACCGTCATCAGCGCCGTGTTGCGAATCGCCGCCGGCTCGACCGGGGCGTCGCGGTGGCGCATGACGCCGCGCGGAAGCTGGTGCTCCTGGAACGCCACGCGGATGGTCTGCAGGTAGTAGTCGGCGGTCAGGTCCATCACCGACATGTACTCGTCGTAGAACTCGCGGTGCGCCTTGGCGCTGTCGCCGTCGCCCCGCATCAGGTGATGGAACATGTGCAGGTGGGCGTTGACGTGACGGTCGATGTTCATGCTCATGAACCCCGACAGCTGCAGGAAGCCCGGATAGACCCGCCGGCCGGCGCCCGCGTGCACCAGCGGCACGGTGTGGACCACGTTGCGCTCGAACCAGCGCAGCGGCCGGCTGGTCGCCACCTCGTTGACCTTGGTCGGATTGACGCGGGTGTCGATCGGGCCGCCCATGAGCACCAGCGACGCCGGCTGCATCGGGTCGTCGGCGGCGGCGAGCAGGGCGGTCGCCGACAGCACCGGCACCGACGGCTGACAGACCGCCATGACGTGCAGGTTCGGCCCCAGCGCGCGGATGAAGTCGATGACGTAGTCGATGTAGTCGTCGAGATCGAAGTCGCCGAGGAACGCCGGCACCTCGCTGGCGCAGGTCCAGTCGGTGATGTAGACGTCGTGCTCGGGCAGCAGCGCCTCGACCGTGCCGCGCAGCAGGGTCGCGTAATGGCCGGAGAGCGGCGCCACGAGCAGCACCTTGGGATGGCGGCGCTCGGTCGCGCGCTGGAAGTGCAGCAGCCGGCAGAAGGTCTTTTCCATCGCCACCACTTCGCGGACCGCCACGGTCTCGCCCTCGACGACGGTCTCGTTCAGACCGAAGGCCGGTTTGCCGTAGCGGCGCGTCGTGCGCTCGATCAGCTCGCAGCCGGCGGCCACGGCGCGGCCGTAGCCGGTGTACGAGATCGGCAGAAAGGGGCTGCTGTACACTTGCTGCATGGCCTCGGCCATCATCCGCATCGGCTGGACCGCTGCCCGCTGCAGTTCGTGCATGTGATAGAGCATTCGGCATCCCTCGAATGTGTTAGGACGGAAGGGGTATCATTTTGTTTCCTCCGGGACGTCCTCCAGCGCAACAAAATTTTCGCGTTGCGATAATAATTTTAAAGTTGCCAAAAGCGGGAACAGGCGCTCCGCCTCGGCATACCCCGGTCATGCCGCGCTGCAGCATTTCACGGCCGGAACAAAACCGCACTTCTCGGCGTTGAGCAGGCGACGACAACGAATGGAGGAGCCCATGAAACGCATGGCGCTTGTAGCCGCTCTCGCGGCCACCACGGGCTTGGCCGCGTGCGGCACCAGCACGACGGACCGCGCCCTTTCGGGTGCCGGCATCGGCGCGGCCGGCGGCGCGGCCGTGGGCGCCCTGAGCGGTGATCCGATGACCGGTGCGCTTCTTGGCGCCGGCGTCGGGGCCGCGGGTGGCGCCCTGACCGACCGTGAGGACATCGACCTCGGCGAGCCCATCTGGCGGCGCTGATCCGGCCCGAATCGGCGGAGCGGGCCCGGCGGACCGGATGGTCCTCCGGGCCTAATCCGTTGGGGTGCAAACCTTCGTGGGGGTTGGAAGCGAACTGGGGCCTTTCTATGATCGCGGCGCGCGCCGGGGCTTCACAACGCCGCCGGGCGGCTCTATAGTCCGAGCATTCATTGGAATTATTCCAGAAAACTTGAGAGGTACGCCATGGCAGTCGAGCTTCCCCCGCTCCCTTACGATCAGTCGGCCCTCGAGCCGCACATGTCGGCCAAGACGCTGTCGTTCCACCACGGCAAGCACCACCAGGCTTACGTCACCAACTACAACAACGCCGTCAAGGACACGCCGCTCGACGGCAAGCCGCTCGAGGAGGTGATCAAGCAGGTCGCCGGCGATTCCAGCAAGATGGCGGTGTTCAACAACGGCGCCCAGGTCTGGAACCACACCTTCTTCTGGCACTCGATGAAGCCGAACGGCGGCGGCCGCCCGAGCGGCGACCTTCTGGCCCGCATCGAGGCCGATTTCGGCAGCTTCGACAAGTTCAAGGACGAGTTCAAGCAGGCCGGCGCCACCCAGTTCGGCTCGGGCTGGGCGTGGCTGGTCCTCGACGGCGGCAAGCTGGCGGTGACCAAGACCGCCAACGCGGACAATCCGCTGACCAAGCAGCAGACGCCCCTGCTGACCTGCGACGTGTGGGAGCACGCCTATTATCTCGACTACCAGAACCGCCGCCCGGACTTCCTGGCGACGTTCCTCGACAATCTGGTCAACTGGGACTTCGTCGCCGACAATCTGGCGAAGGCGAAGTAATCAGACGGCGATCAGCGCCGCGGCGACGCGGCGCTCTTCCGCCATCAGCACGTTGTAGGTGCGGCACGCGCTGCCGGTGTCCATGGTCTCGACCGCGATGCCGGCCTGGCGCAACACCTTGCGCAGATCCGGTTCGAGAAACACCTGCCGCGGTCCGCAGCCCAGCAGCAGCACGTCGATGCGCTCGGCGGCCAGGAGCAGCGGTTCCAGCGCCGCGCGGTCGACCTGTTCGATGGTGTCCGGCGCCCAGTCGACGACCCGGTCGGCGAAGACGATCCGCGAGCCTTCGTAGCGGCTGCCGGTGATGCGGAAGCCGCCGTCGCCGTAGGCCTCGATGATCTGGCGGCCGGCGGGAATGAGGGGAGTGACGTCCATCCGGAGAATATGGGCCGGCGGCGGCGCGCCCGCTAGCCCTGGCTCTCCGGCGACTCGGCCTCGCCCTCGACGCCCGGCGGCTTCTCGGTCTGCGACAGGCTGCGCAGATCGAAATAGAGCAGAACCGGCACGCCGACATAGATCGAGGAATAGGTCCCGATCAGCACGCCGAAGATCATCGCCAGCGCGAAGCCCTCGAGCACCTCGCCGCCCAGGAAATACAGCGCCGTGACCGCCAGCAGGGTGGTGCCGCCGGTCAGCAGGGTGCGCGGCAGCGTCTCGTTCACCGACAGGTTCAGCAGGTCGAAGATCGACAGCGCCTTGTACTTGCGCATGTTTTCGCGAACGCGGTCGTAGATCACCACCGTGTCGTTGATCGAGTAGCCGGCGATGGTCAGGATCGCCGCGACGATGGTCAGATCGAAATTCAGCCCCAGGATCGAGAAGAAGCCGAAGGTGGCGACCACGTCGTGGAAGGTCGCGACCAGCGCGCCGACCGCGAACGGCCACTCGAAACGCAGCCAGATATAGGCGGCGATGGCCAGGATCGACAGGCTGACCGCCCAGACCGCATCCTCGCGCAACTGCTCGCCGACCTTGGGGCCGACGAATTCGGTGCGCCGGTACTCGTAGCCCTCGCCCAGGGCTTGCTTGATCGTCTCGATCGCCGCCGCCTGCGCTTTCTCGTCGCCTTCCTGGCGCTGCACCCGGATCAGCACGTCGTTGGGCGCGCCGAAGGTCTGCAGCGCCACCTCGCCGACGCCCAGCCCCGAAAGCCGCTCGCGCATCTTCGCGAGGTCGGCCGGGCCAGGGGTCTCGACCTCGATCAGGATGCCGCCGGCGAAATCGATGCCGTAATTCAGGCTGCGGGTGCCCAACGAGACGATCGAGCCGATGATGATGATCGCGGTGATCGCGAATGCGATCACGCGCTTGCCGAGGAAGTCGATCTTGGTGCCGTAGGGAAGCCGGATCAGCATGGCGCTACTTTCAGATGGGCAGGGCCTGGGGCTTGGCGCGGCGCGCCCAAGCCTGGAGCATCAGTCGCGTGACCCAGATCGCGGTGAACATCGAGGTCGCCAGTCCGACCGACAGCGTCACCGCGAAGCCGCGGATCGGGCCTGAGCCGAACTGGAACAGCAGCACCGCCGCGATCAGGGTGGTGAGCTGGGAATCGAGGATCGTGACCAGGGCGCGTTCGAAGCCGGCCTGCATGGCGTTGATCGGCGAGCGTCCCAGCCGCGCCTCCTCGCGCATGCGCTCGAAGATCAGCACGTTGGCGTCGACCGCCATGCCGAGCGTCAGCACGATGCCGGCGATGCCGGGCAGCGTCAGCGTGGCCCCCAGCGCCGAGAGCACGCCCAGCAGCATGCCGAGATTGGCCAGCAGGGCGATGTTGGCGAAGATGCCGAACAGGCCGTAGGCGGCGAGCATGAACACGATCACCAGCACCAGCCCGATCACCGAGGCGATGGCGCCGGCGCGGATCGAGTCGGCGCCGAGATCGGGGCCGACGGTGCGTTCCTCGAGAATCGTCAGCGGCGCCGGCAAGGCGCCGGCGCGCAGCAGCAGCGCCAGATCCTGTGCCGTCTGGACCGTGAACTGGCCCGAGATCACGCCGGAACCGCCCAGGATGGGCTCGCGGATCACCGGCGCGCTGATCACCTTTTCGTCGAGGACGATGGCGAGCTGGCGGCCGACGTTTTCCTTGGTCACGTCGCCGAAGCGCTTGCCGCCGGCGGTGTTGAAACGGAAGCTCACCACCGGCTCGTTGTTCTGGAAACTGGGCTGGGCGTCGACCAGCGCGTCGCCGCCGACTTCGACCTTGCGGCGCACGACGTGGTATTGCGGCCCGGTCGGGTCCTGCGACGGCAGCAGCATGGTGCCCGGCGGCAGCCGTCCGCGCTGGGCCTCTTCCGGGGTGACCGTCGGGTCCGACAGGTGGAAGGTCAGCTTCGCGGTCTTGCCGAGCAGGCTCTTGATGCGGCCGGGATCGTCGAGGCCGGGAAGCTGCACCAGAATGCGGTCCTCGCCCTGGCGCATGATCGTCGGCTCGCGGGTGCCGAGTTCGTCGACGCGGCGGCGGACGATCTCGATCGACTGGTCGACCGCGGCGCGCTGGCGCTCGACCAGCGCCTGCTCGGTGTAGGCCAGGACGGCGGTGCCGTCGTCGCGCATCTCCACCGTGGTGGCCGGGTCGAGCTGGCGCAGCGCCGCCAGCGCTTCGTCGCGCTTCTCGGGTTCGAGCAGCTTGAGCGTGACGGTGTTGCCCTCGATGCCGAGGTCGGCGTAGCGCACGCGCTGCTCGCGCATGGCGGTGCGGACGGCGTCGACCAGGCCGGTGAGCTGTTCCTTGACCACCGCCTCGACCTCGACCTCCAGCAGCAGGTGCGAGCCGCCCTGCAGGTCAAGGCCGAGATTGACCGGCTGCAACCACTCGGGAAGCGCGTCGGCGGTCTGGCGCGGCAGCACGTTCGGCGCCGCGAACACGATGCCGATCACGCACACGACGAGGATCAGGACGGTCTTCCACGGCGGGTAGAACATGGGCTTACTTGCCTTTGCCGCCAAGCAGGCTCTTCAGGCCGCCCGACTTCTCGGCCGGCTTGGCCTCGGCGGCCGCCGGGGCCTCGGCCTCGTCCTTGGCGCCGCCGGTCGGCTGCGTCTTCTGCAGCACGTCGGCGATCGTCGCGCGCAGCACGCGGACGCGGACGTTGTCGGCGATCTCGATCTGGACCTCGTTGTCGTCGAGCAGCTTGGTGATTTGCCCGATGATGCCGCCGCCGGTCACCACGCGATCGCCGCGCCGGAGCTGGGTCAGCATCTCGCGGTGCTGCTTCATCTTCTTCTGCTGGGGCCGGATCAGCAGGAAATAGAAGACGACGAAGATAAGGATGAGCGGCAGGAACGCTTCCAGGCCGCCAGCCGCCGGTGCCGGCGCGGCCTGGGCGTAGGCTGGGGAGATCAGCATCGGGGACTCCTCAAGGTGTTCGGCGAAGCCAGCCGGGAATATAACGGTGGTTTCCCGACTTGCAAACGCAAACGACCGTCAGGCCCCCCCCGATTGGTCCTATTCGCGCCGGATCTTCACCGCCGTGCCGTTGGCCGAGACCATCAGCATCGTCTTGCGGTCGCCGCCGATCACCTCGTAGTCGAGGTCGATGCCGATCACCGCGTCGGCGCCCAGCGCGCGGGCACGGTCCTCGAGTTCCTGCAGCGCCAGCGCCTTGGCCTCGGTGAACAGCTTCTCGTAGCTGGCGGTGCGCCCGCCGACGATGTCGCGGATGCCGGCGAACAGGTCGCTGAAGACGTTCGAGCCCATGACGGCGTCGCCCGAGACGATGCCGAGATAGGCGGCGATGACGCTGCCCTCGATGTTTGGGGTGGTGGTCAGGATCATGGGGCCTCCCGGCGCTGATGCGAACGCGACGACCTTAACTTATTCGGGGGGGCAAGGTACACTGCGCGCGTCTGAGCGGTCGGGGAACACGGTTGAGCATGAGCGGCGAACAAACGAAGCTGGCCATCGCCTTCGCCGACGTGCGCGGCAGCACCGCCATCTACGAGATGTTCGGCGACGTGCGCGGGCGCGAGATCACCGGCGGCGCCGTCAACGCGTTCGTCCGCGCCGCCGAATCCCAGGGCGGACGACTGATCAAGACGATGGGAGACGGCGCCATGGTGACGCTGCCGTCGGCCCAGGCGGCGGTGCTGGCGGCCATCGCCACCCAGGAGCATCTGCGCGCCAAGCAGGTCTCGATCGGCATCGGCTTCATGTGGGGCAGCGTGCTCGAGGAGGGCGACGACGTGTTCGGCGACGCCGTCAACGTCGCGGCGCGGCTGTGCTCGCTGGCCAAGGCGGGCGAGATCCTGACCACCGCCGAGACGGTGGCCGAGTTCCCGTCGGTGCTGCGCGGCGTCACCCGGCATCTCGACACGGTCGAGGTCCGCGGCCGCCGCGAGCCGGTGCAGATTCACCAGGTCACCTGGGACAGCGGCGACGACGACGAAGGCGGGATGACGGTGATCGCGACCAAGGGCGACCCCGCCAACCTGCGACCGAAGGCCCTCACCCTGACCGCCGGCGGCCAGGACTACCGGCTGGACGTCGACGCCAAACCGGTGCGGCTCGGCCGCGTCGGCGCCGACATCGTCGTTCCCGACACCCTGGCCTCGCGCCAGCACGCCACCATCGAGCCGTGGCGGGGCAAGTTCATGCTCGTCGACCAGAGCACCAACGGCACCTACGTGACCACCGACCACGGCGGCGAGACGGTGCTCAAGCGCGAATCGGGCGAACTGACCGAAAGCGGCTGGATCGGCCTCGGCCGCCGGCCCACGCCCGAGAACCCCCACCGCGTCCGCTTCGTCGTCGATCCCGGCGACGGCCAGTAGGGCTTAGGCGCAGTCGTCTGGCGCCGGTGCGGGGCGCCTCCGCCCGCGGCGCAGCGACGCGCCGGCGATCGCCGCAACCGCCGCCGCTCCGAACGTAACGGCGCAACCGCCGCAATTCACGCAAGCACCGCCGCGACAGGTCTGCGCAAGCTGCTGCGCCGCGCCGAGAGTGAACGCGCCGGAAGTCCCGTACAGCATTCCGCCGATCGCGCCGCGCAACGACAGGATGCGCGCGGCGAACCCGCGCAGGATCG
This sequence comes from uncultured Rhodospirillaceae bacterium, assembly GCA_964545205.1. GTDB lineage: Bacteria > Pseudomonadota > Alphaproteobacteria > Rhodospirillales > Magnetospirillaceae > CAZJFH01. Next base: position 59,622 of record CAZJFH010000014.1, read on the forward strand.
CCGCGACGTTCATGGCAGGAGAGCTCCGGGGGCGGTGAACTCTACCGCGTTGCGCCGCGCGACCGGCCCCCGGGCGTAGGTCAGGGCGTCATGGGGGCAGGCGGCGATGCACTGGTTGCAGGTCAGGCAGGTGTGGATGCTGAGATCCACTCCCGGACCGCTATGGGCGGCGTAGGCCCCGGCCGGCGCCGGGACGATCGCGCGGGTCGGGCAGACCTTGATGCAGTTGTCGCAACTCCGGCATTTCTCCGGCAGGAACCGGACCTTCCAGGTGAACGGCAGGCGCGCCCCGACGGCGTGGACAAGGTTCTGGATGGCGCCGACCGGACACAGGAACACGCACCAGCCGCGTCCGCCCTTGATGAACAGGCCGCCGACCACGATCCACAGTAGCGAGACTATGATGTATGTCGAGGTCAGCGCCGGCAGGAAGCCGCCGCCGAAGCCCAGGCCGATATACTCCATCACGCGGAAATTGCAGTACGAGCAGCCGGCATGCAGTCCCAGAAACGGCAGCGTCAGATATCCGGCCAGAAAGCCGTAGCGGACGGCGCCCGCATGGACGCGACCGGCGAAGTCGAATTTCAGGCGCTCGGGTACGAAGCGGCCCAGGAATTCCGGAAAGGCACCCGCCGCGCAGAGCCAGCCGCAGAACAAAGGCCCGGCGGCGAATGCGATGGCCAGGACGACAAATATGCTGGCGTGGCGCACGTCCCACTGCATGGTCTCCCAGCGTTCGAGGTTCAGCAATCCGCCGACGCCCATCCTCAGGTTCAGCGAATCGCACAGATTGCCGATGAGGTGCTGATCGTCGAGGCCGGACACGAACCGCAGCACCAGGGCGCCGGGCGAGTAGAACAGGATGAAGCCGCCGAGATAGGAGGCGTACCGCCACAGCAGGTGGCGGCCGTTGGCGCGCGCGACGGCGCTGCCGCCTTTCAGGAGGTCGCTGGGATTTGCCATCGTGGCCTCAGTGGACGTGCATGGCGCCGTCCGGCATCGGAACGTCGCTGCTGTGGTCGTGGTCGCCGGCGGCCGCCCCGGCGATGGATCCGTTGACGATGCGCAACGGCGCAACCGCCATCGTCTCGCCGGTTTCCGGCGCAAAGGCGACGAGACTGCCGTCGCACAGGAGGTGTTCGCGCCGCAGCGCCTCGGGGACCTCGGCGAACAGATAGAAGGTCAGGCGCCCGCCGGGCGGCACCGGCGCGGCGACGGCGCGGGTTTCGGCGTCCCAGGTGTGGTTCCGGACCCGCCAATCGAAGAACAGGCGGCAGTCGTCGACGCGCAGACCGATCCGGAGCGGCGCCGTGCTGGCGTTGGTGACCGCGGTGAAGATGCGGAAGTGCCATGGCTGCACCGCCTTCTTGAGGTCGGTGAAGCCGCCGACGTCCACGGTCGCGGGTTTGCCCGCGGGGCCGGGGACCGTGAGAGCGACCTTGACCGATTCCCGCCCGGAAACGCTGTGGCCGTAGTAGCCGGCCGCGACCGGCAGGGACAGGCCCGCGGCGAAGGCAGCCACGGTGGCCAGCACCCGCGATCGCGGCGCGCGGAGGCCTGGAGTCATGGTCAGAACCTCGCCGTCACTTCGCCGAAGAAGGTTCGGCCGGCCGCCAGGCTGCTCTGGTAGTATTCCTCGTCGAGGACGTTCGTGATCGAGAAGGACGTCGAGATCCAATCGGTGAAGCGGTAGCCGATTTTGGCGTCGGCGACCCAATGCGCATCGTAGGATCCGTACACGCCCTCGACCACGTCGCGGTTCTCGCTGTCGCCGTGCATGTGGCCGACATAACGGCCGATCACCGATCCCAGCCACGGACCCTCGGCGACCTCGATGCCAATGCTGGCCGTGTGTTCGGGCACGTAGGGAACGCGCTTTCCCACCGTCTCCGGCTCGGCGGCGTTCTCGGTGATTTCGGTATCGGTGAAGGTGTAGTTGGCGAACGCCTTTATGCCGGGCGTGAGATAATGGCTGAGTTCCACTTCGGCGCCCTGGATCACCGCTTGGCCGGCATTCTCGCGGGTCGTGTCGCCATTGGCCAACCTTCGCTGGTAGATCAGGTCGCTGAGCCGGTTGTGAAAGAGAGTGCCGGCGATCCAGGTCTGCGACCACAGGCGCTGTTCGCCGCCGATCTCGAACGAGGTTGTCGTTTCGGGGTCGAGGTCGGGGTTCGAGCCGTTGACCTTGCCCGAGGTCGCGACCCAGGTGGAATACATGTCCGACAAGGTCGGCGCCCGGAATGCCTTGCCGACGGAGCCCCGGACGGTGGTGCCCGGCTGCGGCTTCCATACCAGCGAAGCCTTGGGGCTGAAGGCGGAGCTGTTCCTGGTTTCGTAGGTTCGGAGAAAGGCCGGATTGATGTACTGCTGCACGACGCCTTCGGTCTGCCAGTAGTCGTAGCGCGCGCCGAGATATGCGGTCACCGAAGGCCACAGCGCGATCTCGTCCTGGATGAAGGCGGCATAGATGCTGCTTTCGGCGTCGGCGCGGTAGCGCAGGTTTCCGGTCGCCGACTCTCGGCGCCAGTTCGCCAGGTCGTATTCGCGCTTGTTCAGCGTGTTGCGCGAGAACGCCACGCCGGCTACGACGAAATGCCGTTCGAAAAGCGGGAACTCGATCTGCGTGCTGCCCATCAGGCGATCGTTGGGAACATCGACAAGCTTGCCGCCGCCCCCGGTGGCGGTCGCCGTTGCGCCCGGTGAGACGTACCAGTAGTTGTTGTCTGAATAAGAGCCGTCGATCTTGAGCATCACGCCGCCTCCGAAGTCATGCTCGAAGGCTGCCGTGTACCGCAGGACGTCCTCGCCGTTGGGGCCGAAGAGGAAATTGTTCTCCCTCAGACGGATGCGTTGATTGTTGCCGACATCGACGTTGCCGCTGACGACCGGTGCGCCCGCGTTGTCGAGAAGATACGAGTTGTAGCCCTCGAACGCGGTTTGGTGCTCGTGGTAGCGGACGCCCACGGTCAGCAGCGAATCCTCGGTCAGATCGAGGGTGAAGGTGCCTCCCGCGTTCTTCTGCCACCAACTGCGGGGCCCCTTGTCGCCGACCAGCCATGCCGGGTCGCCTTCGTCGGTCCGCGTCGGCACCAGGCCGGTGACTGCCGCGCCGGCGCCCGCCGACGGCTTCTTCACGACGAAGTCCTTGATGTAGCCGTCGCTGGCCTTGTAGCCGGCATCGACCCGCAGCCCGAAGCGGCCGATGCGATCCCCGTAGGACACGTGGGCGGTCTTGAGATCGTCGCTGCCGTAGCCGGCCTTGGCCGCGAAAGCTCTCTCGTCGGGCGCCTTGGTGATGATGTTGACCGCTCCGCCCATGGCATTCCCGCCATACAGCGACGAAAACGGCCCGCGCACGACCTCGATGCGCTCGATGTTTTCGGGGTCGATGACCGACCAGTTGATGCCGCCGGAAAAGCCGTTGTTGATCGACTGTCCATCGACCATCACCGAGGTGCGGTAATAGCCGGGGATGCCGCGGATGACCACTTGGTTGGCCCAGGCGCTGGGCGCCGCACCGGCGAAGTCGCGGACCAGAACGCCGGGCAGGTCCTTCAGCGCATCGGTGACCTGCTGCACCGGCTTCGACTGCATCTCCGCTTCGGTGACCACGCTGACGGCGGCCGGCGCGTCGGCGGTATCCATTGCCTTTCGGGTCGCGGTGACCACCACCTCGCCGAGCCGGGTCTGCTCCTCGGCCCGACCGGTGACCGGCAACAACAGCAACGCCGCGGCTGCCATGCTCGATCCACGCCACCCGATTACCGTCATGTCCACCTCCCTGATCATCGGACATCACGGGAGGGCAATAATCGTGCCAGTCATTGCCGGCCGAACGGCCTACTTCCGGGCCGCCGCCGGTGAGTCATTTGACTTCATGACCGTGTCAAAACACCGGTCGTCGGCGGAGATAGTTGGTATTATTGTCTTTCACTGTCCGACCGGCGCCGGTCAGCGCTGCTGTGGCGAGGGTTCCGGCCGGGAAGCCGGCTGCGGCATCGGCTCGCGGCCCTCGAACAGGCCGGCGCGCTGGCTCCAATAGGCGTCGACCGACTGCTGCCAGTTGGCGTCGGCGACCTCGTCGAAGTTCTCGCTCTTGGCCGAGGGCGCCGCCTTCAGCACGTCCTCTGTGACGTTGACGACGTAGGTGTTCCGGCGCGGCCCGGCGTACAGCGCCGCCCAGGGCACCGCGACCATGCGCTCGCCGATGCCCAGGAAGCCGCCGATCTCGACCATCACGTAGGCGACCCGGTTCTGGTCGCGCTCCAGCAGCACGCCCTCGATCTCGCCGGCATCCTCGCCGTTGACCGTGAGCACGTCGGAATCCTTCAGATCCTCGCTCCAGATCAGGTTCGACCGGTCGATCTGCGGCGGCGAGGTCGTCGGCACGCCGGGCGCGGTCTCCTGGACGATGTTGTCCGCCGCCGCGGCCGGGGTTGCGGCCAAGGGCAGCAGGACCAGGGTGGTCAGCATCGTCTTGTTCTTCATGTCGTTCCTCCTGCCGTGGTCACCAGTACGGCCGTTGGCCGTAATGCTCGTAAAGCCGCCGCTCGGTCTCGCGGTCGACCGGCACCGCCGGGTCGTAGGTCGGGGCCTCCTCGACCCGGGCCTTGCCCACCGACAGCGACACGCGGCGCCGCTCGAAGTCGAAGCCCTCGACGGCCGCCGTCGACAGCAGCACCGCCTTCGACGGCAGCCAGTGGCCGGTGTCGACCACCAGCCAGCGGATGCGCCAGCCGTCCTCGTCGATCAGCACGTCCGAGACGCGGCCGATATCGCCGTCGGTCGCGCGCGCCGCGTAGCCGGTCAGCCGTTCGGCGCTGCGCAGATGCGGATCGCCCGCCGCCGCCGCCTCGCGCAGCACGGATTCCAGGGCCGGGTCGGTGCCCCACAGCGGCGGCGCCTTCGACGCCGCGTCGGTCCAGTAGGGCCACCAGCCGTAATGGCCGTGCAGCGCGACCTCCTCCTGCCGGCTGACCGGCTTGTCGCAATCGACGTCGGGGCTGTCCTCGACCTGCTTGCGGGTCAGCGAGACCGGGAAGGTGCGGGCGTCGGGATCGGGCCGTCCCAGCACGCCCGGCACGATCAGCACCCGCCGGCCGGTCAGCCAGCCGTGGGTGTCGACGACCAGATAGCGCACCGCCCAGTCGGTGTCCTCGAAGAAGACGTCGCGCACCTGGCCGATCTCGCCGTCGGTGGCGCGCAAGGCGTAACCGCGCAGATGCGTGAAGCTCCACTGCATGCCCGTGTCCTCCGTGCTTGCACACGAGTCAACAGGGCGGCGGCGGGCTTGGTTCCGGGCCGGGGGGTCAGCGGAACAGGTCGTAGAAGGCGGTCGCCATCAGCGAAGGGTCGTAGCGCAGCATGCTCAGCCCGATCACCAGGATGGCGCAGAGGATGACCACCATCACCACGTTGTCGCCCCGCATCGTGCGCCACCAGGCGACGGTGCCGGTAACGATCGAGACCAGGAAGAAGAACGAGATCGTCTCCTTGTCGAAGACGATGACCGACGCCGCCCAGGCCGGCGCGGGAAACAGGGCGGCGATCGCCGCCGGCGCAACGAGACGGATCATGGCCGTGCTCCGAGATGATCGCCGGATTATAATCCGCGGGCGCGGCGCCGCAAAGCCTAGACCACGAGTTGGCGATAGATCGCCGGCAGCGCCACCGGCAGGCGGGCGACGTTGGGCACGATCGAATAGCCGCCGCGGCCGAACAGGGTCGGGAAGTAGCTCTTGGCCTCGCGGTCGATGGTGACGCCGAACACCGAGACGCCGGCGCGGCGCGCCTCCTGCACCGACTTGCGGGTATCCTCGATGCCGTAGCGGCCCTCGTAGTGGTCGACGTCGTTGGGCTTGCCGTCGGTCAGCACCACCAGCAGCTTGTGCTTGTTCGGGCGCTCCAGGAGTTGCTTCGACGTGTGGCGCACGGCGGCGCCGATGCGGGTGTAGAAGCCGGGCTTCAGCGCCGCGATGCGGCGGCCGACACGCTCGCTCATCGGCTCGTCGAAGCCCTTCAGGGCCTCGATCCGCACCCAGTTGCGCCGTCGCGAGGTGAAGGTGTAGATGGCGTTGTCGTCGCCGCAGGCGGCGATGCCGTTGGCGAGGATGGTCAGCGCCTCCTTCTCGACGTCGAGCACCCGGCGGTTGTCGATCCAGGCGTCGGTCGACAGCGAGACGTCGACCAGCAGCGCCACGGCCATGTCGCGGGCCTGCTTGCGGGTGGCGAGGTGGATGCGGTCGGAGCCGACGCCCGAGGCGCGCAGGTCCGAGCGGGCGCGGACCAGCGCCTCGATATCGAGTTCGTTGCCGTCGACCTGGGCACGCAGGGTCTGGTGCTTGGGCCGCAGCGCCTCGAACTGGCGGCGCACGCGGCGGATGCGCCGTTGGGTCGCCTCGTCCGGAATCCAGCTCTCGCCTTCCTCGCTGGCGGTGGTGGCGACGACGCGGCAGAAATTCGGGCGGTAGGCGCCCTTCTTGTAGTCCCATTCGGGATAGCTGACTTCGGCCTTGAGCACCGTCTCGTCGACCGAATCGGGCGGCAGGTCGAGGTCGAATTTCAGCTTGGTGGCGGCGCGGCGTTTGTGCTTGCCGACCGCGATCTCGTCGAGGTCGTCGGCGGCCTTCTTGGCGGCGTCCTCCTCGTCGTCCTCGACGTCGCGGTTGAGGTCGATCATCTCGGCGAGGCCGAGCACCTTCTCGAAGCGGTTGAGGATCAGCGAATCCTCGCGCTGCGCCTGGTCGGTCTTGCGCCGGCGGGCCTTGCGCTTCTTCTCGTCGCCGGTCTCGGCGCCGCCGCCGCCCAGCTCGTCCTCGTCGTCGCGCCTGGCGGCGCCGGCGTCGACCGCCTCGCCCCACAGCGGCACGGGAAGGAACGGCTTGTAGCCGCGCGGCGCGGTCTCGGGCAGGGCACCGGGCGAGCGCGCGGCGCCGAGCAGCGCCAGCACGCGATCCTCGACCGCGCGCTCGACCGGCGGCAGCTTGCGCGCGGGACGCACCGCCCGCATCGCGGCGCACAGCTCGGCATGGGTCTTGCGCAGGCCGGGCGCCGCCGCCAGCACCGCCGCGGTCGCCGCCTCGGCGTCGGCGAGCAGCGCCAGATCGCGGTGCAGCGGATCGTCGGGCAGCCGCTCGCGGCACGGCAGGTGGGCGAAGAACGCCGCCAGCCACAGGTACAGCTTGCGGTTCAGCGCCGCCGCGGGCAGCAGGTCGAGCTTCGGCGGCAGGTAGACCGTTCCGCCGTCGCGTCCCGGCCGCTCCAGCCGCTCGTCCGTGACCCCGAGGCGCTGGCGCAGGCTCAGCCGATGGCCGGATTCGCGGGCGCCGGTGGCGGCGATCTCGACGCCGAAATCGCCGCCGAGTCCGCGGAAGAACACCGACAGCGACCCGCGCACCTGGTCCAGCGTCACCGCCGCGTCGGCATGGCGTGGATACGACGCCGCCTCGCCGACCAGGCGATGCCAGGTGCGGCCGACGATCTCTTCGAATTCCAGGAAATCGAACATGCTTCCGTCCGGTTCGTCGCTACGCCCTCTCCCCTCGAGGGAGAGGGAACAAACGTCACCCCAGCGTCGCGTCGGCCAGCTCCAGCAGGCCGGCCTTGACGTCGGGATCGTCGGTCAAGGGCTCGATCAGGCTGGCCAGCACCGCCTCGTCGATGGCGACGCCGGCATTGATCAGCGTGGCGCAGTAGACCAGCAGGCGGGTCGAGACGCCTTCCTCGAGGTCCTGGCCCTTCAGCTCGCGCAGCCGCCGCGCCAGCACGACCAGCGGGCGGACGCGCTCGGGCGCGAGGCCGCTCTCGGCGGCGACGATCTCGACCTCGTGGTCGATCGGCGGGAAACCGAACTCGATGGCGACGAAGCGCTGGCGCGTCGACGGTTTCAGCGCCTTGAGGACGTTCTGGTAGCCGGGATTGTACGACACGATCAGCATGAAATTCTCGGGCGCGACCAGCTCCTCGCCGGTGCGCTCCAGCGGCAGGATGCGCCGGTCATCGGTCAGCGGGTGCAGCACGACGGTGACGTCCTTGCGCGCCTCGACGACCTCGTCGAGATAGCAGATGCCGCCCTCGCGCACCGCCCGGGTCAGCGGCCCGTCGGCCCACACCGTGTCGCCGCCGCGCAGCAGGTAGCGCCCGGTCAGGTCGGCCGCCGTCAGGTCGTCGTGGCACGAGACCGTGTGCAGCGGCAGCCCGACCCGCGCCGCCATGTACGCGACGAACCGCGTCTTGCCGCAGCCGGTCGGGCCCTTGAGCAGCAGCGGCAGCCGATGGCGAAAGGCATGCTCGAACAGCGCGCACTCGTTGCCGGTCGGCAGGTAGTACGGCAGGTCGTCCGGAGTCTGCGGCGGCACGGGCTGAAGCGCGGGTTTCATCATGTTGTCCTTGCTGGCAAAAAACACTGAACCACAGAGACACCGAGACACAGAGACGGCATCGAGAGGACCTTGTTGCGCGAAGCGCCGTCCATCCTTCTCTGTGCCTCCTCTGTGCCTCTGCGTCTCTGTGGTGAACAGTTCAGGCGATCACTCGGCCGGCTGCATCGCGCCGCCGACCGGAAGCTTGGCGCGGCCCGGGACGTAGGTCGCCCACAGGTAGACGGCGGTGCCGAGCACGGTCAGCACGCCGCCGAACAGCCGCATCCAGTAGAACATGGCGATCTGCTCCTGGACCTCCATGTAGTTCATGCCGAGCACCCGCTGCAAATGGACCTGCACGACGCCGGCGAAGGTCAGCGCGAAGGTCATCGTCACGACGCCGGTGGTCATGGTCCAGAAGCTGGCGATGGACAGGCCCTGATTGTAGGGCTCGCGGCCGCGCAGAATGGGCATGGCATAGGCCATGATCGCCAGGTTCAGCATCACGTAGGCGCCGTAGAAGGCCAGGTGGCCATGCGCGGCGGTGAGCTGGGTGCCGTGGGTGTAGTAGTTGACGAAGGACAGCGTGTGCATGAAGCCCCACACGCCGGCGCCGAAGAAAGCCACCGTCGAGCAGCCCAGCGACCACAGCAGCGCGGCGCGGTTCGGGTGCTTACGCCCGCCCTGCCACACCATGTAGAAGGTGAAGGCCATCATCGCGAAGAACGGCAGCACCTCGAGCGAGGAGAAGATCGAGCCGATCCACTGCCAGTAGCCCGGCGTGCCGATCCAGTAGTAGTGGTGGCCGGTGCCGAGGATGCCGGTGAACAGCGCCAGGCCGACGATCACGTACAGCCACTTCTCGACGACCTCGCGGTCGACGCCGGTCAGCTTGATCATCAGGAAGGCGAGGATCGAGGCCATGATCATCTCCCACACGCCCTCGACCCACAGATGGACGATGTACCACCAGTACATCTTGTCCAGCGCCAGGTTGGTCGGGTTGTAGAAGGCGAACAGGAAGAACAGCGCCACGCCCCACAGCCCGAACAGCAGGATATTGGTGACCGCGGTCTTGCGGCCCTTCAGCACCGTCAGGGTCAGGTTGTAGAGGAACATCAGCGCGACCACGACGATGCCGACCTTGATCGGCAGCGGCTGCTCGATGAACTCGCGGCCGCCGTGGATGCCGAACAGATAGCCGACCACCGCCGCCGCGGCGGCGCCGAAGAACAGCCAGAACTGGATCTTGGCCAGCTTGACCGAGTAGAGCTCGGTCTGGGTCTCTTCGGGCACCAGGTAATAGGCGGCGCCCATGAAGCCCATCAGCAGCCACACGATCAGCGCGTTGGTGTGGATCATGCGGATGATGTGGAAGGGCAGCAGCTCGGACAGCGTGTTGGGCAGCACGTAGACCAGGCCGGCGACCAGCCCGAACGCGACCTGGGCCAGGAACAGCACCAGCGCGCCGTTGAAGTACAGGCTGGCGACCTTTTGCGATTCGTATTTCATTGGTTTCTTCCCCCTGTTCTCAGCCGGCGTCGTGCGGCGGCCAGTTCTGGGTGTCGATGCGGCTGGTCCACTCGAGGAAGTCGACGAGGTCGTCGAGTTCCTGATCCGAGAGGTTGAACTGCGGCATCTGGCGACGGCCCTCGACGCCCGAGGGCTGGGCCTGCATCCAGCCCTTCAGCGCTTCGCGCGCGGTCTCGGCGTCGTCGCGGCCGCCGTAGCGCACCCAGACGTTGCCGAGCTCGGGCGCGAAATAGGCGCCCTCGCCGAGCAGCGAGTGGCAGTTGATGCAGGAGTTCTCCTCCCACACGTGCTTGCCCCGGGCGACGGCTTCGGTCAGCGTCGACTCGTCGGTCGAGGTCGAGGTGATATAGCCGTGGCTGTGGGCGGTCATGCCCACGAAAATCACGAAAAAGAACAGCGATCCGCCGTAGAAGACGTTTCTCGCCGCAGCCTTGGTCAGGCGTTCAGCCATGCCTCCATCCTTTCCTTGCAGGGCTCCCCCGGGGCGACGCTCGGCCGCGGCGGGGGGAGACACCTTAACCTTGGTCAAGTCACCCGACCGAAACGGTCGGACATTGAGAATTCTCAATCGCCGCCCCCGGGGCGCGGATGACAATTGTCAATGGCGGATTTCCGCAGGTTCCGGCGCGGCCGGGATTCGACGGGTGTCCACGCGGCGGACTTTTACGCAAGTGCCGTACTCGGTCTTTGCGCGGGCGCAAGTTCGCCGGTGAGGGGCGGCCCGATCTGCGGGTCTCGGTGTTTTCGCATCCTGACGGGGGCCGCCGCTTCCCCTATAGTGATCGCGATCGCAGGGAGGGCATCGTGGCGCAGCGGGACGACAAGGAAGCCGAAAACATCGCGGCCGATCCGGCGGCGGTGTTCGGGCAGCTGGCCGGCTACGCGGCGCGGGCGCAGAACATCTTCCTCGACGCTCTGCGGCGCCAGGCCGATCCCGAGGAGCGCTTCGAGGTTCCCGATCCCGGCGTCGTCGGCAAGGTGATGTTCGAGGCCGGGCTGAAGCTGTGGTCGGACCCGCAGAAGCTGATGCAGGCGCAATCGGCTCTGCTGCAGGACTATGCCCGGCTGTGGCAGGCCCAGGCGCGGCGGCTGCGCGGCGAGGACGCGCCGCCGGTGGCCGAGCCGCCGAAGGGCGACAAGCGCTTCGCCGACGAGGCCTGGAGCGAACAGGCGGCTTTCGACCTGCTCAAGCAGTCCTATCTGCTGACCGCCGACTGGTTGCGCAAGACCATGCAGGAGGGCGCCGGCGACGATCCGCACCGCCGGTCGATGGTCGAGTTCTACACCCGCCAGTACGTCGACGCGCTGAGCCCGTCGAACTTCCTGCTCACCAACCCCAAGGCGCTCAAGCACACCGCCGAGAGCGGCGGGCGCAACCTGCTGAAGGGCCTCGACAACCTGCTGACCGATCTCGAGCGCGGGCACGGCCGGCTGTCGATCAGCATGACCGACGAATCGGCGTTCCGGCTGGGCGACAACATCGCCTCGACGCCGGGCAAGGTGGTGTTCCAGAACGACCTGATGCAGCTCATCCAGTACGCGCCGAGCACCGAGCAGGTGTTCAAGCGACCGCTGCTGATCGTGCCGCCGTGGATCAACAAGTTCTACATCCTCGACCTGCGGCCGAAGAACTCGTTCATCAAGTGGTGCGTCGACCAGGGCCACACCGTGTTCGTCATCAGCTGGGTCAATCCGGACGAGTCGCTGGCCCACAAGCGCTTCGACGACTACATGCTGGAAGGCCCGCTGGCGGCGCTGGACGCCATCAAGCTGGCGACCGGCGAGGCCAGCGTCAACATCGTCGGCTACTGCATCGGCGGCACGCTGACCGCCAGCACGCTGGCCTGGCTGGCCGCCAAGCGCAAGAAGCCGATCGCCTCGGCCACCTTCCTGACGACCATGGTCGACTTCGCCGAGGCCGGCGAGCTCGAGGTGTTCATCGACGACGAGCAGCTCGGCCTGATCGAGGACCACATGCGCAAGAAGGGCTACCTGGATGGCCGGCACATGGCGCAGGTGTTCAACCTGATGCGCGACAACGACCTGATCTGGTCGTTCGTGGTCAACAACTACCTGATGGGCAAGGAGCCGTTCCCCTTCGACCTGCTGTACTGGAACGGCGATTCGACGCGCATGCCGATGATGATGCACGCCTTCTACCTGCGGCGGATGTACCAGGAGAACCGGCTGCGCGAGCCGGGCGGGATGGAACTGGCCGGCGTGCCCATCGACCTGCGCAAGGTGACGGTGCCGACCTATCTGCTGTCGACGCGCGAGGACCACATCGCGCCGTGGCCGGCGACCTACGCCGCGACCCAGCTCTACCAGGGCGAGCGCCGCTTCGTGCTGTCGGCCTCGGGCCACATCGCCGGCGTCGTCAATCCGCCGGCCGCCGGCAAGTACTGCTACTGGACCAATCCCGATCTTCCGCCGACGCCCGACGACTGGCTGGCCGCGGCCGAGCGCCACGAGGGCTCGTGGTGGCCGGACTGGCAGGCCTGGGTGGCGGCGCGCGCCGGCAAACTGGTGCCGGCACGCCATCCCGGCGACGGCAAGCTGAAGCCGATCGAGGACGCCCCCGGCTCCTATGTCAGGGTGCGCGCCGGGGAGTGATTCCCGGCCAAGACACGCGTCCGGCCCGGCTGGGCGCTTAAGCGTGCCCGGATAACACCTGCGGCGATCAGCCTTCCGCAGACGGTAGCGACTCCGGTCCACCCGCCACAACTCTGCTAGAACCTTTGTCGCTCCCGACGAGCGACGTCCCTTGCCTTCGCACTACACGGGGACGACGGCCATGGCCGAGAGACTCAGCAAGGCGGCGGTCCGCAACGTGTTCTACGGCGGATCGGCGTTCTTCTTCATCACCTTCGTGGCGCTGACCGCGCACAGCCATTTCTACATCCTCAACCACTCCACGCCCGATCTGCCGGAGAGCGTGGCCCGCGGAAAGCACGTCTGGGAGCAGAATTCCTGCATCAACTGCCATTCGCTGTTGGGCGAGGGCGCCTATTTCGCGCCCGAGTTGGGCAACGTCTGGATCCGCTACGGCGGTCCCGACGATCCCGACATCGCCCGCGAGGCGCTGATCGCCTGGATGCAGGCGCAGCCGTCTGGCGTCGAGGGGCGGCGGCAGATGCCGCAGTTCAACCTGACCGACCAGGAACTCGACGACCTCGTCGATTTCCTGCGCTGGACCAGCCAGATCGACACCAAAGGCTGGCCGCCGAACGAAGCCGGATGATCGAGGAGAGAGGGATGCTGAAATACCGCACCCAGGGCATCGCCTACTGGTATTTCGCCGCCGCGATGCTGCTGTTCGTGCTGCAGGTCACCGGCGGCACGCTGGCGGGCACGATCTACGTGCTGCCGAACTTCCTGTCCGAGAGCCTGCCTTTCCACATCGCGCGCATGATCCACACCAACGCGCTGATCGTCTGGCTGCTGCTCGGCTTCTTCGGCAGCGCCTACTACCTGATTCCCGAGGAATCCGAGCGCGACATCGAAAGCCCGATGCTGGCCTATCTGCAACTCGGCATCCTGCTGGTCGCGGCGGTCGGCGCCGTCGTCGGCTATCTGTTCGGCATCCACGAGGGCCGCGAGTTCCTCGAGCAGCCGCTGTGGGTCAAGATCCTGATCGTCGTCGGCGCGCTGATGTTCCTCTACAACATCTCGCTGACGGTGATGAAGGGCCGCAAGACGGCGATCACCAACGTCCTGCTTCTCGGTCTTTGGGGCGTGGCGCTGTTCTTCCTGTTCGCCTTCTACAACCCGGCCAACCTGGCGCTGGACAAGATGTACTGGTGGTACGTCGTCCATATCTGGGTCGAGGGCGTCTGGGAGCTGGTGATGGCCTCGATCCTCGCCTTCCTGGTCATCAAGCTGACCGGCGTCGATCGCGAGGTGGTCGAGAAATGGCTCTACGCCATCGTCGGCCTGGCGCTGTTCACCGGGCTGCTCGGCACCGGCCACCACTACTACTGGATCGGCACGCCGGGCTACTGGCAGTGGGTCGGTTCGATTTTTTCGGCGCTCGAGGTGTTCCCGTTTTTCGCCATGGTGATCTTCGCCTTCACCATGGTCTGGAAGGGCCGTCGCGACCATCCCAACCGCGCCGCGCTGATCTGGGCGCTGGGCACGCCGGTGATGGCCTTTTTCGGCGCCGGCGTGTGGGGCTTCATGCACACGCTGTCGTTCATCAACTACTACACCCACGGCACCCAGGTCACGGCGGCGCACGGCCATCTGGCCTTCTTCGGCGCCTACGTGATGCTGAACCTGACCATGATCACCTACGCCATGCCGGTGCTGCGCGCCCGCGCGCCCTACAACCAGGTGCTCAACATGTGGAGCTTCTGGATCATGACCTCGGCGATGGCGTTCATGACCTTCACCCTGACCTTCGCCGGCGTCGTCCAGGTCCACCTGCAGCGCGTGCTGGGCATGTTCTACATGGAGGTCCAGGAGCAGTTGGCGATGTTCTACTGGATGCGCCTGGGCTCCGGCGTCTTCGTGCTGATCTCGGTGCTGATGTTCGTGTGGGCGATCTACGGCCCGGCGCGCGAGCAGGTTCCGGGCACCATGCGCGCCGGCGCCACCCGGCCGACTCCGGCGGAATAGGAGGACCAGATGCGACAGCCATTCCTTGCCCTCGCCGTGCTGGCGCTCGCCGCCGGCCCGGCCTGGGGCCAAGCCAACATCGCCCCCGACCCGGTGCCGCGCGTGCAGCCGCCGGGCATGCAGGAGCTGCCGGTCGAGGATCGCCAGTTCGTCGAGACCGCCGCGGCGCTGAGCCGCATCCAGACCGAGATCGCCGAGACGGCCGTCGCGCGGGCGCAGGATGCCGCGGTCAAGGAACTGGCGCAGCGCATCGCCGAGCAGCACCGGACCCTGCTCGACGAGGTGCGCAAGCTGGCGCAGATGCAGGGTGTCGACCTGAAGAACGCCGATCCCTTCGTGCCCGACCAGGGCGGCCCGGGCGGCGCCGCCAGCGCGGTCACCGCGCCGGAGCACGCCCCCAACGGCACCGCGATGGAGGTGCTGCGCACCCTGTCCGAGGCGCCGCCCGAGCAGTTCGGGCCGGCCTTCGCCGAGGGCCAGATCGCCATTCACGACCGCCTGGTCGACCTCTACCAGACCGAGGCCGGCAACAGCCCGGTCGAGGTGCTGCGGACCTTCGCCATCACCCGGCTGGTCGACATCCAGCAGACCCGCGACGCGGTCGAGAAGCTGGCGGTCGGCTACGGCATCGCCGTCGACCCGCAGGAGGGCCAGCCCTTGCAGTACCGCAACGGCCGCGGCGACTAGGCGCGGATGCGTTGAACGTCCGCGCCGGGGTTGCAAGCCGGCGCGGCGGCGGGCATGCTCTCGGCCTTCGCGAAACAGCCCGTGCGACCCGCCATGACCAACTGCCCCTGCGGCTCCGGCCGCGACTTCGACGCCTGCTGCGGCCCGATCATCGCCGGCGATCCGGCTCCCACGCCCGAGGCGCTGATGCGCTCGCGCTACAGCGCCTTCGCCACCGGCAAGGTCGAGCACCTGCACAATTCGCTGGCGCCCGAGGCGCTCGAGGACTACAGCCCCCAGGAGACCGAGGCCTGGGCACGGAACTCGCAGTGGAAGGGCCTCGAGATCGTCGCGACCGAGGGCGGCGGCGCCGGCGACGAGACCGGAACGGTCGAGTTCATCGCCCGTTACCGGATGAACAACCAGGAATTCGCCCACCAGGAGGTGTCGCGGTTCCGCCGCGTCGACGGCGACTGGAAGTACGTCGACGGCTACATTCCGAAGCCGAAGCAGCGCATCGTCGAGAACAAGGTCGGCCGCAACGACCCGTGCCCCTGCGGCTCGGGCAAGAAGTACAAGAAGTGCTGCGGCGCCGCCGCCTGAGCGGCGCTTCCCCGTCCGGACAATTGTGACCGCCGGTCCGCCTCCGCACATGAGTCGCATTGCGGCTATTCATGTACGGAGACGACCATGCGTTTGGTTCTTGCCCTGTCCGCGACGGCGCTGCTGTCGGCCTGCGCCAGCGACGCCGTCGAGATCGAGCGCGCGGCGGTGCAGGCGCAGCCCCAGCCCGAGCCCAACTACGTCCGGGTCGGCCCGCAGGGGCCGCTGATGACCGAGGAACAGCTCCGCGCCGAGCGCATGCGGCGCCTGAACGAGCGGCGCGCCAACGGCTTCGAGTAGCCGACCGGCGGCGGCGGCGATAGGATCGCTCATGCGCATCGCGATCGCCCTTCTTGTCCCGCTGCTCGCCGCCGCCTGCGAATCGGAGCGGCCGTTGCGGCCGCTCGACCTGCCGGCCTACACCCACGTCCCCACGCCCGCCGCCGAGCCGGCGGCCGGCGGTGCGGCGGTCGAACTCGGCACCGGCAAGGCCGGCGCGGTGCTGCCGCTGGCCTCGCCGACGCCGCCGCTTCAGGAACTGTCGACGCAGCCCAGCCTGATCGAGCGCCTGCGCATCGAGCAGCGCCAGCGCGAACTCGACCTCGAGCGCGAGCGGCTGGAACGCCTGCACATGCGCGGCGGACTCGACGCCACCGGCCTGCGGACCCTCAACGAAAAGCGCGGCGAGGCCGAGGCCAACCGGCGCCTGCTGGATCGCTAGGCGTCCGGGGTCAGCGCTCGCCCTTGCCCGCCATGCTGCGCAGGGTCTCGGCCGACTGGCCGAACAGCAGCTTCTTGGCCTCCTCGGTGACGGTCGCCTGGGTGTTGATCTCCTTGGCGCGGGCATAGGCGCGCTCGACGGCGGGGCGGGCGCCGATGCGCTCGAACCAGCGCTTCAGGTTGGGGAACTCGTCGAGATCCTGGGCCTGGATCTTGTAGGGCCGAATCCAGGGATAGCAGGCCATGTCGGCGATCGAGTAGTCGCCGGCGATGAAGTCGCGGCCTTCCAGCCGACGGTCGAGGACGCCGTAGAGCCGGTTGGTCTCCTTGACGTAGCGGTCGATGGCATAGGGGATCTTCTCGGGGGCGTACTGGCTGAAATGGTGGTTCTGGCCGGCCATCGGCCCCAGGCCGGCCATCTGCCAGAACAGCCATTCCATGACCTCCGTGCGGCCGCGCAGGTCGGCGGGCAGGAAGCGGCCGGTCTTCTCGGCCAGATACTGCAGGATGGCGCCTGACTCGAACACCGGCAGGGCGTCGCCCTGATCTGCGGGATCATGGTCGACGATCGCCGGAATTCGGTTGTTGGGGGCGATGCGCAGGAAGGCGCGCTCGAACTGGGCGCCGGTGCGGATGTCGACCGGGATCAGCCGGTAGGGCAGTTCGGCCTCTTCCAGAAAGATGGTGATCTTGTGGCCGTTCGGGGTCGTCCAGTAGTAGAGGTCGATCATCTGTTCCTCCGCTGCGGTCCGTGAACCGCCAAGCATGCCGATGAAGCGGCGGCTGTCCAGGGGGCTCTTTCGGCGAATCGGCCTTGAGGCCGCCGCCGCCGCCGCCAAGTCCCCTGTGACGCGCGAACGGAGGAGGACGGGAATGGCCGATGGTTACAGCCGATCGGGACACTGGCAGGACTGGGTCAATCTCGCGCTCGGCGGCTGGCTGTTCGTCTCGCCCTGGGTGCTGGGCTACGCCGGCACCGAGGTGGCGGGCTGGAACAGCTGGAGCGTCGGGCTGTGCATCGTCATCGTGGCCTCCGTCGCCGCGGCCTCCGGCAGCCGCGCCGCCGAAGGCATCGCGCTGGTGCTGGGCCTGTGGCTGGTGATCTCGCCGTGGGTGCTGCAGATCGCCGCCGTCCCCGAGCCGGTGTACTGGAACAAGGCCGTCGTCGGGCTGCTGGTGGCGATCTTCGCCGGCTGGGACCTGATCGCCCACCGCTCGCGCCGCGTGACCGGCTAGAGCCAGCCCAGCAGCACCCACCAAAGGTAATCCAGCGGCAGCAGCACCAGCACGGTCACCGCCGCCAACGCGGCGAGCAGCTTCTGGGTGTCGAGGATCGACTGCCCGCCGAGTTGCGCCGCCACGACCAGCGGCGCCGACTGGTAGGGCACCAGCACGGTCGAGAAGCCCAGCACCTGGGTCATCAGCACGACCTCCAGCGGCAGGCCCGAAGCCGCGGCCAGCTCGCCGGCCAAAGGCGTCATGACCGCCGGCTGGCCGGGCAGGGTGGTCAGCGGCCCGATCAGGGTCGCGGTGGCGACCAGCGACACGAAGTTGGCGGCGTCGGCGCCCGGCTGCAGCGGCAGCACCGACAGCATGGCGCCGGCCATCGCCTTGCCGAGGCCGGTGGCGTCGACCATCGCGCCGAGGCCGATGATGCCGGCGACGTAGAACAGCGAGCCGAAATTGATCTGCTGGTTGAAGGCCTGCACCGGCACCAGCCGCGACGCCGGAATCAGGCAGATCACCGCGGCGCTCAGGCCGACCCAGGCGGGATTGGTGCCGTGCACGAAGTCGCTGACCCAGAACGCCAGCGCCACGCCCAGCACCACCGCCAGCAGGCGCTCGTCCCGCGACAGCGGCGTCGGGTGCGGCGGTTCGGGTTTCAGGCGCGGCTTGTCGGGAAACAGCCAAAGGATCAGCGCCACGATCACCACCGCCTTCAGCAGCCCGAGCACCGGGAAGTGCAGCAGCAGGTATTCGCCGAACACCGGCTGCCAGCCGTAGAGCTTCTCGGCGGTGGCCGCCATGACCATGTTGGGCACGTTCGACGGCAGGATCGCGAAGGGCGGGATGTGGCTGCCGAACGCGGCGGCCATGACGATTCCGGTCCGCCCCTTGCTGGCCTCGCCGAAGCCGAACCGGTCGGCGACGGCCAGGGCGATCGGCAGCAGCAGCACGACGCGGCCCATCGACGACGGCATCAGGAAGCCCAGCGCCACGCCGACCGTGACGACGCCGGCGATCACCCCGGCGTAGCTGCTGCCGAAGCGCACCGCCAGACGGCTGGCGAGGCGCTCGCCGAGGCCGGTGCGCTTGATTGCGACGCCGATCACCAGGCCGGCGAAGATCAGCCACAGCGCCGCCGAGTAGAAGCCGGAGAACACGATGTCCGGCGGCGCCACCTTCAGCAGCATGGCGGCGGTGAAGAACACGAGGGCGCTCAGGAACTCGGGCACCACCGCGGTCGCCCACAGGCCGATGGCGAAGATCGCCAGCGCCAGGGCCCGCTGGTCGACCGGCAGCAGTCCGGCCGGCAGCGCCAGCAGCACCAGGGCGGCGGCGGTGGTGGTCAGGGCGATCAGGCGCGAGGGCGACGGTCCGGGCATCACCCAGGGTTCTAGCATGCCGTCGACGCACGGCAAGTGGCTTGAAGGCCGGCGGCTTCGATCCTACCCTCGGGCGAGGCGAAGCGATGGAGGCTTGCGATGGCTGGCGGCAAGGGCGGGGCGGCGGTGGTGACCGGGGCGGCGCAGGGCATCGGCCGCGCGATCTCGGAACGGCTGTTGCGCGACGGCTGGTCGGTGCTGATGCTCGACGCCGATGCCGAGGCCGGCGCGGAGGCCGAGCGCGCCGTGACCGGGCTGGGCGACGCGGTGTTCCTGCGCGCCGACGTCGCGCGCGAGGACGATGTCGTCGCGGCGATGGCCGAGGCCGGGCGGCGCTGGGGGCGGCTGAAGGGGCTGGTCAACAACGCCGGCTTCGGCATCTGGAAGCCGCTGGCCGAGCTGTCGCTCGACGACTGGCAGACGGTGATCGGCACCAACCTGACCGGCGCCTTCCTGTGCGCCAAGCACGCCGCGCCGCTGCTCGACGACGGCGCCGTCGTCAACATCGCCTCGACCCGGGCGCTGCAGTCCGAGCCCAACGGCGAGGCCTACGCCGCGTCGAAGGGCGGCCTGGTGGCCCTGACGCACGCCTTGGCGGTGTCGCTGGGCCCGCGCGTGCGCGTCAACTGCGTCAGCCCGGGCTGGATCGACGTCTCGGCCTGGAAGAAGGCCGCGCGCGCGCGCCAGGCCCATCTGCGCCCCGAAGACCACGCGCAGCACCCGGCCGGCCGCGTCGGCCGCCCCGAGGACGTCGCCGCCCTGGTCGCCTGGCTGCTCGGTCCCGAGTCCGGCTTCGTCACCGGCGCCAACTTCGTCGTCGACGGCGGCATGACGCGCAAGATGATCTACGCGGAGTAGTTCTCACCCTCCGACGGCGATGCCCTCGCCGATCTCCAGGCCGGCGAACCAGTCGTAGAAGCGCTTGACGTCGTCGCCTTTCAGGATCAGGCCGTGCTGCGGCGCCAGCATCTTGACGTCGAGGCGCGAGACCCGCTCCAGCCAGGCGTCGCGGGCGCGTTCCGATCCCATGGCGCGGCGGTGCCAGCCCTCCATGTGGCGGATATGGGCGGCGAAGTCGGTGACGAACATGCCGTCGCGCCCGTCGCGCGGCACCAGCGACGCGGCGACGTCGGCCGAGAACAGGATTCCGGCGCGCTCGTCATAGACGTGGAAGTTGCCCGGCGAGTGCAGGAAATGCGCCGGCACCAGCCGCAGCGGCAGCCCCGCGAGGTCGATGGTCGCACCGGCGTCCGGCACCGGCTGGAAGGTGGCGTCGGCGTCGAAATGCGACACGAAGCTGGTCCACAGCCACGAGATGTGCACCTTCAGGTCCGGGCGGCAGACCTCGCGCCACAGCGGCAGCGACGAGCCGATGTCGGGGTCCTGGTGCGACAGCACGACATGCCGGACGTCGTCGACCGCCATGGCGTCGCCCAGCGCCGACAGCATCGCCGGGAAGATCTCGGCGCCGCCGGGGTCGATCAGCACGGCGGCGTCGCCCATCGCGACGACGTACTGGTTGGTGTCGACGATGTTGCCGGGGCACTCGGCGTCGTCGCCGAACACCAGCCAGCGATGGCCGCCGTCGCGGTGCAGGGGCTGGCAGCGGATCATGCCGCGGCCTCCAGCGGGCGCGCCTGGAGGCTGCCGCCGGCCCGGGCCGCCGCGGCCACCGCGGCGTCGGCGCTCTCGGTCATCGCGGCGAGCTGGCCGGTGTAGTCGGCCATGGTGTCGGCGACGACGTGGAACTCGCGGCCGTGGGCGCCGGCATGGGCGGCCTCGATGGCGATGTTGGTGGCGACCATCCGCGCCTGCTGGGCGACGGTGCCGACCTTGGCCGCCTGGCGGGCAAGGTCGCGGATGCAGCCGTTGACCCGTTCGGCGTCGGCCAGCACGCGGCGGCGCTCGCGCGCCACGGCGGAGCCGGCGCCGCGGGCGCCGGCGAGCAGCCGCAGGCGGTTGGAGTGCTTCAGGGCCTCGGCGCCGGCGCCGTAGGTGCCCTGCTTCAGCCGCGCCATCTCGGCGTCGATGGCGGCGAGCTGGCGCACCAGCTCGCGCGTCATGTGCGTCAGCGCCCGGATGCCGGCCCCGGCGCCGCCGGCGCGGCCGGCCGCCAGTTCGGCGTTGAGCGACAGGATGCGCAGGTTCTCGGACAATTCGCGCAAGCCGGCGAAGGCCTGGTACGCGCGCAGGCCCTGCGCGAGCATTGCGCTGACGCCCGAGCGCACCTCGCGGCGGCGGTGGGGCGGTGCTGTATCGACGGCCATGTCATCCTCTTCGGCGATGATTTCGCCAAAAGGATAGCCAGTCAGCGCAAAGGCGATCTTTGCACTGGAGCAAACAGACGCAAAACGTTGATTATTTGATTTGCATCAAATGTTGATGCGTTCCAATGAAGCCGCGCTACTCCGCGGCGGAGATCTTGCGCAGCTCGATCCGCGCCGCCGCCTCGACGTGGTCGAGGTCGCTGGCCCAGCGCCAGACGACGGCGTCGATCTCGGTCTGGTCGGGCTGGCGCAGCAGCCCGGCGACGGCGCGCAGGTCGGCCCAGGGCACGTCGGGATGGTTGCTCTCCAGATAGCCGCCCAGGCTGCAGCAGGCCTCCGCGATGCGGTCGAGGCAGCGCTCGACGGCGTCCTTGGTCTTCTGGTTGCGCACGAACGCCTGCAGGTCGTAGCCCTGCACGTGGTCGCGAACGCGCTCGACGTTCTCGACGATCTGGGTCAGCGGCAGGGCGGGGTCGTCGGACAGCATCGGCGGGTCTCCCGGCGCGGTGGTCGGGCAATTGTATGGAGCGGGGCCGGCGGGAGCAATCCCACTTGGGAAGGCTGGTCCGAGGGCATAGCGGAACATCGGCCGCACGACGGTGTTGTGGCCGGGTGATGCCGTCCGACGAAGACATACGCCACCACCATTTCGCACAGCTCTACTTCGCCGAGCGCAGCCGCCGCGAGGCCATCCGCGGCAGCATCGGCGTGCCGGTCGCGGCGATCTCGTTCGCGGTGTTCTCGCTGGGCAACCTGGCCGTCCGGTTCCAGTTCGACCGCTGGCTCGACGGCGTCGGGCCGGCGATCGTGGCGCTGGCGGTCGGCGCGGTGGCGGCGCTGCTGGCGGCGACCTGGTACGCGATCATGGTCGAGTGGCTGTTCGTCTATCACGAGCCGCCCGGAATCGCCGAGCTGATGGCCGCCGAACGGGCGGGCGCGGGCGCGAGCAGCCGCGAATTGCTGACCGCCGGCTATGCGGTCGCCTACGAGCAGTATCTGTGCGGCAACGCGCTCAGCGCGCGCAACCGCGCCCGCGCATTGCGTCTGGTGCTGATCGCGCTCATGCTGCTGGCATTCGCGTTCCTGCTGATCCCCGTCCACCTCGCCGGCGCCTGATCCATGTTCTGGTTCAACCGCATCCTCGAACGCCACCGCCATCCCCCCTGCACCGAAACGCTGAGCCCGCGCGGCCGCCGCCGAATGCGCGGCGCCTGCCGCGAACTGAGCGCGATGGAGGAGCGGGTGCAGCGCGAGATGGGCCTGCCGATTCCGCCGCGCCTGGCCCTGGTCGACGAGGAGATGGCGGCGGTGGTGCCGTGGTCGCTGCGCGAAGACATCGAGTGCGGCGGCGGATGAGCGGGCACCTGCGCCCGCTGGTGGTGCTGATGCTCGCCGCCTTCATGATCACCGCCGGCAACGGCCCGCTGACCACGATCTTGTCGCTGCGGCTGGAGGCGGCGGCCGCGCCGGCGCCGGTGATCGGCGCCGTCAGCGCCGCCTATTTCGCCGGCCTGACCCTGGGCTCGCTGTTCGCCTACAAGCTGATCCTGGGCGTCGGTCACATCCGCGCCCTGGTCGCCTTCGCCTCGGTGATGAGCGCGACGGCGCTGCTGTACCCGATCCACCTGAACTACGGCCTGTGGGGCGGCCTGCGGCTGGCCGAGGGCTTCTGCATGGCCGGACTGTTCGTCTGCATCGAGAGCTGGCTCAACGACCTGGCGACGCCGGCCAGCCGTGGCAAGATCCTCGCCGCCTACATGACCTGTCTCTATGTCGGCCAGGGCAGCGGGCAATTCCTGCTCAACCTGCCCGACTCCTCGGGCTTCGTGTTGTTCATCCTCTTTTCCATCCTGCTGTCCTTCGCGGTGGTGCCGGTGGCGCTGACGCCGATGGCGGCGCCGTCGCTGCCCGACATCGTCTCGCTGGGCCTGCGGCGGCTGTTCGCGGCCTCGCCGCTCGGCATCGTCGGCACGGTGGCGAGCGGGCTGGTGCTGGGCTCGTTCTACAGTCTGGGGCCGGTGTTCGCGCGCGGCACCGGGCTCGACATCGCCGGCGCGGCGCTGTTCATGAGCGCGGCAATCTTCGGCGGCGTGCTGCTGCAATGGCCGGTCGGCTGGCTGTCGGACTGGTTCGACCGCCGCAAGGTGATCATCGGCGTGCTCGCCGGGCTCGCCGCGGTCGGACTCGCCATGACGGCGGCTGGCGGCGGCTGGGCGCTGCTGGCGGCGGCGGCGCTGTTCGGCGGCGCCGCCTTCGTGCTCTACCCGCTGTCGGTCGCCCACACCAACGACCACCTCGGGCCGCGCGACCGCGTCGGCGCCTCGGGCGGGCTGGTGCTGGGCTATTCGATCGGCGCCACCATCGGGCCGCTGGCCGCCTCGGGCACCATGGGCGCCCTCGGGCCCGACGGCTTGTTCCTGTTCGTCGCCGCCGTCGCCGGCGCGAGCTGCCTCTACGGTCTGTGGCGGATGCGGGTGGCGGCGCCGGTGCCGTCGGAACTGCAGGAGCCCTACCAGGCGCTGCCGCGCACCACCCCGGTGGCGGCGCCGCTCGACCCGCGCGTCGATGCCGAGGCCGCCGAGCGGGCGTGACGAAAGGCGCGCCGGACTGGCCGGCGCGCCTCCGTGGTCGCGGGGAGGGGGCTGCCCGCGAGCAGGCGCCTCTAGTCGAGGCGCCGACGGCCGCTGCCGAAGAAGGCCTCGGGCGCCTTATGCGAGGCGTCGAAGCGCTCCTGCCACTTGGCCGTCTCTGTTGGAGGATTCACCCGTAGCGGACGCGTATCGCCGTCGAACCCCGCCGCCCACATCATCCTGTCCACGGCGCCCTGGTGACCGCCGGGAAAGAAGGAGATGGAATTGGCGTGGGCGGCATTGAACAGACCGTCCCACCGGGCGATCTCCTCGGCACTGGTCCGAGGAGCGGCCACCGTGTCGCCGTGGAAGCCGGCGGCACGGATGGACCGTTCCAGCATCTCCCCATCACCCGCCATCGCGGTCGTCGGGAGAGCCATCGTGGCCAGCGCGACCCCAACAAGCAGGATCTTGCGCATGGCATCCTCCGTCGTCGCTTAGTGGCGGCCCCGCACGGACCGCATTCCGCGACATGGGCATAATAGCATCCGGGGGCGCGATCTTGTTCATCGACAGTGGTATCGGGCGCTCCCTACCATCGCATACGGCGCGGGACACGAACGGCGGACCGGAACGCGACGAGCGCGCCCCGATCAAAAGAAAAGGGGCGCCGGTTTCCCGGCGCCCCAAGGCAGGTATCCCCGTAGGACGGTCAGTGACCCTGACCGGCGTAACGCTTCTCGACCAGGTCGACGTGGGGGCGCTTGAAGCACTTCCACTCGCCGGTCTCGACGTCGATCTTCGAGTTGACGAAGCACTTCCACTCGGCCTCGTTCAGGTCCATGAAGTCGGCGCGGTAGTAGAAGCCCGGATAGCGGGTCTCTTCGCGGAACTGGATGTGGCGCAGGTGAGCTTCCGCCGCGACGATGCGGTGGTAGTTCTCCCAGGCGCGCATCAGCTCGTGCAGGTCCTT
>CAZJFH010000015.1:0-13933 GCA_964545205.1 uncultured Rhodospirillaceae bacterium
TGACCACGTCCATGCCGACGCCGCGTCCCGAGATCGCCGAGACCTGCTCGGCGGTCGAGAAGCCGGGCATGAAGATCAGGTTGAAGACGTCCTCTTCGGTCATGCCGGCGCCCGAGGCGACCAGGCCCTTGGCGATCGCCTTGTCGAGGATCTTCTGCGGATCGATGCCGCGGCCGTCGTCGGCGATCTCGATGACGATGCGCCCGCCGCGATGGTCGGCGGACAGCCGGATCGTGCCCTCGGCCGGCTTGCCGGCGGCGATGCGGTCCTCGGCGCTCTCCAGGCCATGGTCGCAGGCGTTGCGGATCATGTGGGTCAGCGGGTCCGACAGGCGCTCGATCACCGTCTTGTCGATCTCGGTGTTCTCGCCCGACATCACCAGCCTGATCTGCTTGCCGGTCTGCGCCGCCAGCTCGCGCACCAGGCGGGGGATGCGCTGGAACACCGACTTGATCGGCTGCGCGCGGATCGCCATCACGCTTTCCTGCAGCTCGCGGGTGTGGTGCGTCAGCTCCTCGATGCCCTGGGCGAGCTCCGGGAACTGCTCGGCGCTCAGGTGCTGGCGAACCTGGGCCAGCATCGCCTGGGTGATCACCAGTTCGCCGACCATGTTGACCAGGCGGTCGACCTTGTCGAGATCGACGCGGATCGACGGTCCCGGCGCGCCCTCGGCCTTGGCCGCCGGCTTGTCGGCGGCGGGCTTGTCGGCCGGCGTCTCGGCCTTCGCCGCCTTGGCCGCCGGCGCGAGGCTCGGCGCCGGCGCCGGCTCGGGTTCGGGGGCCGGCTCCGGCCACACCGCGGCCTCGCCCATCTCGGCGGCGATCGCCTTCATCGCCGCCTCGATGTCGAAGCCCATGGCCTCGAGCCCGCCGTCGCCGCCGTCCTCGCCGGCCGGCCCGGCGCCCTCGCCGCCGCCGGCGGCGCCGCCGCCCTGCTCGCCCGGGCCCTCGTCGGGCGCGATCTCGAGGTCGCAGTCGTCGACGACGAACTCGAACACCTCCTCGATGTCGGCCTGCGAGCAGTCGGATTCGAGCGTGAAGTCCCAGGCCAGGTAGGCCTCCTCGGGATCCATCGCGTCCAGCGCCGGCAGCCGCGACAGGTCGCAGACCGTGGCGAGCTCGCCCAGCCGGCGCAGCTCGCGGATCAGCAGCAGCGGCTCGTTGGCCTTGCGCAGCATCTCGGCCTTGGGGGCGAAGCGGATGCGCCAGCGGCGCGCGGCCGGCGCCGGCGCCGCGGCGCCGTCCTGGTCCTCGTGCAGCTCGTCGAGATCGACCGCCACCGGCACGAAGTCGAAATCGGCGAATTCCACGACCTCCTCGTCGTCCGCGCCGCCGCCCTGGGCGATCAGCGCGTCGAGCCCCTCCTTGGCGTCCTGTCCGAAATCGGGATCCAGCGCGGTGTCGGACTGCGCCGCCCGCACCAGGTCGGCGAGCACGTCGTTCGAGCGCAGCAGCAGCGCCACCACCTCGGGCGAGGCCTCCATCTCGCCGCTGCGCAGGCGGTCGAGCACGGTCTCGAAGGTGTGGGCGAAGCCGACGAGCTGGTCGAAGCCGAAGGCGCCGGCGCCGCCCTTGATCGAGTGGACGGCTCGGAAGATGGCGTGCAGCGTCTCGGCGTCGCCGCCGCCGTCGTCGAGCGCCGAGAGATGCCCTTCCATGTCGGCGAGGAGTTCCTCGCATTCCTGGAAGTACGTGGCCTTGAATTGTGCCAGCTCGTCCACGGCGATCTCCTACGGACAAACCCTGCGGATGACGTCCAGCAGCTTGTTCGGGTCGAACGGTTTCACGATCCAGCCGGTGGCGCCGGCGGCCTTGCCCTCGGCCCTCTTCTTGGGGTCGCTTTCGGTGGTCAGCATCAGGATCGGCGTCGCCTTGTGCACCGGATCGGCGCGCAGGTGGCGGATGAAGCCGATGCCGTCGAGCCGCGGCATGTTGAGGTCGGTGATGATGACGTCGACGCGGTCCGAGCCCAGCACCTCGATGCCGTGCTCGCCGTCCTCGGCCTGCAGCACCTCGTAGCCGGCGTTCGCCAGCGTGAAGCGCAGCATGTCGCGGATGGTCTTCGAATCGTCGACGGTCAGGATGCGCTTGCTCATTGCTCGACGTTCCACTCCGCGACGACCTCGAACAGGCCGAGTTCGTAGAAGGCGTTCATGAACGGCTCGGACGGCGCCACGAAGACCACCTCCAGACCCTTTTCGGCCAAGGCGCGCCAGCCGGCGACCAGCACCTGCACGCAGGGCGTCCCGATCCGCTCGACCTTCGAGGCGTCGATCTCGACGCGGCCGCCGAGCACCACCGATTCGCGCAGCAGGTCGCGCAGCGGCTCGGCGACGAGGATGTCGAGCACCGGCGCGAGCGTCAGCCTCCGCCCCGCGCCGGTCGTCGTCACTTCACATTGCAACATGCATCCCCCTCGCCCTCGCCCGCCGTTCCCCCCGGCGGCCCCACGGAACAATAGCGAACATCGCCCGCCGCGGGAAAGCCCCGAGGCCGCACCGTATCAGAACAGCTCGACGTCCTCGCCCGATTCCGCCGGCGCCTCCACCCCCAGAGCCGCCGCATAGGCCGAGCGCACGGAAGCCAGCGACAGGCGCCCGAGCACGCGCCCGGCGAGGCCGTCGTCGCCGGCCGCCAGCTCCTCGGCGACGGCCGCAAGCAGCTCGATGCGCTGGCGCAATTCGTCGAAGGCCTGCAGGCGCACCACGGCGCCCTCGCCGGCCGCGCCGCCCGCCAAGAACATCTCCGACAGGTCGTCGGCCAGCCGCTGCTGCCCCGCCGCGACCGCCAGCGCCTCCCGCCGCAGTGCCGACAGCACCGCCCGTCCCGGATCGGACATGCCCCCTCCCGCTCCACTTCTGACAGTTTCCAAAAATAACAAAGTGCAGTCAAATGCTTCGCTTGGCCCGGCGATGATGATATGTTCGGGACACAAGCCAGGGGGGCTGGCTTAGGGGGACATCGGCGACGATGAATGACATTGCTGCGCGCATCCGCGGGTTGTCGGTCCTGGTGGTCGACGACAGCCAGTACACGCGGGAAATCCTGAAGACGGTCCTGCGCGGATACGGTATCGGCGCCATCAAGGAGGCGGACAGCGGCGAGGCGGCGTTCAAGCTGCTCGGCGATCTCGGCGACGTCGACCTGATCGTCTGCGACGTCGAGATGAAGCCGATCAACGGCATCGAGTTCGTCCGCATGCTGCGGCAGCGCGAACGCCCGGAAAGCGTCGAAGGCGCACGGGTGGCGAATCCGAACACGCCGGTGATCATGCTGACCTCGCACGCCAAGAAGTCGCTGGTCGACATGGCCCGCCAGGCCGGCGCCAACGCCTACATCGTCAAGCCGGTGGTTCCCAAGGTGCTGCTGGAAAGGATAGAGCGGATCGTCGCCTCGCACTGAGGCGCCGCGGCCGCCGGGTCTGGGGGGATAGACCATGGCCGAGACCGAACAGGACGCCGCGCCGCCGCAGGCGGCGGGGCCCGACCGCGACGCGCTGGTCGCAGCCGGCTGGCTGCCGCCGGACGAGGTCGACGCGCTGCGCCGCACGGTGGCGCTGATCGAATCGGGGCAATACCTGGCCGTGCCCAGGGCCGGCGACGGACTCGGCCTCGACCTGCGCCGCCTGACCGGCGCCATCGGCCGCCGCGCCTCGGCCGGCCTGCGCCGCATGGTCAATCTGGCGATCAACGTCACCGACAGCGTCATGGCCACGGTCGAGCTGCGGCTGTCGGCCAAGGACATCAGCCAGCGCACCCAGACCATCGCCGCCACCGCCGAAGAGCTGGTGCACTCGATCGAGGTCATCGCCGCCAACACCGCCCAGGTCGCGGAGCAGGCCGACGACGTGCGCCGCGCCGTCGCCACCGGCGACCGGTCGGCGGCCAACGCCGTCGCGGTGATGCAGGGCGTCGCCCGCGCCGTCGGCGACTCCGTCGTGCAGGTCGAGAACCTGACCGAGGCCTCGGGGGAGATCGGCACGATCATCGAGATGATCGAGGAGATCGCGTTCCACACCAACATGCTGGCGCTCAACGCCTCGGTCGAGGCCGCCCGCGCCGGCGAGGCCGGCAAGGGCTTCGCCGTCGTCGCCGACGAGGTCCGCCGCCTCGCCGACCAGACCAAGGGCGCCACCTTCGACATCCGCGCCCGCATCGGCAAGCTGCATGGCGAGCTGGGCGGCATCACCCGCTCGATCCAGGCGGTCGGCGAGGTCGTCGGCCAGGGCCGCACCGCCATCGAGGACACCGGCGCCGCGATCCGCAGCATCAGCGACAAGATCGACCAGGTCACCGTGCGCACCCAGTACGTCGCCAACGTCGTCGACGAGCAGAAGGTCGCGGTGACGCGGGTGGCCGAGGACATCACCGCGATCGCGCTGATGACCGACGAGAGCGTCGACAAGATCGAGCAGGTCCTGGCGGTGATGGACCATTCGGAGCAGCTGCTGACCGAGCAGATGGACAGCCTGATGGAGCAGACCCTGCCCAACCAGGTGCTGCACCGGGCCAAGTCCGACCACGCCTTCTGGAAGCGCCGCCTCGGCAACCTGTTGTGCGGGCGCATCGCGCTGAGCAGCGAGGAACTGACCGACCACCACCAGTGCCGGCTCGGCAAGTGGTACGACGGGGTCGAGGACGCGGCCATCCGCGAGCATCCGAGCTTCCGCGCCCTGGCCGAGCCGCACGCGCAGGTGCACGGACACGGCAAGAAGGCCGTCGACCGCTACAACCACGGCGACCTCGAGGGCGCCATCGAGGAACTCGAACAGGTGGCGCAGGCATCGGAACAGGTGATCGCGCTGCTCGACGATCTGACCAGGGTGAGCGGCGCCCGCAGGAAGGCGCCGGCCGTTTCCGCTGACGAGGGCAACGAATGAAGATCAGGACCCAGCTTCTGGCCATGGCGGCCGTCGCTCTCCTCGGGCTGGCGGCGGTGGCGGGGATCAGCCTGCACGAGTTGAAGAGCGAGCTGCTGGCCGACCGCCAGGCCAAGACCCGCAACCTGGTCGAGGTCGCCCACTCGATCCTGGTCCGGAACCACGAACTGGAGGCGGCGGGCCGCATCGGCCGCGACGAGGCGCAGCAGCGGGCCAAGGACGCGGTCGCGGCGCTGCGCTACGATGGGAACGAGTATTTCTGGATCAACGACATGCAGCCGCGCATGGTCATGCATCCGTTCAAGCCCGAGCTGAACGGCAACGACCTGTCGGGGTTCGAGGACAAGACCGGCAAGAAGCTGTTCGTCGCCTTCGTCGAGGCGGTCAAGCGCGACGGCGCCGGCTTCGTGTCGTACATGTGGCCCAAGCCCGGCGCCGACGAGCCGGTCGAGAAGCTGTCCTACGTCCGCGGCTTCGCGCCCTGGGGCTGGGTGATCGGCTCGGGCATCTACATCGACGACATGGAGGCGATCTTCTGGCAGCGCGCCGGCGTGCTGCTGACGGTGGTCGGCGTCGTCGTCGCGGCGATCGCGGTGATCTCGGCGGTGATCGCCAACGGCATCGGCCGGCCGCTCAACGCGATGGTCGCGGTGATGTCGCGCCTCGCCCAGGGCGAGCAGGCCGAGATCCCGGCGCTGGAGCGCCGCGACGAGATCGGCGACATCGCGCGCACCCTGTCGGTCATCCACGACGCCGGCGTCTCGGCCCAGCGCATCAAGGCGGCGCTGGACAACGCCGCCGCGGCGGTGATGGTCGCCGATGCCGAGGGCAGGGTCATCCACGCCAACCGCGCGCTGTCGCGCATGTTCGCCGCCGCCGCCGCCGAGCTGCGCGCCGACCTGCCCGGATTCGAGCCGGCCAAGCTGATCGGCACGCCGCTGGCGCGGCTGCAGCGCAAGGGCGAGACCTGGCTCGCGCGCCTCGACGAGGGCCACCGCTGGGAAAGCCGTTACGGCGAGCGCACCTTCGCCGTGGTGGCGACGCCGGTGGTGATCGGCGACGACCAGCGCGTCGGCACCGTGCTGGAATGGACCGAGCTGACGACCGAGCTGGCGGTGCAGGCCGAGGTCGACACCATCGTCAACGCGGCGCTCGCCGGCGACCTGTCGGGCCGCATCCGGGTCGCCGACAAGCACGGCTTCATGCGCAGGCTCGCGGAAAGCATGAACCGCCTGCTGGCGGTCACCGCCGACGCCATCGACGACGCCGTGCAGATGCTGGACGGGCTCGCCCACGGCGACCTGACGCGGCGCGTCGAGCGCGACTACGCCGGCACCTTCGAGCGGCTGAAGAACGACGCCAACCGCACCGCCGAGAAGCTGTCGGCGATCGTCACCCGCATCGTCGAGACCTCGGAGCAGGTCAACGCCGCCGCCGAGGAGATCGCGGCCGGCAGCACCAACCTGTCCAGCCGCACCGAGCAGCAGGCGGCCAATCTCGAGGAGACCGCCTCGGCGATGGAGGAACTGGCCTCGACGGTGCGCCAGAACGCCGAGAACGCCCAGCAGGCCAACCAGCTCGCCGGCCGCGCCCGCGGCGTCGCCGACCAGGGCGGCGGCGTGGTGGCGCAGGCGGTGGCGGCGATGGGCGGCATCGACGAGAGCTCGCGGAAGATCTCGGACATCATCGGCGTCATCGACGAGATCGCCTTCCAGACCAACCTGCTCGCCCTGAACGCCGCCGTCGAGGCGGCGCGGGCCGGAGATGCCGGCAAGGGCTTCGCCGTCGTCGCCGCCGAGGTGCGGGCGCTGGCCCAGCGCTCCAGCGAGGCGTCGAAGGAGATCAAGAGCCTGATCCAGGCTTCGACCGCACAGGTCAAGACCGGCGTCGGCCTGGTCAACCAGGCCGGCAAGGCGCTGGACGAGATCGTCGGCTCGATCAAGCGCGTCGCCGACATCGTCGCCGAGATCGCCGACGCCTCGGCCGAACAGGCGACCGGCCTCGACGAGATCAGCACCGCCGTCGCCAGCATGGACGACATGACCCAGAAGAACGCGACGCTGGTCGAGGAAAGCACCGCCGCCGCGCGCTCGCTGCAGCTGCAGGCGGCGGGCCTGCGCCAGACGATGGACTTCTTCAAGCTGGACCGCGAGGCGGCGCCGGAACCGGAGCCGAAGCCCAAGGCGAAGACCACCGGCGCCAGGCCGGCGAAGCCCGAGCCGAAGCCGGCGAAGCCCGAGCCGAAGCCGGCGAAGACCGAGGCGCCGAAGCCCAAGTCCAAGCCGGCCCCCGCTCCCGCCAAGGCGCCGCCGAAGCCGCAGGCCACCGCCACCTACGCCCCGCACGGCGGCGATGACGAGTGGGAGGAGTTCTGAACCCTGGGAGCGCGGGTCTCCAGACCCGCAGTGTCGTTTCCTCGCCGCGCCGAAGAACTGCGCATCTGGAGACGCGCGCTCCCCGACGGGGTCGCGTCGTCACCGCCCCGACAGCGCCTCGATGCCTTCGCTCTGGGTGCGGTAGAGCAGGCCGCCGGCGTCGGCGGCCGAATGCAGGCGGATCAGTTCGCCGCTCTGGGCGTCGACGACCACGCGGCTGACCCGCATGGCGTCGTTGTAGTTGCCGGGCCTGACCATCACCGTGGCGACGAAGACCGGCCGCTCCGCCAGTTCCGCCGGCTCCAGCTTCAGCACCTCGACGGGAAAGCTTTGCTCGAGCCGCTCGCGCACGGCCTCGGCATCGAGGGCCAGGGCCGGCATCGCCGTCAGCCCCGCCATCAGGACCCCGGCCAGCGAGGCGATGATCGTGCCGCGCATCGCCGTCACTCCGCCGGTTGGGCGTCGGGCGCCGGCCCGGGACCGCCGCCCCGTCGCCGCTCGCGCCGGCGCTGCTCGACCCAGGCGCTGTGGTGCTCGCGCGCCCAGTTCTCGTCGACCATGCCGCTGCCCATCGCGTCGAAGGCGCCCTCCATGCCGATCGAGCCGATATAGATGTGGGCCAGGATGATGGTGGTCAGCACCAGCGCCGAGACCGCATGCGCGAGCTGCGCGAGCTGAAGCCCCTGGAGTTCGGTGAAGGTGAACGGGAACAACAGGTTCAGGCCGGTCACCGCCACCGCGGCGCCGCCCAGGATCACCGCCCAGAACATCACCTTCTGGCCGAAGTTGAACTTGCCGGCCGGCGGATGGTCGCCCTTGTGCCACAGGCCGCCGCCCTTCTTGATCCAGCCCCAGTCGTAGCGGTCCCAGACGTTGTCGCGCGCCCACTGCACGAAGATCCACACCAGGCCGATGATGAACGCCCAGGCGACCCAGTTGTGCACCAGCTTGCCGTAATTGGTGACCGCGGCGAAGCTCTCCTTGCCGATCACCGGCATCAGCCAGTACTTGCCGTACATGATGTTGAGGCCGGTCAGGCCGAGGATGATGAACGAGCCGGCGGTCAGCCAGTGGCCGGTGCGCTCGGCGAGGCCGAAGCGCAGGATCTTGCGGCCCGAGAGCCCCGAGTCGATGCGGATGCGGCCGCGGACCAGGAAGAACAGCGCCAGCAGGCCGACCATGCCGGCCATCGCCCAGACGCCGTAGGTCGACACCGGGCCGTTGCGCCAGGCGCGCCATTCCGATCCGGCGTCCTGGATCATCACGCCGGCGCGCTTGTCCGGGATGCTGACGTAGCCCCGGGCGCCCTCGCGGATATCGCGCCAGACCTCGGCGTCGTTCCTGCCGCCGAGCGTGTTGGCCGGCCCCTCCCAGTCGGGATCGGCGAAGGGCGACTTGTAGGGCGTGACCTGCGGCGCCGGCGTCGGCGCCTGCTGCGCCGAGGCGGGTGCGGCGACGGCCAGGAAGGCCGCCGCCAGCACCGCCGAAATCAGTCTCGCTGCGTGCATGACTTTTTCTCTCTGTGTCCCCCCTCCCCCGCCTGCGGGGGAGGGCCGGGGTGGGGGCCGCGCCGGAGCATTCGTTTCCTATGGCCGTGCGCCGCCCTCACCCTCCCCGCTGCGCGGGTCCCCTCCCTCTCCCGCAAGCGGGAGAGGGCGTGAAATCGTCAACTGCCGTCGCCGATGCGGACGCTGGCGCCGGCGCCCCAGGGCGACATGGTGGTGCCGCCCCGAACCGTCGGCGTGGGTCGCGCCGCGGGCTCGGTCGTCCGCGGCGGCGGCCTCGCGACCGCCGCCGTCACGCCGGACTGGAACCGGACCCGCCGCGCCAGCGCCTCGCGCTTCTCCTCGGACAGCGCCGGCTTGGCCGGCCCCTGGTAGGCGCCGGTGAAGAACAGGGGCCGCCCCTGCTCCTCCGGATCGCAGGCCGGAAGGAGCAGGAGGACCGTCAGGGCTCCGGCGATGGCGAGGGGACGCTTCATGGCGCTCAGATGCCCTTCTCCTTCATCTGGTAGGCGGTGCCCCAGCCCCAGGCGCCGGAGCCGAAGCCGCGCGCCACCACGCGCTCGCGGTAGATGTCGGAGACCTGGTCGGCGTCGCCGGCCAGCAGCGCCTTGGTCGAGCACATCTCGGCGCACAGCGGCAGCTTGCCTTCGGCGATGCGGTTGCGGCCGTACTTCTGGAACTCGACCGTCGACGCCGTCTGCTCGGGGCCGCCGTTGCAGAAGGTGCACTTGTCCATCTTGCCGCGGCTGCCGAAGGCGCCGGTCTGCGGAAACTGCGGCGCGCCGAACGGGCAGGCCATCAGGCAGTAGCCGCAGCCGATGCACAGGTCCTTGTTGTGCAGCACGACGCCGTCGGCGGTGTCGTAGATGCAGTCGACCGGGCACACCGAGACGCACGGCGCGTCCGAGCAGTGCATGCAGGCCACCGAGATCGACCGCTCGCCCGGCAGGCCGTCGTTCAAGGTGACGACCCGGCGCCGGTTGATGCCCCACGGCACCTCGTGCTCGTTCTTGCAGGCGGTGACGCAGGAGTTGCACTCGATGCAGCGCTCGGCGTCGATCAGGAATTTCATGCGTGCCATGTTCTATTCTCCTCCGCCTCAGGCCGCCTCGATCCGACACAGGGTCGACTTCGTCTCCTGCATCTGCGTCACGGAGTCGTAGCCATAGGTCTGCGCGGTGTTGGATGCCTCGCCGAGCACGATCGGGTCGGCGCCGCTGGGGTATTTGTGACGCCGGTCCTCGCCCTGGAACCAGCCGCCGAAGTGGAACGGCATGAACGCCACGCCGCGGCCCACGCGGTCGGTCAGCATGGCCTTGACCTTGACCTTGCCGCCCTCGGGCCCGGTGACCCAGACCCACTGGCCGTCGCGCACGCCGATGTTGTTGGCGTCCCAGGGATTGATCTCGACGAACATGTCCTGCTGCAGTTCGGCCAGCCACGGATTGGACCGCGTCTCGTCGCCGCCGCCCTCGTACTCGACCAGGCGCCCCGAGGTCAGGATGATCGGGAAGTCCTTCGAGTAGTCGTTCTTCTGGATCGACTCGTAGAGGGTCGGCACGCGCCAGAACTTCTTGTCCTGGTAGGTCGGGTACTGCGCGACCAGGTCGCGGCGCGGCGTGTACAGCGGCTCGCGGTGCAGCGGCACCGGATCCGGGAAGTTCCACACCACCGAACGGGCCTTGGCGTTGCCGTAGGGGGCGCAGCCGTGCTTGATGGCGACGCGCTGGATGCCGCCGGTCAGGTCGGTCTTCCAGTTGACCTTCTCGCCGCCGTTGGCCTCGATCCACTGGCGCTCGGCGTCGGTCAGGTCCTTGTCCCAGCCCAGCTTCTGCAGCATGGCCATGGTGAACTCGGGGTAGCCGTCCTTGATCTCCGAGCCGACCGGATAGACGCCCTCGGCCAGCAGGTTGTCGCCGTCCTTCTCGACGCCGAAGCGGGCGCGGAAGCCCATGCCGCCCTGCGCCACCGGCGTCGAGGTGTCGTACAGGTTGGCCGAGCCGGTGTGCTTCATCTCCGCGGTGCCCCAGCACGGCCACGGCAGGCCGTAGACCTCGCCGTCGAGCGGCCCGCCGATGGCGCGCAGGCTCGTCTTGTCGAACATGTGCTGGTACTTCATGTGGTCGCGCAGGCGCTCCGGCGACTGGCCGGTGTAGCCGATCGTCCACATGCCCTTGTTGAACTCGCGGGTGATGTCCTCGACCAGCGGCTCGGTGCCGTTGACCTTGATGTGCTTGAACATCGGGCCGTCGAAGCCGAACTTGCGGGCGAACAGGTACATGATCTCGTGGTCGGGCTTGGACTCGAACAGCGGATCCATCACCTTCTCGCGCCACTGCAGCGAGCGGTTCGACGCGGTGACCGAGCCGTAGGTCTCGAACTGCGTCGCCGCCGGCAGCAGGTAGACGCCGTCGGTGCGGTCGTGCATCACCGCCGAGAAGGTGGGATACGGGTCGATGACGACCAGCATGTCCAGCTTCTCCATCGCCTTCTTCATGTCGGGCAGGCGGGTCTGCGAGTTCGGCGCGTGGCCCCAGAACACCATCGCCTTGACGTTGTCGGGCTGGTCGAGGTTCTCCTTGGCCTCGAGCACGCCGTCGATCCAGCGCGAGACCGGGATGCCCTTCGACTCCATGATCTCCTTGTTGGCGAAGCGGGCCAGCATGTCGTCGTAGGAGACGTCCCAGACCCGCGACCAGTGCTTCCACGAGCCCTCGGCGAGGCCGTAATAGCCGGGCAGCGTGTCGGCGAGCACGCCGAGATCCGTGGCGCCCTGGACGTTGTCATGGCCGCGGAAGATGTTGGTGCCGCCGCCGGCGACGCCCATGTTGCCGAGCGCGAGCTGCAGCACGCAATAGGCGCGGGTGTTGTTGTTGCCGTTGGTGTGCTGGGTGCCGCCCATGCACCACACGACGGTGCCGGGGCGGTTGTTGGCCATCAGCCGCGCGACGCGCTCGAGCTGGCGGCCGGGGACGCCGGTGACCCGCTCGGTCTCCTCGGGCGTCCACTTCTTGACCTCGTCCTTGATCTGCTCGATGCCCCAGACGCGGGTGCGCAGGAATTCCTTGTCCTCCCAGCCATTCTCGAAGATGTGCCAGAGGATGCCCCAGATCAGCGCCACGTCGCTGCCGGGGCGGAAGCGGACGAACTCGTCGGCATGCGCGGCGATGCGCGTGAAGCGCGGGTCGCAGACGATCAGCGGCGCGTTGGACTGTTCCTTGGCCTTGAGGATGTGCATCACCGCGACCGGGTGCGCCTCGGCCGGGTTCGAGCCGATCAGGAAGATCGCGCGGCTGTTGTGGATGTCGTTGTACGAGTTGGTCATCGCGCCGTAGCCCCAGGTGTTGGCCACGCCCGCGACGGTCGTCGAGTGGCAGATGCGCGCCTGGTGGTCGACGTTGTTGGTGCCCCAGAACGCCGCGAACTTGCGGATCAGGTAGGCCTGCTCGTTGCTGTGCTTGGCCGAGCCCAGCCAGTAGACCGAATCGGGGCCGGACGTCTGGCGGATCTGCAACATCTTGTCGCCGATCTCGTTGATCGCCTGGTCCCAGCTCACCCGCTTCCACTGCCCGCCTTCGAGCTTCATCGGATACTTCAGGCGGCGGTCGCCGTGGGCGTGCTCGCGCACGCTGGCGCCCTTGGCGCAGTGGGCGCCGAGGTTGAAGGGGCTGTCGAAGCCCGGCTCCTGGCCGACCCACACCCCGTCCTGGACCTCGGCGACGACGGTGCAGCCGACCGAGCAGTGGGTGCAGACCGTCTTGATCTGCTCGACGTTGCCGCCCGGGGCGGCCTCGGCGGCGGCGGCCTTCTTGACGCGACCGCCGGGCATGGCCGCGGCCAGCGCGGCGCCGCCGGCGGCGATGCCGGAGGTCTTCAGGAAGGTGCGGCGATCGACGGTGCCGCCGACCGCGCCGGACAGTGCCGTCGTCAGGCTGGCGCGCGACGCGGTTCCCTTGGACTTGCGGATGAGCATTGCCGTTCCTCCCTTTCTCCTAGAACCGCGACAGTTCGTAGACGCGGCGGACGTGCTCGGTCTCGCGATAACCGGCGGCGGTCTTGTCGGCCTCGGCCGCGACGGCCTCGTCGCCGCCCGACACCCCGACCACGGCGGCGACGCCGGCCGCGCCGGCCCCGACCCCGACTCCGCGCAGGAAGCCGCGCCGGTCGATGCTGGCGGTGCTGGTCTCGTCCTTCTGCTTCTTCATCTCTGTTCTCCCTGCGCTAAGCCATGGTGAACGCCTCTTCCTCGATGGCGAGGAAGAGGGCGGCGATACGGGCCACAGGCCGGTACAGGACCGCCGCCTCGGCGTTCTCGAGATCGTTGAGGAATTTCGGCACCCAGCCCGCGATGTGGGCGTCGTAAAACCGTTTCTGCGTCGCGACGTCGGCGGGGGCGCCGAATTCGCCGATGATCATGCCGTGCATGACCTCGAACAGCGCCGCGACGTGGTCTTCCGGCTCCTTGTGACCGGAATCGCGCTCGACCCCGAGTTCGCGCAGGTCGCGGCGCAGCTCGGCGAGCGGCTTCTCGTAGAGGAATCCGGTCTTGTAATAGGAGCCGAAGGGGACGACCTGGCCCTCGGTCAGGCCGATGAACAGCACCGTGTACTCTGTCTCGGCGGCGGCGGGATCGAAATGGGCGGCGGTGTCGGCGAGATCGCCGAGCGCCCGGCCCAGCGGCGTGGCGTCGCGTCCGAGCTGACGCATCGCCTGCAGGGTTTCCTCGTCCGGGGCCGCTCCGAAAACGCGCGACAGAAACGCGTAGAGCCGCGCGCGCAACACATCCTCCGCGGACAGCTCGTGGCCGCCCGGTTCCAGCGCTTTCAAGGCGCAGTCCTCCCTGTGCACGGACCCATGCCGCCAAGCGGCAACATGAGCGTCATCTTATGTTGCGCCGCAGCTAATTGCTTGATTTCGTTGCTGCTTCGGCGGCGTGATCCGAAGCTTCACACCATGGTCTTACCAGTGTCAACGAGGTTGAAGGCTTAACCCGAGGGTATTAAGCGAATCTACGCGTTTTCTGACGAAACGCGAAGTCCTGGCGGGAATCCGCGCAGAATCGCACGCCGCCGCACCAGTTTGCGGCGGCGTCGACTGATCGGGTGAAAGGGATCACGCCTGGCGGGGCTCGCCGTCGTCGTCGACGGCGCCGACCTCCGGCGCGTCGTCGTCCTC
>CAZJFH010000015.1:14045-83436 GCA_964545205.1 uncultured Rhodospirillaceae bacterium
CCGGCCTCCGGCGCGTCGTCGTCCTCGGCGTCGGCGGATTCGGCGACCTCGGCCTTGTCCTCGCTCTCGTCGTCGAGGAAGCCCTTGCCGACCTTCCACGCCGTCTTGACCGCCTCGCCGACGACGCCGACGGCCCGGAAGTCCTCGTCGTAGTCGTTGAGGCCGTCGAGATTGGCCAGCACCGGATCCGAACGCCACAGGGTGCGCAACGCCTGGCGCCTCAGCTCCTCGGGCACGTTGTCGCGCAGGAAGCCGGTGAAGTCGGAGTCCTTGGTCAGCGAGGCGAGGTCGGGCAGCTCGGGCGCCGGCTCGTCGGCCGCCGCGGGCGCGTCCCCGGGCGGCGCGACGACGGCCGGGGGCTGCGGTTCGGGTTCGGGCGCCACCGCGCCGCCCTGCCCCCGCTTGCGCTCGACCTCGTCCGTGCGCTTCAGCCGCGACCAGCGCGACAGGAAACCTTCGTCACCGCCGGCCATGGCTGTCCACCTTGGGCTTCTGCTTGCGCTTGACGAACGGCTCGTCGACGTGGAAGCGGTCGACGAAGGCCTGCACGGCGGCGCCGACCTGCGGCGGCATCGCCACGCCCTCGACGATCTCGTCGCCCGAGACCTGATAGCCGGACGCCTCGTAGGGGCAGACGGTGACCCGGAACGGCGCCATCACCGCGGCACCGTCGCGTTCGGCCGGCCGCAGCACGACGTAGACCACCGGACGGGGCTCCGACAGGTTGCGCCGGTAGCCCTCGGTCTCCTTGCGGAACAGCTCCAGCACCAGCCCGCCGGCGTAGAAGCGCGCCGCCCCCGCCGCCTCGGGCAGCGGCCGCCACGGCTCCGGCGGCCCGCCGACGACCACCTCGACCGGCCGCCAGACGTGGTCGGCCCACGGATTGGCGGCGGCGCGGCGCTCGACGACGACGCCGAGCGGAATGCGATCGGGAATGTCGGCGCTCATGTCAGCCTCTCGGCGGCGGCCAGTTCGTCGAGCGTGTTGACGTTGTAGAACGGATCGCGCGGCTCGGCCGGCCACTCGGCGTAGGCGACCTTGTAGCGCGCCGTCCAGCGGTCGATCTTGCGCATCTCCTCCTCGATCAGCGCCGTCCGCAACGCCTCCGCCAGCCGCACCGGCCACAGCGCGAACACCGGGTGGGTGCGCCCGCCCGACATCGCGCAGCCGATCTCGGCGTCGTCGCGCGCGACGACGGCCAGAAGCCGCGCCACCAGGTCTTCGGGGATGAACGGCGCGTCGGTGGCCAGGCTCATCACCCACGGGCAGTCGGGCGCGTTGGCGCGCGCCCAGTCCATGCCGGCGAGCACGCCGGCCAGCGGCCCGACGAAGCCCTCGACCGGGTCGGCGACCATCGGCAGCGCGTACTCGGCGAAGCGCTCCTGCGCGGCGTTGACGTTGAGCACCAGCGCCCGCACCTGCGGCCGCGCCCGCTCGATCGTGTGCGCCAGCAGCGGCTTGCCGGCGATCGCCTGCAGCGGCTTGTCGCCCTTGCCGCCCATGCGCCGCGACAGGCCGCCGGCGAGCAGGACGCCGACGACGGGGGGAGTCTCAGTCATCGGCGCGGCTCCCCTTGCGCTGGGCGTGGGCGGGCTCGTCGGCGCCATGGGCCGGCTCGGCGTCGAAGACCAGCCGGTCCTCGCCGGCCAGCGCGATGAAGCGCCGGCCCTTGGCGCGGCCGATCAGGGTCAGGCCGGCGCGCCGCGCCAGGTCGACGCCCCAGGCGGTGAAGCCCGAGCGCGAGATCAGGATCGGGATGCCCATCTGCACGGTCTTGATCACCATCTCGCTGGTCAGCCGGCCGGTGGTGTAGAAGCTCTTGCCCTCGGGCGTCAGGCCGTTGAGGAACATGTAGCCGGCGATCTTGTCGACGGCGTTGTGGCGGCCGACGTCCTCCATGTAGATCAGCACCCGGTCGTCCTGGCACAGCACGCAGCCGTGGATGGCGCCC
Organism: uncultured Rhodospirillaceae bacterium; assembly: GCA_964545205.1. Taxonomy (GTDB): domain Bacteria; phylum Pseudomonadota; class Alphaproteobacteria; order Rhodospirillales; family Magnetospirillaceae; genus CAZJFH01. The sequence continues at coordinate 15,997 of CAZJFH010000015.1, forward strand.
GCCTTCAGGTACAGGCTGGGCATGGTGTTGACCTGCTTGAGCAGCGCGTAGAGATGCGCGGTGCGCAGCCGCACGCCCTTGTCCAGGCTGACGGTGTCGAACTTCTCCATCACGTCGCCGAACACCGTGCCCATGGCGCAGCCCGAGGTCTGGATCTTCTTCTTGAGCTTCTCCTCGTAGTCGGTCTGGCGCTCGGTGCGCACGACGACGGTGTCGATCTCGGCGTCGAACTCGACCGCGGTGACGGTGTCGTCGTGGCGCAGCATGTTCTGGTTCAGCAGGTAGCCGACCGCCAGGTACTCCGGATAATCGCCGATCGTCATCGCGGTGACGATCTCGCGCCCGTTCAGGAAGATGGTCAGCGGCCGCTCGGTGATGACGCTGATCTCGGTCGGGCGTCCGTCCTGGTCCAATCCCGTGACGTCGCGGAACAGCCGCGTGTCCTCGAGATCCGGGGTGACAAGCACCTGTTTTTGTTCGTTCATCTCACCATGGTCCTCCCGGCGGGAGTATGGGCCAGCGCGCGGCGGCGCCGCAAGCGCGCGCACCGGCGCTTAACCGAAAGCACAGTTTTGCCTTAGCCTAATGGACAGGGGCAATGTGGTCTGACCAGCGTGTATGGTGCCCGTAAGCAAGAAATCGCGTGCAGGGAGCGTCCTTTCATGAAGATCAACGGCAAGCGGGTGCTGGTTTGCGACTGCCGGGGCACGATGGCGCTGGACGCCAGGCGCCTGGCCGCGGGACTCGGCGCCGAAACGCCGGACATCCACCACGAACTGTGCCGCAGCCAGCGCGAGCGCTTCGCCGCCGCGCTGTCCGACGGCGAGCCGCTGCTGGTCGCCTGCGCCCAGGAGGCGCCGGTGTTCGACGAGGCGGCGCAGCAGGCCGGCGCGGAAACGCCGGTCGCCTATGTCGACATCCGCGATCGCGCCGGCTGGTCCGAGCAGGGCGCCAGGGCGACGCCGAAGATGGCGGCGCTGCTGGCCGAGGCGGCGCTCGATCTCAAGCCGGCGGCGACGGTGCCGCTGCGCTCGGAGGGCGTGACGCTGATCCTCGGCCGCGACGCCGCCGCGCTGTCGGCGGCGCGCCAGCTCGCCCAGAAGCTCAACGTCACCGTACTGCTCGACGGCCGAGAGGAGGTGACGCCGCCGCGCTTCGGCGAGGTCCCGGTGTTCCAGGGCCGGGTGCGCCGCGCCGACGGCCATCTCGGCAAGTTCCGCGTCGAGATCGACGGCTTCGCCGCCGCCGACCCGTCCTCGCGCGGGCATCTGCGGTTCGGCCAGCCGCGCGACGGCGCCGTCTCGGAATGCGACCTGATCCTCGACCTGCGCGGCGAGACGCCGCTGTTCGCGCGCCGCGACGGCTATTTCCGCGCCGATCCCGGCAGCGAGGTCGCGGTCCAGCGCACGCTGCTCGAGATCGGCGACATGGTCGGCGAGTTCGAGAAGCCGCGCTACGTCCGGGTCGACGCCGCCATCTGCGCCCATTCGCGCAACAACAAGACCGGCTGCAGCAACTGCCTCGACGCCTGCCCCAGCGGCGCCATCCGCCCCGACGGCGACGCGGTGGCGGTCGATCCCTTCGCCTGCTCGGGCCACGGCGCCTGCGCCAGCGCCTGTCCGACCGGCGCCATCGCCTACGACCTGCCCGGCGGCGACGGCGTGTTCCGGCGCCTGCGCACGCTGCTGACCACCTACCGCGCCGCCGGCGGCAGCCGGCCGGTGCTGCTGGTCCACGACGGCGGCCACGGCGCCGAGATGATCGCCGCGATCGCCCATCACGGCCGCGGCCTGCCGGCCGACGTCATCCCGTTCGCCGTCAACGAGATCACGCAGATCGGCTTCGACGCCGTCGCCTGCGCCCTGGCCTGGGGGGCCGCGCAGGTGCGGTTCCTCGCCGGCCCCGCCCAGCGCGGCGAGACGGCGACGCTCGAACGGACGCTGGCCCTGGCCAGCGAGATCACCGAGGGCCTCGGCTACGGCGCCGGGCGGGTGGCGCTCGACCGGGCCGAGGATCCCGACGCGCTCGAGGCGGCGCTCTACGCCGAGCCGCCGGCGGCGCCGGCGGCGGCCGCCGACTTCCACGCCATGGGCGGCCGCCGCGGCGTCCAGCGCCTGGCGCTGCGCCATCTGCACGGCCACGCGCCGGCGCCCGTCGAGGTGTTGCCGCTGAGCGCCGGGGCGCCGTTCGGCCAGGTTCTCGTCGACGCCGCCAAATGCACGCTGTGCCTGTCCTGCGTCGGCGCCTGCCCGACGCGGGCGCTGAGCGACAATCCCGAAAAGCCGCAGCTCGCGTTCGTCGAGAGCAACTGCGTCCAGTGCGGCCTGTGCCGCGTCACCTGCCCCGAGGGCGCGGTCGCCCTGCAGCCGCGGATCGACTTCACCCCGGCCGCCGGCGAGCGCCGCGTGCTGAAGGAGGAGGAGCCGTTCCACTGCGTGCGCTGCGGCAAGCCGTTCGGCACCAAGTCGGCGCTCGACAGGATGGTGCAGAAGCTGACCGGGCACTCGATGTTCGCCGACCCGGGGCGGCTGGAACTGTTGAAGATGTGCTCGGATTGCCGGGTCGTCGCCCAGTTCGACATGGAGGCGCCGATGGCCGGCCGGCCGCGGCCGCGGCCGCGCACCACCGACGACTACCTCGCCGAGCGCGACTCCGCCGAAGGGACGAAGCATTGAACCGGACGATTCCGCGGAAACCTTTCGCGCCTCGTCCTGTTTTCCCGGCGTAACCCCGACGGACGGCCCACCGCGCCGACCGGCCGCACGGGCCGGCCGGTGCGGTGCGCCCGCGAACAGGAGGACGCCATGGGCGAGAAGCACGCCGACCGCGACGCCGCCCGCCATGACGCCGGCGGTCCCGGCAAGTCGGCCCGCAGGGGCCACATCGATCCGCAAGCGGTCGAGGAAAGCCGAAACGAACAGATGAAGAGCCGGCGCGAGGAGATCGAGAAGCGCAAGCAGAGCGACGCCCGCCCGCCCAAGCGCTCCGGCAATCCCCCCCAATAGACGAACGGAAGGAGGTCCGCATGAGCACGACCGGGTTCCGCCAGTTCGACGAGACCATCCAGAACACCCACATCTGGCTCAACGAGATCTGCGACGACATCGGCCCCGACAAGCAGGTCGCCTATCACGCGCTGCGCGCGGTGCTGATGACCCTTCGCGACCGCCTGACGCCGGACGAGTCGGCGCATCTCGCGGCGCAGCTTCCCATGCTGATCCGCGGCATCTACTACGACGGCTACCGCCCGGCCGAGCAGCCGCACAAGGAGCGGAGCCTGGACGAGTTCCTGCAGCACGTCGAGGAGCGCATGGGCGATGTCCGCGCCACCAACATCGAGGAGGCCACCCGCGCCGTCCTCAAGACCCTGGGCCACCGCATCGCGCCCGGCGAGGTCGAGCAGGTCCGGGCCATGCTGCCCGAGGACATCCGCCGGGTCTGGCCGGCGCAGTAGCGGCGGCATCGGGCGGCAGGCCCGGCGCCGGCCGCCCGTCCGCGATCAGACCTTCAGGCCCAGGCGCCGGTCGAGACTGTAGGCGCCGCCGCCGTGCAGCGCCACGGCCAGCGCCAGCATCCCCCACATCAGCGGGTATTCGTAGCCGCCGGCGGTCCAGAAGAAGCCGGCACCGAGATGGACGTGGAACACCGCCACCGCCATCAGCGCCGCCACCGCCAGCGCCACCGGCCGGGTCAGCAGGCCGGCCGCCAGCATCAGCCCGCCGAAGAACTCGATCAGCCCGGCGGCCAGCGCGAACACGACGCCCGGCTCGAGGCCGAGTTTGTCGGCGAAGAATCCGCCGGTCGCGTCGAGGCCGTGGCCGCCGAACCAGCCGAACAGCTTCTGGGCGCCGTGCGGCACCAGCAGCAGGCCGGCGGTGACCCGCACCAGCGGCCAGGCCAGCGCCGCGGCGCCCTCGCCGATGGCGGCCGGCGCGCCGAGCTGGGTTTGCTTGAAGACGGTGGAGATCGTCATGATCGGTTCCTCGCAGGGTGGTTCGCTGCGAGGACCCTAAGGCGTTTCCGGGCTGGCGATAATCCGGCAATACCGAAAATGATCGTTTCCGAACAGGAAACGACGCCCGCGCGCGGCGGTCGCCTGGCACAGGCGATGGTGACCGGATTCCGAGACCAAACGCTAGATTTGGTGGCTCGGCGGAAAAGGCCCGCCGCTCCTTGGTGCAGCCGCGCGTCTCTTAAGCGGAGTCCTCAAAATGGGCAATAAGATGATGCTTTTGCGGCATTTTTCTGCCATCCTACCCATTACGAACAATGCCCGAGGAGAGAGGACATGCGGCTCCGCACCCTCAACCCGGCGCTGGTCTCCCTGTTGGCGGCCCTCGCCCTGACGTCGCCCGCGACGTCGAACACCCCGGCCTGCGCGGGTCTCGACTGCGTCGAGACGGGGACGCTGACGACCCCGCGTCTGTCGGGCGCCGGGATGACCGCGGCGGCGGATGCGGAACTGCCCGAGGCGGACCGGTTCGAGACGGTGGCCGCCGATCACGACAACGACGACTGCGGCACCTCGTGCCGGGAACTCGGCTGGCGGCTGATCGAAAACCTGGGCGGCCCCGGCGGCCTGTTCACCCTGCGCTGACGCTCTCGAGCGCGAGAGCCTCGAGGACGCCGCCCGCGATGCGCCGCGGCCGTTCGCCGATCCCCGGCGTCACCGCCTCCGGCCCGCGCGGATCGACCTCGATGATCTTGGCGCCGACCCCGACATGGATGCCGCTGCGCGACAGCCCGCGGATCGCGCCGTCGATCGGCGCGCTCAGCACCGTCTCGCCGATGCGGCCGACGCGTTCGCCGGCCGTCACCGCCTCGCCGATCCGCCGCTCGCTCGTGAACACGCCGGCGACCGGGGCGTAGACGTAACGCTCGCGGCCGCGGCCGGCGATCGCCCGCGGCTCGCCGGACAGCGGCATGGTCGCGCCCGAGCGGATCACCCGGCCGAGATCCTCCCAGCTCGTCTCGATCGCCACGTCGACGTTGCCGCCGGCGACGAAATTGGGGCCGAGGCCGATGGTCAGCGGCGCCAGGCCGCGCTGGTCCTCCGGCACCTCGCGCTTGCGCATGCGCGCGTCGACCAGCACGTCCCAGCGCGCCGCCGCCAGCACCGCCTCGAACTCCGCCGCGGTGACCGGGATGAAGGCGTGGCGCCCCAGCGCCGCCGCCACCCCCTCGCCGTCGGTGCGCACCGCGGCGACGCCCTCCAGCTCGGCGACGCCGTCGAACAGCGCGTCGGAATAGGCCATCAGCCGGCGCGACGCCGACGGCTCGCGGCCGTCATGCATGGCGACCGCGTGGCCGGCGGTGAAGGCGCCGTGGGCGACGGCCGAAGCGACGTCGCCGCATCCCCGGATCAGTATGTTCACCTGCGTCCCCGTCCTCGGTCAGACGAGAGCCCAGGATAGCGACCGAACGTGAAGGAGTCACTTCGCTCAGGCGGGGACGAACTTCAGCGCCACGCCGTTCAAGCAGTAGCGCAGCCCGGTCGGCGGCGGGCCGTCGTCGAAGACGTGGCCGAGATGGCCGCCGCAGTTGCTGCAGTGGACCTCGGTGCGGACCAGGAAGAAGAACGAGCGGTCCTCCCGGGTGCCGATCGCGCCGTCGAGCGGCTTCCAGAAGCTCGGCCAGCCGGTGCCGCTGTCGTACTTGGTCTCGGACGAGAACAGGGCCTGGTCGCAGCCGGCGCAGTGATAGGTCCCCGGCTCGTAGATCTTGTCGAGCGGGCTGGAGCCGGCCGGCTCGGTGCCGTGCTCGCGCAGCACCTCGTACTGCGCCGGAGTGAGCTGCGCCCGCCATTCGGCGTCGCTCTTGGTCACCGGAAACCTGCCCTGCGCCGCCGCGGCCGCCGGCACCAGCTTCGCCGCCGCCACGCCGCCGAGCAGGCCTGTGAAGAAGTCTCTGCGTGTCATCGCTCGCACCTTTCCTGTTGCCCCACACAGATGGGGCGCGCGCCGTGGCGGCGCACGCCCCATCACGCAGTCGTGACCGGCGGTTGGGTGCCGTCAGGCGCCGCCCCACCAGTAGACCCACACGAACAGGAAGATCCACACCACGTCGACGAAGTGCCAGTACCACGCCGCCGCCTCGAAGCCGACGTGGTGGGCCGGCGAGAAGTGGCCGCGCACCGCGCGCAGCAGGTTGACCGCCAGGAAGCAGACGCCGACGAAGACGTGGAAGCCGTGGAAGCCGGTCGCCATGTAGAACACCGACGGGAACACGCCGTCGCGGAAGCCGAAGGCGGCGTGGCCGTATTCGACCATCTGCAGCACCAGGAACACCGCGCCGAGCAGGACGGTGACCAGCAGCCCCTGGACCAGGTCCTTGCGGTTGCCGTGGCGCAGGGCGTGGTGGGCCCAGTTCAGGGTCAGCCCCGAGGACAGCAGGATCAGGGTGTTGAGGAACGGCAGGTCCCAGGTCTCCAGCGGCTGGATGCCGGCCGGCGGCCATTGCTCGACGCCCGGCGCGACGCCGAACGCGGCGTTGAAGAAGGCCCAGAAGAAGGCGACGAAGAACATCACCTCCGAGGCGATGAACAGCGCCATGCCCATGCGCAGGCCGTGGCGGACGACGTCGGTGTGCACCTTCTCGTGCTGCGCCTCGCGCACGACGTCGCGCCACCAGACGACCATGGTCGCCAGCACCAGGGCGAAGCCCGGCAGCAGCCACCAGAGCGAGGCGCCATGCATGTACTGCACGCCGCCGATCGCCAGCACGAAGGCCGCCAGCGCGCCCAGCGCCGGCCACGGGCTGGGATTGACCAGGTGATAGGGGTGGGGCGCGGTATGCCCGTGTCTTTGTTCGCTCATGACGCCTCTTCCTGCTCGTCGTCCGCCCTCGCCTGCTCGGCGGCGCCGGTCTTGCGCGCCTCGAAGAAGGTGTAGGACAGCGTTATGGTTTCGACCTCGTCGGTGTTCCGGTCATCGGCGATGCGGGGGTCGACGTAGAACGACACCGGCATTTCGATGCGCTGGCCCGGCGCGAGCGTCTGTTCGGTGAAGCAGAAGCACTCGATCTTGGCGAAGTACTGCCCGGCCTTGGCCGGGGCGACGTTGAAGGTGGCGGTGCCGGTCACCGGCCGGTCCGAGGTGTTCTCGGCGACGAAGAAGATCAGCTTCTCCTCGCCCAGGCGCACCTCGACCGCGTCCTGCGCCGGCGCGAAGCGCCAGGGCAGGTTGCCGTTGACGTTGGAATCGAAGCGCACCGTCATCACCCGGTCCGAAACGACCTCGGGCGCGGCGACGGCGACGGCGGTGGTGCCGCCGTAGCCGGTGACCTGGCAGAACAGCCGGTACAGCGGCACGCTCGCCGCCACCACGCCGATCATCATGCCGACCGCCGCCAGCGAGGCGATGACGGTCGCGCCGTTGCGATTGGGTCCGGCCATCGGCGCCTCCCTACTCCGCCGCCTCGTGGAAGCGCGGCAGTTCCTCGAAGCTGTGCAGCGGCGGCGGCGAGGTCACCGTCCACTCCAGCGTCGTCGCGCCGTCGCCCCACGGATTCGCCTCGGCGCGCGCGCCGCGGGTCAGCGTGTGCCAGCAGACGTAGACGAAGAACAGCGCCGCCGCGAAGCCGATATAGGCGCCGATCGAGCTGACGACGTTCCAGCCGGCGAAGGCGTCGGGATAGTCCGGGATGCGCCGCGGCATGCCGGCGACGCCCAGGAAGTGCTGCGGGAAGAAGGTCACGTTGGCGCCGACGAAGGCGAGCCAGAAATGGATCTGGCCCAGGCGCTCGTCGTACTGGCGGCCCGACATCTTGCCGATCCAGTAGTAGAAGCCGGCGAACATCGCGAACACCGCGCCCAGGCTGAGCACGTAGTGGAAGTGCGCCACCACGTAGTAGGTGTCCTGCAGCACGACGTCCACCGGCGAGTTCGCCAGCACGACGCCGGTCACCCCGCCCATCACGAACAGGAACACGAAGCCGGTCGCCCACAGCATCGGCGTCTTGAACTCGATCGAGCCGCCCCACATCGTGGCGATCCACGAGAACACCTTGATGCCGGTCGGCACCGCGATGATCATCGTCGCCGCCGTGAAATAGGCGCGGGTGTCGACGTCGAGGCCGACGGTGAACATGTGGTGCGCCCAGACGACGAAGCCGATCACCGCGATCGCCACCATCGCGTAGGCCATCGCCAGATAGCCGAAGATCGGCTTCTTCGAGAAGGTCGAGATGATGTGGCTGATGATGCCGAAGGCCGGCAGGATCATGATGTAGACTTCGGGGTGGCCGAAGAACCAGAACAGGTGCTGGTACAACACCGGATCGCCGCCGCCCTCGGGCGCGAAGAAGGTGGTGCCGAAGTTGCGGTCGGTCAGCAGCATGGTCAGCGCGCCGGCCAGCACCGGCACCGCCAGCAGCAGCAGGATCGCGGTGATCAGCATCGCCCAGGCGAACAGCGGCATGCGGTGCATGGTCATGCCCGGCGCGCGCATGTTCAGGATCGTGGTGATGAAGTTGATCGCGCCCAGGATCGACGAGATGCCGGCGATGTGCAGCGCCAGGATGCCGTAGTCGACGGCGGCGTCGGGGTGGCCCATCGTCGACAGCGGCGGATAGAAGGTCCAGCCGGTGCCGGGGCCGGCGCCGGTGAAGGCGGCCATCATCAGCAGCAGGAAGGCCGGCACCAGCAGCCAGAAGCTGATGTTGTTCATGCGCGGGAAGGCCATGTCCGGCGCGCCGATCATCAGCGGCACGAACCAGTTGCCGAAGCCGCCGATCAGCGCCGGCATGACGACGAAGAACACCATGATGACGCCGTGCGCGGTCAGCACGACGTTGTAGAACTGGAAGTCGTCGGTGATCTGGACGCCGGGCAGCATCAGCTCGGCGCGCAGGTACACCGACATCAGCCCGCCGATGATGCCGGCGACGACCGAGAACACAAGGTACATCGTGCCGATGTCCTTGTGGTTGGTGGAAAACACCCAGCGGCGCCAGCCGTGCGGCGCCTCGTGGTGGTCGTGGTGACCGTGGGCGGTGGTCGCGGTTGCCATACGTCTCACTCCCCTGCGTCGGCCTGGGCCAGCTTGGTCCCCTGCGGCCCGTTCTTGGCGAACCTGGTCTTGGCGTCGTCGAGCCAGGCCTGGTACTGCTCGCGCGGCACGGCCCTGATCTCGATCGGCATGAAGCCGTGGTTGACGCCGCACAGCTCCGAGCACTGCCCGTAGAAGGTCCCGGGGCGGTCGATCTGCACCCAGGTCTCGTTGAGGCGGCCCGGCACGGTGTCGGTCTTGATGCCCAGCGCCGGCACCGCCCAGGCATGGATGACGTCGCTCGACGTCATCTGGATGCGGATCGGCACGCCGACCGGCAGCACCACCGGATTGTCGGTCGACAGCAGGCGCAGCTGTCCCGGCTGCAGGTCCTCCTCGGGCACCATCAGCGAGTCGAAGGCCAGATCCTGCTCGGGGTACTCGTAGGACCAGTACCATTGGTGGCCGGTGACCTTCAGGGTCATGTCGGCCTCCTTGGTGCGGTCCATGTAGTAGAGGAGATCGAAGGACGGGAAGGCGATGCCCACCAGGATCAGCACCGGAATGGTGGTCCAGGCGATCTCGAGCTTGGAATTGTGGGTCCATCGCGCCGGCACCGGGTTCCTGCTCGCCCGGAAGCGCCAGGCGACGTAGCCGACCAGCGCCGTCACGAAGACGACGATCAGCACGATGATGATGTTGAGAATCAAGGTGAGCGAAGCGATCCGCTCCATCACCGGCGAGGCGGCGGCCTGGTAGTTCCACTGCCATGGCCACGGCTGCCCGCCGTCCTGGGCCATTGCGGCCGCGGGCAGCAGCATCGCGAGAGCGGCGGCGGCCCAGCTGCTCAGTCTGGCAATCATCGGTTCAACGTCCCCTGCTGTCGTGCTACCGCACCCAGAGATTTTTCAGGCGAAAAAACGCCGGGCCCCCTGGCTTGCGACGCGTTCTCGTTATCAAAGGTATTAGGGGACGTGGGAGCGGCCGCACGGGCCGGCAATATCCGTTTCGGCAGAGTCGGCGCATTTTTCACCGCCATGCCCGACCGCCGCGCTCGCCCGCTTCCGGCGCCGCCCAGCCAAACGGAAGGTTGAAGCCGAGCGCCGGACGCGGTTATATGAGCGAAACACGAACAAAGAAACGACTTGGGAGAGAGAGGGAATGCGGCATTTGTGGCGGCGTCATCAGCCGGAGCCGTGCGGCGGCTGTTCGCTGAAGGCCGGGATAGGCGCGGCGCTGGCGCTCGGCGTGGTGGCGGTGCTGGGCGAGCAGTCCGGCGTGGCGATGCTGATCGCCCCGTTCGGGGCCTCGGCGGTGCTGCTGTTCGCGGTGCCCGACAGTCCGCTGTCGCAGCCGGCCAACGTCATCGGCGGCCATCTGCTCGCCACCGCGCTGGCGCTGATCCTCGACGCGCTGCTGCCCGACACGCTGATGGCGACGGTGTTCGCCGCCGGCCTCGCCATCGCCTTGATGAGCCTGGTGCGCCTGACCCACCCGCCGGCCGGCGCCGACCCGCTGGTGGTGATGGCGCTGCATCCCGGACCGGAATTCCTGCTGATGCCGGTGGGGCTCGGCGCGGTGGCGCTGGTCGCCATCGCCTGGATCGTCCACCGCCTGCCGCCGTCGCGGCCCTATCCGCTGCCGGTGGCCGCGGCGGATCCCGTGCCGCCCTCGGACTAAGCCGCCCCGGCCCCGCGCACCTGGTTGCGGCCCTCGGCCTTCGCCCTGTAGAGCGCGGCGTCGGCGCGCGCCATCACCGCCTCCAGCGAGCGGTCGCCGTCGTACCGCTCGGCGATGCCGATGCTGACCGTCACCGCCCGGCCGGCCGCCGCGGTCGCGGCCGGGTCGGCCTCGAAACCGCGGCGCAGGCGCTCGGCGACGACGCGGGCCGCCGCCGCGTCGGTTTGCGGCATCAGCACCGCGAATTCCTCGCCGCCGATGCGGGCCGCGACGTCGCTGTCGCGCAGCGAGACCCCGATCACCCCGGCCAGCGCGCACAGCACGACGTCGCCGGCGGCGTGTCCGCGCCGGTCGTTGATGGACTTGAAGTGGTCGGCGTCGAGCAGCGCCACGCTCAGCGGCTCGCCGTAGCGGCGCGCGGCGTAGAACAGGCCCTCGCCGACCGCGAAGAAGTGACGGCGGTTGAACAGCCCGGTCAGGTCGTCGGTCCGCGCCAACCGGTCGAGCCGCCGCTCGGCCGCGTCGAGCCGGCGGATCAGGGACACCAGCGCCCAGCTCACCGGGGTGGCGATGATCAGCGGCGTCAGTCCGGCGATCAGCAGCATCGGGAAGGCCGGAACCGCGAACGCGAGATGCACGATCAGGCTGGTCAGCACCGAAGTCGCCACCGAAAAGGCGACGATCGCCGCCGTGGCGACGGCGACGCCGCGCCTCACCAGCGAGGTGAGCAGCGTGGATCCGGATCTCCGGGCGGGCGGCAAGACGGTTAGCGCACGAAAATGTTCATATTCGCGCGAATATAACCCTTTCGCCGGCCGATCACAGCAGGAATGCGGTCGCCAGGCCGAGGAACACGAAAAAGCCGAGCACGTCGGTGGTGGTGGTCAGGAACGGCCCGGCGGCCAGCGCCGGGTCGATCTTCATGCGGTCCAGCGTCAGCGGGATCACCGTGCCGGCGATGCCGGCCCACAGCATGTTGAACACCATCGCCGCCGCCAGCACGGCGCCGAGCTGCGGAAACCCGAACCACAGCGTGGCGAGCGTGCCGAGCACGGCGGCGAAGACGACGCCGTTGAGGCCGCCGACCACCAGCTCCTTGGCCACGATGCGGAAGACGTTGCTGGGGCCGACGTCCTTGGTCGCCAGCGCGCGCACCATCACCGTGACCACCTGCATGCCGGCGTTGCCGCCCATCGCGGCGACGATCGGCATCAGGACCGCCAGCGCCACCACCTTCTCGATCGTCGCCTCGAACTGCGAGATCACGAACGAGGCCAGCAGCGTGTTCATCAGCGTGATGACCAGCCAGCGGATGCGCCGCCAGGCGGTGCCCATGGCCGGCAGGTGGATGTCGGAATCGCCGACGCCGGCCAGGCTCATCATGTCGTGCTCGGCCTCTTCGTCGATGACGTCGACGACGTCGTCGACGGTGATCGTGCCGACCAGCCGGCCGGCCGGATCGACGACCGGGGTCGAGACCAGGTCGTGCTGGCGGAACAGGAAGGCGACTTCTTCCTGGTCCATGGTCACCGGCACGGGGTGCAGCTCCTCCTCGACGATGTCGCGCAGGCGCACCGGCCGCTTCGAGCGCAGCAGCCGGCTCAGGCTGACGCGCCCGGCCGGGCGGTGGCGCGGATCGACGACGACCAGGTCGTAGAACTGTTCGGGCAGCCCGCGGGCGTCGCGGAGATGGTCGATCGCCTCGCCGACCGTCCAGTAGGCCGGCACCGCGACGACCTCGCGCTGCATCAGGCGGCCGGCCGAATATTCGGGATAGGCCAGGCCCTGCTCGATCATCGCCCGGCGCTGCGGCGGCAGGGCGTCGAGGATTCGCCGCTGCTCCTCCTCCTCCATCTGGTCGAGCAGGTAGACGGCGTCGTCGGAGTCGAGCGCGGCGACCATCGTCGGCAAGCTGGCGAAGCCGAGCTGCTCGATCACCTCGTCGCGGACCGTCTCGTCGAGCTCGATCAGCACGTCGGGATTGAACTCCGGCCGGATGATCTCGACCAGAACCCGGCGCTTGTCGGGGTCGAGATGCTCGATCAGGTCGGCGGTGTCGGAATAGTGCAGCGGCAGCGCAAGGGTGCGCACGTCGTCGATTCGGCCGTCTTCGATGGCCTCGCCGACGGCGCGCACGAGTTCGGGCCGCAGGCCGTAGACCTCGTCGACCGGCAGCTGCTCGAACGCCGTGTACCTGCGCTCCTGCTCCACGCCTCTACTCCGTGGCCGGCGTTGCGATCGTTCATGTCGCTGAGGCGAACCGGCGGCGTGCCGGCGCGCGAATCCCTAGCCCTGAAACGGCAAGGCCCGCCGCGGGGCGACCGGGCGGGCCTTCGAGGTTTGGTGCGGTCGAGAAGACTCGAACTTCCACGGGAGTTACCCCACAGCGACCTCAACGCTGCGCGTCTACCAGTTCCGCCACGACCGCAAACTCGATTGCCTACCCCGAAGTGTCTTGCCATTAGGGTGCGGAGCAAATAGCAAATCGGCAGCACCGGATCAAGGGAAGCTTTTCATCGATGACCGTTTCTTCCGTCGAATGGCGCATCAGCGACGAACTGGTCGACTACCCGGCCGCCCTGGCCGAGATGGAGGCGCGCGTCGCCGCCATTCGCGACGGCACCGCGCCCGAGCTGGTGTGGCTGCTCGAACACCCGCCGCTCTACACCGCCGGCACCAGCGCCGCCGCCGGCGACCTGCTGCAGCCCGACCGGTTCCCGGTCTACCAGGCCGGCCGCGGCGGCCAGTACACCTATCACGGCCCCGGCCAGCGGGTGGCCTATGTGATGCTCGACCTCAAGCGGCGCGGTGCCGACGTGCGCTGCTACGTGCACGATCTCGAGGAGTGGCTGATCCGCACCCTGGCGCGATTCGGCGTCAAGGGCGAACGCCGCGACGGCCGCGTCGGCATCTGGGTGGCGCGCGGCGGCGGCCGCGAGCACAAGATCGCGGCGATCGGCGTGCGGGTGCGGCGCTGGGTCAGCTTCCACGGCGTCGCGCTGAACGTCGAGCCCGACCTGTCGCACTTCGCCGGGATCGTCCCCTGCGGCATCCGCCGGCACGGGGTGACCTCGCTGTGGGATCTCGGGCTGACGCCGTCGATGCCGGAAGTCGACTCCGCGATGATGGCCACCTTCGACGAAGTCTTTTCCCCGAAAGACGGGCGGCCGCGCTGTTCCTGACCGGGCGAAATCGGAATATCCCTTCTGAAAGGATGGCTTCCTCTTACGCCCCGGGTCGGCCGGTTGCCGCCTGTGCGACACTAATGGTGTCCACGACACAGGGGAGCTGGCGGTGCGCCCGCAGGATCCACAATCAGTCCTCCGCGACCTCGAAGCGGCCGCGAGCGAGCATCTGCGCTGGCTCGAACAGGTGCATGCGGCGCTGCTGTTCGGGGCGCGGCCGGCCCCGCAGCCGCTGGCGCTGCCGGACGTGCTGCAGCGATGGGTCGACGCGCCCGAGGTTTCGCCGCAGGCGGTGGTCGAGCGGGGCACGGCCGTCGCCGAGCTCCGGCAGGCGCGCCAGACGATGAACCGGGCCGCCGCCGCCATGGTCGACCGCGTCGGCCGCGGCGGGACGGTGGCGCCGGCCGAATACCACGCCTTCATGGCCGCCGCCGACGCCTACGGGCGCGCCTTGCGCCACATCGAGGGCCTGATGCGCCAGGCGATGGCCGAGACCGACCCGCTCACCGGGGTGCACAACCGCCTGGGCATGATGCGCGACCTGCAGCGCGAGTGGCAGCGGGCCATGCGCACCGGGCAGCCGTGCTGCGTCGCCCTGGTCGATCTCGACCACTTCAAGGCCATCAACGACACCTACGGCCACCGCGCCGGCGACATGGTGCTGAGCATGGCGGCGCGATTCTTCGTGCGCCGGCTGCGGCCCTACGACCGCGTCTACCGCTACGGCGGCGAGGAATTCCTGTTCTGCCTGCCCGACACCGATCTCGAAAGCGCCGAACGCGTGCTCGACCGCCTGCGCGGGCTGATGGCGCGGCTGCCGGTGGCGCTCGAGGACGGCCGCCGCACCCGGGTCACCGCCTCGTTCGGCATCGCCACGATGGACGAGGACGACGCCGACCCGGCGGCGGCGATCGAGCGCGCCGACCGCGCGGTCTACGCCGCCAAGCACGCCGGGCGCAACAAGGTCTGCATCCACGACGGCTTCACCGTCGTGGCCGAGGCCCGCACCCTCGTCTTGCGCCGGACGGCGGGGGCGTCGCGGGGCGCCGACGGCGGCCCGACGGCAATGGCCGGCTGAGCACGGACGGGACGTCGCGCTAGGTGGTGGCGATCTGGCGGAAGCCGGGCTCGTCCGGCGGCGGGCACGGGCTCGCTTCGACGCGCAGCACCCGCGCCATTCCCGGCCCCTCGTGGCAGGCCCGCAGCATGTCGTCGACCTGCTCCGCCGCGCCGCTGAACACCGCCTCGACGCTGCCGTCGCGGCGGTTGCGCACCCAGCCGTCGAGGCCGCGGCGGCTGGCCTGCTCGACGGTCCAGCCGCGGTACCAGACGCCCTGGACCCGGCCCTCGATCCGCACCTGCACCGATTTGACGCTCATCGGCTGCCTCCCCTCATCCCCGCACCGCGCCGGCGGTCAGGCCGGCGACGATGCGGCGCTGGAACACGATCGCCAGCAGCACCAACGGCACGGTGACGATCACCGACGCCGCCATCACCCGCCCCCAGGGCAGCTCGTACTGGCTGGCCCCCGACATCAGCGCGATCGCCACCGGCACGGTGCGCGATTCGGCGGTCAGGGTAAAGGTGAGGGCGAACAGGAATTCGTTCCAGGCGGCGATGAAGGCCAAAAGCCCCGAGGTCACCATCGCCGGCGCCGCCAGCGGCATCAGCACCCGCCACAGCACGGCGAACGGGCCGGCGCCGTCGATCAGCGCCGCCTCCTCGAGCTCGCGCGGCAGCTGCCTGAAGAACGCCGTCAGCACCCAGACCATGAACGGCAGCGTGAACATCGTGTAGCTGAACACCAGCGCCAGCGGGCTGTTGTAGAGGCCCATCGCCGCGATCAGCTCGAACAGCCCCGCCAGGACCGCGATCTGCGGGAACATCGACACCCCCAGCACGACGTAGAGCAGCAGCCGGCGTCCGCGAAAGGCGTGCCGCGCCAGGGCATAGGCGGCCAGCACCGCCACCGCGGTCGAGACCGCCACCGTGCCGGCGGCGGCGATCGCCGAATTGAGGATGCTGCGCCCGAACGGCTGCTCGCGGAACACCGCGACGTAGTTCTCCCAGCGCGGCCCGGACGGCAGGTAATCGACGGTGAACAGCGCCGAGCCGCTCTCCAGCGACGTCACCACCGCCCAGTAGACCGGAAACAGCAGGAAGGCGCCGAGACCCAGCGCGCCCAGGATGGCCGGCAGGTTCCTCATTCCTCGACGAACTCCGGCCGCAGCAGCAGCACCAGCGCCATGCTGGCCAGCCCGATGGTCGCGAAGGCCAGCAGCGCGATCGCCGAGCCGTAGCCGGCGTCCTGGAAGTCGACCAGTTGCTGGCGGGCGTAGATCGACATCGTCGCGGTGGCCTCGGCGTTGCCGGTCATGACGTAGAACAGATCGAACACCCTGAGCGCGTCGAGGGCGCGGAACACGACGGCGACGGCGATCGCCGGCTTGAGCAGCGGCAGGGTCACGGCGAAGAAGCGCCGCACCGGCCCGGCGCCGTCGACGCGCGCCGCCTCGTGAAGCTGCGCCGGGATCGTCTGCAGGCCGGCCAGCAGCAGCAGCGCCACGAACGGCGTCGCCTTCCAGACGTCGGCGACGACCGCCGCCGCCATCGCCGTGGCGTCGCCGGCCAGCCAGGCGACCGGCGCGTCGATCAGGCCGAGCCGCAGGCCGAGGTCGTTCACCACGCCGTAGGCGTCGTTGTACATCCAGCGCCACATCTGCGCCGCGACGACGGTGGGGATCGCCCACGGGATCAGCGCCGCCGCCCGCATCGCGCCCCTGCCCCGCAGCGGCGCGTTCAGCACCAGCGCCAGCGCCAGCCCGAGCACCAGTTCGATCGACACCGCGCAGACCGCGAACACGAAGGTGTTGCGCACCGAGATCCACCACACCGGATCGCGCAGCGCCCAGGCGAGGTTCTCGAGACCGACCCAGGCGCCGGGCTCGCCGAGGCGGGCGTCGGTGAAGGCCAGCATGGCCGTGCGCGCCAGCGGCCAGCCGGCGACCGCGACCAGCAGCAGCAGCGCCGGGGCGAGGAAGGCCCAGGCGGTGCGCGCCCGCCGCCGCGCCAGCCCGCTCACCATCGCCGCGCCAGCCGTTCCAGGCGCCGCGCCGCCCGCGCCAGCGCCGCCTCGGCCGAGGCGCGGCCGGCCAGCGCGTCGTGGACGGCGTTCCACACGATCGACGAGAACTGGTTGTAGTCCGGCCCGGCGACGCGGCTCGGCCGCGCCACCGCGGCGTCGAGCGCCGGCCGCAGCCGCGCCAGCAGCGGCACCGCGGCCAGCAGCGCCGGATCCTCGTACAGCGCCGGGATGGTCGGATTGTAGCCGGCGACGCGCGCGCGGCGCGCCTGCTCCTCGGGCCGGGTCAGCCAGCGCACCAGGTCGGCGGCCAGGTCCGGGTGGCGCGAGTATTTCGACACCGCCAGCCCCTGCCCGCCCAGCACCGCCGCGTGACGGCCCCCGGCGCCGCCCTTCGGCAGCGGCGCGACCCCGACCTTGCCGGCGACCGGGCTGTCGGGGCCGTTGACCAGCGCCCAGGCATACGGCCAGTTGCGCATGAACACGGCGCGGCCGGACTGGAACAGCCCGCGCGCCTCCTCCTCGCCATAGGACAGCACGCCCTCGGGGGCGACCGTGCCGATCCACGACGCCGCCGCGGCGATCGCCGCCACCGCCGGCGGCTGGTCGAGGACGACGGCGCCGGCGGGCGACAGCAGGCTGCCGCCGAAGCTTTCGATCCATTCGACGGCGTTGCAGGTCAGCCCCTCGTAGGCCTTGCCCTGGAAGGCGAAGCCGGCGATGCCTTCGGCCCCGGCGACGGCGCGCGCCGTGTCGGCGAGTTCGTCCCAGGTCTCGGGCACGGCGCGGCCATGCTTCTCCAGCAGGTCGGCGCGGTAGTAGAGCAGGCCGACATCGACGAACCACGGAACCGCCTTCAGCGCGCCGTCGACGGTGTTGTTGGCGATCAGCGCCGGGAAGTGCGCCGCGCCGGGATCGAGCGCGCGCAGGTGGCGGCCGAGGATGCCCGGCCACACGACGTCGACCTGGTAGACGTCGACGTCGGCCGATTCGGCGGCCAGGAGCTGCTGGAACAGCGCCAGGCGATCGGAGGCCGATTTCGGACCCTGCACCAGCTCGACGGCGTTGCCGGTCGCCGCCGCCCAGGCCTCGGCGCCCTCGCGGCAAAGCCGCTGCTCGATGCCGACCGAGCCGCAGGCGATGGCGACCGTCGCCGCTGCCGCCGTCGCGGGCAGCAGGGCGAGGCCCAGCACGGCGGCGCCGATTATCGCTTTCAACGGACCCTCCGGCGGTTGCGCGTCTGGAGACCCGACGTTACCGCCGCCCGCCTGCTCGCTCAACCGGCCGGGCGGACTACTGCCAGGAGCTGGTCTCGGCGCCTTCCTGGATCAGCCGCTTGCCGCCGCAGCCCGGAAACGGCGCCTTGGTCCTGATGTAGTAGCGGATCGGCACCACCGGATCGGCGCATTGCGGGGTGCTGTAGGCGCGATAGCCGGTGTCCTCGACGAATCCGACCGGCTGCGCCAGCGTCGAGAGCATGGCGCGGAGATCGCCGAAGGTCTTCTCCTTGTTCCAGCCGATGGCGTAGCGAATCGCCTCGCCCTCGCCGTTGTCGGCGTCCGACCATTCCAGCAGGTCGGCGACCAGTTCGTCGTCGCGGCCCGGCATGGCGGCGATCTTGTTCAGCGTCGCGCTGGCGTCGCCCTCGAGCGGCACCGGCACCTTCTGCAGCTCCTGCTTGGCCGGGCACCAGGCGACGATGCTGCCGAAGCCCTGCATCTGCTCGCGGTTGCCGACCGCCTCCTTGACGATCTGGCGCAGCTCGCCGGTCTCGTCGCAGGCGATGGTGTAGGTGACGGCGGCCGAGGCCGGCACGGCGGCGGCGACGGCGACGGCGGCGAAGATCACGAATGCGGAAACGCTGCGCATGTCCCCCTCCCAAGAACCAACTGCCAGCGGTTTACCATCGCCGGACGAGTGGTGCTAGTATCCGCCGCATCCTTTCACTCCCGCGACCGAACAGAGCCGTGATCGACAGACTAGCCGCCGCCATCGCCCTGACGCTGCTCCTCATCGTCCCCGCCGCCGCCCAGCAGGTGCCGCAGTCGCAGCAGCAGCTCAAGCTGAGCTTCTCGCCGGTCGCCAAGGCGGCGTCGCCGGCCGTGGTCAACATCTACACCCGGCGCGTGGTGCGCCAGCCGAGCTCGCCGCTGCTGTCGGACCCGTTCTTCCGGCGCTTCTTCGGCGACAGCTTCGGGCTGGGCATGCCGCGCGAGCGCATCCAGCGTTCGCTGGGATCGGGGGTGATCGTCGATCCCGACGGCACGGTGGTGACCAATCACCACGTCGTCAAGCAGTCCGACCAGATCACGGTCGTGCTGTCCGACCGGCGCGAGTTCGAGGCCACGGTGCTGGGCACCGACGAGCGCACCGACCTCGCGGTGCTGAAGATCGACGCCGGCGGCGAGCGCCTGCCCTGGCTGCGGCTGGGCGATTCGGACGCGCTGGAGATCGGCGACCTGGTGCTGGCGATCGGCAATCCGTTCGGCGTCGGCCAGACGGTGACCAGCGGCATCGTCTCGGCGCTGGCGCGCAGCAATGTCGGGGTCGGCGACTTCCAGTCGTTCATCCAGACCGATGCGGCGATCAATCCCGGCAATTCCGGCGGCGCCCTGGTCGACATGGACGGGCTGCTGGTCGGCATCAACACCGCGATCTATTCCAAGGACGGCGGCTCGAACGGCATCGGCTTCGCGATCCCGACCTCGATGGTCCGCGCCGTGCTGAGCGCCATCAAGGAGGGCGGCGCGCTGGTGCGGCCGTGGATCGGCGTCTCGGTCCAGAGCGTCACCCCCGACATGGCGGCGGCGCTGAAGCTGCCGCGGCCGATGGGCGTGCTGGTCAACGGCCTCTATCCCGGCGGCCCGGCCGAGAAGGCCGGCCTGCGCATCGGCGACATCGTCACCGCCGTCGAGGGCCGCCCGATCGCCGACGACGCCGCCCTGCGCTTCCGGCTGGCGACGCTGGCGGTCGGCAAGCGCGCCGCGCTGGAGGTGCTGCGCGACGGCCGGCCGCGGCAGGTCGAGGTGCCGCTGATCGCGCCGCCCGAGGACCCGCCGCGCGACCTGACCGAGATCGGCGGCCGCAATCCGTTCTCCGGCCTGACGGTGGCCAACCTCAATCCGGCACTGGCCGAGGAGATCGGGCTGGAAGTGCTGCAGCCCGGGGTGATCGTGTTCGGCATCCGCCGCGGCAGCATCGCCCACCGCCTCGACTTCCGCCCCGGCGACATGCTGCTCAAGGTCAACGGCCGCGCCATCCGGGACGTCGAGGACCTGCGCGAGGTCGTCCGGCAGGCGCGGCCGTCCTGGCGCATCGTGATCCGCCGCGACGGCGAGACCATGAGCTTCGGCATCGACGGCTGACGCGCTCCTGCCCGGAATCCGGCGGCGAAGCAGGACCCAGCCCATACGGGGCATTGATTCCCACGATCGGGATACTTCATAATGCTTCTTGGAAGCAATCGGCCGCGCGGAGTCCCCCCATGCGCATCGACCGCGAGTGCCTTTCCTGCGGCGGCGTCGCCGGTTGTCTGCAGGAACTCGAGTGCAGCAACCGCCGTCCCTATGCCGCCGGCGAGCAGATCTACGGAATGGCCGACCCGGCCAACGGCGCCTGGCAGGTGCTCGACGGCTTCGTCGCCCTGCGCGCCTACACGGAATCGGGCGAGGTCGCGCTGCTGCGACTGGTCAGCAAGGGCGGCGTCTTCGGCTACCGCTCGTTCATCGCCGAAGAGCCGCACACGACCTGCGCGACGGCGCTGACCGACTGTCGCGTCAAGCACATCCCGGCCGGACTGCTGCAGCGCATGACCGAACGCGAACCGCGGCTGGCGGCGGCGCTCCAGCGCAGCATGGCCGACGCCTTCCGCGAGGCCGGCGCCCGCATCGTCCAGCTCGCGACCCAGAACGTGCGCAGCAAGTTCCTGCTGTTCTGCGGCTGGCTGGCCGACCTGCAGGGCACGCGCGCCGACGAGAACGGCTTCCGCCTCGCCCTGCCGCTGAACCAGCAGGGCATCGCCGAGGCCCTCGGCGTCCGCCCCGAGACGCTGTCGCGCGCGCTGCGCCGACTGATCGACGACGGCGTCGTCAGCATGGCCGGCCGCCAGGAGATCGTCTTCCACCCCGGCTGGGCCGACTACGCCCGCGGCGAGGCGGAGATCCCCGGACGCCTTTGAACGGGCCTTGTCCGTTTAAACGGAAGGGCGGACCGACTCACCCGCCCCCGGTCCGCGGCGCGCGCCGGCGCGCGCGCCAGTCGCGGAACGCGGCGGCGATTTCCTTGTAGTTCTGGAAGATCGGCAGGCGCTGGCGGCGTATGGGCTGCGGCTCGACCGCCAGGCCGACCTCGGTGACCCGGTGATCCTCGTCGACGGCGCGCACGATCAGCTCGACGGGGCCCAGAGGCATGCGGTCGCCGGCCTCGATGGTGGCGCCGAACTCGCGCCGCAGCAGTTCGGCCACCGTGCGCTCGACGTCGGTCTCGGCGACGGCGAAGCCGTACGTCGCCGCGATGCCGCCGAGGCGCGCCTCGGGATCGATGACGAAGTCGCCGAAGAACTCGCTGTCGTCCTCCTCCAGCGCCGCCGGGCTCGCGAACAGGCGGTCGAGCAGCGGCACCTGCTCGGGCGGCACGAACAGGTAGACGTAGTCGCCGGGCTGCAGCCGCCCGGCCTTGTGCACCGACAGCGAGCGCCCCTCGCGCACCACCAGCGACGGCCGCGCCCAGCGCGGGATGCGGTCGCCCTTGGCGACCGGGCTTTCGGGATTGATGCGATAGGTCACCAGCTCGTGGTGGGCCTGGCCCGGCAGTTCCAGCTCGACGCGCTCGACCGGGCCGACGCGCGGCGGCATCACCAGCTTCAGCCAGCGCGCGGTGCGGCCGATCGTCCAGCCCTGCACGATCAGCGAGGCCAGCACGACGACGAAGGCGGTGTTGAAGTAGACGGCGCTGTGCGGCAGCAGGCTGAGCAGCGGAATGATCGCCAGCAGGATCGACACCGCGCCGCGCAGGCCGACCCAGGCGACGAAGGTGGTCTCGTTGCGCGAAAAGCCGTAGGGCAGCAGGCACAGCCACACCGCCAGCGGCCGGGCGACGAAGATCAGCACCAGCGCCACCGCCAGCGCCGGCAGCGCCACCGCCATGAACTGCGACGGCGTCGCCAGCAGGCCGAGGGTCAGGAACATGGTGATCTGCGCCAGCCAGGTGGTGCCGGTCTGGAACCGGCGTATGGTCTGGCCGACCCGCAGCCGCGCGTTGCCGGCGATCAGGCCGGCGACGTAGACGGCCAGGAAGCCGCTGCCCCCGGCCAGGGTGGTGATCGAGAACACCACCAGCGCCAGGCCCAGCACCACCAGCGGATAGAGCCCGCGCTCGAGCTCGACCCGGTTGACGGCCTGGACGATGAGCCAGCCGCCGAGCGCGCCCGCCGCGCCGCCGATGCCCATCTGCAGCGCGAAGCTCAGCGCCAGCGCGCCGAAGCCGACCGCGTCGCCGCCGCCGGCGAGCATGCCGACCAGCGCCAGGGTCAGGAAGATCGCCATCGGGTCGTTGGTGCCCGATTCGATCTCCAGCGTCGAGCGCACGCGGTCGCGCAGATGGATGCCGCCGACCCTGAGCAGGAAGAACACCGCCGCCGCGTCGGTCGACGAGACGATGGCGCCGAGCAGCAGCCCTTCCAGCCAGTCGAGGCCGAGCAGGAAATGCGCCGGCACCGCCACCACCCCGGCCGTCAGCAACACGCCCGCCGTGGCCAGCGTGATCGCCGGCCACGCCGCCGAGCGGTAGCTGTGCAGGCTGGTGTCGTAGCCGCTGTCGAACAGGATGATCGCCAGGGCGGCGCTGCCGATCAGATAGGCGGTCGGCGCGTCGTCGAAATCGATGCCGAGCAGCCCGTCCTCGCCGGCCAGCAGCCCGAGCGCCAGGAACACCAGCAGCAGCGGCGCGCCGATGCGGAAGGAGATCACGCTGGTGAAGATGCTCGCCACCGCCAGCCCGGAGGCGACGAGGATGGCGATGGTGATGGTTTCGGTCATCGGCACGGCGGTGATGGCGATCGAGACGCCATTCTAGTGGCCGTGCCGCCTCGCGCAATGGCGGCGGGCGTTTCCGTCGACTCCCCCGCCCGCTTGCGCGGGCGCTTCGAACAGCCCGCTCGGGGCTTGTGAAGAAATACGATCCGTCGCTCACGCGGAAGCGGGAGCCCATTCCTGAGGCCTCGCAACCTGCTGAAATGCCTCAGGATTGGATGCCCGCTTTCGCGGGCATGACGCCTAGATCTGCTGCTGCCCGCGCGGGGGAGGGACAGGTCGTCACCCCACCAGCGCCTGCGCCACCTCGCCCCAAAGCAGGATCACGACGAACACGCCGCCGAAGCCGATGGTTTCGCCGAAGATCGTCCAGCCGTTGCTCGTCATGACACGCTCCCAAGAAAGAACAAAAGGAGAATGTTCCGTTTTCGTTCGCGCGTCAACCGATTTTGCGCGCCAGCCGGTCGAGCAGGCGGCGCAGGCCGGCGAGGCGGCTGTCGGGGTCCGGCCAGTCGCCGCGCACCAGCACGGCGCCGTCCTCCTTGGGCACGACGCCGTCCATCGCGGCGAAGGCGCGGGCGAGCGGCGTGTCGGGCGGCGGCGGGCCGTCGCGGAAGCGCAGCAGGGCGCCGCGCGGGCCGGCCTCCAGCTCGGCGACGGCCAGCATCCGGCACAGCCGCTTGATTTCGCCCAGCGACACCATGGTCTCGACCGCCTCGGGCGGCGGGCCGAAGCGCGACGCCAGTTCGGCGATCAGCGCGTCGCCCTCGTCCTCGTCCTCGAGCGTGGCGATGCGGCGGTAGACGGCGAGGCGCTGCGCCGGGTCGCGGATGTAGTCGGCCGGGATCAGCACCGGCAGGCCGAGCTGCAGCCGCGGCGACCACACCGGATGCATCGCCGCGCCCTCGTCGCCGGCGGCGGCGGCGACCGCGTTGCGCAGCATCTGGTGGAACAGCTCGGCGCCGACCTCGCGCATGTGGCCCGACTGCTCCTCGCCGAGCAGGTCGCCGCTGCCGCGGATGTCCATGTCGCGGCTGGCGAGCACGAAGCCGGCGCCGGGATCGGTGACGGTGACCAGCGCCTCCAGCCGCCGGCGCGCCTCCTGCGACAGGGCCTTGGCCGGGTCATGCGTGAAAAAGGCGTGGCCGCGCCGGGTCGAGCGCCCGACCCGGCCGCGGAGCTGGTGCAGCTGGGCCAGGCCGAACATCTCGGCGCGGTGGACGATCAGCGTGTTGGCGTTGGGGATGTCGAGGCCGGTCTCGACGATGTTGGTGCACAGCAGCACGTCCCAGCGCCCGTCGGCGAAGCCGCCGACCACCTCGTCGAGTTCGGCCGGCGGCAGGCGGCCGTGGGCGACGGCGACGTCGAGATCCGGAACCAGCTCGCGCAAGCGCCGGCGCAGCGGCTCGATGTCGGCCAGGCGCGGGCAGACGTAGAAGCTCTGGCCGCCGCGGTCGCATTCGCGCCGCAGGGCGTCGCGGATGGTCGCCGGGTCGTCGGCCATGGCCAGCGAGCGCACCGGCTTGCGCGCCACCGGCGGCGTGTCGATCACCGACAGATCGCGCAGCCCGCACAGCGCGAGCTGCAGCGTGCGGGGGATCGGCGTCGCCGTCATCGTCAGCACGTGGACGGTCTCGGACAGCGCCTTCAGCCGCTCCTTCTGGCGCACGCCCAGGCGCTGCTCCTCGTCGATGACCACCAGGCCGAGATCGGCGAAGTCGATCGACGGCGCCAGCAGGGCGTGGGTGCCGACCACCAGCCGCACGCCGCCGTCGCCCAGGCCCTGGCGCACCGCCCGCGCCTCGGCGGCCGGAACCGCGCGCGAGAGCTGCGCGATCTCGATGCCGAAGCCGGCGAAGCGGCGGCGGAAGCCGTCATGGTGCTGGCGGGCCAGCGGCGTCGTCGGCACCACCACCGCGACCTGGCGGCCGGCCAAGGCGGCGACGAAGGCGGCGCGGATCGCGACCTCGGTCTTGCCGAAGCCGACGTCGCCGCAGACCAGCCGGTCCATCAGCCGCCCCGAGCCGAGATCGCCGAGCACCGCCTCCACCGCCGCCCGCTGGCCGTCGGTCAGCTCGAACGGGAAACGCTCGGCCATGTCGTCGTATTCGGCCGGCGGCCGCAGCGGCGGCACCTGCTTGCGCGCCCGGTCGGCGGCCTGGGCGACCAGCGTCCGCACCGCCGGCACCACCTCTTGCGCCACGGCGTCGCGGCGCGCGGGCCAGGCGTCGGAGCGCAGCGAGTCGAGTTGCGGCCTCTTGTCCTCGGCGCCGTAGTTCCACAGCTGGTCCATGTTCTCGACCGGCACGAACAGCTTGGCGCCGCCGCCGTAGAGCAGGCGCACGCAGTCGTGCGGCACGCCGGCCGCCTCGACGACTTCGAGGCCGTCGCAGATGCCGACGCCGTGCTCCTCGTGCACCACGGCGCCGCCGATCGCCAGCCCCCCGAGCCCGGGAAAGGCCGGCAGCCGGCGCCGCGGGCGCGGTCGGCCTTCCTCGACCAGCAGCGGCGCCGGGATCAGAGCCAGATCGGGCGCGGCGACCGGCTCGACCAGATCGATGGCGGCGACGCCGACGGTCTCCGGCGCCAGACGGCCGAGGGTGCCGGCATCGCGCGCCAGCGCCGTCGGCTTGACGCCCAGCCGGCGCAGCTTGCGCGCCACCGCCGCCTCGCGTCCGGCGCGACCGACGCAGACCACCACCCGCCGGCCCTCGCCGCGCAACCGCTGCAGCCACTCCGCGGGCTCGCCCTTGGGCATCGGCAGCCGCCGGCCGCCGCCTTCGACGCCGCGGCCGGCGGCGCGCGCGAGCGTGATCACGCCGCGGCCGTCCAGCGCCGCCGCCCAGTCCCCGGCGTCGAGGAACAGGTCGTGCGGGTCCAGCGGCCGGTAGGCCTGGACGTCGCGGTCGAGCCGCAGCATCGAGCGGCGGCCGGCATGGGCGGCGTCGATCTGCGCCAGGCGCGCGTCGCGCCGCTCGTCGACGCCGGGGTCGAGCACCACCGGCGCGCCGGGCAGGTAGTCGAGCAGCGTTTCGGTGTGGTCGTGAAACATCGGCAGCCACTGTTCGAGGCCGGGATGGCGCCGGCCGGCCGACACCGCGCGGAACAGCGCGTCGTCCTCGGCCTGGGGCCCGAAAGCCGCCAGGTAGTTGCGCCGGAAGCGCTCGATCGAGTCGGCGTCGAGCCAGACCTCGGCGGTCGGCCGCACCAGCAGCTCGGACCGCTCCTCGCCCGCCGCCGCGCCGGAATCGGGGTCGAACGGCCGCACCGATCCCAGAACGCCGCCGGCCAGGGACAGCCGCAACGGCCGGTCCTCGTGCGGCGGGAAGACCTCGATGCCGTCGGCGGTGTCGGCGAACTCGCCGCGGTCGTGAACGCCGCGGGTGGCGATGTAGCCGGCGCGGATCAGCGCCATGCGCAGTTCGTCGGCGGCGACCGGACGGCCGGCTTCGGCGCGGAACTGGCTGGCCGCCAGTGCCGCCCGCGGCGGCACCCGCTGCAGCAGCCCGGCCACGGTGACCAGCACCAGCCGCCCCGGCTGGTTCTCGCCCTCGACCGCGAAGCGCGACAGGTCCTCCATGCGGTCGGCGACGACCTGCGGGCTCGGCGACAAGCGGTCGTAGGGCATGCAGTCCCATTCCGGGATCGCCAGCACCTCGAGCCCCGGCGCGAAGAAGGCCAGCGCCATCTCCATGCGCGCCATGCGCCGGCGGTCGTGGACCACGTGCAGGATCGGCCGCCCGGCCGCGGCCGCGAGTTCGCCGAGCAGGCGCGCGTCGTGGCCTTCCGGGGCGCCGGCGAGGTGGTGGCGTCCGGGCCGGTCGAGCAGCTTCAGCAGGCGCTCGACGACCGGAGCCGTCCGGGAGAAAGCCGCACCCTGATCGGCACGCGCGCTGTCGGGCATAAAGGTCGGTCTCGGCTGCGGATGGTCCCAGGACAACAGTTTTGGCCGCCGTCGCGTTCCCGGCTTGCAATGGGGCGGCAATTCACCTACCTTCCCGGCACGGTCGAGTGATCGCACGCGGGCGCCGCATGGCGCCGCATCGCTCGGACCCCGCAATTCTCCGATCCCCTTGGTCCTGCGTGCGCCACGGGCGCCGCAACTTCTGCCGCGCCGCGCTCCCGACCGGACGCCCGGCGCCCGGACCATTTTCGATTCAAGGAAACGAATGACCAATTTCTCCGCGCTCGGCCTCGTCGAGCCCCTGTGCCGTGCCCTCGCCGACGAAGGTTACGAGACCCCTACCCCGATCCAGGCCCAGGCCATCCCCGAGCTGCTGAAGGGCCGCGACATCCTGGGCATCGCCCAGACCGGCACCGGCAAGACCGCCGCCTTCGCGCTGCCGATCCTTCAGCGCCTGTCCGCCGTCGACAATCGCCGCCTGCGGCCGAAGTCGATGCGCACCCTGGTGCTGACCCCGACCCGCGAGCTGGCGGGGCAGATCGAGGAGGGCTTCGCCACCTACGGCCGCCACGTCGCGCTGCGCAACACCGTGATCTTCGGCGGCGTCGGCCAGTTCCCGCAGGTCAAGGCGATGAGCCGCGGCGTCGACATCCTGGTGGCGACGCCGGGCCGACTGCTCGACCTGATCAACCAGGGCCACGTCACGCTGGACGCCGTCGAGATCTTCGTGCTCGACGAGGCCGACCGCATGCTCGACATGGGCTTCATCCATGACGTCAAGAAGCTGATCGCCAAGCTGCCGAAGGCGCGCCAGACCATGCTGTTCTCGGCGACCATGCCCGACGCGGTCGCCGACCTGGCCCACGGCCTGCTGCAGGGCGAGCACGCCCGCGTCGAGGTGACGCCGGTGGCCTCGACGGTCGAGCGCATCGCCCAGAAGGTGCTGTTCGTCGACTCCGACGACAAGCGCCACCTGCTGGTCGACGTCCTCAAGGACGCGGGGCGCGCCATCATCTTCACCCGCACCAAGCACGGCGCCAACCGCCTGGCCGAGCAGTTGCAGAAGAGCGGCATCGGCGCCGACGCCATCCACGGCAACAAGTCCCAGACCGCCCGCCAGCGCGCGCTCGACGACTTCCGCAACGGCAAGCTGCGCGCCCTGGTCGCCACCGACATCGCGGCGCGCGGCATCGACATCGACGGCATCACCCACGTCATCAACTTCGACCTGCCGAACGAGCCCGAGAGCTACGTCCACCGCATCGGCCGCACCGCCCGCGCCGGCGCCCACGGCATCGCGCTGTCGTTCTGCCAGCACGACGAGCTGCTGTACCTCAAGCAGATCGAGAAGACGATCCGCCAGAGCGTGCCGGTCGACGCCGACCACGCCTGGCACGCCGCCGAGACGGCGAACCTGTTCGTCTCGGGCGGCAAGCTGCCGAAGCCGCCGCCGCAGGGCGGCAATCGCGGCCAGCGGTCGCCGCGCCCCGGCAAGCCCGCCCAGGAGGCCGGCCAGCACCCCGGCCGCAGCGGCAACAAGGAGCGCCACGCCGCGCACGCCAGCGCGCCGCAGCGCCCGAAGAAGCCGCACCACCGCGGCCAGACGCCCAAGGGCGCCCCCGGCGCCAGCGCTTCCGCCGCGCAGCTGCCCAGCGCCCTGATCGGCCCGCGCAAGTCGGCCACGCGCTAAACACTCGATCGCTGCAGCACCCCTATAGCGTCATGGCCGGGACTTCGCCCGGCCATGACGATTCGAGTGTTTGGATATCGGCCCCGCCGCCCCCACCTGACTCCGCATGGAGAAGGTCAAGCACGGCGCCGCGGCCGGCGCCGACGCCCCCAGCCCCGACTGGACCATCGACCAGGGATGGGAGCGCTACACGGCGCAGGAGCACGCGACCTGGCGCACGCTGTTCGAGCGCCAGAAGAAGCTGCTGCCGGGCCGCGCCTGCGACGAGTTCGTCGCCGGCATGAACGCCCTGCCGATCGCCGCCGACCGCATCCCCGACTTCCGCGAACTGTCGGGGGTGCTGGGCGAGCGCACCGGCTGGAGCGTCGTCGCCGTGCCCGGGCTGGTGCCCGACGAGGTGTTCTTCGAGCATCTCGCCAATCGCCGCTTCCCCGCCGGCCACTTCATCCGCGACCCGGATTCGCTGGACTACATCGAGGAACCGGACGTCTTCCACGACGTGTTCGGCCACGTGCCGATGCTGATGCATCCGGTCTTCGCCGACTTCATGCAGGCCTACGGCGAGGGCGGGCTGCGGGCGCAGCGGCTGGGCACGCTGAGCCAGCTCGCCCGCGTCTACTGGTACACGGTCGAGTTCGGGCTGCTGTGGCGCGACGACGCGCTGCAGATCTACGGCTCGGGCATCGTCTCGTCCTACACCGAGACGGTGTTCGCCATCGACGATCCCTCGCCCAACCGCATCCGCTTCGACCTCGAGCGGGTGATGCGCACCCGCTACCGCATCGACGACTTCCAGGAGACCTATTTCGTGATCGGCGGCTTCCAGGAGCTGCTGCGCCTGGCCGAGCTCGACTTCGCGCCGGTCTACCGGCGGGTCGCGGGCAAGCCCGAGTTCGAGCCGGGCGACGTGCTGGACGAGGACGAGGTCATCACGCGCGGCACCGGCGCCTACCACGCGACGCGGCGGCATTGAACGGCGCTCGCGAACCGGGTACTATCGTTTGGACTTCTAACCAAGCGGCGGAGTCGGCCTTTTCCCGAGCCGCCATCGTCCGCGCATCCAGGCAGGTCCAGCAATGCATTACCCGGAACCGGAATTGTCGTCGCTGATCGTCGATCTGGCGGAGCGGCCGAGCGAGCTCAGCCTGGCGCGCATTCTCGACACGGTGCGCGCGCATCTCGGCATGGAGGTCGCGTTCATTTCCGAGTTCGTCGACGGCCGGCGGGTGTTCCGCCAGGTCGAGGCCGCCGTCGCCACCCCGGTGAAGCCCGGCGGCTCGGATCCGCTCGCCGACAGCTATTGTCAGCGGGTGATCGACGGCCGGCTGCCGCAACTGATCCCCGACACGGCGGCGGAGGCCGAGGCGATGGCGCTGCCGGTCACCACCGCGCTGCCGGTCGGCAGCCACATCAGCGTGCCGATCCTGCTGCCGGACGGCGGGATCTACGGCACGTTCTGCTGCTTCAGCGCCACCGCCGACCACAGCCTCGACGACCGCGACCTGCGCGTGATGCGCGCCTTCGCCGACCTGGCGGCGTTCGAGATCGATCGCTCGCGGGCGGCGAGCCGGGACCGTGGCGAGAAAGTGGCCCGGATCAGCGGCGCCATCGACCGCCAGGAATTCGGCACGGTGTTCCAGCCGATCCTGCGGCTGGACGAGCGCCGGGTGATCGCCTTCGAATGCCTGACCCGGTTCCACGCCGCGCCGCAGCGCACGCCCGACGTCTGGTTCGCCGAAGCGGCGGAAACCGGCCTCGGCGTGGCGCTGGAAGTCGCGACGATGCGCAAGGCGCTTTCGGCCCTGCCGGCGTTCCCCGCCGAGGTCGCGCTGTCGGTCAACGTCTCGCCGGCCGTGGTGGTCAGCGACCAGTTCGCGGCGCTGTTCGCCGAGGCGCCGCTCGACCGGCTGGTGCTCGAGATCACCGAGCACGCCCAGGTCGCCGATTACGGCTCGCTGCACCAGGCGCTGACGCCGTTGCGACGCCGCGGGCTGCAGCTGGCGATCGACGATGCCGGGGCCGGCTACGCCAGCCTGCGGCATATCCTCGCCTTCGCGCCGGACATCATCAAGCTCGACATCAGCCTGATCCACGACCTCGACCGCGATCCCGCCCGCCAGGCGCTGACCGCGGCGCTGATCGCCTTCGCCAACGAGACCGGCAGCACCATCACGGCCGAGGGCGTCGAGACGCCGGGCGAGCTCGAGGCCCTGCGACGGATCGGCATCCGCCGCGCCCAGGGCTACCTTCTCGGCCGGCCGCTGGCGCTGGACGACGCGGCGGCGCTGCTGGTCTAACCCTTCAGGCGTAACCCGTCCTTGCCCCTGAATGCCCGACCGGCGTAGTCTGGCGTGGTCGACCACGCCATGCGGAGTTGATCATGCCGGTTTTCGACTGGGCGCCGCCCTACATCGACCTGCCCGTCCTCGGCCGCGGGGTGTGGGTGGTCTCGACGCCGTGGGCGCTGCCGCAGCCGGCGACCGGCGCCGACGTGATCGGCCGCTTCCGGGTCGTCCACTACGACTGGGGCCAGCTCGTCAGGCCCGCCGCCCTGGCCGAGTTCGAGAGCGACGGCCCCTGACGGCGCCGGCGACGCGGGCTATGATGACCGCCGTCGCAACACGACGGAGGGGCTCGTGCGCCTTTACCACCTCACCGACTGGAATCCGGACGCCCTGCGCCTGACCGAGCGCGATCCGCCCGAGCCGGGCCCGCGCCAGATCCTGCTGCGCATGCGCGCCGCCAGCCTCAACTACCGCGACCACATCCTGATCCGCGGCGGCTACGGCCGGCGCGGCGGGCGGTTGCCGGTGGTACCGGTTTCCGACGGCGTCGGCGAGGTGGTGGCGGTCGGACCCGGCGTCACCCGCTTCGCGCCCGGCGACCGCGCCTGCCCGGCCTTCTTCCGCGGCTGGCGGGCCGGCCCCTTCGACGAGCGCTTCCTCGATCACGCCCTCGGCGGGCCCGAGGAAGGCGTCATGATGGAATACAAGGCGGTCGACGAGGAGTCCGCCGTCGCCGTCCCCGCGTTCCTGTCCGACGCCGAGGCCGCCAGCCTGCCCTGCGCCGCGGTGACCGCCTGGACGGCGATCGTCGACGCGGGCCGGGTGCGGCCGGGCGACGTCGTCGTCATCCAGGGCACCGGCGGCGTGTCGCTGTTCGCGCTGCAATTCGCCAAGCTGGCCGGCGCGCGGGTGATCGCCACCTCGTCGAGCGACGACAAGCTCGAGCGGGTGGCGGCGATGGGCGCCGACGTGCTGGTCAACTACCGCGCCCGGCCCGACTGGCACAAGGCGGTGCGCGCGGCGACCGGCGGCCGCGGCGCCGACCTGGTCGTCGACGTCGCCGGCGGCACACTGCCGGCCTCGGTGCGCGCGGTGCGCGGCGGCGGCACGGTCTGCGCCATCGGCGTGCTGGCCGGCGGCGAGGTGCCGATCCAGCTCGGCCACGTGGTGACCCGCGGCATCCGCCTGCAGGGCATCACGGTCGGCAGCGTCGCCGGCTTCGAGGCGATGCTGCGCGCCATCGAGACCCACGCCCTCAAGCCCGTCGTCGAGCCGCGAACCTATGGTTTCGACGCGTTGCCGCAGGCCTTGGCGGCGCTGCCCGAGGGCCGCCATTTCGGCAAGATCTGCCTGCAATGGTGAGCGCGCCCGAACACGTTCTCTTCGTCGTGGCGCTGATCGGCGTGCTCGGCATCGGCGCGCAGTGGCTGGCCTGGCGGCTGCAGCAGCCGGCGATCGTGCTGATGGCGCTGGCCGGCCTCGTCGCCGGACCGGTGCTGGGCGTGATCCGCCCGGCCGAGATCTTCGGCGAGCTGCTGCAGCCGATGGTGTCGCTGGCGGTGGCGCTGATCCTGTTCGACGGCGGCCTCAACCTGCGCCGGTCCGAGCTGCGCGGCATCTCCGCGGCCGTGCGGCGGCTGGTGCTGGTCGGCGGGCCGCTGACCTGGGCGATGGCCGCCGC
Source organism: uncultured Rhodospirillaceae bacterium (assembly GCA_964545205.1). Lineage (GTDB taxonomy): Bacteria > Pseudomonadota > Alphaproteobacteria > Rhodospirillales > Magnetospirillaceae > CAZJFH01. The sequence goes on from CAZJFH010000015.1 coordinate 48,521, forward strand.
CGCCGGCCACTGGATCGCCGGACTGTCGTGGCCGGTGGCGATCCTGTTCGGCGGCATCCTGGTGGTGACCGGGCCGACGGTGATCATGCCGCTGTTGCGCCAGGCCAAGCTGCAGGCGCGCACCGCCGCGGTGCTGAAGTGGGAAGGCATCGTCAACGACCCGATCGGCGCGCTGTTCGCGGTGCTGGTCTACGAGGTGCTGGTGCACGCCGAGGCCGGCGCCGGCTGGGGCGCCGCCGCGGCCGGGCTGGCCGGCGCCGCGGCGGTGGCGGCGGCGATGGCCCTGGCGCTGGGGCTCGGCCTGGCGAAGCTGTTCCGCCGCGGCCTGGTGCCGGAGTTCCTCAAGGCGCCGATCATCCTGTGCGCGGTGCTGGCCGCCTTCGTCGGCGCCAACATGCTGGCCGAGGAGAGCGGGCTGCTGGCGGTCACCATCCTCGGCATCGTGTTCGGCAACGCCCGCGTCGCCTCGATCGACGAGCTGCGCCGCTTCAAGGAAGGCATCGCCATCCTGCTGGTCTCGGGCGTGTTCGTGCTGCTGACCGCGATGCTGCGCCCCGAGGACGCCCTGGCGCTGTCGTGGGAGCACGCCGCCTTCGTCGGCGCCGTCCTGTTCGTCGTCCGCCCGCTGTCGGTGTGGCTGGCGACGCCCGGCGCCGGCCTGACCTGGCGCGAGCGGCTGCTGGTCGGCTGGATCGCGCCGCGCGGCATCGTCGCCGTCGCGGTCTCGGGCCTGTTCGCCGCCAAGCTGTCGGCCCTGGGCCATGCCGACGCGGCGCTGCTGGTGCCGCTGGCCTTCGCGGTGGTGTTCGCGACCGTCGTCGCCCACGGCTTTTCGATCGCGCCGCTGGCCCGCGGCCTCGGCCTGGTGGCGACGACGCGGCCCGGCGTGCTGATCGTCGGCGCCACGCCGTGGAGCGTCGCTTTGGCCGGCCAGCTGGCGGCGCTGGAGGTTCCGGTCACCGTCGCCGACCGGGTGTGGCGGGCGCTGCGGCCGGCGCGCGAGGCCGGCATCGACACCTATTACGGCGAGATCCTGTCCGAGGTCACCGAGCACCGGCTCGACCTCAACCGCTTCGAGGTGCTGCTGGCGGCGACCGGCAACGACGCCTACAACGCCCTGGTCTGCACCGACCTGGCGCCCGAGCTCGGCCGCGCCAAGGTGTTCGAGCTGGAGCAGCGCACCAGCGAGGACCCGCAGAGCCTGTCCTTCACCATCGGCGGCCGCGCCCTGTTCGCGCCGGGCACCGACATCGAGGGCCTCAACATGCTGCTGGCCCGGGGCTGGGAGTTTCGCCGCACCAAGCTCAGCGACGCCTTCGGCCTCGACGCCTATCTGGCCGCGCGTCCCGACGGCAGCATGACCGTTTTCGTGCTCCACGATTCCGGCCGGCTGTCCTTCGTGCCGCACGGCAAGGAGCCGGGCGCCCAGGCCGGCGACACCGTGGTGGCGTTCGCGCCGGCCGCCGAGCGCAACGCCAAGCGCGACGGCTCTTCGCGCGGCGAGGCTTTCGCGCTATAGTCGTCATTCCGGGTTGGGCACCGGGCCGATGCGGGACGCGAGAATGGACCACGACAGGCGGCGGGAGCAGCTTTCCGAGCTGTACCTGTTCGACGGCATCGAAGGCGACTTGCTGGATGCGGCGGCCGAACACGGTCGCTTCCGCAACTTCGATCGCGACCGCACCATCGTCGCCAAGGGCGAAGCGGGCGACGAGGTGTTCTTCATCCTGCACGGCGGCGTGCGCATCATCGGCCACATCGACGACCACCGCTCGGTGTTCCTGACCGAGCTGGGCGCCGGCAGCAGCTTCGGCGAACTCTCGGCGATCGACGGCAGCCTGCGCTCGGCCTGGGCCCGCACCACGCGGCCGACGCGTCTGGTCGCGTTCGACCAGTATTTCGTGCTCGACGTCATGCGCCGGTCCAGCACCGCCGCCTTCAACATGATGCGCTACCTGTCGGGCGTGATCCGCAGCACCGGCTCGCGCCTGACCGGCCTGTGCGCGCTCAGCGCGCGGCAGCGCATCTGCGGCTTCGTGCTCGAACGCGCCCGGCCGGACAAGCAGCGGCCGGGGCAATGGATCTGCCGCGACTTCCCCAGCCACGAGGAAGTCGCGGGGTGGACCGGAAGCTGCGCCGACGAGGTCGCCGCCGTGCTCGGCGACCTGATCAAGGACGGCGTCCTGTCGCGCCGGCACCACACGTTGTTGATCAACGACGTCGAGGCGCTGCGCACGTTCGGCGTCGCCGCCTGCGGCCTGCTGCCGCGCACGCCCGGCGCCGGCGCGCGCGAGCCCGACTACGCTCCCAGAGAGAAGACCCCGGTGATCCTGTGAGCGCCAACACCAAATTCGAGGTGCAGGAACTGGTCGGCGGCCGCTGGGTGCTGCGCGAGATCTGCAACGGCGCCGCCGCCGCCGAGGCCCAGGCGCGCCAGCTCGCGGACAAGGGCGGCGTCGACGGTGCCCGCGTCGTGCGCGACTGGCAGCGGCCCGACGGGCTGTCGGTCGAGAAGGTGATCTGGGAGAAGGTCAACCAGCGCCGCAACGAGGAACGGATGATCCCGGGCCAGGTCGACCGGGCGCCGGTGTGCCGCGAGGCCGCCGACATGTTCCGCTCGGGCAGCCGCGCGGTGATGAACCGCGTCCTGCGGCCGTTCCTCGACCGCTTCAACGTCACCCCGACCGAGGTCCTGCACGACTACCGGATCATCAAGCGGCTGGCGACCAAGGACAATCTGATGATGCTGGCGGTCGACCGGGTCGCGACGGCGCAGTCGCGCGTCGCCGAGGAGGACGCCCGCGCGCTGGCCGGTCACATCCACGAGATGGTCGAACAGATCACCGCGCGGGCGCGCAAGGCCGAACAGACCATCAAGCAGCCGCCCCTGAAGGGCGGCGACTTCGGCGCCGCCTACGACCGGCTGACCGCCAAGCATGGCCCCGACAAGGGCGGCTACATGGCGATGGTGCTGCTGTCGCGGCGCCTGTCCGAGGCGCGGAGCTGGCTGTCCAAGCTCGACATGGTGCTCGACGAGATCGACACCGCTTCCGGCGAGGCCGAGACCCTGCTCGACGGCGTCGCCGCCGACGTGCTCGGCGCGCCGACGGCGATCCAGGACCTGCTCGGCGACCAGCGCAGCCTCGCCGCCGCCCTTCACCGCCTGATCGACCTCAGCCGCGGCGCCTGGGACGCCGCCGAGGGGCCGGCGGCGCGCGTGAACGAGATGATGCGCACCCGGCCGCTGGAGGCGACGCACGAGGCGCTGGTCGAGCGCATCCGCCGCCAGCTCGGCGGCACCGCGCCGCTCGACCGCGCCAATCCGCAAAACGAGCGCGAGGCGCTGCGCGAGCTGCTCGAACACCTGATCGACAGCGTCGCCCTGCTCGGCGGGCCGGAAATGGCCGAGGCGGCGGTGATGCGCTCGTACCGGCGCATGAAGCACGGCGGCATGGTCGGCAAGAACGAGGCGCTGGACGATCTGCTGCGCCTGCTGCCGGACGACCGCACCCGCGTGCTGTTCCTGCTCGAACTGTCGGGATCCGCGTTGGGGCGCGAGCTGCGCGGCCAGATCGGCAGCCATCTCCGCGGCGCCTTCGGCGCGGCGAAGTCGCTCGATTCGCTGCTGGCGCCGAATCTCTCGGTGCTCAGGAAGATGGAGCTGACGGCGGCGCTGTACCGCCAGGTGATGGTCGCCGACATCGCCGTCGACGACCGCGAGAGCTATGCCGAGCGCCTCGACTCGTTGATGGCGCAGTTCCTTGTCCAGCAGCGGGTGATCGAGGTGCTCGACAACCCCGCCGACAGCCTGTTCGACCGCGCGGTGCGGCTGGTCGAGTTCTGCGCCTCGGGCTTCCTGACCGGCGGCCGCGCGCTGACCATGGCGCGCGAGCGGGTGCTGTCGCACCTGCGCCAGCCCAACTTCACCCAGGCGCTGGTCGCGCATCTGCCGACCAAGAACGAGAAGGAAACGGCGATCCGATCGTTCTATCAGCTGCTCAGCGACGCCGGCTTCGCGATGTGACCCGGCGCGAACCGGGGGCGATGATTTTCCACCGTGCCAACGACGGCCGAAATGGTCATAGTGTCGGCAGGCCTGGGCACCGCGCGCCCAAGGGGACCGCTCCGGATTTCATCGCCATGAGCATCGCGACTTCCGACGACGTCCAACTGACGTTGGAAGCCTTCGACACGCTGCGGACCGGCTATGCCGTGTTCGACGCCGACGACATTCTGATCTACTGCAACAAGCAGTTCCGCTACACCTACATCTCGCTGCAGGACGTCCCCGACCTGGTCGGGATGCGCTTCGTCGACCTGTTGCGGCTGAAGCTGGAGAACGGCGAGATCGCCGGCAGGCAGGCGGTCGAGGACCCCGAGGGCTGGCTGCGCTGGCGGCTGGAACAGCACCGTCTCGGCCGCAACCGCTTCGAGGAACGGCTGACCGACGGCCGCTGGATCGAGATCAAGGAGCGCCGCACGCCGTCGGGCGGCACCATCGGGCAGTGGATCGACATCACCGCCGCCAAGCACGCCGAGCTGCGGCTGGAAGACGCCATCGAATGCACCGCGGACGGCTTCTCGATCTGGGACCAGACCGGGCGGCTGTCGCTGTTCAACAAGCGATTCGCCGCCCGCTTCGGCAGCGACGAGGCGCCGCTGGAGCGCGGCAGCGCCTATCCCGAGGTCGTGCGCCGCCTTGCCGAGCGCGGCGCCGTCACCATCGACGAGCCGGTCGAGCAGTGGGTCGAGGACTGCAGCCGCCGGCGCCAGAACACCGAATCGCAGTTCGTGCTGCCGTTCCACGACGAGACCTTCTATCTGGTCCGCGAGCGCCGCACCCGCGACGGCGGCACGGCGATGGCGCTGACCGACGTCACCGAGCTCAAGGACAAGGAGCGCGAGCTGGTCTTCCGCGGCCAGTCGCTGCGCCGGGCGCTGGACGAGATCGACATGGCCAAGCAGGCGCTGGAGGACCAGGCGGCGCGCCTGGCCGAGATGGCCGAGCAGACCGACGAGGCCCGCGCCGCCGCCGAACGCGCGCACGCCCGCGCCAGCGCCAGCGAGGAGCGGCTGAAGGCGCTGTTCAGCACCGTCGGCGACGCGCTGGTGGTCGCCGACCCCCGCGGCGTCATCGAGCAGGCGAACGGCGCCGCGGCGGCGATGTTCGGCTATGGCGAGGACGAACTGACCGGCCGCGGCCTCGAATGCCTGATGCCGGACGACATCGGCCGCGACCATGGCGGCCATGTCGAGGCCTACCGCGAGACCGGCCGGCCGACCGTCCTCGGCAAGACCCGCGCGCTGATCGGACGCCGCCGCGACGGCGAGGAATTCCCGCTCGAGATCGTCGTCACCGCCCTGCGCGGCCCCGAGGGGCCGACGCTGATCGCCTCGATGCGCGACGTCACCGAGCGGCGGCGCTACGAGCGCGAACTGACCCGCCTGGCGATGACCGACCCGCTGACCGGGCTGCCCAACCGCCGCGCCTTCGTCGAGGCGCTGCTGCGCGAGCGCGAGCGGGCGCGCCGCTACGGTCACCCCACGGCGGCGCTGCTGTGCGACATCGACCATTTCAAGCGCATCAACGACGGCCACGGCCACGAGGTCGGCGACCGGGCGCTCGTCGCCTTCGGCGCCGCCGCCCGCGCCTGCCTGCGCGAATCCGACCTGATCGCCCGCATGGGCGGCGAGGAATTCGCGGTGCTGTTGCCCGAGACCACGGTCGAGGCGGCGCTGGCCTCGGCCGAGCGGCTGCGCGCCGCCATCGCCGCGCTGCGGCTGCCGGTGGCCGAGGGCGAGCTGCGCTTCACCGTCAGCATCGGCGTCGCCGCCCTCGACCCCGCCTGGGACGACGCCACCGCGGTGCTCAGCGAAGCCGACAAGGCGCTCTACGAGGCCAAGCGCCTGGGCCGCGACCAGGTGCGGCTGCAGCGGGCCGAGGCGGCCTGAGCGATGCCACTGCACCTGATCAAGCTGGCGGTCGGCGTCGACGACCTCGACGAGATCCGCGCCTTCCAGGCCCGGCGCAAGCGCGACTTCGGCGCCGTCTTCACCCTGACCCGCATGACCCCGAAGCGCGCCGACGAACTGGTCGACGGCGGCTCGCTGTTCTGGGTCGTCAAGCGCCTGGTCGCCGGTCGCCAGCGCATCCTCGGCGTCGAGGAGGACCGCGACGACGAGGGCCGCCGCCGCTGCAGGCTGCTGCTGGATGCCGAACTGGTCCCGGTCGAGCGCCGCCCGCACAAGCCGTTCCAGGGCTGGCGCTATCTCGACCCCGCCGCCGCCCCGCCCGACCGCCGCGACGACGCCGACGAACCGCCGCCGGAAATGGCCGCCGAACTGCGGCGGCTGGGGCTGATTTACTGATTCTTGGAGCGCGGGTCTCCTGACCCGCAGTGTTTCCCCCGTCCGCCGAAGAACCGCGCGTCTGGAGACGCGCGCTCCACTTCCTCCGGGCGCGGGCGCAAATCTCACGCCACCGCGAACAGGTCCTCGTCGCCGGCGTCCATGGCGTTGGGGTCGCCCGGCGCGGTCCGCCAGCCGAGCGCCGCCAGGGTGATGGTGCGCAGGCCCTGGGCGTCGGTTTCGACGCCGACGATGCCGCGGCTTTCCAGGTACTCGACCAGGCCGCGGGCGCGGCGCAGCGAGCGGCTGCCGCGCACCCGCGCGATGTCGGCGTCCGACGGGCACGGCGCGGCTTCCAGCGCGGCGCGGGCGATCAGCAGGAACACGCCCTGGATGTCCTCGGGCAGCGCCGCCGCCGCCGCCTGGGCGGTCTCCCACTCGGCGCTTTCGGCGACGGCGCCCTCGGCGCCGGCGCGGGCCGAGGCGAGGCGGCGGCGGAAGGCCGACAGGTCGAGCTCGCGGCCGTTGACGCCACGCGCCCGGCAGCCGACCAGGAAGTCCTGGTACAGCACCGCCACCGAGCGGAAGGCCGATTCGGGATCGGCGCAGATCTCGCGCAGCACCGCGTCGAACGCCGCCTTGCGCTCGCCGGCCGGCACGTCCGGCGCCGGCTCGGCGCCGGGGAGCTGCTCGGGCCGCGTGCGTGCGATCTGCAGCAGCACGTCCGAGCTGGCCGCCGCCGTCGGCCGGCGCACCGGATAGCGCGGCGTCTCGTTCTGGCCCGGCTTGAAGATCAACTCGCGGGCGTCCTCGGGCGGCGTCTCGGGCAGCGGCAGCAGGCGCGGGCTGCCGGCGCGCGGCGCGGTCTGGACGTCGCCGATGCGCATCGGCAGCGGCCGGCGCGACAGCGCCGGGCCGAGGGCGATGAAATGGCCGCGTTCGAGGTCGCGGAACGCCTCGGCCTGGCGGCGCTCCATGCCGAGCAGGTCGGCGGCGCGGCTCATGTCGATGTCGAGGAAGGTGCGGCCCATCAGGAAGTTCGAGGCCTCGGCGGCGACGTTCTTGGCCAGCTTGGCCAGGCGCTGGGTGGCGATGACCCCGGCCAGGCCGCGCTTGCGGCCGCGGCACATCAGGTTGGTCATGGCGCCGAGCGAGGCCTTGCGCGCCTCGTCGGAGACGTCGCCGGCGGCGGCGGGCGCGAACATCTGCGCCTCGTCGACGACGACCAGAATCGGGTACCAGTAGTCGCGGTCGACGTCGAACAACCCGCCGAGGAACGCCGCGGCGTGGCGCATCTGCATCTCGGATTCGAGGTTCTCGAGGTTGAGCACCACCGAGACCCGGTGCTGACGCACCCGGGCGCCGACCTGCTGCAGCCCCGATTCGGTGTGCTCGGCGGCGTCGATGACGACGTGGCCGAAGGCCTCGGCCAGGGTGACGAAATCGCCCTCGGGATCGACGATCGCCTGCTGCACCCACGACGCGCTCTGCTCGATCAGCCGCCGCAGCAGGTGCGACTTGCCCGAGCCGGAATTGCCCTGGACCAGAAGGCGCGTCGCCAGCAGCTCCTCGAGATCGAGAGTCGCCGGCGTGCCCGCCTTGGTGACTCCCATGTCGATGGCGACCTTCATCCACGTCTCCCGTTGCCCGGCATCCATATACCCCAAACCGGGCGCCGGGGGCGAGGGGCTAACGGTCCATCCGATGCCCTGGGAGCGCGGGCGTCCCGCCCGCCAGACGCCTCAGGCGGCCCGGTGCGGGCGAGGACGCCCGCGCTCCCGGGGCCGCCCTCAGGCCGAGCCGCGGATTCCGGTGATGAACTGGCGCACCTGCGTTCGCAGGGCGTCGGACTGGCCCGACAGCGCCTCGGCCGAATCGAGCACCGCGTGCGCCGCCGCGCCCGCCGTCCCGGCGGCGCGGGTGACGCTGCCGACCGACATCGAGACCTCCTGGGTGTCGGCGGCGGCGTTCTCGGTGTTGCGGGCGATCTCGTTGGTGGCCTCGCCCTGCTGCTCGACGGCGGTGGCGATATGCGAGGAAATCTCGGAGATGCGGCCGATGGTCCCGGTGATCGCCTGGATCGCCTGCACGGCGTCGCCGGTGGCGTTCTGGACCGAGACGATCTGCTGGCCGATCTCGTCGGTGGCGCGCGCGGTCTGGTTGGCGAGGCTCTTGACCTCGTTGGCGACCACGGCGAAGCCCTTGCCGGCCTCGCCGGCGCGGGCGGCCTCGATGGTGGCGTTGAGCGCCAGCAGGTTGGTCTGGCTGGCGATGTCGTTGATCAGCCGCACCACTTCGCCGATGCGCTGGGCGGCGTCGGCGAGGCCCTGGACGATGTCGTTGGTCTGGCGCGCCTGGTCGACCGCCTGGCCGGCGACCTGCGACGCCTCCGAGACCTGGCGGCTGATCTCGTGGATCGAGGCCGACAGTTCCTCGGCCGCGGCGGCGACCGTCTGGACGTTGCCGGCGGCGCGGTCGGAAGCCGAGGAGACCGACGAGGCCTCGCTGCTGGCCTCCTCGGCGGCGGCCGACATGGTGCGGGCCGTATCCTGCAACCGGACCGACGCCGCCGAGACCGCCTCGACGACGTCCTTGACGCTGGCCTCGAAGGAATCGGCGATGTCGCGCAACGCCGCCGCCTTGTCCTCCTCGGCGCGGCAACGCTCGACCTCCTGCTGCTCGTGCAGCTGGATCCGCTCCTCGGCGCTCATCTTGAACACCATCAGCGCCCGGGCCATGTCGCCGACTTCGTCCTTGCGCAGGAAATACGGCAGCTCGACCGTCAGATCGCCGCTGGCGATGCGGTTGGTGGCGTCGATGGTGCGCCGCAGCGGCGGCACGGTGCTCAGGATCAGCCAGACCACCACCAGGCTGCCCAGGGCGATGGCGGCGAGGCCGGCGGCCAGCGCCAGGGCGAAGGTGCCGGGGTCGTGCTCGCGGACCATCGACAGATAGAGCGCGAAGAACACCCAGGCCACCGCCACCGGCGGCACGAAGGACAGCACGATCTTGAGGCCGATCCCCCGCAGAAAGACCTTCAGCAGGCCCGATACAGTCGTCTTGCTCTCGCTCACCGCCGCGCTCCCGCCGTTCCGCCAAAGGGCAAAACCTACCAAAATCCGGTAAACGGATGGTAAGACGGCGCCGGCGCCGGCACCAGCCCCGCAACCGCGTGAAATCGCCGCACCCGGCGCCCGGCTAACGCGGGAAGAACGACGCCGCCTCCGCCTCCAGCACCGCCCCGCGCGCCGATTCGATGAACTCGGCCAGTTCGCGGTCCTCGTGCTGGATGTGGCCGATGACCCAATCGACGATCAGCGCCTTGGCCGCCACCGCCCGGGCACGCACGTCGCCGCCGCCGGCGATGATCGCGTCGACGGCGGCGAGCAGCGCCCCGTGCGCGGCCTGGTGCTCCGGCGCCCTGCCGTAGCCGTAGCGGCCCATGAACATTTCCTCGGTGTGGAAGTGGAACTCGGCATAGGCGCGCAGTCCGAACAGCACGTCACCCAGGCATTCCGGCGAGGAATTGCCGGCGACCGCGAGGTCGAGCTGATTGATGATCCCGAACAGGACCGTGTGCTGGCCGTCCAGCTCCTCCACCCCGAGGCGGAAATCCTCTTTCCAAGCGAGCATGTCGCCATCCCCCCCAAATCTGCCGGTCATCGCCTTCCCCGGAATTCGGCGACGCACCAGACCTATACCCCCTCGCACGGATAAGAGCGCATGCGCATCCTGCCCGCCTTGATCCAGGACAAGTTTACGCCCTTCCGAATGGAGAAGCGGAGTCGTCCTTTGCGCGGAGCGGTGCTATACCTTTGGCAGGATCGCCATTTTGTGCGAGGTGCCGTGACCGCCCCCAACCCTCCGACGCCGATCCGCGTGCTTTATGCCGACGACGATTCGATCGAGCGCCGGGTCGCCAGGCGGCAGCTCGACGCGCAGGGATTCGCCGTCGTCGAGGCCGAGGACGGCGAGCAGGCGCTGCGGCTGGCCGGCGCCGAGCGTTTCGACGTCGTGGTGCTCGACTATCGCATGCCGCGCCGCGACGGCCTCGAAGTGCTGCAGGCGATGCGGGCCGGCCCCGGCCCGGTGCCGCCGGTGGTGATGATCTCGGCGATGGGCAATCTGGAAGTGGCGGTCCGGGCCGTGCGACTGGGCGCCTCGGACTACCTGGTCAAGGACATGTCCGGCGCCTACATCGACCTGCTGCCGACGACCCTGACCCGCGTCGTCGAGCGCCAGCGCATGATCGAGGAGCGCGAGCGCGCCAACGCCGCCAAGTCGCGCCTTCTCGCCGCCCTCGCCCACGACCTCCACCAGCCGCTGGTCGCCTTGCGGCTTCAGCTCGAGGACTTCGAGACCCAGGTCGCGACCCCCGCGCACCGGCAGCGCGTCGGCGGCATGCTGGAGCTCGTCAAGACCGGCGAGTCGATGCTGCAGCAGATCACCGAACAGGCGGCGCTGGAGACCGGGCGCATCACGCCGCGCGTCGAGCCCGTCGATGTCGCCGCCCTGGTGCGCGAGGTCGACCGCGAGTTCGCGGGCATCGCCGACGCCAAGGCCCTGACCCTGCGCACCTGGATCGACGGCCGCCGCCCGAGCCTGCGAATCGAGACCGACCCGTCGCTGCTGATGCGCATGCTCGGCAACCTGGTGTCGAACGCCATCCGCTACACCGATCGCGGCGGCGTGCTGATCGGCCTGCGCCGCGGCGGCAGCCGCTGGCGGATCGACGTCTGGGACACCGGCATCGGCATCCCGGACCAGGAGCTGGACAAGATCTTCGACGAATACTACCGCGGCCAGGGCAACAGCGCGCGCGGCGGTTTCGGCCTCGGCCTGGCGACGACGCGGCAGATCGCCACCCTGCTGGGCCTGCAGGTGAACGTGCGCTCGCGTCCCGGCAGGGGCTCGCTGTTCTCGATCTCGGGCCCCTGCTGCCCCACCGGCAAGGCGGCCACCCGGCCAAGCGGACTATTATCCCTGCTGGCGCGGCACCATACCTCTTGAGTAAAGTGATCTCGCCGCCGCATCGTGCGGCGGCAGTGGGTGTCGCATGACGGCAGACGCAACGGCAGGCAAGGTTCTCGAGCCGACTCCCGGCTCCGGCAAAACCGCATCATCCAGCTTCATTCGCCAGTTCCTCGCGCTCGCCGGTCCCTACTGGCGCAGCGAGGAGCGGCTGCCGGTGGTCCTGCTGACGCTGGCGCTGCTGGCGCTGACCATCGGCCAGGTCGTCATCCCGGTGCTGATCAACCGCTGGAGCGCCGACTTCTTCGACGCGCTGGAGCAGAAGTCGATGGAGCGCTTCATGCTCCAGATCGGCGCGCTGGTCCTGATCGTCGCCTTCAGCATGGCGATCACCGGCACCCACATGCGGGTCAAGCGCCGGCTGCAGCTCGGCTGGCGGCGCTGGCTGACCAAGCGGCTGCTCGACGACTGGATGGACGCCGGCCGCCATTACCAGGTCACCCACATGCCGGGCGAGCACGACAATCCCGACGGCCGCATCGCCGAGGACATCCGCATCACCACCGAGGTGGCGCTCGACCTCGCCCACTCGCTGTCCTACTGCCTGATGCTGCTGGGCAGCTTCACCAGCATCCTGTGGGTGCTGTCGGGACCGCTGGAGACCACGCTGGCCGGGCTGCCGCTGACCATTCCCGGCTACATGGTGTGGCTGGCCTTCCTCTATGCCGGCGCCGGCACGGTGCTGGCGCTGCTGCTCGGCCGGCCGCTGGTCAAGGCGACCAACCGCCGCCAGACCGCCGAGGCCGACTTCCGCTTCGGCCTCGTCCACGCCCGCGAGAATTCCGAGGCCATCGCCCTGGTCCAGGGCGAGGCCGACGAGCGTCGCCGGCTGGGCGGGTTGTTCGCCGGCATCGGCAGCGCCTGGGACCATCAGACCCGGGCGCTGACCTACATCCTGCTGTTCACGTCGAGCTACGCCATCCTCGCCACCGCCTTCCCGATCCTGGTGGCGGCGCCGCGCTACATCGCCGGCGCCATCACGCTGGGGGTTCTGATGCAGATCGCCCAGGCGTTCCAGCAGATGTCGGCGGCGCTGTCGTGGCCGGTCGACAACCTGGCGCGCGTCGCCGAGTGGCGGGCCTCGGTCGAGCGCGTGCTGTCGCTGCGCCGCGCCCTGCACGAATTGTCCGAGGACGTCGCCCAGATCGACGAGCCGACCATCGCCCTGGCGCCGGCCGGCGGCGCCGGCCTCAACTTCCGCGCCCTGTCGATCGCCAATCCCGGCGGCGAGGTCGTGCTCAGCGGCTTCGACGCCGAGATCGCCCCGGGCGAGCGCGTGCTGATCTCGGGCGACTCGGGTGCGGCGATCAAGCTGTTCAAGGTGGTCGCCGGCCTGTGGCCGTGGGGCCGCGGCCGCGTCGAGCTGCCCGACGACACGCCGATCTTCTTCGTGCCGCAGCGGCCGTTCCTGCCGATCGGGCCGTTGCGCGGCGGCCTGTGCTATCCGGCGCCGCCGGACGGCTTCCCCGACGCGGCGTTGCGGGCGGCGCTGGAGCGGGTCGGCCTGCGCTACCTGATCGGCCGCCTCGACGAGACCGAGATCTGGGAGCGCACCCTGACCGGCGGCGAGCAGCAGCGTCTGGGCTTCGCGCGGCTGCTGCTGCACCGGCCGAACTGGATGTTCCTCGAAGAGGCCACCGACGCCCTCGACCCGCAGGGCGAGGTCGAGATGATGCTGATGCTGGAAGAGGAATTCCCCGACGCCACCGTGCTGACCGTCGGCCATCATCCGGCGCTGGAGGCCTTCCACCAGCGCAAGCTGACCCTGGTGCGCGCGCCCAACGGCCAGGTGTTCATCCGCGACGTCCCGTCCGAGACCAACGGCCACGCCGACCGACCGCCGGGCTGGGGCTGGCGGCTGCGCTCGGCCTGGAGCACCAGGATGGCGATGTTCCGCGCGATCAGGGACCGCGCTGGCGGGCGATGAGGGCGGCGTACCAGCGATACGAGTCCTTGGGCGCGCGGCGGCCGCTGTCGTGGTCGACCCAGACCAGGCCGAAGCGGCTGCCCAGGCCCGAGCCCCATTCGAAGGCGTCGAGCAGCGACCACACGAAATAGCCGCGCACGTCGGCGCCGGCCCGCATCGCCGCGGCCATCGCCTGCGTGTACATCCTCAGGTAGGCGATGCGGTGGCGGTCGGCGAGCTGGCCGGCCTCGTTTTCCGCGCCGCCGCCGCAGCCGTTCTCGGTGATCACCACCGGCAGCCCGTAGCGCCGGTGGATCAGCAGGATCTCGTCGCGGAACATCTCCGGGAACACCGGCCAGCCGACCTCCGATCCCGGCGCGTCGGCCGGCATGTCGCCCCAGCCGAAGTTCCAGGTTCCGGCGGGATCGGGGCGCGCGAAGATCGGGCCGTAGTGGTTGAGCCCGAACCAGTCGATCGGCCGGCAGATGCGCGCCATGTCGCCGGCCTTGACCACCGGCTCGATGGCGGCGGCGAGTTGCGGCGGGTAATGGCCCAGGAGCTGCGGGTCGGGAAAGGCCAGGTTCCAGTGCTCGTCCAAGAGCGCCGCGGCGGCGCGGTGCTCGGGCGTGTCCTTCTCGGGCAGCACGCGCTGGCGGTTGTGGATGGCGCCGACCGAGGCGCCGGGCACGCAGGCGCGCAGCACGTCGACGCCCCGGCCATGGGCCAGGTTGACGTGGTGGATGGCGCGCAGATGCGCGTCGCGGTCGGTGACGCCGGGCGCCGCCCAGTCGATGGCGTAGCCGAACAGCGTGAACACCGAGAACTCGTTGAAGGTCATCCAGTGCCGGACCCGGTCGCCGAGCCGGCGCGCGACCACGGCGGCGTAGTCGGCGAACCAGCCGGCCGAGTCGCGGCTGGTCCAGCCGCCGAGGTCGTGCAGCGCCTGCGGCAGGTCCCAGTGGTACAGGCAGACCCAGGGCTCGATGCCCTTGGCCAGCAGCGCGTCGACCAGCCGGTCGTAGAAGTCGAGCCCCTTGCCGTTGACCGCCCCCCTGCCCCGCGGCAGCACCCGCGGCCAGGCGATCGAGAACCGGTAGGCGTCGACGCCCAGCCCGGCCATGAGTTCGACGTCCTCGGGCCAGCGGCGGTAGTGGTCGCAGGCCACGTCCGCGTTGGTGCCGTCGCCGATCTTGCCGGCAATGCGCGTGCGCGTGTCCCAGATGCTCGGCCCCCGCCCGTCCTCGGCCAAGGCGCCCTCGATCTGGAACGCCGAGGTCGAGACGCCCCAGACGAAGCCGGGCGGCACGGGGATCGGAGCGTCTTCGGACATGCGGGCCTCGCCGGCAGTGGCAATCTCGTCACTGTCGGGCCGGCCGCTGCGGCGGTCAAGCGGGCGCGTTTCCGGACGTGCTCCCTCCCCCGCTTGCGGGGGAGGGTCGGGGTGGGGGTCGCGCCTGAGCGCCGCCCTCACCCTCCCCACCGCTTCGCGGTTGGTCCCCTCCCTCTCCCGCGAGCGGGAGAGGGCGTTTCAGTCACCCCGTCAGCGCCACGAACAGCCGGGTCAGCTTCTCGGGCAGGCGGTGGACCTGGTCGACGACGGCGTAGCCGGACTTGCCGAACACTTCCGAGACGTAGTCGTCGGCCTTGGGGTCCAGGGTCATGCAGACGGTGGCGATGCCCTGGGCGCGCAGCTCGGCGACGGCGGCGTGGGTGTCCTTGCGCAGGTGCTCGGGGTCGTCGACGTCGACGTCGTAGGGCGCGCCGTCGCTGAGCATCAGCAGCAGCTTCTTCTCCTCGGGCCGCGCCGCCAGATAGCGGGCGGCGTGGCGCAGGGCGGCGCCCATGCGGGTCGACTCGCCGGCCGGCATCGCCTGCAGCCGCGCCTTGGCGGCCTCGGCCCAGGGCTCGGCGAAGCGCTTGTAGTGGAACCAGCGCACGTCGTGGCGGGTGTCGGAGGCGAAGCCGGCGACGGCGAAGGGATCGCCCAGCGTCTCCATCGCCCAGGCCAGCAGCGTCGCCGCGTCCTGCTGGAGCTGCAGGAAGGTGGTGCCGGCGCCGTCGATGTCGCGCTTGATCGATTCCGACTGGTCGAGCAGCAGCATCACCGCGACGTTGCGCCCGGCGGTGACGTGGCGCTGGTAGACGCGCTCGTCCGGGGCGGTGCCGCAGCGGCGGTCGATCATCGCGCCGATCGCCGCGTCGAGGTCGAGCTCGTCGCCCTCGCGCTGGTGGCGCACCCGGCGGCGGTCCTGCGGCTTCAGCCGGTCGACGACGCGGCGGATCTGCTCGGCCAGCGCCTTGTGGCGCTCGAGCACGGCATCGATCACGCCGGCGTCGCCGGCGGCGGGAAGCGCCTCGTAGACCGTGGCCCAGTCGGGCCGGTAGTTGCGGATCGCGTAGTCCCATTCCGGATAGTGCTGCGGCGGCAGCAGGCCGGACTCGTCGTCCTCGTCGTCGGTGATCGGGTCCGGGGTGCCGTGGTCGGAGTGGAACTGGTCGGCGCTCTTGGCGTCCTCGAGGAAGTGCCACAGCCAGCGATTGTCGTCGCGATAGGGCACGATGGTGTCGGTGAACCACACCTTGGACGAATGGAACTCCGGCCGATGGACCTGCTTGAGGAAGGCCACCCCCAGCTCGGCGCTCAGCATCGGATTCCCGGGCTCGACCTCCATGCGGGCGTGGAAGCGCACCACGTAGTCGAGGATCGCCGGATGGCGGTACGGGTGGTCGGGGTCGAGCAGCGCCCGCGACAGCATCGCCAGCACGACGCGGTACGGCGACCAGCCCTCGGGGCCGGCGTCGGGATCGGGGATCGGGTGCTGCGCCATCCACAGCCGCCGCAGCCCGGGATAGCGGCGCATCGCCAGCGCCTCGACGCGGGCGTCCTCGAACACCTCGACGGCGAGGTGCTGGAACGGGCTGAAATTGTCGGCGAGATAGGGCCGGCTCCACAGCTTGTGCGCCGCCATGTGGGCGACCATCGCGAAATAGCGGTCGAGCCCCGGGACGCCGTCCGCGTCGTCGAGCACGTCGGGGACGTGGAAGCCCAGCTTGTCGATGTGCGGCATCGGCTTGCGCAGCGCGTCGAAGGCCAGCGAGTACGGCTTGAGCGGCTCGGCCAGGTCCCAGAAGGCGCGCTGGTACAGCTGCAGCCGGCGCTCGTTGTCGACGAACAGCGTGCCGTGGCGCTCGCGCTGCAGGGCGGCGTGGGCGTCGGCGGTCTGCAGCGCGAAGAAGTCGGCATAGCGCCAGGGCTGCTCGCGATAGGCGCGCAGGCCGAAGCGCACCCAGTTCTCGAGCCCGCCGATGGCGACCTGGCCGAGCAGGAACTCGATCCGGCCGAGCAGCGGCACCAGCGCGTCCGGCGCCTCGTCGGCGACGCGGGCGACCAGGCGGAACCAGGCGCGCAAGGAGTCGGCGCTCTCCAGCCGCCGCGCCACCGCCGGCAGCGTCGACAGGAACGGATTGATCGCCGGGCCGATCGGCACCCGCGACAGATAGCCGCACAGCGCGGCGGCGTCGGCGACCACCGTCTCGTCGGTGGCCCGCACGACCTCGGGCATGTCCTCGAGGAAGATCAGCACCAGCTCGGTCCCGCGCCCCAATCCGCAGACCAGACTGGCGCCGTCGAGCCAGGTCTCGACGCCGGCCGGCGACATCACCGCCTCGGCCGCCTTCAGGCAGTCGGGCAGGATGTCGTCGATCTGGCGGACGCTGCAGTCGATGCGGGCGCGGGCGGCGGCGGTCATCGCCTCACCCCCACACCATCTCGATCGCGTGGTTCAGCGTCGCACGGATGTCGGCGTCGTCGGTCAGCGGCCGGACCAGGGCCATGCGGCAGGCCTCGCGCGGATCGATGCCGCCCTGGACGATCTTGGCGGCGTAGACCAGCAGCCGGGTCGAGATGCCCTCGTCGAGGCCGTGGCCCTTGAGCGCCCGGGCGCGGTGCGCGAGCTCGACCAGCTTCAGGCAGTCGGGCACCGCCAGGCCGGATTCGGCGGCGACGATCTCGGCCTCGGCCTCGCGGTCGGGATAGTCGAAGTCCAGCGCCGCGAAGCGCTGCTTGGTCGACTGCTTGAGGTCCTTCATCAGGCTCTGGTAGCCGGGATTGTAGGAGATCACGAGCTGGAAGTCGGGATGCACCGCCACCACCTCGCCCTTGCGGTCCAGCGGCAGCTGGCGACGATGGTCGGTGACCGGGTGGATGACCACCACCGTGTCCTGGCGCGCCTCGACGATCTCGTCGAGATAGCAGATGGCGCCGATGCGCGCCGCCGTGGTCAGCGGCCCGTCCTGCCAGCGCGTGCCCTGGCCGTCGAGCAGGAAGCGGCCGACCAGGTCCGAGGCGGTGATGTCCTCGTTGCAGGCGACCGTGACCAGCGGCCGGCCCAGCTTCCAGGCCATGTGCTCGACGAAGCGCGACTTGCCGCAGCCGGTCGGGCCCTTCAGCATCACCGGCAGGCGCTGGGCGTAGGCGGCTTCGAACAGGGCGACCTCGTCGCCGATGGCGCGGTAATAGGGGGCCGTGGCGATACGGTGGGAGTCGGCGGTCATCGAAGCCTCTCGTTCATCTTTGCCAATTCCGAGCAGACTATGCGGTTTCCGGTGCGACCAGAACACCCGTCCGAGGCTCTGGGTCGGGTAGGATTTTTCCCAGCCTCTCGGGTGGCTTTCGGGCGGGTCGCGGGCGCATGCCGCGCCCGGTAGAGAATACGGCCTATCCATGCTATTGCTGATGAAACAGATCGAACGGCCAGCCGGATGCCCAGGGAAGACCGCACCATCATCTTCAGCCCGCGCGAAGTGCACGAGGCGCTCGAGGGATTCGCCCAGCGCCAGAACATGCCGATGCCGCAGGGCACGCTCGACGCCGTGTCGTTCGAAGCCGGCGCCGAACCGGCGCTGACGGTCTCGATCAAGCCACTGGGCAGGCCGGTCGCGCAGCGGATCGCCTTTCGCAAGGCCGAGGTGGCGGCGGCGCTGATCCTCTACTGCCGCGCCCAAAAGGTGCCGCTGCCCAAGAACTGCCGCAAGGAGCTGATCGCCCACGACGGCGTCCCGGCGTTCCACATCACGCTGGAGTAAGGCTGGGGCGTGCGGCGGGCGCCGCCAGGACCGCGGCGCCCGCGCCCCGCCTACATGACCTCGGCCTTGCCGAAGATCAGGTCGGGCAGGAAGGTGCTGATGAACGGCACGTAGGTGACCAGCACCAGGAAGGCGACCAGGATCATCAGCCACGGCAGCGCCGCCATGACCACCCGGATCAGGTTCATGCCGGTGATGGCCGAGGTGACGAACAGGTTCAAGCCCACCGGCGGCGTGATCATGCCGATCTCCATGTTGACGACCATGATGATGCCGAGGTGGATCGGATCGATGCCGAGCTCCATGGCGATCGGGAAGACGATCGGCGCCATGATCAGGATGATCGCCGACGGCTCCATGAAATTGCCGGCGATCAGCAGCAGCACGTTCAGCAGCAGCAGGAACTGCCAAGGCTCCATGCCCATGCCGATGATCGTCTCGGCGATGATCTGCGGGATGCGCTCGCTGGTCAGGACGTGGGCGAACAGCATCGCGTTGGCGATGATGAACAGCAGCATCACCGACATCTTGCCGCTTTCCAGCAGCACCTTGCCGACCTCGTCGGGGCGCAGGTCCTTGTAGACGAACACCGCGATGACGCCGGCATAGACGGCCGCCACCGCCGCCGCCTCGGTCGGCGTGAAGATGCCGCCGTAGATGCCGCCCAGGATGATCACGATCAGCAGCAGGCCCCAGATCGCCTCGCGGGCCGAGGCGAACAGCTCGCGCCAGCCGGGGAAGGGCAGCGCCGGCAGGCCCTTGACGCGGGCGGTGACGTAGATCGCCGTCATCAGCATCAGGCCGAGCAGGATGCCGGGGATGAAGCCGGCCATGAACAGCCGCCCGACCGAGCTCTCGGTCGCCGCCGCATAGACCACCATGACGATCGACGGCGGGATCAGGATGCCGAGCGTGCCGGCGTTGCAGATCACGCCGGCGGCGAACTCCTTGGTGTAGCCCGAGCGCACCATGCCGGCGATGGCGATCGAGCCGACCGCGACCACCGTCGCCGGGCTCGAGCCCGAGACGGCGGCGAACAGCATGCAGGCCAGCACCGAGGCGATGCCGAGACCGCCGCGGACGTGGCCGACGGCGTCGTTGGCGAAGCGGATCAGCCGCTTGGCGACGCCGCCGGTGGTCATGAACGAGCCGCCCAGGATGAAGAACGGGATCGCCAGCAGGGTGTACATGCCGGAGGTCTCGAACAGCTTGAGCGACAGCGAGGCCACCGAGTCGTTGGCGAACAAGAGGATCGTGGTCAGCGCCGCCAGGCCCAGCGACACGGCGATCGGCACGCCCATCAGCATCAGCGCGAACAGCGCCGCGAACAGGAAGATCGTGGTCATCTCAGGCGGCGTCCTTCAGGCGCGAGGCGTCGAGCTTCATCGCGTCGGCCGCCTCGTCGGCGAGGCCGAGGTCGTGGCGCCGGCCCATGGCGATGACCACGAACATCTGCAGGAACCGCGCCGCCAGCAGCGCGAAGCCGATCGGCAGGACGGCGAGCGGGATCCATTTGGCGATCGGCAGGTCTTCCATCTCGATGCCGATCACCCGCAGCTTGTCGACGTACTTGTAGCCGCCCCAGGTGATGGCCGCGGCGTAGACGAAGCACAGCGCCGCCCCGGCCATCGCCACCCAGCGCCGCAGGTCGCGCGGCAGCAGCTTGACGGCGGCGTCGATGCCGATATGGGCGCCGACCTTCACGCCGTAGGCCATGCCGAAGAAGATCAGCCAGCCGAACATCACCGTCGTCAGCTCGAACGCCCAGTCGGCGCCCGAGTTGAAGACGTAGCGGGCGACCACCTGACTGAAGGTCAGCAGCGTCATGCCGCCGAGGAGCAGCGCGATCACCGCCTCCTCGAAACGGTCCCACAGATAGGATATTTTTCCCATGCTCCTCGTCGCTCCAATCGCCATGCCCGGGCCAAGGCCCGGCCATCCACGTCCGCCCCCCGGGCGGGTGTTTCGGTATGAAAGGCCCCTAGCGCGTCCGGAACCGGTACCCGACGCCTGATTCGGTCACGATCACCTTCGGCCGCGCCGGATCGGTCTCCAGCTTGGCGCGCAGCCGGCCGACGAAGATGCGCAGGTAGTTGGTGTCCTGCACGTGCGCCGGCCCCCAGACCTCGCGCAGCAGCATCTGGTGGGTGACCACCATGTCGGCGTTCTGGGCCAGCATGCGCAGGACCTCGTATTCGCGCGGGCTCAGCTTGACCGGCGCGCCGGCCTTGCGCACCTCGCGCCGCACCAGGTCGACCGAGACGTCGCCCGCCGCGATGGTCGGCTGGCCGCCCTCGGCGCGGATGCGCTGGCGGGTCAGCGCCCGCATGCGCGCCAGCAGCTCGGCCATGTCGAACGGCTTGGTCACGTAGTCGTTGGCGCCGGCGTCGAGCGCCGCGATCTTGTCGCCGACCGCCGAGCGCGCCGACAGCACGACGATCGGCGTCTGCGACCAGCCGCGCACCGCGTCGACGATGGCGGTGCCGTCCATGTCGGGCAGCGTCAGGTCGAGGATGATCAGGTCGGGCCGCGCGGTGACGATCGCCGCCAGCCCGGCCTTGCCGCTGTCGGCCTCGACCACGGCGTAGCCGTGCGCGTCGAGGCCGGTGGTCAGGAACCGGCGCATCTGCGGATCGTCCTCGACCACGACCACCTTGGCGCCGTCAGTCATCGTCCATCTCCATGGCGGCGGCAGGGGCCGCATCCGCCGCCGGGAACCACAGCCGGAAGGCCAGGCCGCCGCGCGCCGGATCGCGCCGGGCGGCGACGGTGCCGCCATGCGCCGCCATGAAGCCGCGCACGATCGACAGCCCCAGGCCGCTGCCCTCGGCGCCGGCGGCGGGGCCGCGGCGGAACTTCCCGAACACCGCTTCGAGCTGGTCGTCGGGCAGGTCCGACCCGGCGTTGAACACCTCGACCTCCATGCCGCCACCGGCGCGCCGCGCCGAGACCTCGATCGCCGCTCCGGCCGGCGCGTGCTTGACCGCGTTCTCGAGCAGGTTGACCAGCACGCGCTCGACCAGCACGGTGTCGACCCACAGCAGCGGCAGATCGTCCTCCAGCCGCACCGCGACCGGCCGCTCGATGCCGTCGAGCGCGGTGCCGAGCACGTCGCCGAGGTCGGTCCAGTCGCGCCGCAGCCGCAGCGCCCCCGATTCGATCGAGGTGATGTCGATCAGGTTGCGGGTGTAGCGGTGCAGCCGCTGCGCCGCCTGCAGGATGCCGCCGAGCAGGCCGCGCCGCGCTTTCTCGTCGAGCTGGGCGTCCTCGGACAGCAGCGTCGTCGCCGAGCCGATGATCGTGCCCAGCGGCGTGCGGAAATCGTGCGACACCGACGACAGCAGCGCCTCCAGCGCCCGCGCCTCGGCCATCTCCTCGGCCAGCCGCGCCCGCTCCTGCGCCGCGGCGCGGGCGCGCTCGACCCAGCCGCTGGTGACCAGCGCGGTGATCAGGAACACCGCCATCACCACCGCGTCCTCGAGCCGCGCGAAGCCGAAGGCGAAGGCGGGCTGAAACAGGAAATAGTTGCCGGCGACCGCCGCCACCGCCGCCGTGACCATGGCCGGCGCACGCCCGTAGCGGACGGCGCTCCACAGCACCGGCAGCAGCATCAGCGTCGTGAAGCCCTCGTTGCCGACCACCGGCGCCAGCGCGCCGGCGCCGAGGCCGACCGCCGCGACGGCGGCAAGGCTGGCCAGATACGGCACCGGCCACGTCATCGCGGGCGCCGCGCCGTCGACGCGGCCGGCGAACGCCCCCTCCCCCGACTGCGACATGATGCCCACGCGGCCCCCTCGCCCAGCGACGGGGCGCACCCTATGGGAAACTTACGTAAACGGTCCATGGTCAAACAAGTCCAGGCGCATAAACAAAAAATAAACGCCGCCTTCTAACACTTCGCGACACTGGACTCCAATGAATACTTCGGCTAGCGATTACTTGTGTCGTCGCCGTCGCGGCCGTCAGGAGGACCGTTCCAAGATGTCGATCGAATCCATGCTTCAGCTCGTCGGCGGCCTGCTGCTCACCAGCGCCACCTGCTGGCTCGTCGCCTATCTCGGCCGCCGCGCCTCGTCGGGCGTCGAGTCGCGGCTGGACCGCGTGTTCCGCAACGGCGACATCGCCAGCCTGGTGCTGGTCGCCGCCCTGGTCACCGGCATCGGCACGATGGTCCATGGCGCCATGCCGCTGTTCGCGCCCTGAGGATCTCAGACCGTCCGCGGCTTCCGAAGGCTCTCGACCAGCCACTGCGAGACGGTCGCGCGCAGCGGCTCGGCGACCTCGTCGAGGGCGTGGTCGGCCTTCTCGTAGACCAGCAGCCGCTTCGGGTGGCGGGCGTGGTCGTAGAGCCGGGTCGAGCACCCGACCGGCAGCACCCGGTCGCGCTCGCCGTGCACGACCAGCAGCGACACCGAGCCGCCGCCAAGCGCCTCGACCTCGGCGCCGTGCGACTGGGTCGCCAGGGTGACGACGGCGCGCGCCTCGATGGTCTGCGCCGCGGCGTTGATCATCACGGCGCCGCCGAACGAGTGGCCTACGAAACCGATCGTGTCGATGCCCTTGCCGCGCAGATAGGCGACGCCGGCGAGCACGTCGGCGACCGCCTCGTCCAGATTGGTGGCGTGGCGGAACTGCACGCGCAGGCCGGAGATGCCGTGCTCGTCGGCGAGTTCCTCGCACAGCTTGGGATACAGCCCCTGCGCCGGGGTGTCGAAGTCGCCGCCGACGCCGCCGACATAGACGACGCCCAGGCGGTTGGTGCCGCGGTAGAAGCGGCAGCGCACCTCGCCGCGCGAGGTGTCGAGCGCGACCGGCACGTAGGCTTCGCCGCCCGGCGGATCCTCGTGCACGGCGTTGAGTTCGACGGTCATGGCAGCCTCCCTAGAGGGTGCGGATGCACAGGTTCCGGAAGCGAACGCGCGAGCGCGGGTCGTGGTTCTGCAGGCCGACATGGCCGCGCCGCGGCCGGCCGGCGGCGTCGTCGAGGCGGCACACCGGCGTGCCGTTCAGGCTGACGGCGACAGACGGGCCGCGGGCCTCGATCTCGAAGCGGTTCCATTCGCCGAGATCGCGCGACGCCACCAGCCGCGCCGGCGCCAGCCCGTAGACGGCGCCGGTCTGGTGCAGCGGATCGTGGTAGCGGCCGGCCTGCGGATTCCAGCCGCGGTCGTCGATCTGCACCTCCAGCCCGTGGCCGACGACGTCCTGCCAGTCGCCGAACGGCGGAAAGCGCAGGAACACGCCGGAATTGTCCTCCTTGCCGGTCGCCAGCCAGTCGATGCGCAGCACGAAATCGGCGAACTCGGCGGCGGTGTACCAGTAGACCCCGGGCCCGCCCTCGCTCTCGATGACCTCGTCGCCGACGGCATGAAAGCCGCCCATGCCGGCCTGGCGCCAGTCGGGCGAGTCCAGCGGCACGAAGACGAAATCGCCGTCGGCGCTCATGCCTCGCGCACCGTCACCTGGTTTTCGACGCGGTCGACGCCGAACACGCACCAGGCGTCGTTCTCGGCGAGCAGCTTCTCGCGCTCGCTGTGGACGCTGCCGCCGAGCACGACCACCCGCCCGTCGGCGGCGACGATCATGCCGCCGGCGTCGAGGAACGGATCGCGCGCCAGCACGCGGCGGACCGAATCCGCCAGCGCCGGAGCGTCGTCGAGGCGCTGGTCGGTGGCGATGCCGTTGATGACGTCGCGCACGCCCGGAATCCACCAGGCGCTGACGCCGAGCAGGCGCTTGCGCAGCAGGTCGGGCACGCCGCCGTCGAGCGTCACGACGCCGTCGTCGACGGCGTAGTCGACGCAGCCGACCGGGTGCTCCGGCGCCGCCAGCGTGCGCGCCTCCTCGGGCCCGGTCATTTCGCGGATCGTCAGGTCGGCATATGCCGGGTCTTCCAGCAGCGCGTCGTGGAGATCCTCGCGAATCCCGTCGTCGCCGCGCCGGATGTCCGGCCGCACCCGCAGGCGGTCGGCGATGCCGGAGACGCCGGGAACGGCGGCGGCGGCCTCGAGGGCGAGCTTCTTGGCGGCGACGCTGGGCAGTTCGCCGGACATGGTCAGCACGCCGTCCGCACAGTCGAGCCGCAGCGGGTGGTTTTCCAGGTCGACGTGCGGCTGCTCCAGCAGCGCCTGGCGCACGCGGTCGACGGGATCGGTGACGGTCATTCGCGGCCACTCCGAGCGGGATCGTCCATACCGCCCAACACGCGGCCCAGGCCTCTGGTTCGCGCGAGGGCGCGTCAGCGTAGCGAAAATACCTCGGCGGCGGCCAGCCCCGACTGCTCGGGCCAGTGCGCATGGTTGCGCACCCGGCCGTCGCGGCGCACCGCGGCCAGCGCGTCGAAATCGACCTCGGCGTAGAGCCACTGCGCTTCGTCGAGGGCGCCCATCGCCACCACGCCGTCGTCGGGAAAGCCGATGTCGGGCGGCGCGAACACCGCCGCGGCGCCGTGATTGTCCGCGACCGTCGCCGACCATGGCGCCTGCCCCACCGTCGGCGCCTGGACCACGAAGCACTGGTTCTCGAGCGCGCGGGCCTGGGCGGCGACCCTGACACGGTGATAGCCGGCCATCGTGTCGGTGCAACTCGGGCACAGGATCAGCTCGGCGCCGGCCTCGGCCTGGCGGCGGGCGATCAGCGGGAACTCGGCGTCGTAGCAGATGGCGACGCCGATGCGGCCCAGCGCGGTGTCGAAGACCCGCACCGCCGCGCCGCCGACGACGCCCAGGCGCTCGCGCTCGAACGGCGTGGTGATCAGCTTGTCCTGCCACGCCACCGAGCCGTCGGGCGTCATCAGATGGGCGAGGTTGCGGAAGCCTTCGCCGTGCGCCACCGGAAAGCTGGGCGCCAGGATGTGGACGTCGTGGCGCCGGGCCAGGGCGCGGAACAGCTCGCGGAACCGTTCGAGATCGGGCTGCAGCGCCGCCGCCTCGGCGCGCGGGTCGGCGGCCGGCGGCCGCAGCGAGCCCAGCTCCATGGCGCCGTATTCGGGAAAGACCAGCAGCCGCGCCCCGGCCCAGGCGGCCTCGGCGACCCAGCGCGAGACCTTGTCGACCCAGGCCTCCCAGGAGTCGATCGCGGACACCGGGTACTGGGCGACGGCGATGCGCAGCAGCCTGATCGTCACCCGGCCGGCTCCTCGCCCCGGCGCGGCGCCAGGGCCGCGCCGGTCATCAGTTCGATCCGGATGTCGGCCGTCACCGGCGCCTCCCAATCGTCCATGGCCATCCCGTGACCTGAACTAAGTGGCCGGCGGCGACGCGGTCAAGGCGCAATGACGTTCCTATGCGGGATGGCGTGGCCGCCCGGCCATCGGCCCGGCCGGCCCGGGGCCTTCGACAGTGTTGGGGCGACTTACAGATTCGCCGGCGCCGCGGCGGCGCCCGTCCGAACCGCCGGGAATTCCTGGACTGGCACGCCCCTTGCTGCTGATCGGCGGGCACGTCGGCCTGCTACGGCGTGCCGCCACAGAAACAGTCCTACCGGGCGGGAGACCACGATGACCCTTTTGAGCAAGTCCTTCCTCGCCGCCGGGCTCATGATCGCGGCCACGGCCGGCTCGGCCCACGCGGCGTACCTCGACGGCAGCATGACCTTCGCCGGCAGTTTCCAGCCGCTGGCCGGCGGCGGCATCGCGTTCCATGTCGGCGGCAACGACGAGACCGCGATGATCATGGCCGCGGAAGGCGACTTCGAGACCTTCGCCGACGCCGCGTCATGGATGGCGCTGTTCCCCGATCTCGACCTCGACGACTACCAGGGCTGGTCCTACACGGTCGCCGGCCTGACCTTCGAACTGGACTCGCTGCAGATCGCCTACAACGGCAACGGCGCCATGCTGATCGACGCCGGCGGCTGGCTGAAGGCCGGCGGCTACGACGACACGCGCGGCGCCTGGACCTTTTCGCAGAGCTCGATTCCCGGCATCCAGATCTTCAGCTGGGCCGGGTCCAGCATGGCGGTTCCCGAACCGGCGAGCCTCGGCCTGCTGGGGGCCGGGCTCGCCGGCCTGGCGCTTCGCCGCCGCCGCTCGGCCAGGCGGTGAGCTGCGACAACAACAAGAAGATCGGCTACGGACAGGACCTGGGGCGGCCGCGAGGCCGCCCATTTTCTTTGGTTCGCCGCCTCATTCGGCGGCGCGGGCGTCCTGGCTCGCCTCTTCGGCATGGTATTGGACCAGCCGCGCGACCTCGTTGCGCGAGCCAAGGATCACCGGCACCCGCTGGTGCAGGCTGGTCGGCATCAGGTCGAGGATGCGCTCGCGGCCGGTGCTGGCGGCGCCGCCGGCCTGCTCGATCAGGAACGCCATCGGATTGGCCTCGTACATCAGGCGCAGCTTGCCGCCCTTGCGCGCCAGTTCGGCGTCGAGCGGATACATGAACACGCCGCCGCGGCACAGCACGCGATGGACGTCGGCGACCATCGAGGCGACCCAGCGCATGTTGAACTTGCGGCCGCGCGGGCCGTCCTTGCCGGCCAGGCATTCGTCGACGTAGCGCCGCACCGGCGGTTCCCAGAGATTGGCCCGCGAGGCGTTGATGGCGAACTCGTCGGTGTCCTCGGGGACGCGCATGTCGGGGTGGGTCAGCAGGAACTCGCCGATCGTCTGGTCGAGCGTGAAGCCGTTCACGCCGTGGCCGGTCGACAGCACCATCATCGTCGACGAGCCGTAAAGCGCGTATCCGGCGCAGACCTGCCTGGTGCCCGGCTGCAGGAAGTCCTCG
Organism: uncultured Rhodospirillaceae bacterium; assembly: GCA_964545205.1. Classification (GTDB taxonomy): domain Bacteria; phylum Pseudomonadota; class Alphaproteobacteria; order Rhodospirillales; family Magnetospirillaceae; genus CAZJFH01. The sequence continues at coordinate 75,614 of CAZJFH010000015.1, forward strand.
ATCGTCGGCTCGTCGACGCCGTCGGGGCAGCGCAGGATCGAGAAGATGGTGCCGACCGAGATGTTGATGTCGATGTTCGACGAGCCGTCGAGCGGATCGAACAGCAACAGGTAGCGCCCGCGCGGCAGGCCGTCCGGAATGTCGTGAACGTCCTCCAGCTCCTCCGAGGCCATCGCCGCGAAATGGCCGCCCTGGGCGCTGATGTGCAGCAGGATGTCGTTGGCGATGACGTCCATCTTCTTCTGGGTCTCGCCCTGGACGTTCTCGCTGCCCGCCGAACCCAGCACGCCGGCCAGCGCGCCGCGATTGACCTGCCCCGAGATCATCTTGCAGGCGCTGACGATGTCGTTGAGCAGCATCGTGAACGCGCCGCTGCCTCCCATCCGCCGCTGCTCCTCGATCAGGAAGTGGGTGATGGTGTGGCGGCTCTGGGGCATGGCGATCCTCTTTGTTGCGGTGCGGTAAGCCGGATTCGCGCCGATACCTACAGGATTTCTTGCTGCGGTGCAACACGTGACCCACCCACCGGTAGGTCCAGGGAGCGGGGCAGACCTACCCGTCGTTCGTATGACTTGCGACAAATCCGCGCAACCTGGCCGCGCAATCGGCTCGCCTCTGGAACAATTCCAGGGACGAGGCTAGGCTGGTCGCTCGGCGGCGCGCCGCCGCGTCGGGGGGAGGCGAATGAGGCTTTCGATAAGGACCGTGCTGATCGGCACGCTGGTCGGGCTGCAGGTCGTGACGGTGGCGGCCATCCTGCTGTCCTCGACCTATTCGACCCAGGACGTGCTGCTGGGCCATGCCCGGCGGATCATGGAAGGCGTGGCCAGCGACGCCATCGACCGCTCGCGCAAGTTCCTCGACCCGGCGCGCGTCGCCGCCGACCTGACCCAGCGCCTGGCCGACAACGACATCGTCTCCAGCGCCGACCCGCGGGCGCTCGAACGCTATTTCTTCGAGCAGCTCCGGCTGTATCCGCAGTTCGCCGGCATCTACGTCGGCAGCGTCGAGGGCGACTTCTTCTACGTCAACCGCTCGGGCGAGCACAGCCCCGACGGCTTCCGCACCAAGGTCATCGACCACGGCGGCGGCGCGCGCACCGTCGAGATGACCTGGCGCGACCGCGATTTCGAGATCAAGGCGCACAGGACCGACCCCGAGGACCGCTACGACCCGCGCACGCGGCCGTGGTTCCGCAAGGCGATGGCCGAGCGCGGCACCATCTGGACCGATCCCTACGTCTTCTTCACCTCGCGCCTGCCCGGCATCACGGTGGCCAGCCCGGTGATGGACGCCCGCGGCACCATCAAGGGCGTCGTCGGCGTCGACATCGAGATCATCGAGGTCTCGACCTTCCTCGCCAAGAACCGCGAGCACACCGGCATCTCGGCCTTCATCCTGAACCACAACGGCGACGTCATCGCCCATCCCGACGCGCAGAAGATCAAGACCGCGGTGCCGGACTCGACGGCCGGCGCCTTGCGCTTCACCCGCATCGACGAGCTCGACGACGAGGTCAGCCGCGCCGCCTTCGCCGCCCTGGGCACGCCTGCCGGCGCGCTGAAGCTGGACGGGCCGGTGTTCACCAAGTTCGAGGCCGCGGGCGACACCTATCACGCCGTGTTCTCGCCGTTCCCGAGTCCCGAATGGCCGTGGATCATCGGCGTCCACGTCCCCGAGGAGCATTACCTCGGCGAGCTCAAGCGCAACCAGACCTACAACCTTTATCTGGCGCTGCTGATCGCCGCGGTGGCGATCGGGGCCGGGCTGTGGGTGACGCGCGCCATCGCGCGGCCGATCGCCGATCTGCGCGACAGCGCGCAGGCGATCACCGCCGGCGGCCTCGGCGAGGCCGGCGAGGCCGGCGTCGGCAGCAGGCTGGTCGAGATCGACGAGACCACCTCGGCCTTCCGCCGCATGGTCGCCTCGCTGCGGGCGCAGGAGCGGCGCAACCTCGAACTCACCAACCGGCTGCTGCTGCTGTCGCGCGCCGTCGAGGAGGGGCCGACGGCGGTGATGATCACCGACCAGCACGGCGTCATCCAGTACGTCAACCCGCGCTTCGAGGCGATGACCGGCTACGCGGCGGCCGCGGTGGTCGGCCGCACGCCGCGGGTGCTGAAGTCCGACGCGACGCCGGACGCCACCTACCGCGAGATGTGGAGCCGCATTCTGGCCGGCGAGGTGTGGCGCGGCGAACTCCAGAACCGCCACCGCGACGGCGGCTCCTACTGGGTCGAGGTGGTGATCTCGCCGCTGCGCAACGGCGACGGCGACATCACCTCGTTCATCGCCATCTCGCAGGACATCTCGCTGCGCAAGCAGGCGCAGCTCGAACTGCACCGCATCAACGAAGAGCTCGAGCACCGCGTCGCCGAACGCACCGTGGCGCTGCAGGCGGCCAAGGAGGCCGCCGACGAGGCCAACCAGGCCAAGTCGCGCTTCCTGTCGAGCATGAGCCACGAGCTGCGCACGCCGATGAACGCCATCCTGGGCTTCAGCCAGCTCCTGGAGATCGAGGGCGACGAGCTGTCGGAGAGCCAGCGCGAATACGTCGCCCACATCATCCAGAGCGGCCAGCACCTGCTCGACCTGATCAACCAGGTTCTCGACCTCGCCAAGATCGAGTCCGGCAGCGTCGCGCTGTCGATCGAGGACGTCGCGCCCGAACAGGTGCTGGGCGAATGCCTGGCGCTGGCCCGCATCCTGGCGGCGAAGCGCGGCATCAGGCTGGTGCGCGACGCCCCCGACCTGCCCCTGCCCGCCCTGCGCGGCGACTACACCCGCCTGAAGCAGGTCCTGCTCAACCTGTTGTCCAACGCCGTCAAGTACAACCGCGACGGCGGGCTGGTCACGGTGCGCACCGAGGAGGTCGAGGCCGGCGCCTTCCTGCGCATCTGCGTCGCCGACACCGGCGAGGGCATCCCCGAGGCCGAGCGCTCGCGCCTGTTCCAGCCCTTCACCCGGCTGGCCAACGCCGGCGACGGCGTCGAGGGCACCGGCATCGGCCTGGCGATCACCAAACAGCTCGTGCAGCTCATGGGCGGGCGCATCGGCTTCGACAGCACGGTCGGCCAGGGCACCACGTTCTGGATCGAGATGCCGGTCTCGCGCACCGCCCTGCTGCCCGCCCCGGCCAACGACGAGCCGGTCGCGGCGCCGATGCTGCCGGCCGACATCACCCTGCTCTACATCGAGGACAATCCCGCCAATCTGCGACTGATCGAGCAGGTCGCCGCCAAGCTCGGCCACTGCCGCCTGCTGTCGGCGCACAATGCCGAACTCGGCCTGGCGCTGGCGCGCCAGCACCGGCCCGACCTCGTGCTGCTGGACATCAACCTGCCGGGGATGGACGGCTATGCCGCCCTGCGGGAGCTGCGCCGCGACCCGGCGACCGCCGCCATTCCGGTCATCGCGGTGACCGCCAACGCCATGCCCGACGACCGCGACCGGGCGCTGGCGGCCGGCTTCGACGACTATCTCGCCAAGCCGATCGACATCCGCCGCGCCCTGGAGGCGATGTCCGGGGCGCTGACGGCCGAGGCGTAGGCGGGCGCCCGAAACGGCCGTCGCCCCCGCGGAGGCGGGGGCCCATTTTCCAGAGGCTTCGACGCGGGTCTCCGGCGCGGGGAGCGCCTGGCGCCTCTGGAAAATGGATGCCGGCCTTCGCCGGCATGACGGCAGTCCGTTCAAACGTGGAACGCGAACGCGGGCACCCGATCCTAGGCCGCGGCCAGCACCACGCCCGAGGCGGCGACCGCGGCGCCGGCGGCGCGCAGCAGCAGGCCGCGCCGCGCGGCCAGGGCGGCGCCGACGCCGGCGGCGTGCAGCAGCGCGGTGGCGGCGACGAAGCCGGCGGCGTAGAGCGCCGGCGCGGCGGCGGCCGGCATCTCGGCGCCGTGGGCCTGGCCGTGGAACAGGCCGAAGGCGCCGACGATCGCCAGGCCCAGCGGCAGGCCCGGCCTGGCGGCCAGGGCGACGACCGCGCCGAGCACGATCACCGAGGCCAGGACGGCGCCCTCGACGCCCGGCAGCGCCACGCCCGACAGGCCCAGCGAGCCGCCGGCCAGCATCATGCCGACGAACGCCGCCGGCAGCGCCCACACGGCGCGACCGCCGCGCTGCGCCGCCCAGACGCCGACGGTGACCATCGCCAGCAGGTGGTCGAGGCCGCCGAGCGGATGCGCGAAGCCGTGGGCCAGGCCGGCACCGGCGGCGGCGCCGGTGTGGGCGGCGGCGGGGGCGGCGACGAGCATCGCCGCGGCGGCGACGGAAAGGGTCTTGTGAAGGGACATGGTTCGGCCTCCGAATTGCGGTTCAACGGACGTCCGCGTCACCGCCAGGAGGCATGGGCCCGAGGGCCCAAGCGGCTCGCGCCTTCCGGGAAGCACCCCGCCCGGAGGTATGGCATGACACGGGACGGCAGGTCTCCTGGCTCACGGCTCTGCGCCTGCCCGCCTTCCCGGTCGTCCCAGTGGCGCTTGGGCGAGGCTCGCCGTTCACAGTTGCGGGGGCAGCCACGGCTTTCGCGAAAGCGTCACCGTGTTCCCTTTTGATCCCCGAGGGGAACCGTCGCCGCCAAAAATCCCTTCCCGCCGGCCAAAGGTCAAGCCCCGTTCTCGGTCCCGAGCCGGCGCAGCACGTCGGCCATGTTGTCGTAGCGGGCGTCGGGCATGCGCCCGAGCAGGTCGATCACGTCCTCTTCGGCGCGGTTGCCGCGGGCGTGGCGGACGAGCTGGTCGCGGTCGCAGGGAAAGTCGATGCCCCGCAGCGCCTGGGCGACGGCTCCGGTGGTGACGGGCGCGAGCGCCATCGGCGGACTCCGTTTCTGGATGGGCCACCCCATCGAACGCGGTAGCCGCGCGGTTGTTCCGTGTCGGGGAATCCATCGCCCGCCCGTGCATGTCGGGACGGCGCCCTTATATTGATCGGAACGCCAACGCCGGAGCACGTCATGAAGAAGGACCCGAGGATCTGGATGTGGGCCGAGGCCTGCGAGCAGCTGGAACGCGCCGAGCGCATGCACCGGCAGTTCTTCCAGCCGCAGCCCCGCGCCCGCCGGCCGGCCTGGGAGCCGCCCGCCGACCTGTACGAGACGCCGGACGCCTACTGGGTGGTGATCGCGCTGCCGGGCGTGCCGCCGGAGCAGGTCGAAATCGTCGTCGAGGGCGGCGTGCTGACGGTGGCCGCCGAGCGGGCGCTGCCGGCCGCGTCGCGCGCGGCGCTGATCCATCGCATCGAGATTCCCCACGGCCGCTTCGAGCGCCACGTCGAGCTGCCGCCCGGGCCGCTGGCGATCGGCGGCCGCGAGATGATCGACGGCTGCCTGGTCATCCAGCTGGTCAAGCGCTGAAGAGAGGACGCCAACCATGGCTGAACAGTTCAAGAGCCCCGAGCACGCCGACGCCACCGACGTCGAGGAGCGCCAGAAGCAGGCCTCCGCCGACAAGGCGCGGGAGCTTCCCGAGGACGCGCTGATCATCCTGCCGGTCCGCAACGTCGTGATGTTCCCCGGCATCGTCTTCCCGCTGTCGATCGGCCGCCACAAGTCGGTGATGGCGACCCAGGCGGCGGTGCGCACCGAGCGGCCGCTCGGCGTCGTGCTGCAGCGCGACGAGGACACCGCCGAGCCCGGCCCCGACGAGCTCTACCAGGTCGGCCTTGTCGCCGGCGTCATGCGCTACGTCACCGACCCGACCGGCTCGCACCACGTCGTCTGCCAGGGCGAGCAGCGCTTCCGCATCGTCGAATGGCTCGACGGCTATCCGTTCATGGCCGCCCGCGTCGAACGGCTCGACGAGCCCGAGGTCGACGACCCCGAGGTCGAGGCGCGCATGCACTCGCTGCGCGCCCAGGCGCTGGAGACCCTGCAGCTCCTGCCCGAGGTGCCGCAGGAACTGGTCGCGGCGATCCAGAACATCTCCTCGGCCGGCGTGCTCGCCGACATGGTCGCCGCCTATCTCGACACCAAGCCGGCCGAGAAGCAGGAGGTGCTGGAAACCGTCGAGCTGCGCGCCCGGCTCGACAAGGTTCTCGAACAGCTCGGCGGCCGCATGCAGGTGCTGCGCATCTCGCGCGAGATCAGCCAGCAGGCCAAGGAGGCGATCGACGAGCGCCAGCGCGAATACCTGCTGCGCGAGCAGATGCGCGCGATCCAGCGCCAGCTCGGCGAATCGGAAGGCAACGCCGCCGAGATCGAGGAGCTGCGCGAGGCGATCGAGAAGGCGAAGATGCCCGAGGAGGTGCGCAAGCAGGCCGACAAGGAACTGCGCCGGCTGGAGCGCATGAACGAGGCCGCCGCCGAATACTCGATGGTTCGCACCTATCTCGACCTGCTGGTCGAGCTGCCCTGGGCGCTCGACGGCGAGGCGAAGATCGACATCGCCCGCGCCCGCGAGATTCTCGACGCCGACCATTACGGCCTGAAGAAGATCAAGAAGCGCATCCTCGAACACCTGGCGGTGCGCAAGCTCAACCCGGAGGGCAAGAGCCCGATCCTGTGCTTCGTCGGCCCGCCCGGCGTCGGCAAGACCTCGCTCGGCCAGAGCATCGCCCGCGCCCTCGACCGGCCGTTCCAGCGCGTCGCGCTCGGCGGCCTGCACGACGAGAGCGAGATCCGCGGCCATCGGCGCACCTATGTCGGCGCCATGCCCGGCAACATCGTCCAGGCGCTGCGCAAGGCCGGGGCGCGCAACTGCGTGCTGATGCTCGACGAGATCGACAAGGTCGGCCAGGGCTTCCACGGCGATCCCTACGCCGCGCTGCTCGAGGTGCTCGATCCCGAGCAGAACAACAATTTCCGCGACAACTACCTGGGCGTGCCGTTCGATCTGTCGCGGGTGTTCTTCATCACCACCGCCAACATGCTCGACACCATCCCCGGTCCGGTGCGCGACCGCATGGAGATCATCGAGCTGCCCGGCTACACCGAGGAGGAGAAGCTGCAGATCGCCCTGCGCTACCTCGTCGAGCGCCAGCGCAAGCAGGCCGGCCTGACCGAGGAGCAGATCAGGCTGAGCGAGGAGGCCATCACCACGGTGATCCGCGACTACACCCGCGAGGCCGGCGTGCGCAACCTCGAGCGCGAGATCGGCGCGCTGTGCCGCCACGTCGCGGTCCGGGTCGCCGAGGGCGAGACCGAGTCGATGACCATCGGCGTCGACGCGGTGCGCGAGATTCTCGGGCCGCAGCGCTTCGAGGCCGAGACGGCGATGCGCACCAGCGTGCCCGGCGTCGCCACCGGTCTGGCCTGGACGCCGGTCGGCGGCGACATCCTGTTCATCGAGGCCAGCCGCACGCCGGGTTCGGGCAAGCTGATCCTGACCGGCCAGCTCGGCGACGTGATGAAGGAGAGTGCCCAGGCGGCGCTGTCGCTGCTCAAGGCCCGCGCCGAGAGTCTGGGCGTCCAGGCCGAGGCGTTCGAGAAGACCGACATCCACGTCCACGTCCCGGCCGGCGCCACGCCCAAGGACGGCCCCTCGGCCGGCGTGGCGATGTTCCTGGCCCTGACCTCGCTGTTCGCCCAGCGCACGGTGCGCAGCGACACGGCGATGACCGGCGAGATCTCGCTGCGCGGGCTGGTGCTGCCGGTCGGCGGCATCAAGGAAAAGGTGCTGGCCGCCAAGCGTGCCGGCCTGACCCGCGTGATGCTGCCCAAGCGCAACCGGCGCGACTACGAGGAAATCCCCGAAGAGGCCCGCAAGGCGCTGGAGTTCATCTGGCTGGAAAACGTCGACGAGGCCCTGGCCGCGGCGCTGTCTGTTTGATTCCCTCTCCCGCTCGCGGGAGAGGGAGGGGCCCGCGAAGCGGGAGGGTGAGGGCCG
>CAZJFH010000016.1:0-82272 GCA_964545205.1 uncultured Rhodospirillaceae bacterium
TCGGCTATCCCGGCCCGGACGTCGAGGCCGAGATCGTCGCCCACGAGGCCGGCGTCGACCGCAAGACCGCGGACAAGCTCACCCAGGTCGCGGCGCGCTCGCGCAACCTCAAGGGCCACGGCCTGGACGAGGGCATCTCGACGCGGCTGCTGGTCTACGCCGGCACCCTGATCGCCCGCGGCATTCCGCCCGCCGACGCCTGCCAGCTCGCGCTGGTGCGGCCGCTGACCGACGACCCCGACATGCGCGACGCGTTGGACGCGGCGGTGTCGACGTTCTTTTCCTGACCAGCCTCCCTCTCCCGCTCGCGGCAGAGGGAGGGACCCAGCCGGAGGCTGGGAGGGTGAGGGTGCCGGCGGTTCAGCCAGATCCGGCCTCCGGCCGTAGGCGACACCCTCGCCCCGGCCCTGTCCCGCAAGCGGGAGAGGGGGTGAAGACAAAGGAGCCCCGGCAATGTCGATCGACCTCGAGCACTATCGCGAATATTTCGACCTCGTCTCGCCCGAGGTGCGGCCGGTGCTGGAGGGCACCTTCCACGAGGCGGCGCGGGTGATGACCGCGGCCGGCCTGCAGCACTACCTGGAAGGCGCCAAGGGCCTGACCAATCTGGGCCGCGGCAACGACCTGGTGCTCACCTATCTGCAGGAGATGCCGCCGGTGGCGCGCGAACTCGGCGAGGAGGCGATCAGCGAGTCCATCGTCGCCGCCATGAAGCTGGCCTCGATGACCTCGGGCGAGGTGCTCGGCCTGTTCTTCGCCACCCTGCCGACGGCGGCCCGGCGGCTGGGCGACATCGGCCTGTTCCGGGGCTACCTGCTGTTCCTGCACCAGCTCGCCGCGCGGGCGCCGCGGGGATTGCGGCCGATGCTCGGCGTGCTGGACGAGCTGCTGTCGAAGCTGACCCTGGGCGGCCTGCGCCGCTGGGCGTTCTTCGGCGCCGACGCCCACCGCACCGACGTCAGGACGCAGCTCGCCTATTTCGCGCTGCAGACCGCGGACAGCCGGGCGATGCTGCAGAAGGAGCGCAAGGGCGTCCTGTTCATCGACCATCAGCGCAAGCTGTCCGCGACGCTGCGGGCGCTGTGGGGCCGCGACTTCTGGCTGCGCCCGGCCGCCGCCGACCGCAGCGAGTTCAAGCCCTACATCGACGGCTTCGTCCTGCACCTGCCGGATGCGGTCGACGATGCCGAGGGCGTGCGCGGACTCGACATGTTCCGCGCCACGGCCGCGCACATGGCGGCGCATGTCGCCTACACCACCGCGCCGATCTCGGCGCAGGAGCTCAACCCGGCGCAGTGCAGCCTGATCGGCCTGATCGAGGACGCCCGGGTCGAGTACTGCGCCGTGCGCGAGCTGCCCGGCCTCAAGACGCTGTGGCGCAACCTGCTGGCGCGGCCCAAGCCCGCCGCCGTCGAGCACGAGGCGGTGGGCTGGCTGGAGCGGCTGGCGCTGCACCTGCTCGACGCCGCGACGCCCACCGGCGACGCCGAGCTGGACGCGCTGGCCGCCCGGTTCCATGCCAATGTCGAGGCCAACCGCGCCGAGAACGCGTTCTCGTGGCATCTCGGCATGGCCCTGTACCACCTGCTGGCCGGGCGGCGGGCGCTGCCGTCGCTGCGTCTCCTGGACTCGCTGCGCATCCCCTACCGCGACGACAACCGTTTCGTCTGGCAGTTCGAGGAGTTCTCGTGGCAGCGCGGGGTCGAGATCCTGCAGGGCCGCGCCCAGGTGCGCAAGCGCGTCTCGCTGATGGAACTGGTCAACGAGGTCGAGGTCGAGACCGCCGGCGACGACGCCCAGGAGATCTGGGTGCTGGACGGCGAGCTCTACGACGACGACGGCACCACGTTCAACGCGCGCGAAGGCAAGGAGCCGGTCTCGGACCCCTTCCCCTACCATGAGTGGGACTACCAGGTTCAACTCTTCCGGCCCGACTGGGCGACGGTGTTCGAGCGCCGGCCGGCGCTGGGCGACCCGGCCCATGTCGAGACCATCCTGACCGCCCACAAGCCGGTGACCCAGCGCCTGCGCCAGATCGTCGACCGGCTGCGGCCGCAGGGCGTGGTGCGGGAGCGCAAGCTCGAGGACGGCGACGAGATCGACCTGAACGCCGCCATCGACGCCATGGTCGACATGCGCGCCGGCCGCGAATACGACCCGCGCACCACCATGCGCCACGTGCTCAAGCAGCGCGACCTGGCGGTGCTGGTGCTCCTCGATCTTTCGGAATCGACCAATGACATGGTGCGCGGCACCGAGAAGACGGTCATCGACCTGACCCGCGAGGCCGCCGCGCTGGTCGGGGCCGCGGTGCAGGCGATCGGCGATCCCTTCGCCATCCACGGCTTTCGCTCCAACGGCCGCCACGACGTCGACTACCGGCGGTTCAAGGATTTCGGCGAGCGCTTCGACAAGGACGCCAAGGCGCGGCTGGCCGGAATGTCCGGCGGCTATTCGACGCGCATGGGCGCGGCGCTGCGCCACGCCGGGCAGCACCTGCTGCACCAGCCGCAACGCCGCAAGCTCTTGATCCTGGTCACCGACGGCGAGCCAGCCGACATCGACGAGCGCGACCCGCAGCACCTGCGCCACGACGCCAGGAAGGCGGTCGAGGAACTGGCGACCCGTGGCGTGCACAGCTTCTGCCTGACGCTCGATCCCCAGGCCGATCGCTACGTCCAGCGCATCTTCGGACCGAACGGCTACACCGTCGTCGACCGGGTGGAGCGGCTGCCCGAGCGGCTGCCGGCCCTGTTCGTCGAACTGACGGGGTGATCGGTCCGCCCCTTGTCGAGGCCGAACAGGCGGAAACGCCGCGTCGCTCGCGAACCTCCGGGCATTGATCCAGGTTAGTTGCGCTCGATCGGCGACGGATTAGTCTGCTGAAGGCGTTTCACCAGCTGCTCACTGGAACAACCCATTGCCCGATCGGATCACATGGGACGCGGGGGCGGGTACTCCCGATTCCGACCACCCGCGGGCCGCGACGGGGTGACGCCATGCCCCTGCCGCGCGATGGTCTGCTGCTGACCGACCTCTACCAGCTCAACATGCTCAAGGCCTATTTCGACGGCGGCATGACCGGCGAAGCGGTGTTCGAGTTGTTCGTGCGCAAGCTGCCGCCGCGGCGCAATTTCCTGATGGCCGCCGGCCTGGAGCAGGCGGTGGAATTCCTGCTGGGCCTGCGGCTGAGCGCCGAGGAACGCGGCTGGTTGGCCGAAAGCGGCCGCTTCGACGGCGCCTTCGTCGACCGGCTGAGCGATCTCCGCTTCACCGGCGACGTCGACGCCCTGCCCGAGGGCACCGTGTTCTTTCCGGACGAGCCGGTCCTGCGCGTCACCGCGCCGCTGCCCGAGGCGCAGCTCGTCGAGACGCGGCTGATCAATCTGCTGCACTTGCAGACGGTGGTGGCGTCGAAGGCGGCGCGCATGGTGCTCGCCGCGCCCGGCAAGCGCCTGATCGACTTCGGGCTGCGCCGCGCCCACGGTGCCGAGGCGGGGCTGCTGTCGGCCCGCGCCGCCTATCTCGCCGGCTTCGACGGCACCGCGACCATCGTGGCGGGAGCGCTGTTCGGCATCCCGGTCTACGGCACCATGGCGCATTCCTTTGTGCTCGCCCATGACAGCGAGGACGAGGCCTTCCTTGCCTTCGCCCGCGCCCGGCCCGACGGACTGGTGCTGCTGCTCGACACCTACGACACCGAGGCGGCCGCCGCCAAGGTGGTCGCGCTGGCGCCGCGGCTGGCGGCCGCGGGGACCCAGGTCGCCGGCGTCCGCCTCGACAGCGGCGATCTCGCCGCGCATGCCGCTCGGGTGCGGGCGATCCTCGACGCCGGCGGCCTCGGCGAGGTGCGGATTCTGGCCAGCGGCGGCCTCGACGAGCACGCCCTGGCCGCGTTCACCGCCGCCGGCGCGCCGATCGACGGCTATGGCGTCGGCAGCAGCCTGGCCGCCGCCAGCGACGCGCCGGTGCTCGACTGCGCCTACAAGCTGCAAAGCTACGGCGGTCGGCCGAAACGCAAGCGCTCCGAGGGCAAGGCGACGTGGCCCGGCGCCAAGCAGGTCTACCGCCGCTTCGACGCGGCGCGGCGGATGACCGGCGACACCGTCGTGCTGGCCGGCGAGACCGCCCCCGGCGAGGCGCTGCTGCGGCCGGTGCTGCGCGGCGGCCGCCGCGTCGCGCCGGCGCCGTCCCTGGACGGGACGCGCGCTCACGCCGCCGCGCAGTTGCAGGCCCTGGGAGCGCCGTGGACCGGTCTCGGGCCGGCGCCCGGCTATCCGGTCGCGATCGCGGACTCGGTGCGCATGCTGGCCGCCGAGGCGGATGCCGGCCGACGATAACCCCGCCAGGCGCCGTCCGGGCCGGGGGACAAACCTGGATCAATGCAGAGGCCGGGGAAGCGATCATCGTGGAGCGCGGAGACTGCGATGCGCGTCCATCAACTCTCGCCCGAAGCCGCCTTGGCGAGCCTCAAGTCGGGACCGGCCGGCCTGTCCGCCGCCGAGGCCGAACGCCGGCTGGCCGAATTCGGACCCAATCGCGTCGAGCACCTCGACGCCGAGTCGCTGCCGCGCCGTCTGCTGCGGCAGTTCACGCACTTCTTCGCCCTGGTGCTGTGGCTGGCGGCGGCGCTCGCGCTGGGCGCCGAGTTGTGGCGCGGCGGCGAGGGCATGGGCGTTCTGGCTGCCGCCATCGTCGCGGTGATCGTGATCAACGGCCTGTTCTCGTTCTGGCAGGAATACCGCAGCGAGCAGGCGATCCACGCCCTGCGCCGCCTGCTGCCCGACCTGGTCCGCGCCGTGCGCGGCGGCGAGACGGTCGAGATCGTGGCCGAAGCGCTGGTGCCCGGCGACGTCATCCTGCTGCGGGGCGGCGACGTGGTCCCCGCCGACTGCCGGCTGATCGAGGCGCTCGGCGTCCAGGCCAACCTCGCCGCGATCACCGGCGAGTCCGTCCCGGCCTTCCGCGGCCATGCCGCCAGCCGCGAGCACGAGGCGACGAACGGCGAAAACATCCTTCCCGCGGGATCGGCGGTTGTCGCCGGCGAGGCGCGCGCCGTGGTGTTCGCCACCGGCATGCGCACCGCCCTGGGCGGCATCGCCCACCAGACCCAGGCCGGCGTGCCGACCCGCTCGCCGCTGCAGCACGAGGTCGCGCGGCTGTCGCGGCTGGTCGCCGCGCTGGCGACCGGCCTGGGCGCGGCGTTCTTCGCCGTGGCCCAGTGGACGGGGCTGTCGCTGTGGGACAGCACGATGTTCGCCATCGGCATCATCGTCGCCAACGTGCCCGAGGGACTGCTGCCGACCGTGACGCTGGCGCTGGCGATGGGCGCCAAGCGGCTGGCGACCAAGAACATGCTGGTGCGCCACCTGCCGGCGGTCGAGGCCCTGGGCTCGGTGACGGTCATCTGCACCGACAAGACCGGCACGCTGACCGAAAACCGCATGGTGCCGCGCCGGGTCTACGTGCATGGCGTGCTGCACGACGCCGGCGCCGCGCCCGCCGACCCGCGTATGACGGCCGCGATCGCGCATTGCCACAGCCTGCGCGAGGTGGCCAACGGCGGCACCCGGCGCCTGGCCGGCGACCCGCTCGAACTCGCCCTGCTCGGGATGGTCGGCGGCGTGCCGGGGCCGCTGCCACGCGTCGACGAACTGCCGTTCGACGCCGACCGCAAACGCATGTCGAGTCTGCACCGCGGCCCCGAAGGGCTCGAACTCTACGTCAAGGGCGCCTTGGAGGCCTTGCTGCCGTTGTGCGCCGGCATCTCCGGCAAGCCGCTGACCCGGACGCGCCGCCGCCAGATCCAGGCGGTCGAGGCGGCGATGGCCGACGACGGGCTGCGCGTGCTCGCCATCGCCTGGCGCAGGGTGCCGGAGCCGTACGAGCGCGCCATGCTCGAGCGCGGCCTCGACCTGATCGGCCTGATCGGAATGGACGACCCGTTGCGGCCCGAAGTGCCGGCGGCCGTGGCCTGCTGCCGCCGCGCCGGCATCCGGCCGATCATGATCACCGGCGACCATCCCGCCACCGCCCGCGCCGTGGCCCGGCGCACCGGGTTGGTTGGCGCCGACGCCCACGTCTACACCAGCGATCAGATCCAACGCATGAGCGAGACCCAGCTCCAGCTCGCCCTCGATCACGACGACGTCGTCTTCGCGCGCACCCGCGTCGACCAGAAGCGGCGCATCGTCGCCGCCCTGCAGGCGAAGAACCAGGTGGTCGCGGTGACCGGCGACGGCGTCAACGACGCTCCCGCCCTGCGCCAGGCCGACATCGGCATCGCCATGGGCTCGGGCAGCGAGGTCGCCCGCGAAGCCGCCGACATGGTGCTGATCGACGACAATTTCGCCACCATCGTCGCGGCCGTCGAGGAAGGCCGGGCGGTGTTCGACAACATCCGCAAGTTCATGACCTACATCCTGACCTCGAACATTCCGCAGATCGTGCCGTTCCTGGCCTTCGTGCTGTTCGAGGTGCCGCTGGCGCTGACGGTGATCCAGATCCTGGCGGTCGACCTCGGCACCGACATGGTGCCGGCCCTCGCCCTGGCGGCCGAGAAGCCGCAGCCCGACGTCATGACCCGGCCGCCGCGCCGCCGCGACCAGCGCCTGGTCGACTGGCCGCTGGTCCGCCGCGCCTATCTGTTCCTGGGGCCGCAGCAGGCGTTGGCGGGCATGACCGCGTTCCTGCTGCTTCTTTGGAGCCACGGCTGGTCATGGGGAACGGCGCCGGCCACGCCGGTCTACCTGCAGGCGACCACCGCCTGCCTTGCGACGATCGTGGTGATGCAGATCGCCAACCTCTTCGCCTGCCGCAGCGAGACGCTGACGATGGCCCGGCTGCCGCTGCGCGGCAACCCGATGATCCCGTGGGCCGTCGGCGTCGAGATCGCCCTGATCCTGGCGATCGTCTACACCGGCGCGGGCAATCTCGTGTTCGGCACGGCGCCGTTGCCGGCCGAGGCCTGGACCTGGCCGCTGCCGTTCGCGGCGATGCTTCTGGCGACCGACCAGGCCACCAAACTGCATGGCATCCGTGCCAGCCATAGGAGGACGACATGAGGTCTCTGATCGCTGTCCCGCTCGTCGCGGCGCTTGCCGTCGCCCTGCCGGCCCAGGCGCAGGATTTCCCCGGAGACCCGGCCGCCGGCGAGATCTACGCCCGGCAGGCCTGCTCGGGATGCCATCTGATGCCGCGCCAGGAGTGGAGCGAACAGACCGCGCTCAGCTTCGCGGAAATCGCCGCGCAGCCGCACGTCACCGGCATGTCGCTGCTCGCCTGGCTGACCAGCACGCCGCATCCGACGATGCCGAACCTGATCATCCCGGAACGCCAGGCGAAGGACGTCGTCGCCTACATCCTCGACCTCGGCGGGCGCTGAGCCAGGCCGCCCGCTGCGACGCCGTCGTTCAAGCCGCGGCCCCGGCGGCGTTCTCCAGCCAGGCCCGCCAGCCGCCGGCGGCGGTGACGTCGCGCGCCGCGGCGACCGCCGCCGGCTCGCAGATGAAGCCGCAGACCCAGCGGCCGTCTTCGAGTTCGACCTTGCCGAGGCCCAGGGGATGGCCGATGCCCTGCAGGAATCCGCCGATCCGGTCGCCGGGGATCGCCCACAGTTCGGCCTCGATCGCCGCGCCGCCCTCGGCGACGCGGACCAGCCCCGGCCGCACCGGCGCCAGCGATTCCAGCGCATAGAGGCGGTAGGCGGGCGCGGTGCGCGTGCGGCCGATCAGCACGGCGCCCCGACCGACCAGTTCGTGGTTCAGCGCCAGGCCGGCCATGTGGGCGCCGAACACCGCCAGCGGAACCGTCCCGGGCGCAAGCTCCGTCGCCGGCACCGGGTCCGGCAGCGGCCGTCCGGTGGCGCCGAGCGGCAGGCCCGCCGCGCGCTGGCCGGCGGCGGCCAGCGACAGCAGTCGCGCGTCGCGAAAGCGCGGTGCGAACAAGGTGACGCCGAACGGCAGCCCGTCGGACTGGAACCCGGCCGGCAGGGCGACGGCGGCGAGATCGAGCAGGTTCATGAAGTTGGTGTAATAGCCGAGATCCGCGTTGAGGCGCAGCGGATCGGCTTCGACGGCGTCGATGCGGTAGATCGTCCCGGCGGTGGGCGTCAGGACGGCATCGACCGCGTCCCAAACGGGCTCGGCCGCCCGCGCCAGTTCGGCGAGGCGGTGGGCGGCGCGATGGCAGGCCACCGCATCGAAGCGCCGGCCGCCCTCGACGATCGCCCGGACGACGGGATGTCCGGCCTGCGGGTGCTCGGCCAGGAAGTCGCCGACCGCAGCGGTGCGTTCCGCCACCCAGGGTCCCTCGTACAGCAGGCGCGCCGCCGCGAGGAACGGGCCGAGCTCGATCTCGGCGACCTGCCCGCCCAGGTCCTGGAATCGGCGCACCGCCGCCGCGAACAGCGCCGGGGCCTCGGCGTTGCCGAAGAAGGCCAGGTCCGACGCGCGCGGCACGCCGAGCCGGAATGTCGCCGGCGCGGCCGGCGGCGTCGCCGGCAGCGGATGCGGCGCGCGGCGCGCGAACGGATCCTCGGCATCGAACGCGGCCGCCACCGAGGCGACCAGGGCGGCGTCCTCGGCGGTGAGCGCGAACACGGTGACGCAGTCGAGCGAGCGGCACGCCGGCACCACGCCGCGGGCGCTGACCAGGCCGCGCGTGCCCTTCCAGCCGACGATGTTGCAGAACGCCGCCGGCACCCTGCCCGACCCCGCCGTGTCGGTGCCGAGCGAGAACGTCACCGCCCCGGCGGCCACCGCCACCGCCGACCCCGAACTCGACCCGCCCGAGACGTAGGCCGGGTCGAACGGGTTGCGGCAGGCGCCGTAGGGCGAGCGCACGCCGACCAGACCGGTCGCGAACTGGTCGAGGTTGGTCTTGCCGAGAAGGATCGCGCCGGCCTGCTGCAGCAGCCTCACCACCGCCGCGCTCTCGGCGGGGACGTAGGCGTATTCCGGGCAGGCGGCGGTGGTCGGCAGGCCGGCGACGTCGATGTTGTCCTTGACCGCGAACGGCAGCCCGAACAGCGGCAGGCCGTCGGGACCGCGTTCGGCCAGCGCCTCGGCTTCGGCCAGGATCGCGTCGCGGTCGCGCAAGGTGATCCAGACGTTCGACGCCATCAGGGCGCTGGCGCGCGCGAAAGCCTCGGCGGCGACGCCGACCGGATCGGCGGCCCCGCCGCGATAGGCGGCGGTCAGGCTGCGGGCGTCGAAGGATTGATCGGTCATGGGCGGTCTCCGGCTCGATGGGCGCTGACGAAGGCGGCGCTGGCGGTGCTGACGGTCAGGACATGGGCGCGCGTCGCCTCGGCGGCGGCGGCGGCGTCGCCGCGCAGGATGGCGGCGACGATGAGGTCGTGCTCGCTCCACGACCGCGTCAGGCGGTCGTCGACGCGGAACTGCGCGCGCCGGAACGGCGCCAGGCGCGCCCGGGTCGCGGCCGCCAGACCGTGCAGGTGGTCGCTGCGGCAGCCGGCGTAGATCAGGCCGTGGAAGCGCACGTTGGCGGCGTCGTAGAGGTCCTCGTCGGCGGCGCGCACCAGTTCCGCCGAACGGCGGTGCAGGTCGTCGAGCGCGCGTCGTTCCGCCGCGGTCATGCGCAGCGCCGCGAGCCGCGCGCAGGCCGCCTCGAGTTCGGCCATCGCCTCGAACATCGCCGCCAGGCTCTCGTCGCTGAGGAGGGCGACGATGGCCGCCCGGTTCGGCCGCTTGTCGATCAGCCCCATCGCCGCGAGCTGGCCCAGGGTCTCGCGCACCGGCGTGCGCGAGACCGAGAACCGCTTCGCCAGGCCCCCTTCGTCGAGCCGTTCGCCCGGCGCCAGCCGGCCGCTGACGATGTCGTCGGCGACGGCGCGGACCATCTCGTCGACCGTGGTGGCGGTGCGGATCAGCGGGCGGGCCGGCAGGTTCATTGCGCGGCCTCGCGCGCGGCAAGCGGCGGCGGATGCGGAATGGCGTCCAGCAGGGCGCGGGTGTAGGCGTCGCGCGGCGCCGCCATCACCTGCTCGGCCGGCCCCTCCTCGACGACGCGCCCGCCGCGCATCACCAGGATGCGGTCGCAGATCAGGCGGACGACGTTGAGATCGTGGCTGACGAACAGATAGCTCATGCCCAGCCGCGCCTTGAGGTCGGCCAGCAGGTTCAGCACCACCGCCTGCACCGAGACGTCGAGCGCCGCCGTCGGCTCGTCGAGGATCAGCAGTTCCGGTTCGAGCGCCACGGCGCGGGCGATGCCGACGCGCGCCTTCTGGCCGCCCGAGAGCTGGTGCGGAAAGCGGTCGAGCAGATCGAGCGGCAGGCCGACCAGCGCGGCGGTCTTCTCGACCCGCCCGCGCAGCGCCCGCCGGCCGACGCCGCCCAGCCGCGACAGCGGGTCGGCGATCGAGCGGAACGCCGTCCAGCGCGGATTGAGGCTCTCGGTCGGGTCCTGGAACACCATCTGCAGCCGCGCGCGTTGCGGCGCCCGGGCGAAGCGCGCCGCCGGCACCGCGGCAAGATCCTCGCCGGCGAACAGGATTCGTCCGGCGGTCGGATCGAGCAGCCGCATGACCATGGCCGAGGTGGTCGACTTGCCGCAGCCGCTCTCGCCGACCAGCCCGACGCTCTCGCCGCGGCGCACCGAGAAGCTGACGCCGTCGACGGCGCGGAACGCCGGGGCGCCGTGTCGGCCGGGGAACTCCTTGACCAGGGCCTCGACCTCGAGCAGCGGCGCGCCGGCCGCCGTCGCGGGGATCGGAGGCTGCGACGAATCGACGAGATCGCGCAGGCTGCATCCCGGCCTGGGCGTCGCCCGCAGCAGCCTGCGGGTATAGGGATGGCGCGGCGAAGCGAACAGCGCCGCGGCCGGCGCGTCCTCGACCACGACGCCCTTTTCCATCACCACGACGCGGTCGCAATAGGCCGCCGCCAGCCCCAGGTCGTGGGTGATCAGCACCGTCGACATGTTCCGCTTGCGGGTCAGCGCGACGACCAGGTCCATCACCGCCTTCTGCGTCGTGACGTCGAGCCCGGTCGTCGGCTCGTCGGCGATCAGCAGCTGCGGCTGGCAGGCCAGCGCGATGGCGATGACGACCCGCTGGCACATGCCGCCCGAGAGCTCGAAGGGATAGGCGTGGTAACGCTCCTCCGGACGGGCGATCTGCACGGCGGACAGCGCTTCGATCGCCTTTTCCCGCGCGCCGGCACGGGTGCTCAGCGCGTGCTCGACCAGGACGTCCTCGATCTGGCGGCCGATCGGGCGGATCGGGTTGAGCGCGGCGCGCGGGTTCTGGAACACCATCGACATCTCGCGGCCGCGCAGCTCGGCCATCTCGGCCTCGCGGGCGCGGCGCAGATCCATGCCGCCGAACACCACCGAGCCTTCGGCGATGCGGCCGGCGCGGTCGAGGATGCGCATCACCGCGAAAGACGTCACCGACTTGCCCGAGCCGGACTCGCCGACGATGGCGACGGTCTCGCCCTTGGCGACCTGCAGCGACACGCCGCGCACCGCGCGGACGGCGCCGCGGCGGGTGGCGAACTCGACGGTGAGGTCGCGGATGTCGAGCAGCGGGACATGGGTCATCGGGTCACCTCAGGTGCGGCGCCGGGGATCGACCAGGTCGCGCAGACCGTCGCCCAGCAGGTTGAAGGTGAACACGGCCAGCATCAGCGCGGCGCCGGGAAAGAGCGCCAGCCACCACTCGCCGGAAACGATGAAGTTGGCGCCCTCGGCGACCATGATGCCCCATTCCGGCGTCGGCGGCCGCACGCCCAGGCCGATGAACGACAGGCCGGCGGCGTTGAGGATCGCCCAGCCCATGTTCAGCGAGACCTGCACCATCATCGGCGGCAGCGCGTTGGGGAACACCTGGAACGCCAGGATGCGCCATTCGCCGTTGCCCGACAGCCGCGCCGCCTGGACGAAGCCGGCGTTGCGGCGGATGTTGGCCTCGGCGCGGGCCATGCGGGCGTAGAAGGGCAGATTGATGATGGCGGTGGCGTAGACGACGTTCTCGATGGTGTTGCCGGCCGCCGCGACGATGCCCATCGCCAGCACGAACAGCGGGAACGCCATGATCGTGTCGAGCAGCCGGCCGGCGATGCGGTCGGTCCAGCCGCCGAAGAACCCGGCGACCGAGCCCAGGGCCGAACCGGCGACGAAGGACAGCGCCACGGCGGCGAGCGAGATCGTCAGGTCCAGTCGCGCCGCCACGACGACCCGCGAGAACAGATCCCGCCCCAGCTGGTCGGTGCCGAACCAGTGCGCCGCCGAGGGCGGCTGCAGCGCCGCCGCCGAGTCCGTCGCCAGGGGATCGTAGGGCACCAGCATCGGCCCGAAGACCGCGGCCGCGACGATGACCAGGAACATGGCGAAGGCGACGGCGGTGACCGGGCTGCCGGCGAGGATGTGCCGCAGGTGGCGCAGGAGGCCGGGAGACGGCGCCGGCGCGGCGGCGGGCAGCGCAACGGCGGATGTCCGCGGGGGCATGGCTCAGTCCTCCAGGCCGACGCGAGGGTCGACCAGGGTGTAAGTCAGGTCGATGACCAGGTTGAGAAGCACGAACAGCAGCGCCATCGACAGCACGAAGCCCTGCACCGCGGCGTAGTCGGAGACGACCAGCGCCTCGACGGCGTAGGAGCCGACGCCCGGCCAGGCGAACACCTTCTCGACCAGGACGTTGGCGCCGAGCGCGAAGGAGAACACCATGCCCAGCGTCGTGATCACCGGCAGGACGGCGTTGCGCAGCCCGTAGCCGAACAGCACCTGCCGCCGCGACAGGCCGGCGGCGCGCGCCGTCCGGATGAAATCGCTGCCCAGCACCTGCAACATCGCGGCGCGCGTCATGCGGGCGATCGGCGCCAGCGTGAACAGGCCCAGCGTGAGCGCCGGCAGGGCCAGTTGCGCCAGCGCCGCCCGCGCCGTCGCGAAGTCGCCGGTCACCAGCGCGTCGAAGACGTAGAAGCCGGTGACGTGGTCGGGCGGCAGATAGACGATGTCGAGCCGCCCCAGCGGCGCCGGCGCCCAGCCGAGCAGGTAATAGAACGCGTAGAGCAGGGCGAGGCCGGTGAAGAAGGTCGGCAGCGAGACGCCGGCCGTGACCACCAGCCGGCAGAGCTGGTCGATCCACCCGTCCGGCCGCGTCGCCGCCAGCACGCCCAGCGGCACCGCCACCGCCACCGAGAACAGCAGCGCCGTCAGGGTCAGCTCCAGCGACGCCGGCAGCCGCGTGACCAGCTCGGCGAGCACCGGCTGGCCGGTCGAGATCGAGGTGCCGAGCTCGCCGGTGGCCAGATCGCCGAGATAGGCGACGAACTGGACCGGCAGGCTGCGGTCGAGGCCCATCTTCTCGCGGACCTCGGCGATCGACGCGGCGTCGGCCGCGGGGCCGGCGAAGTAGACCGCCGGATCCCCGGGCAGGGCGCGGGTGAGCAGAAAGGTGACGATGATGATGCCGGCCAGGGCGGGCACCGCCTGCAGGAGGCGGTGCCCGATCAGCCGGAGCTTGCGACGGACTGCCACGGCCGGCCTCCTCGTCAGACCAGCTTCGGGGCCAGGCTGCGGATGTCCACCTGGCGGTGGAACCAGTACTGGTAGCCGAGCACGTCGGCGCGCATGGCGACGTCGAGCGACGGCTGCCACAGCGGGATGCGCGGCACCTCGTCGAAGGCCTTGGCGATCATGCGCTTGATCTTGCCGGCATAGGCGGGGTCGTCCATCGGCATGTGCAGCGTCTCGCCGACCAGCGCCTTCATCTCCTCGTCGTCGTAGTTGGACGAGTTGAACAGGTTGCCCTTGAGGTAGGCCCAGTAGAAGTAATAGTCGGGCGTGTTGAGCCAGCCGCCGAAATTCTCGAGATGCAGCGGCAGCTTCTTCTCGACCAGCGCGACGGTGCGCCAGTTGGCGCCCGGAATCTTGTCGATCTTCGCCTTGATGCCGATCTTGGCGAGGCCTTCCTGGATCAGGAGCGCGGCCGGCTCGCCCCACTCGGCCGTGCCGAGGTCGAAGGACAGCGGCACCTCGAAGCCGTCCTTGTAGGGCGTCCGGGCCAGCAGTTCCTTGGCCTTGTCGTAGTCGGTCGTGTAGGGGAAGGGCTGCGGCCAGGCGGTGCTCGACGGCTCGAAGCCGGCGCCGCCCCACATCGGCACGCCGCGCTCGTAGCCGGCGTTCCTGAAGATCTCGGCATAGGGCACGGCATAGGCGACGGCCTGGCGCACGCGCTTGTCCTTGAACGGCTCGAAGGTCAGGTTCGTGCACAGGACGTGCAGGCAGTTCTCGATCGGCGTGCCGACGACGACCACCGATTTCGACGCCGACAGCTCCTTGGCGTCCTTGGCCGGGATGTCGTGCGACAGATGGACGTCGCCGCGCTCGATCAGCGCGCGTCGCGTCGCCTGCGACGGCACCTCGCGCACGAAGACGCGCTTGGCGCCGGGCAGCGGCCCGCACTTCCAGTCGTCGTTGCGGGTGTAGACGAGCTGCTGGCCGGGATCCCAGCGCTCGACCTTGAACGCGCCGGAACCGGCGGCGGTGCGGTGCAGGTACTCGGTCGCCCACGGGTCGTCCTTGGTGGCGTGCGCCTTGGCGGCCTTGGAATTGATGATGAAGGGCACCGGCACCGCCAGGTCGGGCAGCGTCAGCTTCGACTTGCGCAGGAACCTGATGCGGAAGGTCTTCTCGTCGACCGCCTCGAACTGCTCGGGCTTCTCCAGCGAGCCCGCCTTCATCTGCACCGTCGGGAAACCGCCGACGCTGACCGCGCGGTCGAACGACCACTTCACGTCCTCGGCGGTGACCGGCGCGCCGTCCCAGAAGGTGGCGTCCTTGCGCAGGTGGAACAGCGCCGACATGCCGTCCTCGGCGATCTCCCAGCTCTCCGCCAGCTCCGGCTCCAGCTTGCCGTAGTCGTAGCTCAGCGAGCCGTCGGGCATCGTCTTGGTGCCGAAGCTCAGCAGCCGGTCGTAGCAGTTGATGGCGACCTGGTAGCTCGGCCGGTTGGTGCCGGTCCGGTGCAGGTCGAGGCTGTTGATGGTGCCGCCGATGACCACGACCAGGGTGTCGGCCGGCGCGGCGGCGGCGGGCAGATGCTTCAGGAATGGCAGCATGCCGGCCCCGAGCATGGCCGCGGTCGTGCCGCGCAGGAAATCTCGCCGATTCATGAGTTGGTACCCCCGTTGGTGTGCAGACGAGGGAAACTGTATGCACTTGCCGGGCCAACCGGAAAATCGGCGAAAAACCTTGCGTTTTCAGCGCTCTACGCGGACACGCCGGGCCGGATGCGGCGCCGGCGCCCGGCATCGATGCACACTTTCTGGGCATCGCATGAATAATAGGCAAAACACGCGCCCCGCCCGGGGATCAGAGCATCTCGCCGACGGCTCCCAGCTCGGCGCGGGCGCGCAACACCGCGTTTCTCAGCGAGCTGTTGCTGACATGGGTGTACGCCTCGGTGGTGGTGATGCTGCGGTGGCCCAGCAGGCGCTGGACGTAGCGGATGTCGAGGCCGTTCTCCAGCAGCTGCGTCGCCGCGGTGTGGCGCAGCATGTGCGGCGTCACCCGCCTGGCCAGTCCGGCCGCTTCGGCCGTGGTGCGGACCAGCCGGCGCAGGCGCTCGGTGCCCGGCCGCTGTCCCGGACGGCACGCCATCAGGTGGTCGGCGGCCGAATGCCCCTGCCGCCGCGACAGGTAGCCGGCAAGCATGTCCGTCTCGCGCGGGGACAGGAAGACCTGCCGCTGGCGGTTGCCCTTGCCGGTGACGGTGATCACGCCTTCGCCGAGGTCGAGGTCGCCGACCCGCAACGCGGCCAGTTCGCCGACGCGCATGCCCGTGCACAACAGCAGCTCGATCGCGACCAGCGCCGTCACGGCATCCGGGCAGGCCGCGGCGCGAACGGCCTCGCGCGTGGCCGGCGGCGGCACCCCGGCGCGCCGGTGCGCCGCCCGGCACAACGCGGCGGTCTCCTGTCGCGTCAACGCCTTCGGCAGGCGGTGCGGCAGTCGGATCTGGGCGTCGAGGCGGTGGAACGGGCTGGTCGGGATCACCTCGTCGAGTTCCAGCCACCGGAACATCACCTTCAGGCAGGCGATCCGGCGCTTGACGCTGGCCGGCTTCAGCCCCCGCGCGTCGCTGAGATGGACGAGGTAGCGGCGAAGCAGGATGCGATCGACCGACGCGATCGGCGTGGTCGAGCCGGCGAAGCGGCAGAACTCCTGCAGATCGACGGCGTAGGCGGCCAGGGTGTTCGCCGACAGCTTCCGGCCGACCCGACAATGCATCAGGAACTCTTCGCACTGCCGCCCGATCGCCATGCCCGCGCCCTTCTGCATACCTGAGTATGCAGCGACTTAGCGGCATCCGTGCTCGGAGACAAGCCGAATCCCGCTCGCGAGGCTCGGGCCTGCGGGAGGGGCTCGGTCACCCCTCCCCGGAATCCGGCGACGAACCTCTTTTCACTTCTCGGCGGCGGAGCCGAGTTCCGCACTGGTCGCCAGCCCACCGCCGAGGCCGAGGCTCGGGGCGGCGGCGGCGGCGGGCGCGTGCTGGTTCACCGGCAGGATCGGCAGCAGCCAGCAGCCCATGGTGACGATCAAGGCCGCCAGGCCGATGCCGCCGGCGACCAGCAGCACCTCGGGGGTGGCCGGGGCGTAACGGGCGACGGTGCCGTCGAAGAAGGGCGACGCGACCTGCTTGCCGGGGAAAATCTCGAGCGGGAAGGCTTGGCCGCCGATGATGATCACGTACATGGCGGACAGTCCGCCCAGCACGATCAGCAGCGCCGCCCCGATCAGGCGGGCCTTGCCGGCGGCCTCGGACCGCGACAGCAGCAGGGCGATGGGCAGCAGGCTGCCGGCGAGGACGAAGCCGACCCACAGCATCGCGGTGTGCAGGCCGCCCTCGACCAGCATGAAGCGTTCGAACGGCACCCGGCCGGCGGCGTAGAGCCCGGTCATGTGATAGACCACCGCCATGTACAGGCTGACCGCGGTCAGGATGGCCAGCAGCCGGCGCAGCCGCGCCACCAGCGCCGGCGGCAAGGAGGCATGACCGGTGCTGGATTCGAGCAGCGCCGCGCTCAGCACGAAGCAGGCGGTGCCGAACGACAGCGACATGGCGATGAACATCGGCGCCATCAGCGCCGAGTCGTAGGCGCTGCGCGCCGCCACGAAGCCGAAGATCGAGCCGGTGCCGGTGGTCAGCGCCAGCCGCCAGAAGAACGCCGCGAAGGCGACCGGCCGGTACAGCGGCGCCATGCGCTGGTCCATCAGGGCCCACAGATACAGCACCACCAGGGTGAAGAAGCCGGAGTAGAAGAAGATGTTGAGCGCGAAGATGGAGGTGAAGTTGTAGTGGGTCATCGCGACCATCAGGCGGTCGGCCCGGCCGAGATCCAGCAGCAGGATGAACAGCCCGCCGGCCATCAGCGCCATCGCCAGCAGGCAGGACAGGCGGGCGTAGGGGGCGTAGTCGCCCTTGCCGAACACCGACGCCAGCGACGCGACGTTGAGCGCGCCCGAGCCGGCGACGATCAGGAACACGGCGAAGACGTGCGGCAGCCCCCAGACCACCTGGTTCGTCATGCCGGTGACCCAGTGGCCGTTGTGCTCCATGTAGAGCGCGGCGATGCCGCCCAGGCCGATCGCCGCCGCGAGGCCGAACAGGGTCGCCCAGGCGCCGAGGCTGCGGCCGGCGATGATGCCGTATGCGGGTGAGATGGCGGTCGCCATGGCCTAGACTCCCTGGTAGCGGATGCCGGGATTGGTCTGCAGGTCGTCCCGCAGCTGGGTGGTGGCGAAACTGGCGACGCGCTTGGCGATCTCGCTGTCGGGGTCGTTGAGGTCACCGAACAGGATGGCGTTGCGGTCGGCCGCGGCGCACGCCTCGGCGCAGGCGGGAATGCCGCCGGCGTCGATGCGGTGGACGCACATCGTGCAGGCCTCGGCGGTGCCCTTGCCGCGCGGCGCGTGGGGCTTCTGGTCGACGACGCTCTCGTGCACGAAGCTGCGGGCCTTGTACGGACAGGCGAGCATGCAGTAGCGGCATCCGATGCAGATGTGGCGATTGACGAGGACGATGCCGTCGGCGCGGCGGAACGAGGCGCCGGTCGGGCACACGTCGACGCAGGGCGGGTGCTCGCAATGCTGGCACATCACCGGCACGGACTGGACGGCGCCGGTCTGCCGGTCGGTGACCGAGACCTTGCGGATCCAGTGGGCGGTGGTCTCGGGCGAGGCGCCGGGCGCTATGCCGATCTCGGTGTTGCAGGCGGCGATGCAGGAATCGCAGTCCGCGTCACATTTGGAGGCGTCGATCAGCATGCCCCAGCGCACCTTTCCCGAGGCGGGCTCGCCGGCATGTCGGGCGTAGAGGGTGACGCCGGGCGCCAGGGTCACCGCGACCACAGCCGCGGCGCCGGCCAGGAACGAGCGGCGGCTGGAGGGAAAGTCGGTGCTCATGGCTGGGACCTTTCCTGCGCTAGCGCGGCCCCCGGGAGGGCGGCCTGCTCGGGCTGCGGCCCGGTCGGCTTCGAGTTGTGGCATTCGAAGCAGTCGATGGTCACCGCCGCCCGGGTGTGGCACGCGCTGCAGTAGTGGCGCGGGTCGCGGTGGTCGACCGGCTGGCCGGCCTCGTCCTTGACCACGTGGCAGTTGACGCAGTTCTCGATGGTGTCGTTGGCCTCGCGAACGCCGTCGTCGACGACCACCGCGCGCACATTCATCAGGAAATCGGGGTGGTTGCGGATCATCACCGTCGCCGCGTCGGCCTTGTGGGCTCGCGCCAGCTTCGAGAAATCGGGCCGCGGCTTGGTCCAGCCCTCCTCGGCGACCTGCAGTCCGCCGGCCGCGGCCGGGACCAGCAGCAGCAAGGCGGCGACGGCGACGGCGGCGCGGACGGCCATTCTCGGCGCGGCCCGGGGTCGCGGCGCCGGCAGGAACAGGTTGGGCAGGTGCAGCAGCGGCGAGAACGGCACCAGCACCATCAGAACCGCGACCAGCCACAGGTGGATCAGCAGCGGGGCGTCGGCCGGCAGCGGCTTCCAGTCCAGCAGCACGAGGCCAAGGAAGAAGCTCTTGACGGCGACGACGTCGGTGCCCAGCCAGTTGTTCAGGTAGCCGCTGCCGGCGGCCGCCAGCAGCAGGCCCAGCATGAGATGATCGACCGGCCTCGACGCGGCGCGCAACGACGGAACGACCAGGCGCCGCAGCCAGAAACCGGCCAGGCCGGCCAGAAGCAGCAGGCCGCCGTAGAGTCCCAGCGGCTGCGCGATCTCGACCAGGATCCAGGCCGGGCCGAGCCAGGCGGGCTCCAGGACGTAGCGGAGATGGCGCAGCACCACCAGCACCAGGCCGAGATGGACGCAGGCGCCGAACAGCCAGGCGAACCGGTCGCTGAAGAAGGCGGTGCGCAGAAGGATCGTCTCGGTGAAGACGCGCCAGCCGGCCTCCGCCAGCGGGCGGGTCGGGAAGGCCACCTGCGGCCGGCCGCGGAGCGCCAGAAGGATCCTGACCACGGTGCCGATCGCCAGCACCGCCGCCGCCGCGTAGAACAGCACGGCGAAGGCGATCGAAAGCTGGGTCAGTATCTCGGCCGCGGGCGGCGCGTCGAGACCGAAGTCGGTCTGCGGCAGCGGTTCTAGATCGAAATTGTCCAAGGCACGTGCCTTTCATCGATTCGCCCGGCACCGCGGCGGGGCCTGAGCCCGCGCGCCGAGCCGCCGGCCGAGACGGCTCCGACGGGCCGCGCGCCGCATGGCGCGCGGCCCGTCCGGGCTCACTTCTTGACGGCGACGAAGTCGGCCGAACCGCTTCCGACCACCATCGACTGCTCGAGCGAGACGTAGTGGAACCGGCCGGCGGTGTGGCCGGCATGCACGGCGACGCCGATCATGTACTTGCCGCCGTCGGCGAAGTCGAGGTGCGGGGCCGGAGAGTCCAGCTTGCGCGCCAGCGTCACCTTCCAGGCGCCGTCGGCGAACTGGGCGTCGGCGGTGACCAGGGTCGGCGACAGGTCCTCGCGCTTTTCGGCGACGATGCCGTTGACGGGAACCGCCGGGGCGCCGGCATTGAGCTGCGCCTGCCAGTACTCCATCACGTAGCCGCCCGACTTCAGCGCCTCCAGTTCGGCGTCCGGCTTGAGTTGGTCGCCGCCCTGGCGCCCGATCTTGGTGCGGGTCTTCATCAGGTATTTGGTCAGCTCGTTCTTGCCGCTGGCCATGCGGTCGAGGTTGTCGTGACAGGCGACCCAGCAGCCGGCGCGGCCCGCCTCGGGCACCCGGGCGTCGGCGAACATCACCGTCAGCTTGGCGGCGTTCTTCGGGTCCATGCCGGAGTTGGGCTGCTCGCCGGGGGCGAACTCGACGTGGACATAAAGGTTGTCGGCGTCGCGGGCGAACTTCACCGTGGCCGGGATGGCTTCCGGTTTCCCGGAAATCGGAGTCGGCTCGATCTTCTTCCCGCCGACGATATTGGCGCCGAGTTGGCGCTCCTCGCCCTTGTGGCAGGCGTAGCAGGTCTTGCCCTCGCGGAACTTGGTGGCGCCGGAGTGGTCGGCCACCGTCATCATCCACTCGAACGAGCCCTGGCCGGGGTAGAACAGCACAAGCTCCTTGCCGGGGATGCTGGGCCAGTCGATGCCGGCCTGGGCGCCGCCGGCGCCGAGCGTCAGGACGGCGCCGGCGGTGGCGGCGAGGGCGGCGCGCGATCCGCGCCGGAACGGGGTGCTCATCATGACGACCTCCAGGATCTTTCTCGTCGATTCACGCAATGCTCATGCCATCCCGGCCGGCGGAGATTCCGCCGGCCGGGCGCATCGGCTCAGAACTTGAACCGGGTCGAGGCCATGATCAGGTGCGCGTTGTAGTCCGGGCTGTCCTGGCCCATCGTCAGCACGCGGTCGATGGTATTGACCGCGGGGACCGAGTCGACCTGCCAGTCGTCGGAGCTGAAGCGTTCGAAGGCGTAGCCCAGGCCGAAGGTGATCTGCTCGGTCAGGTCGTACTCGCCGCGAATGCCGATGCTGTGGATCCGGGTGACGACGTCGGGGAAGTCGCCGGTCGGCTGAAGCGACGTGCCGGCCCGGGTCGAGATCTCGGACCTCGACTGGGTGAACACGTAGTCGGCCGACAGGCGCAGGTTCTCCATCACCGACCAGGTCGCGGTGGCGCCCGCGGTGTGGACGCGATCCTCGCTGTCGACCCACCAGCGCCGGGTGGGATCGGTCGAGGTCTGGAGCTTGTTCGCCACGCCGCGGGCAGTGAACGACCACCCCGCCTGTTCGGCGGTGCGGTTCTCGTAGGTGTAGAAGCCGCTCAGCGCGAGGTTCTCGTTGACGTCGTAGGCCGCCTCGACGGTGCCGTTCCAGTTCTCGACCCCGGTGAGGCCGACCACGGTCTCGTCGTAGTCGTCATGGACGTATCCGACGGTCGCGCCGAAGGTGAGGACCGCCGTCGGCGCGAAGCTCATGCCGAGCGAGGCCTTGTCGCGGATGCGGTCGGCCTCGAAGGACTTGCGCAGCAGCGGGTGGTTGTAGAACGTCGCCGGCGCCAGGGTGGCGATGTGGGCCTGCGTGAAGGTGTCGTGGAGAACGGCGCTGCCGTCGTAGGTCGAACCGTCGCGCCAGCTGCGGGCGTATTTCGCGGTGCCGGTGAAGCCGCCGCCGAAGCGGTTGCGCAGCGTCACCTTGCCGGTGTTCTCGACGTTCTCGGACCGCTCGGAGTGGGTGCGCGAGAAGTCCTTGAACTCGTAGCCCAGGGTCAGCTTGGTCTCCGGACGGATCTGATAGCCGAGATCGGCGTCGACCAGATGTTCGGTGTAGCTGTAGGGATGGTTGAACCGGCGGCGGCCGCTGGCCGCGGCGACGTTCTGGTTTTCGGCGTCGCCGGCCACGTAGATGAACTGGTCGATCGGCGTCTGGTTGTCGCGGTCGGTGTAGCGGTAGCGGGCCCTGACGTCGAGGTCCTTGCGCAGCCGGCTGTAGATGCCGATGTCGCCCATCAGCGTGACGATCTTGCCGTCGAGCGAGTTGCGCGGCAGCCCCTGGGCGATCAGCGCCGGGTTGGTGCTGTAGGGCAGGAAGGTCTGGTCCTGCAGGTACTGCTGGTAGGCGAGATTGGTGGTCAGCCGCGTCGACTCCGTCAGGTCGTAGCCGCCGGCCAGCCGCACGCTGTGGGCGGTGTTGTCGGGCGGCAGCGCCATCTGCGCCGCATTGACCCCGCCGGCCCAGCCGCGCGGGTTGTCGATGAACGGGTTCTGGACCGTCAGGCTGTCGAGGTCGTTGTTGAACAGCGACAGCTCGTAGCTGACCCCGACCTGCAGCCGGCGGCTGACGTAGTCGATGCCGGCCTCGACGCGGTCGGTCGTGTAGTCCACCGGCTCGGGCACGACGACCGCCAGCGGGTTGCCGCCGTTGGTGCCCCAGCTGACGCCGATGGGACGCAGGCCGTCCTTGTCCTCGCGCCGCACCGCGACGCGGGCGCTCCACTCGGGTGCGAAGTGCCAGGTCAGGCCGGTGCCGTAGCGGGTGCGCTCGGTCTTTATGTCGACCTCGCGCAGGCTGGGCGTCAGCAGCGGCCAGTCCTTGGTCGGCGGGTTGGCGGCGGGCGACACCGCCCAGCCGGCCGGCAGGCCGAGGCGGCCGCTGCCGACGCCCTGGTACGGGGTCAGGCCCTCGAAGTCGTAGAACGGGATCTGCTCGAATTCGAGCCCGAACCGGTAGAGCCCCTGCGACCCGACTTCCAGGCCGAGGCTGCGGTTCTCGAGGCCGAGGCGGTCGCCCTCGGCCTCGACGTAGAACAGCTCGTCGCCGTCCCACGGGCCGCGGCGCATGTAGCCGAAGGCGCCGATGGCGAAGGGTTCGCTGTCGACCAGGCCGGTGAAGCGGCCGGCCCGGAACTCGTCGGCCGTGTTGTAGCCGATTCCGGCCTCGATGAAGTTGTTGTAGATGACTTCCGGCGTCGCCACCGGCTCGTCGGAGATGTCGAAGCCCCCGTCCTGGGCGGCCGCGGTCAGCGGCAGCAGGGCGGTCGTCGAGAGGGCGACGATGCGAAGTGCTTGCTTTTTCATGATCGCCTCCTCCTCAGCGCATCGCGCGGACGCCGGACGGGTGATTCGACCCGTGGACCTGCGTGTGACAGTTCAGGCAAGCGCGGCCCAGGAGCTGCTGCTGCGCCGCCGGGGTGGCGAGGCGGGTGCCGTCGTAGAGCGTGCTCGGGTGGAACGGCTCCATGTGGCATTCCTGGCACAGGAACGGCGCCCTGGCCTTGAGCAGTCGCGGCTGCGTGCTGCCGTGCGGCGAGTGGCAGATCGAGCAGTCCTCGCGCGCCGGCGCATGCTCCCACAGGAACGGCCCGCGCTTCTCGGCGTGGCACTCGTAGCAGGTGTCGTTGACGGTCACGCCGGCCAGCATCTTCGGCGTCGGCGATCCGTGCGCGGAATGGCAGTCGCTGCAGGCGACCAAGCCTTCCTTGATCGGGTGGCGCGACGGGCGGTGCGACTCGGCGCGCTGCTCGGCATGGCAGTCGAAGCACACCTCGGCCTGGAGCTTCTTGTCCTGGGCCGGGTCGTTCGGCGTGTGCAGATCGTGGCAGCTGACGCAGGCGACGTCGGCGAACTGGTGCTGGCTGCCCTTCCAGTTGATGCGCTCGCTGCCCTGGTGGCAGTCGAAACAGACCTTGTTCTGCAGCTCGACCGGCGTGCGGCCGTTGGGTTCGAAGGAAATCGCCACCGGAGCCCGCGGCTCGCCTTCGGCCGGCTTCACCAGATGCTCGGGGCTCGCGCCATGGCATGTTTCGCAGGCCTTGTCGGCGAACGGCGTCCGCGGATCCGCGCCCATTCCGTGCGGCGTGCGCAGGATGTGGGTGGCGGGTGCCTTGTCGTGGCACTTCACGCAGGTCTCGGCCCCCTTTTCGGCGTAGGCGGCCGGGCTGGCCGGGGTCACGGCGGCGGCGAGCTTGGTGGTCTCTTCCTCGGTGTCGGCGGCCATGACCGGCGCGACCCCGAGCATAAGGACGACGCCGAGCGTCGACAGCAGACGGGTAGCCGTCCGCCGCGTCGCCCCGGCGATGGGCGACTCGTGATCTGGTATCATTTGTACTCCCCCCGGCACCGCCCGCCGGCTGGTCTACGGCGGGCAATGCTCTAGACAACGTTCGGTAAGTGTTTCGAAACAATTATTGCGAGGATCGAAACGAATGATACGGAGATCACATAAACACAAACAGGGTGTATTTTCCGTGTTGCGTAAAATCCTCATATCTTCGGCTGGGAACTGATGGAAAGGACGCAAGTCCTATCCTTCAAAAGTATGGCCGTCGAGGTGTCGTGGCCCGCGCGCCGTTGCGACGGGGCGCAGCGGTCGCGGCCCCCGGCTTCGTCGGAAGCCGTCGAAGGCGGCGACCGAACGTTCGGCGCGACACGCCGGCGCAACCTCGATGGATATCGAATCGGCAGGGGATTTCGGCGGCGGCGGTCGTTCTTTACGAGGCGCCATGGTCGGGAGTGGCGTTGACGGCGCCGCCCAGCGACATGTCGGTGCCGCGGAACACCACGTAGACGGTGCCGCCGACATCGACCACCCGCCCGACGAAGCCGGTGCTGTCGTTATAGAAGTAGTCGTCCGACTGCTTAAGTCCGGCGGGGGCGAGGTCGGTCTCGGCGACCGCACCGATTTCGCCATCCGTCAGCGCCTGGTCCTGCGACGCCCGGCGGTAGACCTGTTCGGCCAGGGCGGCGGCGATTTCCGCGCGCGAGGTCAAAGCCATCACACATCCCCCCTGACGTTCTCAAGGCTTATCCAGGTGTGGGTCCAAACGAACTGGTCCTCTTCATAGAAGTAAAGCGGCCCAGTCCCTCCAGACGGGATAAAATCTTCGGCTAAAACTGCAACAGAGTCGTCGACCCTGTTTACCTGCGGCATCTTTGTATAAGACGGTTGCCCATCACCTCCTACGAACCGGACCAGATGCGCCCAGCAATATCCGAACCCGCGCATCGCGCCGTCGCGGAAGTCGACCGACGCGCCGTGATGGGGGCCGTTGATCACCAGGTCGCGCGCCCGGGCGAACGGGTCCTCGGGCCAGGGCGGCGAAATCCACGGACCGGCATCGGGGTAGAAGGACGGCGGGTAATAACGGGTGATGCCCGAGTTGATCACCCGGCCACCATCGCCCGGCACCATGCCGCTGTCGGCGCGCCCCCCGTCCAAGCCGAACACCAGCAGGCCCCGGGCGCGCACCGGCGCGCCTTCGCGGTCGGTCTGCAGGTCTCCGCTGGACGCGATCTGGGTGCCGGGGCTCGGCACCCACAGGCGCGGGCGGTGCTCCGGCCAATGGGCGCGGGCGCGCTCCTGGGCCTCGCCGATCAGCCGGAAACGCGCATAGGCGTGGCAGGCGTGGCCGAACGGCGTCGCCGGAGAAAGCCCCTTCTCTTTCAGCGCCACTTCGCCCTGGGGCGTGAAATAGGCCTCGCGGGTCACCAGGTTGGGCTGCTCGCGCCGGAAGGTCTCGAACTCGGCCCGGGTCGCCGCTTCGATGGTGGCGCCGCCGAAGGTCAGCAGCGACAGCGGGCCGTCATAGGCGTCCTGCGACAGATAGGCCGTGCCGAAGGCCAGCGTGTCGGCGTCGTCGTAGACCACCACCAGCGGCAGCAGTTCCGGCGGCACCATGCCGTTGGCGGTGGTCTCGCCGCGGCAGGCGTCGGGGGCGCGCACCACCAGGCCGCGGCCGTCGCTCATCCGCCGCCCGAACACCACCGGGATCAGCCCGCCCTCGACCGTGCGGCTGCCGTCGCCGTAGCGGGTGCGCTTGACGTTGCAGGCGACGACGATGTCGAAATCCTGCGGCTCGCCCTTGTAGGTCAGCGCCACCTTGAGCCGGAAATAGACCCCGTCGTCGACATGCGTCGAGCGCACGAACGACCACCCGCCGCCGCGGCCGCCCGACACGAAGGCCAGCACCAGCACCGCGACGACGGCGAGCCCGCCCAATTTCAGCCACCGGCCTCGCATCGGCCGTTCCCCTCTTCTGCGCCGCGGCGCCCGCGCTCTCGCGACGCGTGCGACCGGTACCGCAAGAGGCTACACCGAAAGTTGCTGCCCTCAAAGGGGACCGGCCGTGGCCCGGTGGCGGCCGCGCCTTACGGCGCGATTCCCAGGGCCGCGTACTTGCCGTTGCGGACCTGCCAGACGAGTTCACGTTCGAGATCGGCGTCCAGGCCCACCGGCGCGGCGGCGCGCAGGGTTTCGGACAGCCCGGCCGAGAGGGTGAGGACCGCCGCCCAGGCGAGAGTGAGGTGGCGCGCGTCCTCGGCGAAGAGGATCATCGGCCGTCGCGCCGGGTCGTTCACCAGCGCGGCCAGGGCCAGCAGGTCGGCGGCGTCCGGGACCAGCCCGGCGATCGGCACCGGGTGGTAGCCGATGCCGGCCTCGGCCGATACCCGCCGGTGCTCGGGAAGTTCGCCGGCTTCCGGAGCGAGGTCGACCAGCACCCGGTAGCCCAGCGCCACCAGGCGCTGCGGATCCGGGACGACATCCCCGTCGAACGCCATCCCGTAGGGGCGCGCCCGGCCGGCGGCGTCGACGGCCAGCGCATAGCCGTCGCCGCCGGGCAGGCGGGCGGCGGACATGAAGCTCGTTCGCTCCGGCGACGGCGCCGAGGATTCGTAATCGCCTGCGATCATGCCGATGTCGCCGTCGCCCCAGAAACCGCAGCCCGCAGCCGGGCCGCCCGTCAGGACGATCCCGAGCAGCGCCGCCGGCAGCGCCGCCCGGCTCAGGCCGGGCAGCATTTCAGCCCCGGCGCATCCGAAGGCGGCGGGCTGTCGTGCGGGGCGGCGTCCGCGGAGTCGAATTCGACCACCGCCGCGGCCAGTTTGGCTATGCCGCGATAGAAATCGAGCCGGGTGGAGCCGGCGACCTTGTCGCAGAACCCGGGCACCCATTGGGCGACGTGCTCGCGCAGGAACCGCTGCTGGATGGCGCGGCAGCGCCGCGCAGCCGGCTCGTCGTGGCGGTTCCACAGTTCGGCTTCGTGTTCGGCCAGCCTCGCCATGAACTCGAACTCGGCCGTGACGTGGTCCGGCATCCCGGTGAAGTCCTCGGCCAGGCTCAGCCCGACCTCGGCCATGAAGACCCTCACCTCGGCCGTCTCGGGACCCCAGAACTGGGCGCCGGCGCGGCCTTCCTTGCGCACGTGCACGGATTCGTTGGGAGAAAGATGAGGGCCTGGACCGATGAACAACCGGGTGTGTTCGACAGCCAGGCCCTCGAGGAGGGGAGGAATCGGGGTCGCCGCGAAATCCTGCCCGACCGTGAGCCCCAGCTCGTCGAGGACGACCTGGAACTCGCGTCCGCGCAGCATTTCGACCAGGGCGGGACCGGGCTCCGCACGGAACACCTCCGCCAGGAGATGGTAGACGCGGCTCCGTGCCGCCGCGATTTCGGCTTCGGTGTTCCGCTCGGTGCCCATGTGCGGTCCCTTTTCTTCAGGCGGTTGCGATCAGGCCTTGGCGACCTGGACCACGGTGTCGAACCAACGCTGCGATCCGCCGATGGGATCGGACGCGTTGGGGATGATCGAGTTGGGGTGGACGCCGTGCTTGTCCCACCAGATGTTGGCGACGTCCGCGTCCGCCTCGGCGCCGCCGTCGGTCGGCGACGTCTTGCCCGAGCCGTAGACGCCCGAGAACTTGCGCCCGAGGTGGTGCGAGATGGCGATGATCCCCGGGATGATGCCCTCGGTGACGTAGGCGGTGGTGACCATCTCGCCGACGGCGCTCGAGACCTTGATCCTGTCGCCGTTCTTGATGCCGCGGGCCTCGGCCGTCCTGGTGTTGATCCAGGCCGGGTTGTCGTGCTTGATCTCGGCCAGCCACTTGCAGTGGGCCGTGCGCGAATGGGTGTGCACGGCGATCTTGAAGGTGGTCAGGATCAGGTCGTCCTTGCCCATCTTCTGGTGCTCGGGGATCGGCGTGTAGGTGGGGAAGGCCGGCAGGCCCTTTTCGGCGAAGTTGTCGGAATGGAAGTCCAGGAACCCGGCCTTGGTGAACTTGGTGTTGGGGGGATAGGCGAGAAGGGGCGTGCCGTCGATGTCCTGGGCCACGTAGGCCGACTTGGCGCCCTTGGTCTTCAGGTAGCCCTGTTTCTTCGCCGCTTCCTCGCTGGCGACGCCGGCCTTCTTCCAGTTCCAGTAGACGCCGGTCTGCTCGTCCTTGATGATCCCGTCGCCGCCGACGTCGACCTTGGCCTCGTAGAAGCCGTAGTTCGGCTTGGCCTCGGGGTCGTGCCAGACGCCGTGCTTCTTCATGTACTCGAAGCCGCCGGCCTCCTTGACGCCCGGGGTCATCTCGCAGGACTGACGGACGAAGTCCTCCTTGTCCTTCCACGCCAGTTCGATGCCCATGCGGCGGGCCAGATCGGCGAAGACGTCGCCCTGGCAGCGGGCCTCGCCGAGGGGCTTGACCAGCGGCTGGCGGATGTAGAACTCGGCGATCTGGTTCGCCGAGACCATGTCCTCCCAGTCCCAGCGCTCGAGATAGGTCACGTCGGGCAGGATGATGTCGGCGTACTGCGACGACTCGTCGTAGACGATGGAGGTGCAGATCTGGAACGGGATGATGCTCTCGTCCTTCATCAGCGCAGCCGTCTCGGCGTTGTTGCCGTTGATGTAGGCGGGATTGTAGCAGCTCCACCAATAGACCTTGGGCCGGCCGTGCTTGTTCTCCTTGATCATCGGCCAGACCTGGTGGCTGACGTGGTGGGTCGGGAACGCGACCTCGCCGGGGAAGCCGTCCTTGATGTGCAACCCCTTCTGCACCGCCGCCGGCTGCGACTTCGGGTGCGACCAGCCGGCACCCACGCCCATCACGCGGCCGCCCGGACGGTCGAGGTTGTTGGTGACGGCGGCCAGCAGCATCGCGGCGCGCTCGCTGTCGGCGCCGAAGTAGTGCTTCACCGTGCCGCGGTAGGTGACCAGGCAGGCCGACTTGGCCGTGGCGAAGCCGCGGGCGATCTCGCGGATCTTGGCGGCGGGGACGCCGCTTTCCTGTTCCGCCATTTCGGGCGTGAACTTCGCGACCGCCTGCGTCACCGCCGCGATCTTCTGGTCGACGGTGGCGTCGTAGTCGGCGGTCACGCGCATGAACTTGAAGTGATCCTTCCGGAACAGCCCCTCGTTCATGATGACGTTGATCATCGACAGGATCAGCAGGCCGTCCTTGCCCACCGTGGTCGGGATCCATTCGCTCGCCTTGGCCGCGGTGTTGGACAGGCGCACGTCGAAGACGTAGACCGGCACGCCGCGGTCGACCTTGGCGCGGATCAGCCGCTGCGAGGTCGGGATGTGGTTGGTGTGGCACTCGAACTGGTTCGAGCCGAAGATCACCACGAAGTCGGTGTTGTCGTAGTCCCAGTTGTCGTACATGCCGCCCCACAGGCTTTCCTGCCCGACCCATTTCGACGCCTCGCACACCGAGGTGTGGTTGCCGATGGTCTGGGTCCCGTAGGCGGCCATGAAGTCGTACATGGTCGCGGCCTGCGACGCCTTGTGGCGGCCGTAATGGTACATGAACAGTTCGGGGGTCCCGGCGTCGCGCAGCTCCTTGAGCTTGCCGGCGATCGTGTCCAGCGCCTCGTCCCACGAGACGCGCTGCCACTTGTGCTCGCCGCGCGCGCCGACGCGCTTGAGCGGGTGCAGGATGCGATCGGGGAAATAGACCTGGTTGATGCCGGCCTGGCCCTTGGCGCAGAGCTTGCCGAGCGTGCGGATCGAATCCGGGTGGCCCTCCAGCTTCTTGAGGCGCCCGTCCTCGACATAGCCGATCATGGCGTCGCGGGTGACGCATTGCCAGCAGGCGGTGGGGATGGCCTGGCGCTCCTTGCCGGTGGTCGGCGAGAAGTCCTTGCCGCCCTCCTTCAGGCTCACCGATCCCGCCAGCGCCGGCGTGGCCGCCGCGCCGATGCCGCCGACCGCCGCGCCGCTGGCGGCGGCGAGCCGCATGAAGTTTCTGCGATTGATGGTCTGCATGTGCGTGTTCTCCCTATCCTCGACCGCCGCTCAGGGGATCTGGTCCATGTAGTGGTCGAGTTTGCCCTTCTCGCGCTTGCGGTAGACGTTGTTCAGAGCGTCGTCGGGATCGATGTAGAAGACGTGCGGCCGGGTGCCCTCCTCCTTGAGCAGGACGGCGTCGGCGAGCTTGTGCTCGCTGACCAGCTTCGCGACCTCGCTGTTCGGGTCGTTCAGGTCCCCGAACACGCGGGCGCGGCCCTGGCAGGTGTTGACGCACGACGGCTCGACGCCGTTGTCGATCCGGTGGTCGCACATCGTGCACTTGTCGGCGGCCTGCTTGGTCGGATCCTTGCCCGCCTTGACGAAGGGATCGAACGAGCGCACGCCGTAGGGGCAGGCGTCGATGCACTTGCCGCAGCCGATGCATTGCGACTTGTCGATCAGGATCAGCCCGTCCGGCCGCTTGTAGGTCGCGCCCTTGCGGTAGCGGATGGTCTTGCCGTCGGCGGTCTTGAAGCTCGCCCGCTCGCCCGGATATTCGGGGCAGGTCTTGACGCAGGGCGGCAGGCCGTCCTTCTCGTTGCCCTCGCAGTGGTTGCACATGAGGGGCAGGAACCCCTTTTTCGTCGCCGGATAGGTGCCGTAGGTCCTCTCCTGGACCACGGTGCGGAACCGGCCGAGCGAGACGTCGTTCTCCGCTTTGCAGGACACGGTGCAGGCACGGCAGCCGATGCACTTGCGCAGGTCCATGACCATCGCCCAGCGCGGCGGGGTTCCCGCCGCCCGTGCGGCTTGCGGCAGCACGCCGGCGGCGGTGCCGGCGGCGACGCCGACGAGGCCGGCGGCGCCGCCGGCGCTGCCCAGGAACCGGCGCCTGGAGACGCCGGCCGGCTTCTTGGTTTCCGTCATTGCATTCCTCCCTGTTGGTGAAGGTTCGACCTTCGGTTTCCCGCCGTTCGCGGCGTGTGGTTGTTGGACGGCGCTACTTGTCCAGCATCGCCGTCAGGTCGTCGAAGCGGGCGAAAGCCTCGTCGAGCAGCAGGATCGCGTATTTCTTGTTGTGGACGCCGTTGCCGATCTCGACCACCGACAGGAACTGGTCCGCTTCGCGGAACAGCGCCTCCGCCTCGGCCAGGCTCTCGGGCGGCAACGCGGTCGCGGTGGCGTCCAGGGCCTGGCGGGCCTCGGCGCGCATCTCGCGGATCGCCTGGATCTCGCGCTCGACGTCGGTGCGCCATTCCTTGAGCATGAGGTCGTGCTTGTCGGTGTGGCAACCGACGCAGGCCTCGCCGGACCCGGTGCGGGTCCGGTGTCCGTTGGCCTCCTTGATCTTGATGTGGCAGGCCATGCAGTTGGTGTTGACGCCGGCCATCAGCTGCGGCGTGCGCGGCAGGCCGTCGACGATCGATTCCCCGGCCAGCAGCATCTTCTGGTACTTGTGCTGGTCCTGGTGGCACAGCGCGCAGTCCTGACGCACGAAGTCCAGGTGATCG
The DNA here is from genome assembly GCA_964545205.1 of uncultured Rhodospirillaceae bacterium. Classification (GTDB taxonomy): domain Bacteria; phylum Pseudomonadota; class Alphaproteobacteria; order Rhodospirillales; family Magnetospirillaceae; genus CAZJFH01. Next base: position 31,472 of record CAZJFH010000016.1, read on the forward strand.
GTGCGGTTCCGATGCTCGATCGCGCTGTGGCAGTCGAAGCAGTCGGCCGCGCGGATGCCGAGGTGCTTCGAATGCATCAGGCGGCCGTCCTGCGACGAGGCCAGCAGTTCGTCGCTGCGGTTGTGGCAGCGCATGCAGCCGTTCGAGACCACGTTGCCCGTCTCGATCTCGCCATGCCCCTTGACCACCTCGAAATGGCAGCTTTCGCAGGGAACGCCGCGCTCGATCAGGGACTGGTGGGTGATCGGCTGGCCGTCATCGGGGTCGCCGACCTGCTTCTGGGCCTGCAGGGACTTGGTCGGGATGGTGTGGCACAACGCGCATTTCGAGGGGCCCTGGTCGAAGGCCACGCCCTCGGCCTGCTTGAAGCTGATGCGGCGGATGGGTGCGGGCTCGCCCGCGGTCTCCTCGGTGCCGGCCATGTCGAGCACCGGCTTCGCCAGCTTGAGGTGGCACAGGAAGCAGATGTCCTGGGGCACCTCGAAATGCTTCTCTTCGGTCACCTTGATGTGGCAGTCGTCGCAGGTGAGGGTCTGCCCCTCCAGCGCCTTGTCGCCGAAATGCGGCCCGTGCTTGAAGCGGATCTTCTCGGTGTACTTGATCTCCTTCGGCGCCAACGCTTCCTTCTCGTGGCAGCTCACGCAGGCGGCTTCGGGGATCTTCGGGCGGATCGGCAGGGGCGCGGTGGGGTCGTGCAGATAGGCCGCGAGGTGGCGCGCCCCCTCGAGCTTGGCCTTGATCGAGCGCGCCTCGCCGGGAGCGAAGTGGCAGTCGACGCATCCGGCCTCGACGCCCGCGTCGTTGCGCGCGCCGTGGTGCCGGTTGTTCTGCCATGCGACGTATTGTTCGGTCATCGAATGGCAACTGCCGCCGCAGAACTCGGACGTTTTGGTGTAGTACTCGACGCCGCCGTAGCCGCCGAGACCGAACACGAACAGGACTGCCAGGGCGATCGGAAGGCCCCTGGCCGGCATGATGATGAACCGCTTCACTGGACGCCGCTCCCCTACCCGACACCGTCTTCGCCGTTCCTTTCAGCAACGGCCGTGCCATGCGCGGACTCCGGCTCGTTTGCTGGGTTTTCGCACGGCGCCGCGGCGCGGCGCGGGCGCGGCGGTTACCGATCCGTGACATTGGCGGATCGCCGGTAACACGGCGAAATGTCGAGCCGCCTCAAGGGGTTGGCGCTTGCCGCGGGGTGCGGGCCGTTACCGTCCGGTAACGCCGCGGGATCGCGGCGGCGGCGCCGGCAGAAACCATGGCCCATGTAGGGACAAGCCTGCTATGATCGTCCTCGACCTGGTGGTCCGATCTGGAATCGCCGGGTCCGAGCAAGCGGCCGTAGAGCTGCCGTGAATGCGAGGGAGGAAATGCAGCCGCTGTGTCGTCGCAGCGTGCTTGCGATGTTGAGCGCGCTGCCATTTGGAACGGCGTTTGCCGACGATGCGCCGCCGGTTCGGTTCGGCCTTACGGCGGTCATCGTGCAGGAGAACGTCGCATTCTTCGAGCGCTGGGCTGCGTACCTGCAGCGCCGGATCAACCGGCCGATTCAGTTCGTGCAGCGCCGATCGTACCGCGAAATCATGGAACTCATCGAAACGGGGGAGCTCGACTTCGCCTGGGTGTGCGGCTATCCCTACGTGCGCCAGCGCGCCGCGCACAAGGTCGAACTGCTGGCCGTGCCGATCTTCGGCGGCCGGCCGACCTACCGCTCGTACGTGATCGTGAACGCCGACAGCGGCCATCGCAGCGTGCGGGACCTGCAGGGCGGCGTCTTTGCCTATTCCGATCCCGATTCGAACTCCGGCTACCTGGCACCCAGGGCCATGCTGCAGCAGATCGGCGCGCGCCCGGATCAGTTCTTCCGGCTGACCTTCTTCACCTACAGCCATGCCGAGACCATCGAGGCGGTCGCCAAGCACATGGCCGACGGCGGCGCCGTCGACTCCTACGTCTGGGATTTCCTCAGGCGCGTCCGTCCGGCGCTGACGAACCGCACCCGGGTGATCGCCCACTCGCAACCGTTCGGCTTTCCCCCGGTGGTCGTCGGCACGGCCGTCGACCGACGGATCAGCGCGGCGGTGCGCTCGGCGCTGCTGGAGATGCACGACGACCCCGACGGGGCGGAGCTGCTCAGGATCCTCATGCTCGACCGGTTCGAACCCGGCACGCCCGGCCTGTACGACGGCATCGCCGAGATGGCGGAGCGCCTGACGCACGCCATGGCGCAGCCATGAAAGGCCTCAATCCGCGATACTGGAGCCTCGCGGTCAAGCTGCCGTTGACGCTGGCCGCGGCCGTGGTCGCGGTGGCCCTGACGATCGGCTTGGCGATGGTCGTCCAGGAGCGTCAGCGGATCCGGGTGGAGATCGAGGACCGCGCCCTGCTGGCCGCGCGCTCGGTCGCGCTCAACTCCAGCGAGGCGATGCTGCGCAACGACTACTGGGGCCTGTACAAGAACCTGGATCAGATCAGCCGCGGGGCCGGAGGCATGGACAACGCGGTGGTCACCGCGATGATCCTCGACAAGGCCGGCCGCGTCTTGGCCCACCTCGACCCGCGCGGCCACCCCATCGGGCTGCGGTTCGTCTCGGACGATCCGGCCGAGCGGACACGGCTGCTGCGCCTGGTCGAATCGCCGGCGCCGACCCGGACGTGGGGCGGCTCGCCCGACGACGCCTTCGTCGAGGCGGCCTACCCCGTCGAGGCCAACGGCAGTTTCATCGGGTTGACCGTCTTCCGGCTGTCGGCGGCCGAGATCAACGCGCGCACCTGGTCGGCGGCGATGACCATCCTGGGCATCGCCGTGACGCTGGCGCTGATCGGCAGTGCCGCCGGCGCCTATCTCTCGAACCGCATGGTCATGCCGCTGCGCCAGCTCTCCGCCGCCATGGGCCTGGTCGCCCGCGGCGCCCCCGACTTCGCCGTTCCGCGGGTGCCGATCCACGACTACGACGAGATCGGCAATCTGGTTCAGTCGTTCCAGTCGATGGCCGCGGGGATCGAGGAGAAGCGCCGGCTGGAGCGCGAGTTGGCGACCAGCGACAAGATGATCGCATTGGGGCGGATCGCCGCCGGCGTCGCCCACGAGGTCAACAACCCCTTGAGCGGAATGCTCAACTGCCTGTCGAACATCGAGCATCGGCCCGACGACCGTGCGCTGCTCGAGCGCTATCTGCCGATGCTGAGGAGCGGACTGCACCGCATTCGCGGCATCGTGCAGTCGCTGCTGGTCGAGTTGCAGGTCGAGGAGGACATGACCTGGACCAGCGGCGAATGCCTCGACGATGTGCGCGATCTCGTGCGGGCGGAGGCCGAGGAGCGCCGGGTCGGCCTCGCCTGGGACAACGCGCTGGGATGCGACACCCACCTGCAGTGCCGGCGCGTGCAGCAGGTGGTGTTCAACCTGCTGCGCAACGCGGTCCAGGCGGTCGCCGAAGAGGGAACCGTGGAATTCCGCGCCCTCCGGCGCGGCGGCGCGATCGTCATCGAGGTGGAGGACGACGGCGTCGGCATCGCCGCCGAGAACCTCAGCCGTCTCTTCGATCCGTTTTACACCAGCAAGCCGTCGGGAACCGGCCTGGGGCTGTGGATCACGTACCGGCTCGTCGAGAGCATGAAGGGCAATATCGAAGTGGAGAGCGAGCCTGGGCGGGGCAGCCTGTTCCGCGTCACGCTGCCGGCGTGGGACGGCGTGCTCGACGCGCAGGGAGGGGGCACAGATGCGACCGAATGACGGGACCGTGCTGGTGGTCGAGGACGATGAGCTGATCCGCGTCTCGATCGAGGATCGCCTCGCGATGGAGGGCATCTCGGTCGTCACCGCCGAAAACTGCGCCGCCGCCCGGCGCATTCTGGCCGGCGGCAAGGTGGATCTGCTGGTGACCGACATCCGGCTGCCGGACGGGACCGGGCGCGACCTGTTCCGCGACATCGCCCACGGGCACCGGGGGATCCCGGTCATCCTGATGACGGCGTTCGGTTCCGTCCCGGACGCCGTCGCGCTGGTGAAGGCCGGGGCGCTGGATTACCTGGCGAAGCCTTTCGACATGGACGATTTCGTCGACCGGGTCAGGCGCGCGATGACCGAACTGCAGGACAGGGGCGGCCTGGTCGCGCCGAACGGGGCGTGCATCCGCCCCGGCGGCGGGGGCCTCGGCCGCAGCCGGGCGATGCAGGACATCGAACGGCTGGTGGCGCGCGTCGCGCGCCTGGACAGCTCGATCCTGGTGACCGGGCCGTCCGGCGTCGGCAAGGAGGTCGTCGCCGACCTGATCCACCGCAGCAGCCCCCGGGCCGCACGGCCGCTGGTCAAGGTGAACTGCGCGGCGATTCCGGTATCGCTGGTGGAGAGCGAACTCTTCGGGCACGAGAAGGGCGCCTTCACCGGTGCGGCGCGCCGGCGTGTCGGCCGGTTCGAGCAGGCGCAGGGCGGCACGCTGTTCCTCGACGAGATCGCCGAGGTGCCTCTCGAGGTGCAGGTCAAGCTGCTGCGCGTGTTGCAGGGCAAGGTGATCGAGCGCGTCGGGTCGAACGAGAGCGTGCCGCTCGACGTGCGTGTCATCGCCGCGACCCATGCCGACCTGAAGGCGGCGATCGCGGCCGGCCGCTTCCGTGAGGACCTTTACTGGCGCCTCAACGTGATCCGCATCGACGTCCCGGCGCTGCAGGCGCGGCCGGAGGACGTGCTGTTCCTCGCGCGGCGCTTCGTGGCGGAGCACGCGAGCGCCATGAAGGTCCCGGTCTCGGGGCTCACGCCGGCCGCCGAGGCGATGCTGATGCGCCATGACTTTCCCGGCAACGTGCGCGAACTCCGCAACCTGCTCGAACATGCGGTCGCCCTTTGCGAGGGCGCGCATGTGGACGCGCACGACCTGAACTTCGGCCTCGACCGCGAGGACACCGTCCAGATTCCGTCCCTGCGCGACGCGGTCGAGGAGGCGGAGCGCGAGACCATCCGCGCCACCCTGGAACTCTGCCGCGGCGCGATCTCACCGGCGGCCGAGAAGCTCGGCATCTCGAGAAAGTGCCTGTGGGAGAAGATGCGCCGCTACCGGATCGACCGTCCGGAAGTGCCGGCGTGACGGGGCGGCGGGCGTAAGCCGCCGCCGGTCCCGTCGACGCCGGACGGGGAGTTCCGGGCCGCGAACCGCCGGCGGGCTACGCCTGCCGGCCCTTCGGCTTGCCGCGCGGCTTCGCCTTGTCCGGGCGCTTGCCGGGGCGCGGCGCGGCGGCAGGCTTGTCCCGTCGCGGGCCGAACGACGCGGGTTCGGGCTGGCCGGGTCCGCCCGGCGCCGACTCGCCCAGCGGCTCGATGCGGCCTTCCGGCTTCTCGACCTGCCGCACGGCGGCGAGGAAGCGTTCGGCGGCCGCCTCCTGGATCTCGAACCGCGTCTCGCGTTCGGAGATGCGGATCGTGCCGATCTCCTGCTTGGTGATCTTGCCCTGGCGGCAGATCAGCGGGATCAGCCAGCGCGGATCGGCATTCTTGAGCCGCCCGATGTTCAGGCGGAACCAGACGCTCGGCCCGGACAGACCGCTCTCCCGCTCGCCACGGCGCTCGCGCCGCTCGCGCGGCGCCTGGTCGCCACGCGGCTCGCGCGGCTCGCGCGGCTCGCGCGGTCCGCGGCCGGGTCCGCCCGGGCCGGGATCGAAGACCTCCTCGGCGGCCGGCAATTGCGAGCGGTACAGCCGCACCAGCGCGGCGGCGATCGCTTCGGGCGACCGCTCGGCCAGCAGGGCCCGGGCCATCGCGCGGTCGTCCTCGTCCACCTCGTCGCTCAGGATCGGATGCTGCAGCAGGCGGTCCTGGTCGAGCTTGCGGATGTCCTCCAGCGTCGGAACGCCGGTCCATTCGACGCGCAGGGCGGCCGATTCCAGCAGCCGCTCCGCGACGCGGCGGCGCGACAGTTGCACCAGCAGCACGCTGACGCCCTTGCGTCCGGCGCGCCCGGTGCGGCCGCTCCGATGCTGCAGGGTTTCCGCGTTGCGCGGCAGTTCGGCATGGATGACCAGGTCGAGCGTGGGCAGGTCGATGCCGCGGGCCGCCACGTCGGTCGCCACGCAGACCCGCGCGCGGCCGTCGCGCAGCGCCTGGAGGGCGTGGTTGCGCTCGTTCTGGCTGAGCTCGCCCGAGAGCGCGACGACGCCGAACCCCCGCTCCAGCAGGATCGCCTGCAGATGGCGGACCGCCTCGCGCGTGTTGCAGAACACCATCGTCGTCGGCGATTCGAAGAAGCGCAGCAGGTTGACGACCGCGTGCTCGACCTCGTTGGGCGCGATGCGCACCACCCGGTGCTCGATGTCGACATGGCCCTGCGGTCCCGCCGACAGGGCGATGCGCCAGGCGTCGCGCTGGTAGCGCCTGGCCATGGCGACGATCTCCTTCGGCAGCGTGGCCGAGAACAGGAGCGTGCGCCGGTCCTGCGGGGTGGCCTCCAGGATGAACTCCAGGTCCTCGCGAAAGCCCATGTCGAGCATCTCGTCGGCCTCGTCGAGCACCGCCACCCGCAGCCGGCCGGTCCGCAGCCCGCCGCGCTCGAGGTGATCGCGCAATCGGCCGGGAGTGCCGACGACGATATGGGCGCCCCGGCCGAGCTGGCGCTGCTCGGCGCGCGGGTCCATGCCGCCGACGCACGAGACCACCTGCCCGCCGGCGTGGCGATAGAGCCAGCTCAGCTCGGAATGCACCTGCAGCGCCAGCTCGCGCGTGGGCGCGACGACCAGGGCCAGCGGCTCGCCGGCCGGCTCCAGTTCCGGGGCGTCCCCGAGCAGCGTGGCGGCGATGGCCAGGCCGTAGGCCACGGTCTTGCCCGAGCCGGTCTGGGCCGAGACCAGCAGGTCGCGATCCCGCGCCCGCGGGTCGAGCACGGCCGACTGGACGGAGGTGAGGTCGGTGTAGGCGCGCTCGGTGAGCGCCCGCATGAGGGGATGGTCGGGAGAAAACAGGTCCATATGGTGCGATGCTTCTGGGTCAGGGGCTCGGCGACGGCCGGGCTGCCAATACACGCCCCGAGCGAGCGGAAAGCAAAAAGCCCGGTCGGTCGACCGGGCCAAGACATCGCTGCGTCTCGGGAACTTGGTGCCCGCCTACGAGGACTGGCCCCCGGGCGCGCGCAGCAACAGGTACATGAATCCGTCGCTCGGATCAAGGATGTTCCCGCGGGCCGGCGCCGTCACTCCGCGACGCCGCGGTCGAGCGCCGTCAGCTTGCGCAGCAGCGTCTTGTAGCCGATGTCGAGGATGCGGGCGGCCTCGGATTTGTTGCCGCCGGCCTGCTGCAGCACCGCCAGGATGTAGTGCATCTCGATCTCCGCCAGGGTCCGCGGCCGCGGCTGTTCCTGGCTTCCCGAGAACAGCCAGCCCTCGCCGCCCAGCGACGGCGGCAGCGCCCGCAGCGGGATCTGGGTCAGGGTCGGCGGACAAAGGATCGTCGCCTGTTCGACGGCGTTCTCCAGCTCGCGGATGTTGCCCGGCCAGTCGGCCTCGGTCAGCGCCGCCAGCGCCTCGGGCGAGAAGCTCTGCGCCCGGCGGCCATGGGCGCGGGCGTAGCGGTGCAGGAAATAGTGCGCCAGGGCCGGGATGTCCTCGCGGTGCTCGCGCAGGGGCGGGATGCGCACATGCAGGGTGTTCGCGCGGTGATACAGGTCGCGGCGGAAGCCGCCCTGCCGCACCAGGGCCTCGAGCGGTTCGTTCGCGGCGCAGACGAGGCGGAAGTCGAGCGCGATCTCGGCCGTGTCGCCGACGGGCCGCAGGCGCCGTTCCTGCAGCACCCGCAGCAGCCGCGCCTGCATCTGCGGCGTCGCGGCGTTGATCTCGTCGAGGAACAGCGTGCCGCCGTTGGCCTGGACCAGCAGCCCCTCCTTGTCGGCGACCGCGCCGGTGAACGCGCCCTTGCGGTGGCCGAACAGCTCGCCCTCGGCCAGGCTGTCGGGGATCGCGGCCATGTTGATGGCGACGAACGGCCCGCGGCCGGCGTGGATGGCCCGGGCGACCAGCTCCTTGCCGGTTCCGCTCTCGCCTTCCAGCAGCACGCTGGCCTGGGTGTCGCGCACGCGGCAGATCCACTCGCGCAGGCGTTCGATCAGGCTGCTGTCGCCCTGGATCGCCAGCAGGTCGGGATCGCGCGCCTGGGCGGCGCGCACCCGCCGGCGCAGTCGCTGGTCGCGCGCCACCTTGGCCAGCATCAGCTCCAGCGTCTCGGGCCGGAACGGCTTGGCCAGGAAGTCGAAGGCGCCCTCCTTGACCGCGCGCACGGCGTTGTCGAGGGTCGAATAGGCGCTGACGACGATGACCGGCAGGTCGGGATCGACCTCGTGCACCCGCCGGATCACCTCGAAGCCGTCGATCCGCGGCATCATCAGATCGGTGAAGACGACGTCCGGCCGCTGCCGGCCCAGCGCCTCGTCGATCGTTTCGGCCTGTTCGAGGATGCTGACCCGGAAATCGCCGAGGGATTCGATGACGCGCCGCAGCAGCCCGGCGACGTCGACCTCGTCCTCGACGATCAGGATGTCGGTGACGGCACCGCCCGGTTTCTGCGATGATCGCGCATCAGCGGCCGCTTGCATTCTCGCTCCCCCCTTCGATCGGTGACGCCGATGCACCACCATCCGCCCCCAGTCGCCGCCGCCGCGCCGCCGGCACGGGATTTCCCGCTGCGCCGGTCGCTGTGGATTCGCGTCGTCCTGGTTCTCGTCGGCTTGATCGGCCTGACGACCGCCGCTCTGTTCTTCGGAGTGGACCATTTCGTCAGCCTCCGTTTCAAGAGCGTTCATGAGGAAAGGCTGCAGCGGCTGGTGGCGCAGACGCGGCAGACGGTCGCGCGCGAACTGGCGCAGATGGGCGCCATCGCCGGCCTGCTGGTCAACGACATCGACCTGATCAACAGCACCTACTACCACCTGCATCTCGAGGGCGGGCGCGAGCACCCGCAGGCCGCCGCGGAACGCATCCTGGCCGGCTTCGGGGTCGACTCGGTGACGCTGTGGGACGTGCGCGACCGTCGCGTCGCGGCCGCCGGAGCGACCGCGCTGCCGCCGGTCTTCCCGGCCGCGCGCGCCGGCGACGGCGTGCGGGCGCGGGCGATGTGGATCGGCGACCAGGCCTGGCTGGTGGCGGCCGCGACCCTGTACCACAAGGAGAACGTGCTGGCCCGGATCCAGCTTGCGCGGCCGCTGACGGCGCTTTTCGAGGCCGCGCTGACGCCCGACGGCGACGAGGCGGTTCGGCTCGCGGTCGGCGCCGCGCCGCCGGCGGGGGCGGTGCGCGTCGTCGTCGAGGCCGAGGGGCGGCCGGTGGCGCTCGACGTCGTCGCCCCGGACCCGGTGGCGGCGGCGCTGTCGGACGTCAAGCGCATCCTGGCCGCGGTGATGGCGGTGTTCGGGGTGGTCCTGGTCACCGGCATCGCGGTGTTCCTGCGCCGGCTGTTCCGGCCGGTGCTCGACGTCATCTCGGCGGCGCTCGCCGTCGGCCGCGGCGAGTTCGGCCGGAAGGTCTCGGGCGGCGGCAGCGAGGTGGCGGCGCTGGTCGACGCCTTCAACGAGATGTCGGACGGCCTGGCGCGCCTGCGCGAACTCGAGCGACAGGTCCATCACCAGGAACAGCTCTCCGCGATCGGCCGGGTCGCGGCGCGGGTGGCGCACGATCTCAACAACCCGCTGACGGTGATCAGCAGCGTCGCCGAACTGACCGCCAAGCAGCCGACGCTGCCGCCGCCGGTGGCCGAGGACATGCGCCTGATCCTTCATCACTGCCAGCGCTCGATCGCCACGGTCGAGGCGCTGCTGGCCTACGGCCGCCCGATCCGGCCGCGCTGCCAGGACGTCGTGCTCGACGAGGTCTGCACCGACATCGCCAGCCGCTGGGCGAAGCGGTTCGCCGATGTCGAACTCGCGCTCGAGCTGGCGCCCGAACCGGTGCGCCTCTCCGCCGACCCCTACCGGATCGAAGAAATGCTCGACAACCTGCTCGACAACGCCCGCTCGGTCGGCCGCCGGATCACGGTCGCGGTCGGCCGCGACGACGCCCGCGGCTTCGTGCGGGTCACCGACGACGGCCCCGGCTTCTCCGCAGAGGCCCGCGCCCATCTTTTCGAGCCGTTCTTCACCACCCGCACCGGCGGCACCGGGCTCGGCCTGGCGAGTTGCCTGGCGATCGCCCGCGCCCATGGCGGCGACGTGGCGGTGCACCCGGGGGCGCCGGGCGCGGTCACGGTGTGGCTGCCGCTGCCGCCGCGGCCTCAGGAATAGCCGGCTTCGGCGGCGCTGACCGGGACCAGGCGCTCGGCGATCACGGCGCGGCCCTCGGGGCCGTAGATGAAGTCGAACAGCGGCCGCATCTCGGGTCGCCAGCGCCGGTAGACGATGCTCATCGGCGCCACCAGCGGATAGCGTCCGGCGGCGACCTCCTCGGGGATCGGCGCGACGCCGTCGACCGTCAGCAGCGCCAGCCGGCCGGCCTCGACGAACGGCTTGGCGAAGACCCAGCTCGCGACGCCGAGCCCCCTCGGGAATCGCGCGACCGTGTCGACCACCTGCTCGTCGGTGTCGACGAACAGCGCCCGCCGCGACCACGCCGGATCGCGGCCGAGCAGGACGCTGCGCACCGGCTCGGCATAACCGGCGCAGTGCTCGCGCACCACCAGGGCGATGGCGCCGGGCCGGGCGCCCAGCTCGTGCCAGTCGTCGATGGTGCCGGCGGCGACGCGCCGAAGCGCCTCCAGCGCGACGCCGTCGCAGCCCGCGTCGGGATGGGCGACGACCACCTTGACGTCGCGGGCGACGATCAGGGACTTCATCCCGGCGAAGCGCGGTCCCTCCGGCGGGCAGCACATCCCGCCGAGGTCCGAGTTGCCGCTTCGCACCCCGAGCACGGCATTGTCGCAGCCGCCGCCGTGGACGAGGAAGCGGCCGCCGCGATAGCGCATCGCGATCTCGCGCAGGGCGCCGTAGGTCAGGATGTGCGTGCCTTCGTACACCAGCCCGTCGCGCTCGCCCTCGGCGGCGCTCGCCGGCACCAGGGGAGCGCCGGCGCGGCAGATGGCGTCGCCCGCGAACGGCAGCGCCGCCGCCGAGCGGTCCAGGGTGACGGCCGCCGCCGCCGCGCCGAAGGCGCCGAGAAAGAAACGCCTGTCCATCCGCCGATTGAGCGGCCGCGGCGCCGCCGGCGTCAAGCGGCTTGTGGTCGCGCGCCGCCGACTGGGTCGAAACGACCCAATCCCCTTGCCGGCGAAGGGTCATTCCGGCCCAGGCAAACCTGCGACAGATCGTCGCAGGCCCGGTTTTCCGCCCCCCTGCCTTCTGGCACGCCGGTTGCGAGGCTTGCGGCAAGCGACCCGCCAAGGGTCCGCACAGGGAGGAGTTCACATGCGACGAACAATTCCGGCCGTCATCGCGACGGCCGTCGCGGCGGCCCTCGCCGTTTCGCTCCCCGCGGGCGCGACGCCGAAGGGCGCCGAGATCCCCGACGGGATGGCTTCGCTGACCGGCAAGCCCGGCGACCCCGTCAACGGCCGCAAGCTGGTGGTCAAGCCGGGCGGATGCCTGTCCTGCCACGCGATGCCGATCCCCGAGGAGGCCGATCACGGCCATATCGGCCCCGAACTCGACGAGGTCGCCGGGCGGCTCGGCGAGGACGAGATCCGGCTCAGGATCGTCGATCCCAAACTGGTCAATCCCGACACCATCATGCCGGCCTTCCATCGAAAGGACGGCCTGCACCGCGTCGCCGCCAAGTGGCAGGACAAGACCATCCTGACCGCCCAGGAGGTCGAGGACGTGGTCGCCTATCTGATGACCCTCAAGTGATCGAGCCCGAGGAGACGACTATGCCCAGCAACCCGCACCCTTCCGTCTCGCGCCGCCGCTTCCTGCTCGGCACCGGCGGCGTCATGCTGGCCGTCGCCGGCGTCGCCCGCGCCGCGACCGCGGCCGAGACCGACGCCGCCGCGGCCATCCAGAAGCTGATCGGCGGCGCCACGCCGCAGGCCGGCCGGGTTTCCATCCAACTGCCGCAGATCGCCGAGAACGGCAACACGGTGCCGTTCACCGTCACCGTCGACAGCCCGATGACCGCCGATGACCACGTCAAGGCGATCCACATCCTCGCCGACGGCAATCCCTCGCCGGGGGTCGCCAGCTACTATTTCGGCCCCGCCGCCGGCCGGGCCGAGGTCGCCAGCCGCATGCGCCTGGCCAAGACCCAGAACATCCGCGCCCTGGCCGTGATGAACAACGGCTCGGTGTTTTCGGCGCAGCAGGAGATCAAGGTCACCATCGGCGGCTGCGGCGGCTGATCGGATCGCAAGGAGACACGGACATGGCAGCTCCCAGCATCAAGGTCAAAGTGCCCGCGCGGGCCAAGAAGGGCGACCTCGTCGAAATCAAGACGGTGATCGGCCACAACATGGAATCGGGCCAGCGCAAGGACAAGCAGGGCAACAAGATCCCGCGCAAGATCATCAACACCTTCGTCTGCACCTACAACGGCGCCGAAGTGCTGCGCTCCGAGTGGCAGCCGGCGATCTCGGCCAATCCCTACCTGTCGTTCTTCGTCAAGGCGACCGAGAGCGGCACGATCGAGATGACGTGGACCGACGACGACGGCAAAGCCTACAGCCATCGCGCCGAGATCAAGGTCGCCTGAGCGCGCCCGGGCCCAGACCGGCGCCAGAACCGGCGGGCCCGAACACCACCAGGGAGGAGTTCATGCACCACCGAGCCATCGCCGCCGCCGTCGCGGCCGCCATGCTGGGCGGCCTCGCCGCACCCGCGGCCGCCGACCACAAGACGCCGCCCTTCGATCCCAGGGATCCGGCCTACGCGCCGTTCGTCTCCGGCGAGAAGCGCTCCGGCTACACCTACGCCGAGCCCGAGACCCGGGCCATGCAGGAAGACGATTTCCAGAACCCGGCCTTCCTGTGGATGGAGCAAGCGCAGTCGGCGTGGACCGTCGCCGAGGGCGAGGCCGGCAAGTCCTGCGCCGCGTGCCACGGCAAGGCCGAGGAATCGATGAAGGGCGTCGGCGCCGGCTATCCCAGGTTCGACGCCAAGGCCGGCAAGGTCGTCAATGTCGAGCAGCGCATCAACATGTGCCGCACCGAACAGATGAAGGCGCCGGCCTGGAAGTACGAATCGGCCGAACTTCTGGGCATGACGACCTTCGTCAAGTACCAGTCGCGCGGCACGCCGATCAAGGTGTCGATCGACGGCCCTGCGGCGCCGTTCTTCGAGAAGGGCAAGGCGTTCTACTATGAACGCCGCGGGCTCAACGACCTCGCCTGCAAGCACTGCCACGAGGACAATCCCGGCAACCATATCCGCACCGAGCTGCTGAGCCAGGGCATGTCGAACGGCTTCCCGACCTATCGCCTGAAGTGGCAGAAACTGGGCTCGCTGCACAAGCGCCTGGCCGGCTGCAACGAGGAAATCCGGGCGCAGCCCTACCCGCTCGGCTCCGACGAGTACACCAATCTCGAGCTCTACCTGGCCTGGCGCGCCGAAGGCCTGCGGGTCGAGACGCCCTCGGTCCGGAAGTAGCCCCCTTTCCCTCTCCCGCCCGCGGGAGAGGGAGGGGCCCGCGAAGCGGGAGGGTGAGGGTGGCGCCGCGACGCCGGTCGCGCGGCCCTCACCCCGGCCCTCTCCCGCGCGCGGGAGAGGGAGCAACACAGCGACATCGGAGTCAGACGCATGCTCACCCGCCGCGACTTCCTTCAGGTGGCCGCCGCCACCGCCGTGCTCGCCGGCCCGGCCGGCGTGGCCCGGGCCGCGCAACGCCTGACCCAGGCCGACCTGCTGGCCTTCGAGCCGGTCGGCAACGTCACGCTGCTGCATTTCACCGACATCCACGCCCAGCTGATGCCGCTGTATTTCCGCGAGCCGTCGGTCAATCTCGGCGTCGGCGCGGTCTCCGGCCTGCCGCCGCACCTGACCGGGCGCGACCTGCTGCGCCGCTTCGGGCTGCGGGCCGGCTCGCCCGAGGCGCATGCGCTGAGCCACGAGGATTTCGCGGCGCTGGCGGCCGAGCACGGCCGCATCGGCGGCCTCGACCGCATGGCGACGCTGGTCAAGGCGATCCGCGCCGAGCGCCCGGACAACACGCTGCTGGTCGATTGCGGCGACACCTGGCAGGGCTCCTACACCTCGCTGAAGAGCGGCGGCACCGACATGGTCGACGCCATGAACCGGCTCGGCGTCGACGTGATGACCGCGCATTGGGAATTCACCTACGGCCAGGAGCGGGTCGAGGAGCTGATCGCCCGGCTCGACTTCCCGTTCCTGGCCGGCAACGTCGTCGACACCGAGTGGCAGGAGCCGGTGTTCGAGCACACCGCCTTCTTCGAGCGCGGCGGCGTCAGGATCGCGGTGATCGGCCAGGCCTTCCCCTACACCCCGGTCGCCAATCCGCGCTGGATGATCCCGGAGTGGTCGTTCGGCATCCGCGACGAGCTGCTGCAGGAGCGCGTCGACGCCGCCCGCGCCGCCGGCGCCGGGCTGGTGGTGGTGGCCAGCCACAACGGCTTCGACGTCGACCGCAAGATGGCCGGCCGCGTCAAGGGCATCGACGTCGTGCTGACCGGCCACACCCACGATGCCATCCCCGAGGCGATCAAGGTCGGCGAGACGCTGCTCATCGCCTCGGGCTCGCACGGCAAGTTCCTGTCGCGGCTCGACCTCGACGTCCAGGGCGGCAAGGTCCGCGACTTCGCCTTCCGCCTGATCCCCCTGTTCGCCGACGCGATCGCCCCCGATCCCGAAATGGCGGCGCTGATCGCCGAGATCCGCGCCCCGCACGCCGCCGAGCTCGGCCGCGTCCTCGGGCGCACCGACTCGCTGCTGTACCGGCGCGGCAACTTCAACGGCACCTTCGACGACCTGATCTGCCAGGCGCTGATCGCCGAGCGCGACGCCGAGATCGCGCTCAGTCCCGGCTTCCGCTGGGGCGCCTCGCTGCTGCCCGGCCAGGACATCACCGTCGAGGACGTCCACAACCAGACCTCGATCACCTATCCGGCCGCCTATCGCTCGGAAATGACCGGCGAAACCATCAAGGCGATCCTCGAGGACGTCGCCGACAACCTGTTCAATCCCGATCCCTACTACCAGCAGGGCGGCGACATGGTCCGGGTCGGCGGCATGCGCTACGCCATCGACCCGCGCGCCGCGATGGGCACGCGCATCCGCGACCTGCAGCGCCTCGACGGCACGCCGATCGACCCGTCCCGGACCTACACCGTCGCCGGCTGGGCCTCGGTCAACGAGGGCACCGAAGGCCCGCCGATCTGGGACGTCGTCGCCGCGCACATCGGGAACAAGAAGGTGGTGGACGCGCCGGCCGACAACGTGGTCAAGGTGGTCGGGAGCTGATGGCCTTGCCCGCGAGCAGGGATCCATGTCGGGCGGTGCGGCTCAGGCATGGCTTCCCGCCTGCGAGCGTGTGAAGTAAGTGTCGAGAGCAGCGAACCCGCGAAAGCGGGCATCCATTCCCGAGGCATTCCGATAGATTGAGGTGTCTCGGGATCGGGCTCCCGCTTTCGAGCGTGAAGAAATTGCCGCGAGCAGTGATTTCAGGCGTCATGCCCGCGAAAGCGGGCATCCAATCCTGAGGCATTCCAGCGGGTTGCAGGGCCTCAGGAATGGGCTCCCGCTTCCGCGGGAGCGACGGATCGGATTTCTTCACAGGCTTGGCGGCGAGCCGACTGCAGGAGGACAGATGACCGCGGAGATGTTCGACATCACCTTCGCCGGCGCGATTCTCGCCGGCCTGCTGAGCTTCGCCAGCCCGTGCGTGCTGCCGCTGGTGCCGGCCTATCTGTGCTTCCTGGGCGGCGTCTCGCTCGACAAGCTGACCGAGGACCGCGCCCCGGTCGGGCGGGTGTTCGCCGCCGCCTTCGCCTTCGTGCTCGGCTTCTCGGCGGTGTTCGTGGCGATGGGCGCGTCGAGCTCGTTCCTCGGCGCGCTGATCGTCGACAACCTCGGCTGGCTGTCGACGGCGGCCGGCGTCGTCATCATCGTGCTCGGCCTGCACTACATGGGGGCGTTCCGGCTCGGCTTCCTGAATTTCGAGAAGCGGCTGCACGTCGATTCGAAGCCGGCCGGCCTGCTCGGCGCCTTCGTCATCGGCCTGGCCTTCGCCTTCGGCTGGACGCCCTGCGTCGGCCCGATCCTGGCCACCATCCTGCTGCTCGCCGCCGGCGGCGATTCGGTCGGCTACGGCGTCGGCCTGCTGTCGGCCTACGCTTTGGGCCTCGGCGTGCCGTTCCTGGTCGCCGCCCTGGCCGTCAACCCGTTCCTCGGCTTCATGAAGCGCTTCAAGCGCCACATGCGCGCCGTCGAGATCGCCATCGGCGGGCTGCTGGTGATCACCGGCCTGTTGATCACCACCGGCACCCTGGCCGAGATCGCCAACTGGCTGCTGATCACCTTTCCCATCCTCGGTGCCGCCGGCTGACGCGCCGCGGCGAAGCCCCACAGGAGGTCACCATGCGCAGCATCCTCACCGCAGTCGTCGCCGTCCTGATCGCCGCGCTGCCGGCCACGGCGGCGGAGCGCATCGAGCCGAAGCTCGGCGACGACGGCCTGTACCACCAGGACTGGTTCCTGCAGAGCCTGCTCGACCTGCGCGACGATCTGGAAGAGGCCCACGCGGCCGGCAAGCGGCTGGCCATCGTCTGGGAACAGAAGGGCTGCCCCTACTGCCGCGACCTGCACACGGTGAATCTGGCCGAGCCGGAGACCGCGGACTGGATCAAGGAGCGGTTCGCGGTGCTCCAGCTCAACTTGTGGGGCGATCGCGAGGTCACCGATTTCGATGGCGAGGCCCTGCCCGAAAAGGAGCTTGCGCGCAAATACCGGGTCAACTTCACGCCGACGATCCAGTTCTTCCCGGCCGATCCGGGCGCGGCGCTGGGCAAGAGCGGCGCCGACGCGGAGGTCGCGCGCATGCCCGGCTACTTCCGGCCGTTCCACTTCATCAGCATGTTCGAATACGTCTGGGACGAGCGCTACGCCAAGGGCCAGGACTTCCAGCGCTACGTCATCGAGAAGGCGACCGCGGCACGCGAAGCCGGCCGCCCGGCCCTGGAATAGGCCGGTCCGCCGCGCGCGCGGCGCCGGCGAGCCCTGCTGAAAAGGCAGGGCAGCCATGACCCCGGCCGGTCGCCGCGCCATTTGATTAGATAATTAGAATATACGAATATATAGGCTCCGATCGACGGAGCCGCAGAGACCGCCGTCACCCCGGCGACAAGGTCCGGCCCGTCCCACGGGGGGAGCCATGACGAACGTCCGAGGTTTCGCCGCCCTGTCCGGCAGTCTGCTTGTCTTCTGGCTGCTGCTCAACGCCTCGCTGGCCCCCGGGGTCGTCGCCGTCGGCGTCCTCGCCGCCGTCGTCATCGCGCTGCTCTTCGGCGGGCGCACGGCCTTCGTCGCCGAGTTCCGCGCCACCCCCGCCGCCTTCGCCGCCGCCGGCCGCTACGCCGTGCATTTCCTCGGCGAGCTGGTCAGGGCCAACCTGAAGCTGGCGGCCATCGTGCTGTCGCCGTCGCTGCCGCTGAACCCCGGCATCGTCAAGGTCCGCACCCGCCTGACCAGCCCGGTCGGGCGGCTGCTGCTGGCCAACTCGATCACCCTGACTCCCGGAACGCTGACCGTCGAGCTCGACGGCGAGTGGCTCTACGTCCACTGGGTCACGGTGGATTCGGACGACATCGACGCGGCGACGGCGCGCATCGTCGCCGGGTTCGAGCAACATCTCGAGGTGATGTATGGCTGACCTTCTCGTCCATGTGGCCGCGATTCTGGGCGGCGGCGCCTTCCTGCTGGCGCTGTTCCGTTTCGTCGCCGGGCCGTCGCCGGCCGACCGCGTCGTCGCCTTCGACGTCCTGACCATCGTCGCCATCACCGGCATCGTGCTGGTCGCGCTCGCCGAGAACCGCGGCATCTATCTCGACGTGGCGATCGTCTACGCGCTGCTGTCGTTCCTGGGCGTGATCGCGATCGCCCGCTATCTCGAGCGGGGGTTCTGATGAGCGCGCCGCTCGACCTTCTCGGCGGCGTCCTGATGGTCGCCGGCGCGGCCTTCCTGCTGCTCGGCGGCCTCGGGCTGGTGCGCATGCCCGACCTGTTCAACCGCATCCAGGCCGGCACCAAGGCGACCACCCTCGGCACCCTGCTGACCCTGGCCGGCGCCGCCTGCCTGCGCCCCGAATGGTCGATCAAGCTGCTGCTGATCGGCCTGTTCATCCTGTTCACCAACCCGCTGTCGTCGCAGGTGCTGGCCCGCGCCGCCCACCGCATCGGCCAGCCGCAATCGCCGCGCGCCACCATCGACCGGCTCGAGGAAGGAGGCGGGTCATGAGCGCCATGATGACGGCAATGAGCGCGCTTCTGGCGGTCGCCATGGTCGGCGCCGCCCTGGTGGCGGTGCTCGGCCGCACCCTGCCGGTCGCCATCCTCGCCGCCGGCCTGGTCAGCCTGCTGGCCTCGGTGATGTTCCTGATCCTCGGCTCGCCCGACGTGGCGATGACCGAGGCGGCGATCGGCAGCGGCCTGACCACCTTCCTGTTCTTCTTCGTGCTCGGCCGCATGCGGGGAGGCGAACATGATTAGACGCTTCGCCGCGGCGCTGATCCTGCTCGGCCTCGGCGCCATGTTCGCCAGCCTGCTGGCCGGCTACCGGCCCGACGCCGAGTTGAACCTCACCGCCCGCTACTACGCCGAGCACACGGCGCAGGATCTCGGCGCCGCCAACATCGTCACCGCCATCATCGTCACCTATCGCGGCCTCGACACTCTGGGCGAGGTCACCGTGCTGTTCCTCGCCGCCGCGGTGGTCGGACTGGTGCTGGCCCGCGGCCGCGGCGACGCGCGGCCGGCCGCCGCGCTGGCGCCGGCGGGCGAGATGCTCGCGACCGGCAGCCGCCTGCTGGCGCCGCTGATCGTGCTGCTCGGCGTCTACGTCTTCGTCAACGGCCACCTGACGCCGGGCGGCGGATTCCAGGGCGGCGCCATCGTCGCCTCGTCGGTGCTGCTGCTGCTGCTGGCCTCGCCGCGGCGGCGCTTCGCCCACCGCATCATCACCGCCGTCGAGTCGGTGTCCGGCGCCGCCTACGTCGCGATCGGGCTGCTCGGCGTCGTCCTGGCCGGCGGCTTCCTCGACAACCGCATCCTGCCGACCGGCACCGTCGGCGAGCTGTTCTCGGCCGGCGCCATTCCGGTGATCTACGCGCTGATCGGCCTCAAGGTCGGGGCCGAGTTCTCGTCGATGCTGGCCCACCTGTCGGAGACGGAGGAGCTGTGATGGCGTATCTGGGCCTCGCGACCGGCTTCGCCCTGATCCTGGTCGGATTCTACGGCGCGCTGACCGACCGCAACCTGCTGCGGATGATCGTCGGCTTCACCATCGCCGACACCGGCGTCCACGTGGTGCTGGTCGCCGTCGGCTGGATGCGCGGCCGCACCGCGCCGATCCTCGACGACGCCGTGCCGGTCGCCGAGGCCGCGGCGCGCATCGTCGACCCGGTGCCGCAGGCGCTGGTGCTGACGGCGATCGTCATCGGCCTCGGCGTCACCGCGCTGATGCTGGCCTACGCCTACAAGCTCTACCAGTCGAAGCGCAGCCTGGACATCACCCGGTTCATGGAGCTGAAATGGTGAGCACCGTCCTGATCATCGCCGCGCCGCTGGCGGCGGCGTTCCTGCTGGGGCTGCTCTCCGACGAGCGGCGCGGCAGCGCCTATCTGCTGACCCTGGCCGGACTGGCCGCGGTCGTCGCCGTCTCGGCCGGCTGGGTCTGGGCCTTCGTCGCCGGCGGCGCCGCCGCCTTCGACGTGCACACCGCCGGCGCGCCGCCGCCCTTCGCCATCAACCTGCGCATGGGCCTGCCCGAGGCGGCGCTGGGCCTGCTGATCGGCGGCACCGGCATGCTGTCGGCGATCGCGTTGAAGCCGACGCTGCTGCGGATCGGCCGCCGGGCGATGGCGGTGCTGCTGGTCGCGGTGATGGCGCTGTGCGGCATCGTGCTGACCCGCGACGTCTTCAACCTGTTCGTCTTCATCGAGCTGGCGGCGATCGCCACCGGCGGCCTGATCCTGCTGTCCGACGACGTCCGCGCGCTGGCGGCCGGCTTCAAGTACCTGATCGTCTCGCAGGTGATCTCGGTGCTGCTGCTGGTCGGCATCATCTTCGCCTACCACGCCACCGGCACGCTCAACCTCGACGGCATGGCGGCGGAGTCGCTGTGGCTGAAGGCCGGCGGCCCGATCGCCTTCCTCCTGATGTTCGTCGCCGTCGCCACCGAGCTGAAGCCGTTCCCGGCCAACGGCTGGGCGCTGGACGTCTACGAAGCCGCCCATCCCGCCTTCTCGGCCATCTTCTCGGCCGCCGCCGGCAGCGCCTTCCTGTTCGCGATCGACAAGCTGCTGCCGGTCGGCGGCGCGAGCTGGCTGCCGGTCGCCACCGCCATCGGCCTGCTGACCTTCGTCGCCGGCAACCTGCTGGCGCTGCCCCAGACCGACGACCGCCGCCTGCTCGGCTATTCCTCGATCGCCCAGACCGGCCTGGTGCTGGCGGTGATCGGCCAGCGCGACGTGCTCGGCGACGACTATCACCTGATCGCCTTCGGCATCCTGGTCAGCCACGCCGTCGCCAAGGCCGGGCTGTACTGGCTGTCGGGCCTGATCGCCGAACGCGGTCTCGCCGCCTGGGCGGCGCTGCGCCGCCGGCCGCTGATGGTGTTCGCCTTCGCCAGCCTGATCGCCATGCTGACCGGCCTGCCGCCGTTCCCCGGCTTCTACGCCAAGTGGATGCTGGCGCACGAGCTCGCCGCGGCGGGGCGGCTGACGGTGCTCGGGCTGATCCTGTTCGGGGCGCTGATCGAGGCCGGCTACCTGTTCCGCTGGTTCGGCTACGCGATCAAGCGCGAGGCCCGCCCCGAGCTGCTGGTCGGCGGCCCGCGCGGGCACGCGGTGGTGCTGGCCGCCGTGGCCGCCGGCTGGGCGCTGGGCTGGGCGTGGGGCGCGGCCGCGGGGCTGGGCAACGTCCTGGCCGCCGTGCCGCTGCTGTTCGCGCTGGCTTTCCTGGCGCTGGAATGGCTGCCGGCCCGCGTCAAGAACACCGTCGCCATCGCCGGGCTCGTCGGCTGGTTCGCCGGCACCTGGTCGCTGTACGACCCGCTGCGGCTCGTCTTCGCCGTGATCATGCTGCTGGGCGGCGCCGTCACCCTGCTCGCCAGCTACGAGAGCCACGGCCGCCGCACCGGCTTCTATCCCTCGGCGATGCTGATGTACGCCGGGCTGGCGATGCTGCTGCTGGCCGAGGATTCCTTCGCCTTCTTCGCCGCCTGGGAAATCCTGACCGTCGGCTCGTACTTCCTGATCATGCGCGGCAGGCATTCCGAGCCGCACGCGCTGTCCTACCTGCTGTTCTCGCTGGGCGGCGCGTTCCTGATCCTGGCCGGCTTCGCCATCGCCGCCGACGGCGCCCCGAGCCTGGCGCTGGCCGGGCTGGCGGCGCTCGTCGCGCCGGCGGCCCCCTGGGTGTTCCTGCTGCTGGCGGTCGGCTTCATGACCAAGACCGCCGCCATCGGCCTGCACGTCTGGCTGCCGGGCGCCCATGCCGAGGCCGAGACCGACGTCTCGCCGATGGTGTCGGGCATCCTGCTCAAGGCCGGGCTCTACGGGCTGTTCGTGCTGCTGATGACCATGGGCCGCCAGCAGCTCCACGGCGTCGAGCTGACCTACGTCATGCTGTGGATCGGCGCGGTGACGGCGCTGCTCGGCAACCTGATGGCGATCTTCCAGGAGGACGCCAAGCGCCTGCTCGCCTACTCCTCGATCGGGCAGATGGGCTACGCGCTGTTCGGCCTGGCGATGATGAACCATCTCGGCTGGCTGATGGCGCTGATGTTCGTCATCAACCACTACATCTACAAGTCGATGCTGTTCCTGTCGGTGGGCGGCGTCGCCAAGCGCACCGGCACCCGCGAGATGTACCGCATGGGCGGCCTGATCAGCCTGATGCCGCTGACCTTCGTCGCCGTGCTGGTCGGCATCGTCGCGATGTCGGGCGTGCCGCCGCTGTCGGGCTTCGGCGGCCGCTGGATCTTCTACAACGCGCTGCTGACCACCGAGTACCGGCTGCCGATGATCCTGATCTTCTTCTCGGGACCGATCGCCTTCCTGTACCTGTTCCGCCTGATCCACACCATCTTCCTGGGCCAGCTCAAGGACGAGCACCGGCGGATCAGGGAAGCGCCGTTCTGGCTGGTGCTGCCGCAGATGCTCTATGTCGGCCTGCTGCTGGTGTTCGCGGTGGTGCCCGGCCTGGCGCTGCGCCACGTCGACGCCTATATCGGCCGCTTCCTGCCCGAGAACGGCCTGAACTGGAGCGGGCTGACCATCACCAGCGGCTACGGCTACTGGAACCCGGTGGCGATCATGATCATCGTCGGCGTCGTGTTCGCGACCCTGTTCGCCTGGCTGGTCTTCGTCAACCGCCGCGCCCGGAAGGTCAAGCAGTTCAACATCGTCTACGCCGCCGAGCGGCCGTACCGGCCGGAGACCACGCATTTCGCCTGGAACTTCTTCGCGCCCTACCGCAAGGCGCTGGGCTTCCTGGTGCAGCCGCTGGTCACCCGGTTCTGGGACGGCGTCGCCGACGGCATGCACGGCGCCGCCGACTGGACGCGGCGGCTGTACACCGGCAACGGCCAGACCTACGCGGTCCACTGCCTCGGCTTCGCCGTCGCCGTCTACCTTCTCTCGACCGGGGGATGAGCCATGGCCTTCGAATGGATGCAGATCCCGTACTCGCTGCTGACGCTGTTCATCGTGATGAACTTCGGCATCGTGCTGACGGCGCTGTTCCAGAAGATCGGCGCCCGGGTCGGCCGGCGCTACGGCATCCCGATCTGGCAGAACTACATCGACCTGGTCAAGAACTACGCCCTGCGCACCTCGATCACCCACGGCGCCATGTTCTATCTCGGGCCGGTGTTCCGGCTGTCGGGCGGCGTCGGGCTGCTCTTGTTCGTGCCGACGATCTACGGCTCGGAGATGTTCTCGAACCTCTCCTTCGCCGGCGACCTGATCCTGGCCTTGTACTTCGTGTTCTTCGGCACGCTGGGCATGGCGCTGGGCGCCGCCGAGAGCGGGCATCCGCACGCCGCCATCGGCATCACCCGCGGCCTGCAGCAGGTCACCGCGGCCGAGTTGCCCTTCGCGCTGGCGGTGTTCGCGGTGGCGCTGCAGTACCAGACGCTGTCGGTGACCGAGATCGTCGCCGCCCAGCAGGGCGGGTTCGTGAACTGGACGCTGTTCACCAACCCGCTGGCGGTGGCGGCGGCGATGCTGTCGTTCCTCGGCTCGATGATGCGCCCGCCCTTCGACGTCGTGCTGGCGCCGCAGGAAATCCCGATCGGGCCGCCGACCGAGTACCACTCGTCCTATCTGGCGCTGATGCAGACCAACCGGGCGATCTTCCCGATCGCCAAGGTGGTCGTCTACATGAACCTGTTCTTCGGCGGCGCCGCCAGCTGGCCGGTGTTCTTCCTGAAGGTGTTCCTGATCTACTTCTGCTCGGTGCTGGTCGGCGTGGTGTTCCCGCGCTTCCGGGTCGAGCAGTCGATTCGCTGGTTCCTGGTCTGGGCGGTGCCGATCGGGGTGCTGGCGGTCGTGACGGCGTGAGGCGAACATGAAGCCAGAACTGCAAAAACGCATGGTCAAGGGTCCGGACGGCGTCGAATTCGAGGTCGATCCGCTGCGCGACTACTACTGCGAGGCGGCACCCGCTCCGGACGTTCCGGCCTATTCGCGGATCATCGAGGACCTGTTCAACTGGGCCCGCTCGGAATCGCTGTGGATCCTGGGCTTCGGCACCGGCTGCGGCGCGATCGAGATGCGGCCGCTGATGACGCCGCGCTTCGACGCCTACCGCTACGGCATCCAGTGGCGGCCGACGCCGCGCCAGGCCAACCTGTTCGTGATCTCGGGCTATCTGTCGGTCAAGACGCTGAAGCGGGTCATCCGCTCCTACGAGCAGATGCAGAGCCCGAAATACGTCATGGGCCTGGGCTCGTGCACGATCAACGGCGGCATGTACTGGGACAGCTACAACACGATCAAGCGGCTGGACGACTACCTGCCGGTCGACCTCTACGTCGCCGGCTGCATGCCGCGGCCCGAGGCGCTGCTGGCCGGCTTCGAGGCGCTCAAGACGATCATCCGCGCCGGCAAGGCCGAGGGCGCGGCCCACTACGCCCGGAACTTCGACTGGTACAAGGCGAACCAGAAGAAGGTGATCCACGACTGGGACATGCCCGACTACAACTGGTGACCGGCGATGCGCGCACTCCATCAAAGCCTGGCAGACCTGTTCCCGATCGGCGCGCCGACGCACCAGCGCGACGACCTGATGTTCGTCACCGTGCCGTGGGAGCATCTGCGGCCGCTGCTGCTGCACCTGCGCGACCGCGAGGGCTTTTCGCACCTGGTGCTGCTGACCGCCGTCGACTGGATCGAGGAGGGGCGGTTCCAGCTCACCTACCTGCTCAACGACCGCGCGCGGCGGCGCGACGTCGGCGTCCGCGTCATGGTGCCGCGGGCCGCGCCGACGATGGAGAGCGTCCACGACCTGTGGCCGACGGCGGCGACCTATCAGCGCGAACTGCGCGAGATGTTCGGCATCGACTTCCCCGGCAGCCCGCGCGTCGACGAGGAGTTCGTGCTCGAAGGCTGGAGCGGCATCCCGCCCTATCGCCGCGACTTCGACACCCGCGCCTTCGCCGAGGGCAACTTCAACCATCGTCCGGGGCGCGCCACCACGGACCCGGCCGCGCACATGAAGCGGCAGCTCTATCCCGACGAGGCCTGACATGGCACGCTTCGACCCCGACCGCATCCAGTACCCGACCACGCGGCCGGACGGCACGCTCGACATCGACCTCGCCTCCGGCAAGTACCTGAAGCTGTGGCAGGGGCCGCAGCATCCCGGGATCACCGGCAACATGTCGCTGGAGCTGACGGTGTGCGGCGACGAGGTCGTCGAGGCCCGCACCCATGTCGGCTATCTGCACCGCGGCTTCGAGAAGCTGATGGAGCGCCGCAGCTTCATCCAGTGCTTCCCGATCGTCTGCCGCATCTGCGTGCCCGAGCCCGACTTCAACGAGTACTGCTACGCCGCCGCGATCGAGGAACTGGCCGGCATCGAGGCGCCGGAGCGGGCGCAGTGGATCCGCACCCTGATCCTCGAGATGGGGCGCATCAACAGCTACCTGATGTATCTCGGCGGCCAGGCCGGCGCGCTCGGCCTGGCGGTGATCGGCCAGTGGACCACCTACGCCCGCGACCTGATGCTCGACCGCTTCGAGGAAATGACCGGGGCGCGCATCTACCACATGTTCATCCTGCCCGGCGGCGTCCGCGACGACCTGCCGGAGGGTTTCGCCGGCCGCATGGAAGAGACGCTGCGCGAGCTCGAGGCGGTGATGCGCGACGTCCAGGCGGTGATGTTCCACAACGCGGTGTTCAGGAAGCGCACCGTCGGCCTCGGCCGCATCGCGCCCGAGCTGATCGAGCCCTACGGCGTCACCGGCCCCAACGCCCGCGCCGCCGGCGTCGCCAAGGACGTGCGCAAGGACCAGCCCTACCTGGTCTATCCGCGGCTCGCGTTCGAGCCGGTGGTCGGCACCGAGTCCGACGTGTTCGCCCGCGCCGAGGTCCGCCGCCGCGACCTGCTGGTCTCGATCGACCTGATCCGCCAGATCCTGGCGCGGATGCCGAAGAGCGGGCCGCTGATGGCGCCGATCCCCAACGTGCTGCACTGGAAGATTCCGCGCGGCGAGACCTATGTCCGCGGCGAATGCTCGCGCGGCGAGTACGGCTACTACGTGGTCACCGACGGCAGCGGCTATCCGCGCCGCGTCAACGTCCGCGGGCCGTCCTACACCCACGCCGTCGCCCTGCTCGAGCGGCTGATCGTCAACGTCAACATCTCCGACGTCGCCGCCCTGATGGTGTCGCTGCACACCTATCCGCCGGAAATCGAGAGGTGACCATGACCGTGCGCGACATCCTCTCGCCCTTCACCGCGTGGAAGAACCTGTTCCGCGACCCGGTGACCATCCGCGACCCGCTCAACGACCGGCCCGGCGCGCCGCGCTACCGCGGCTTCCACGTCAACGACGTCGCCGCCTGCATCGGCTGCGGCACCTGCGAGACGATCTGCCAGAACGCGGCGATCGACATGGTGCCGGTCGAGGGCATCGCCGCGAAGCAGGGCGATTCCGGCCTGCGGCCGCGCTTCGACTACGGCCGCTGCTGCTGGTGCGCGCTGTGCGTCGACGTGTGCATGACCGGCTCGCTGGGCATGTCGAACGAATACAAGTGGGTCGACGCCGACCCCGACGCGTTCCGCTTCGTCCCCGGCGTCGACCGCAAGCACTGGGACGGCTCGGCGCTCGGCTACCGCCGCCCGGCCGGCCACCGCCTGACGCCGGCGGCCCGGGTGCCGATGCACGAGCTGGCGCCCGACGTGCGGATCGCCTCCTTCGACGAGATCGTCGACGGCTACCCGGTCGAGGACGCCCGCCTCGAGGCCGAGCGCTGCGTCGCCTGCGGCCTGTGCGTCGCCACCTGCCCGGCGCACATGGCGATCCCCGACTACATCGCCGCGGTGCGCGACGGCGACTACGAGCGCGGCCTGCGGCTGCTCTACGACACCAACCCGTTCTCCGAGGTCTGCGGGCGCGTCTGCACCCATCGCTGCGAGACCGTCTGCGCCGCCGGCAGGCAGGGCGAGCCGGTCGCCATCCGCTGGCTCAAGCGCCACATCGCCGACCAGGTGCCCTACGCGCGCTACGGCGGGATCGTCGGCACCGGGGCGCCGCCGAGCGGCAAGTCGGTGGCGGTGGTCGGCGCCGGCCCGGCCGGCCTGACGGCGGCCTTCGACCTCGCCCGCAAGGGCCACCGCGTCACGGTCTACGAGGCGCTCGACCGGCCCGGCGGCATGACGCGCTGGGGCATCCCCGAATACCGCCTGCCCTACGACGTCATCGACCGCGACGTCGACGTCATCCGCGCCCAGGGGGTCGACATCCGCTGCGGCGTGCGGGTCGGCACCGACGTCACCCTCGACGAGCTGAACGACGACCACGACGCGGTGCTGCTGGCGCTGGGGCTGCAGATGGGGCGCGCGACCCGCATCCCCGGCAGCGACCATCCCGACGTGCGCAAGGCCGTCGACCTGCTGCGCCAGGCCACCGCCGGCGAGGATTTCGGCACGCCGCGCCGGGCGGCGGTGATCGGCGGCGGCAACGTCGCCATGGACGCCGCCCGCACCTTGGCGCGGTTGCAGAAACGCGCCTACGGCGCGGTCGCGGTGACGGTGACGGCGCTCGAGGACTTCGCCCACTTCCTCGCCGACCCCGACGAGATCAAGGAGGCGCGGGAGGAGGGCGTGGCGATCCTCGACGCCCGCGGCCCGCGCGAGGTGCTGGTCGAGGACGGCCGGGTGGTCGGGCTGAAGACCTGGCGGGTGACGGCGATCTTCGACGCCGACGGCCGCTTCGCCCCCAGCTACGACGAGAGCGACGAGCAGGTCCACCCCGCCGACATGATCGTCGAGGCCATCGGCCAGACCACCGACACCGCGCTGCTGGGCGAAGACCTCGCCGAGCGGCTGGCCTGGGCGCGCGGTCGCCTGCAGGTCGACCGCGGCGGGCGCACCAGCGAGCCGTGGCTGTGGGCGGCCGGCGACATGGTGCGCGGTCCCGACGTGGTCTCGGCGGTCGCCGACGGCCACCGCGTCGCCGCCAGCATCGACGCCGCCCTGACCGCCGAGGAGCAGGCATCATGACCGAAGGAAACGACGCCGCCGCGCGCCTGCGCGGCACGACCAGCCTGCGCGAAATCCTCGAGGTCGCCACCGCCTTCGAGGCCGGCGCCCGCGACTTCTACGCCGCCCTGGCGCCCAGGGTCGGCAAGCGCATCCGCGACCTGGTCGAGGATCTGGCGGCCGAGGAGCGGGCGCATTTCGAGATGTTCGCCGCGCTGGCCCGGCGCCCCGACATCGCCGAGGTGGTCCGGCTCGAGATCGAGCGCCCGGTCAGCGACAGCAGGTTCTCGGACTGCCTGCACCTGCCCGATCTCGGCGACGATCCCGACGACCAGGCGGTGCTGCAATACGCGCTCGGGCGCGAACAGGCCGCGATGGAGCATTACGGCGAACTCGCCCGCACGACGCCGCCCGGGCCGGTGCGCGACCTGTTCGCCTACCTGGCCGCCGAGGAGACCCGGCACAAGCTGGAACTCGAGAAGACATACTACGAGATCGTCCACGCCGGCGCGTGACGATCATTCGGCGGCGCGCCGGGTCGGCCGCGGCATCGCCGCCAGCACCTCCGCCAGGCCGTCGCCTTCCGGATCCTTCTGCGCCGCCAGGCGGGCCTGGATCAGCGCGTCGACCGCCAGCGGCGCCGCCAGCGCGCCGGCCAGCGCCGGGTCGACGATCTCGGTCATGATGCGCTCGAACGCCGCCAGACCGCGCTCGCGGGTGTCGCCGTAGCCGGCGACCAGCCGGGCGCATTCGGCGGTCTGCGCCGCCAGTTCGCCGTCGACGGCGGCGGCGGCGGTCACGCGGGCCAGCCAGTCCTCGATGCGGCGCTGTTCCTCGGCGTCGCGCGCGCCGCGCCGCCGGCGTTTGCGCCCGGCGGCGAGCAGGCGCAGCAGCGCGTGCCCGAACACCGAGGTCGAGGCGACGCGCAGCGGCAGCGCCAGCCGGCGGCGCGATCCGCGCCGCCCGGCCCAGCGCGACAGCGCGGCCGCCGGCCCGGGCGGCAGCAGGGTGCACAGCTCGTCCAGGCCCGGCGCGAGGTACTCGCGCACCTGGACGGCGCCGCCGCCGGCGCCGGCGCGCAGGCGGGCCAGCCGTTCGGGGCGGGTCTTGAGCTGCGCGACGCGAAAGACGTCCTCGTAGCTCATCCACAGCGCCAGTTGCCGCGCCACCGCCGCGGCCAGGCGCGGATCGCCCGGGGCGGCGGCGCGGACGGCCTCGAGGCGGCGGCGGAACAGCGCGGCGTAGTCGGCGTCCTGGTAGTCGATCAGCCGCGCCTCGGCGGCGGCGAGGATGTCGTCGAGCGTGGCCGCCTCTCGTTCGCGGCGCGGCGCGGGGCCGGCGGCGGCGGCGGCGGAGCCGGCCGCGAAGCCGCGCAGGTTGGCCTCGGCCGCCTTGCCGCCCGCGACGGCGGCGCGCAGCAGGTCGGCGGCGAACGGCAGCGCCTGGGTGGCGGCCACCGCGCCCAGCAGCACGGCGTTGACGTGGCAGCCCGCCTCGCGCGCCGCCGCGGCGGCGTCGAACAGCACCGCCCGCCGCGCCAGCCGCGGCGCCGCCGCCGCGACCCGCTCGACCTCGAAGCGACCGTCGCCGCCGACGCCCTTCTCCTCGATCGTGTAGACGCGATGGGTCGAGGCCACCAGCAGGGTGCGGTCGCGGTCGACGAAGCCGTTCAGCATCGTGCGGCCGGCCTCGATCATCTCGCTGGCGACGACCAGGTCGACCTCGCCCGGCGTCGGCTGCAGCGCCAGCACCGGCCGGCGGCCTTTCAGCCCGTCGAGCGGCTCGGGATGGATCTCGATGTAATAGGTCGTCGCGCCGGTGCGCTGCGCGACGCCCGGCACCGAGGTGCGCTGCGCGAACAGCCCGGCGGCGACGGCGGCGTCGGTGATCCAGCCGGCGAGCACGCCGCCGCCCTCGCCGCCCATCGCGGCGATCAGGATCGCATAGGGCCGCGCCGCCGTCATGCCGCGAGCCTGCGGCGCAGCCGCTCGGCCAGGCGCTGGTGCCAGCGCGGATTCTCGACCACCGTGATCTCGTGGAACGACGGGCACAGCCGCGCCGCGTGCGCGACCTCGCCGCAGACGCCGCAGCCGACGCAGCCCGCGTCGACATGCGCCACCGGCGCGTCGCGCAGGGGATCGGGATTGTCCTTGATCGTCAGCGACGGACAGCCCGACAGCCGGATGCAGGAATGGTCGCCGGTGCACAGGGCGTCGTCGACGCCGTAGCGCACCCGCGTCACCGGCCGGCCGGCGGCGCGGCGGCCGGCATCCGCGGCGCGCACCCGGCGCTGGCGCGCCAGCTGGCATTCGCCCTCGGCGACGACCACCTTGAGGCCGCCGGCCGGGCTCGTCAGCGCCTCGCGCAGCAGCTTGGTCACCCGCCGCACCGAATAGCTGCGCACCCGGCGCACCCAGGGCACGCCCAGCGCCCGCAGGGCGCGCACGATGTCGAGGCGCGGGCCCGGCCCGCGGCGCTCGCGGCTCGACGGGATCGCCTGGGCGCCGGTGGCCGAGCTGTAGCCGTTGTCGAGCACCACCAGCACCGAGTCGTCGCCGTTGAAGCTCGCGCCGGCGACGCCGGTCAGCAGGCCGTTGTGCCAGAAGCCGCCGTCGCCCATGACGCTGACCGGCCGTCGCGCCTGCACCGCCGAGACCGCGCCGGCGGCGGCCAGCGACATGCCGTAGCCGAGAATGGTGTTGCCGGAGTTGAACGGCGGCAGGGTGCCGAGCGAGTGGCAGCCGATGTCGGCCGAGACGTGCACGCGGCCGGTCTCGCGCTGGGCCAGCTTGAGCGCCGCGAACACCGGCCGCTCCGGGCAGCCGGTGCAGAAGGACGGCGGTCGCGCCGGCAAGGCGCCGCCGATCAGCTCGGCCGCCAGGCGACGACGCGCCGTCGCGGCCTCGGCCAGGGCGGCGCCGGCGCCGGCCGCGACGCCGTGGCGCGACATGAACGCCGCCAGGCCGCCGAGCAGCGCCTCGCCGCCCAGTTCGCCCGCCGCCGGCAGGACGTCGCGCCCGGAGACGGCGGCGTCGACGCCGGCGCCGCGCAGGATGGCGCCGACCGACCGCTCGACGTATTCCGGCGCGCCCTCCTCGACCACCAGCACGCCGCGCCGGCCGCGGCAGAACGCGGCGATCTGGTCGGGCAGCAGCGGATAGGCGACGTTGAGCACCAGCAGCGGCACCCGCGTGCCGCCCAGCCGGTCGGCGAGGCCGAGCCGCGCCAGCTGCGCCACCACGCCGTTGTAGAGGCCGCCGAGCACGATGACGCCGATCTCGGCCAGGTCGCCGTCGAACACCTCGTTGAGGCCGTGCGCGGCGATGTAGTCGCGCGCCGCCGGCAGCCGCCGGGCCGCCTTGTCGCGTTCGTGGGCGAAGGTCGACGGCGGATGGCTGAGCCGGCCATAGTCGAAGGCGGCCGGCTCGGCGATGGGCTGGCGCCGCGACGCGGCGGCGGGGCGGTTGTCCTTGGCGACGAAGCTGCCGAACAGATGGCAGGCGCGGATGCGAAGCTGCAGCATCACCGGGCTCGACGAGGCTTCCGACAGCGCGAAGCCGTGCTCGACCATGTCGACGATGGTCGGCAGGTCGGGGCGCGGATCGAGCAGCCAGATCGACGACTTCTCGGCGAAGGCGTAGGTGCGTTCCTGGATGACGCTGGCGCCCTCGCCGTAATCCTCGCCGACGACGATCAGGGCGCCGCCGGTGACGCCGGCCGAGGCCAGGTTCGACAGGCCGTCGGCGGCGACGTTGGTGCCGACGACCGACTTCCACGTCACCGCGCCGCGCACCGGATAGGCGATCGAGGCGCCGAGCAGCGCGGCGGCGGCGGCTTCGTTGGCGCAGGTCTCGAGATGGACGCCGAGTTCGTCGAGCAGGTCTCCGGCCTGGACCATGACGTCGAGCAGATGGCTGACCGGCGCGCCCTGATAGCCGCCGACATAGGACACGCCCGACTGCAGCAGCGCCTTGGTCACCGCCAGGATGGCCTCGCCGTGGAAGATCGCGCCGTCGCCGAGGCGCAGCTTCTCGACTTCGGTGCTGAACGAGACTTCCATCGCCGGCCCTCGCGGAACTTGGATCGCCTCCAATTCGCGCATGGTCGCGCGGCGATTGTTGGGGTGTCAAACGTTTTTCAAGGCCTCATACGTTTGGGGGTATCCGCTCGGCGACCGTTGCCGGCCCCAACAATGAATGTTATCAACAATGAAGGAGGTCGCCGTGCAGTCCGAACCGCTGTTCACTGTCGAGGTCACGCTGGCGGCGCCGGTCTCCGTTGGGGATACCGGCCGCGGCGAACGGCGCATGGTCGGGATCACCGGCGGCCGCTTCGCCGGCCCCGCCGCCGCCGGACGGGTGCTGCCCGGCGGCGCCGACTGGCAATTGCTGCGCCGCGACGGCATCGCCGAGATCGAGGCGCGCTACCTGCTCGAGACCGACGACGGCATCCGCGTCCAGGTGCGCAGCGAAGGCGTCCGCCATGGCCCGCCGGCGGTGATGGACGCGCTCGCCCGCGGCGAGGCGCCGGACCCGGCAAGCTACTATTTCCGCACGGCCCTGCGCTTCGAGGCGCCGGACGGCGCGCTCGGCTGGCTGAACGGCGCCCTCGCCTTCGGCATCGGCGAGCGCCTGC
Source organism: uncultured Rhodospirillaceae bacterium (assembly GCA_964545205.1). Lineage (GTDB taxonomy): Bacteria > Pseudomonadota > Alphaproteobacteria > Rhodospirillales > Magnetospirillaceae > CAZJFH01. The sequence continues at coordinate 63,937 of CAZJFH010000016.1, forward strand.
CCGACCTCGTGCGCCTGCAGGTCCACCGCGTGCTGTGACGAGAGCCAAACCGCCTCGGGGAACGCCCGCGAGGCGGCAACGAAGGGGAAATCATCCCCGCGACACTGGGAGGAAGCAGATCATGTTGAAGACAATCGCGGCCGGGAGTCTGCTCGCGCTCGGCCTGGTCCTGCCGGCGCAAGCCGAAGACGTCACCATGCGCTTCGCGCACTGGCTGCCGGAGAAGCATCCGGCGCACACCACCGGCTTCAAGCCGTGGGCGGACTCGATCACCGAGGCGTCCGGCGGCAGCATCAAGTTCGACTTCTACCCGGCCCAGCAGCTCGGCGCCGCCAAGGACCACTACGACATGGCCCGCGACGGCATCGCCGACGTCACCTGGATCAACGTCGGCTACCAGCCGGGGCGGTTCCCGATCGTCACCGCCGGCGAGCTGCCGTTCCTGATCGACAACGCCAAGGCCGGCTCGCGCGCCATCGACGAATGGTACCGCCCCTACGCCGCCAAGGAGATGAACGACGTCCAGTACTGCATGGTGCACCTGCTCGATCCCGGCACCCTGCACTCGAAGACCAAGATCACCCATCCCGATCAGGTCAAGGGCATGAACATCCGCCCGGCCAACGCGACCACCGGCCGCTGGGCCACCGAACTGGGCGGCGCCAGCGTCCAGGTGGCGGCGCCCGAGGCGCGCGAGGCGCTGGCCAAGGGCACGGCCGACGCCATCTTCTTCCCGCACGACTCCATGTACATCTTCGGCATGGACAAGGTGGCGAAGTACCACATCGACACGCCGATGTACGTGACGGTGTTCGCGATCGTCATGAACAAGAACACCTACCAGTCGCTGTCGCCGGAGCAGAAGAAGGTCGTCGACTCGCACTGCACCAGCGAATGGGCCGAGAAGATCTCGACCGGCTGGGCCGACGCCGAGCAGAAGGGCCGCGCCAAGATGGTCGCCGATCCCAGCCACACCCTGTCGGTGCCGACGCCGGAGGAGAAGGCGGCGTGGAAGAAGTCGGCCGAGCCGCTGGAGAAGGCCTGGGCGGCCGACGTCAGGAAGCTCGGCTTGGACCCCGACAAGCTGATCGGCGATCTGCGCTCGACGCTGCAGAAGCATGGCTCGCTGGTCGACTGAGGTGACCACGGTCCGCCGCAGGCGGTCGCGCGTCCGGACATGAGCCCGCGCGACCGCATCGAGAGGCTGGCGCGGGCGATCGAGTCCGTCGCCGGCCTGCTGCTAGGAGCGGTGACGGTGCTGATCTTCGGCACGGCGACGCTGCGCTATTCGCTCGGCGTCGCCGTGCCGGACGGCTTCGACATCGCCCGGCTGCTGCTCGGAGTCACCATCCTGTGGGGGCTGGCCAGCGCCAGCTTCCGCGACAGCCACATCAAGGTCGATTTCGTCTGGGCGCTGGCCGGCCGCCGCGGCCGCCGGGCGATGGCGCTGGTCTCCGAACTGGTGGTGCTGGCCTTCGTCGGCCTGTTCGCCTGGATGCTGTTCTCGGCGGTCGAGAGCGCCTTCGCCTCGGGCCAGGAGACCTTCGACCTGCGGCTGCCGGTGTGGCCGTTCTACGGCCTGGCCTGGCTCGGCGTCGCCGCGGCGTTCCTGATGGTGCTGTCGCGGCTGGTGCTGATCGTCGGCTTCGGCGCCGCGCCGCAGGAGGACGGGACGTATGATTGACCGCGATACCGTCGCCATCGGCGGCTTCGTCGCCTTGTTCGCGCTGATGCTGCTGCGGGTGCCGATCGGCATCGCCATGGGCGTGGTCGGGGTCGGCGGCTTCGCGACCATCGCCGGCATCGACCCGGCCCTGCGGCTGCTGGCGCTGTCGCCGCTGCGCACGGTGACGGACTACAATCTCAGCGTCATCCCGATGTTCATCCTGATGGGCGCCTTCGCCACCGCCAGCGGCATGAGCCGCGAGCTGTTCCGCGCCGGCAACGCCTGGCTGGGGGCGCGGCGCGGCGGCCTGGCGATGGCGACGGTGGCGTCCTGCGCCGGCTTCGCCGCGATCTGCGGCTCGTCGGTGGCCACCGCGGCGACGATGACCAAGATCGCGCTGCCGGAGATGCGGCGCTTCGGCTATTCCGACAGCCTGGCGACCGGGGTGATCGCCGCCGGCGGCACGCTCGGCATCCTGATCCCGCCGTCGGTGGTGCTGGTGGTCTACGCCTACATCACCGAACAGGACGTCGGCAAACTGTTCATCGCCGGCGTCATCCCCGGCCTGCTGGCGGTGGCGCTGCAGCTCGGCACCGTGTGGCTGATGGGCGTGGCCGACCCCGCCAACGTGCCGAAGGGCAGTCCGACCAGCCTGCGCGACAAGTTCGACTCGCTGCGCGGCGTCTGGGCGGTGGCGCTGCTGTTCGTCGTCATCATCGGCGGCATCTACATCGGCCTCGTCACCCCGGTCGAGGCGGCCGCGCTCGGCGCCGTGGCGACCTGGGTGGTCGGCGTGGCGCGGCGCCGGCTCGGCGTCGGCGCGGCCCTGGGCTGCCTGGTCGAGGCGCTGCGCACCTCGGTGGCGATCTTCACCATCCTGATCGGAGCGCTGCTGTTCGGCTATTTCCTGGCCATCACCCAGACGCCGCAGAAGGTCACCGACTTCCTGGTCGGCCTCGATCTCGGCGCCTACGGCACCATGGTGCTGATCCTGGCGTTCTTCCTGGTGATGGGCTGCGTCCTCGACGCGATGGCGATGATCATCCTGCTGGTGCCGATCATCTTTCCCGTCGTCACCCAGCTCGGCTTCGATCCGATCTGGTTCGGCATCATCATCGTCGTCACCGTCGAGCTCGGGCTGATCACGCCGCCGGTCGGCATGAACGTGTTCGTCATCAAATCGGTGGCGCCCGACACCACGCTGTCGGGCATCTTCCGCGGCGTGGCGCCGTTCGTCGCCTGCGACGTGGTGCGGCTCGGCCTGCTGCTGGCCTTCCCGGCGCTGGCGCTGGTGCTGCCGGCGCAGATGGGCTGACATGGCCGGGCTGGCCGCGGCGGCCTCGATCGACGACCTGCGCCGGCGCGCGCGGCGGCGGCTGCCGCGCATGGTGTTCGACTTCCTCGACGGCGGCGCCGAGAGCGAGACCAACATGGCGCGCAACCGCCGCGCCTTCGAGGCCGCGACCCTGAAGCCGCGCGCCCTGGTCGACGTCAGCCGCCGCGACGCCTCGGCGGCGCTGTTCGGGCGCGTCTGGCGCTGTCCGGTCGGCATCGCGCCGATCGGGCTGGCCAATCTCGCCTGGCCGGGCGCCGACCTCGCCTTCGCCCGCGCCGCCGCGCGCGCCGGCGCGCCCTACGTCTTCGGCACCGCCGGCACCACCGCGTTGGAGACGATCGCCGAGGCCGCGGAAGGCCGCGCGTGGTTCCAGCTCTACGTCTCGACCGACGACGCCATCACCGCCGACCTGATGGACCGGGCCGAGGCGGCCGGCTACGAGGTGCTGGTGGTCACCGTCGACGTGCCAGTCCCCGGCAAGCGCGACCGCGACATCCGCAACGGCTTCGGCCTGCCGCTGCGGCTTTCGGCGGCCGATCTGCTCGACTTCGCGCTGCACCCGGCCTGGTCGCTGGCGACCCTGCGTGCCGGGCCGCCGCGCTTCGAGACCCTGGCCCGCTATGCGCCGCCGGGCAGCGGCGTGCAGTCGCTGGCGGCGTTCATGGCGGCGCAGATCTCCGGCGCCTTCGACCGGGCGCATCTGGCGCGGCTGCGCGAGCGCTGGAAGGGCCGGCTGGTGGTCAAGGGCATCCTGGCGCCCGAGGACGCCGTCGCCTGCCGCGACGCCGGCGCCGACGGCGTCATCGTCTCCAACCACGGCGGCCGCCAGCTCGACGGCGGCCCGGCGTCGCTGGAGGCGCTGCCGGCGGTGCGGGCGGCGGTCGGCGCCGATTTCGCGGTGATGCTCGACAGCGGCATCCGCCGCGGCGCCGACGTGGTCCGCGCCCGCGCCCTGGGCGCCGACCTGGTCTTCTCGGGCCGCAGCTTCCTCTACGGCGTCGCCGCCGGCGGCGAAGCCGGAGTCGATCGCGCCTTCGCCATCCTGACCCAGGAGCTCGACCGCGCCCTCGGCCAGATCGGGCGACCGCGCCTGGCCGAGGTCGAAGCGGCGTCGCTCTGGCCCCCGGCCGGCTGAGGCGCACGCGGGCGGCGGGCGGCCGCCTCTACGCCGCCGCGTCCGGGCGCAGGCCGTTGCGCGCCGGCGTCCCGAGGCGATCGAGCCGGCCGTTGAGCAGCAGCGACAGCAACGCCACGCGGCGGACCAGCCCGAAATGCACGGCCAGCGGCAGGGCCGTTCCGCACAGCAGCACGACGGCCGCCTTCGGCCCCGCCCCCCACGAGAAGCCGGTCAGCGCCGCGCCGACCGCGACCACGACCGGGTGGTGCAGCAGATAGACGGTGTAGGCGCTGTCGGCGAGCCGGCGCCACAGCGCCCCGCCGCGGCGGAACAGCCGCTCGAACACGACCAGGGCGGCGTGGACGTAGCCCAGCGTCAGGCTGGCGAAGGCGACGTTGTCGAGGATCGCGGCGACGGGTGGCGGCAGGGCCGCGCCGGCGGGCGCCGCCTCGGCGGCGAGCCCGGCGGCCAGGCCGAGCCACCCCCAGGCGAGGAACGCCCGATAGGCTCCGGGCGCGGCGAACAGGACGTGGCCGAGGGCGAAGAACAGCCCGTACCAGACGATGTTGAACGGCGACGGGAACATCGTCGGCTGGGCATAGAACGCCGGATGGAGCCGCGCCAGCCCGACGGCGGCGAGGAACGTGCCGACGAAGACCAGATAGACGACGGCGAATCCGGCCGGTCCGGCCGGCGGGCGCCAGGCAATCTCGAGGCGCAGGGCGTCCGCGATCGCCCCCAGCGCCGCGGCCGCGATGAAATACAGCGCCAGGTTCGTCAGGAACCAAAGGTGCAGCACCCAGCCGCCGGACAGCCAGAAGCCGGCGGACAGCACGACGGCGGGGTCGGTCCCGGTCAGCACCAGCTGCGGCGCGTTGACGACGCTCCCCACCACGGCCAGCGGCACCAGAAGGCGAAACAGCCGCTTGCGCAACAGCGCGCGGCGGCCGTGGCGGCGCAGGGTCATCGCGCAGAAAAAGCCCGAGAGGACGAAGAACGCGGGCATGCGGAAGGCGTGGATGGCGTCCGAGACGGCGCCGAACACCCAGGACTGCTGCGGATCGGCGACCAGCCAGCCGCCGCCCTCGCGATAGATGTTGGCGGTGTGCAGCACCACGCCGAGAAGCATCAGCGTCGCCCGCAGCGCGTCGAGTTGGGCCCATCGCCCCGTCGGCGGCGCGACCTCCCGGGCGGCGCGCGCCCCGGCATTGGTCGCGCCGTGCCGCCGAACACTCGTCCCGGTCATGCCGTGCTCCCCGATGCGTCTGCCTCGACCCGCCGCGCGCGGCGGCCGCGGTCACGGGGGTCAGAGTGTCACCGGCGCTGGGAGATCGGTGTGCGCAAGCTGTGACAAGATCGTTCAGGGCGCGGCGATGCGCTGCAGTTGCCCGGCGACGGCATCCAGGGTCGGCGTCCCGACGCCGGCCCGCTCCCCGAGTTCGCGCACCGAATCGAGGATGGCGGCCCGTTCCAGCGGCCGTCCGCGTTCGAAATCCTGCAGCATCGAGGTCTTGACCGCGCCGAGGGCCGCCGCCGCCGCCAGGCGCTTCTCGACGTCGATTGCCAGCGGCGGGTCGAAGGCCGCCGCCACGGCCAGGGTCTCGGCCATCATCCGCGACGCCTGGTCGCGCACGGCGGGCTCGGCGCACAGTTCGGCGACGCCGGCGCGATGGATGACGCTCAGCGGATTGAAGGCGACGTTGCCCAGCAGCTTGGTCCATACCGCGGCCCTGGCGTTCGCGGCCGGCTCGACCGCGAATCCGGCCGTCGCGAGCACGCGCGCCGCCCGCTCGGCCGCGGCGGCCATCCCGGGATCGACCGCGGCGAGCACCAGCCGGTCGCCGCCGTCGTGGCGAATTCGGCCGTCGCCAAGCCGCTCGGCCGTCACGTAGGCGACGCCGGCGAGCACGCGATCGGGCGGCAGATCGCGCCAGATCCTGCCGTCGGGGTCGACGCTGCGCAGCCGCCACGCCGCCAGGCGATGCGGGAACCACCAGGGAATGCCGTTCTGAACCGCCAGAAGGGCGCCGCCGGGGGCCAGCAACTCGGCGGCCATCGGCGCGACCGAGGGCAGGTCGTGCGCCTTGACCGCCGTGATCACCAGATCACGGCGGCCGATCGTTTCGGGGCGGTCGGACACCGCCGGCGCGGCCTGGATCGGCCCGCCGGCGCCGGTCACGCGCAGCCCGTGCCGGCGCAACGCCGCGACCGCCGAAGCGCGCGCCAACAGAGCCACGTCGAGCCCCGCCGCCGCCAGCTTCGCCGCCAGCAGTCCGCCGACCGCCCCCGCTCCCACCACCGCCACTCGCATCCGCGCCTCCGCGTTCCGCGATCAGCATAGATCGCGGCGCTGCCTCCAACAAGGTAGGTCCGACATACGGAACATGGGTATGTCGACGGGCGCGATTTTGTCGTGTACGCTGACAAAACTCGCAGGAATGATGGTCCGTATAATGGACCACGTGGGAGGCGACGGCGGTGAGTCCGGACACCCGAATCGAGTCCATCGCGGCGGATGCCGCGACCGGCAGCCTGGGACGCGGCATCGCGATACTGCGGGCCATCGCGCCCGGCGGCAGCCGGCTGTCGACCCTGGTCGCCGCGACCGGCCTGCCCAAGCCGACGGTGCGCCGGATCCTCGTCGAGCTGATGCGCGCCAACTGGGTGATCCAGGAGCCGTCGAGCCGGCTGTACCATCTCGGATACGACCTGGTGGTCCTGGGAGCGGTCGCCGGCCAACGCTGGCGCATCGGCGACCTGGCGCGCAACGGCCTCGCCGCCGTGGCCGAGCGCACCGGCGAGATCGCCTATCTCTCGGTGCGCAGCGGGTTCGACGCGGTCTGCATCGCGCGCGAGGAAGGCTCGGCCGCGATCAAGGTCGCGGCGATGGACGTCGGCGTGCGGCGACCGCTGGGCATCGGCGCCGGAAGCTGCTGTCTGCTGGCCTATCTGCCCGACGACGAGATCCGCGATCTCCTGCGGCGCCGCGCCGAGCACTACGCCGCCTTCCCGCAGTTCAGCGAAAGCGCCTGCCTGGAGGCGGTCGCCCATGTCCGCGCCCACGGATACGCCGAGCATCGCGGCATGATCATCGACGGCCTCAGCGGCATCGGCGTGCCGATCTTCGGCGGCCGTCGGGTTCCGGTGGCGGCGATCAGCATCGCCTTCATCACCGAGCGGCTGTCGGAGGAGCGCCGACAAGTCGTTCTGAACGAGATCCAGGCGGAGGTCGCGCGCCTGGAACGCCAACTGCAGCCGGGCCGGGACAGCGACCGGACACGATCGGCCTGAACCAAGCCGCGCCAAAGCGGCATGAATGGGAGGAACGGATGAAGCACTTCACGAAGACCGCGACCGCGGCCGCCCTCGCCGCCGCGGCGCTCATGACGGCGGTTCCGGCGGCGGCGCAGGGGCGCATCACCATCGGCACCAACCCGACCGGCACCATCTACGCCGTGGTCGGCGGCGGCCTCGCCAAACTGTTCAGCGAGAAGCTGGGCCAACCGGCGACCGCGCAGCCCTATGCCGGCTCCTCGGTCTATCTGCCGCTGATCAGCAACGGCGAGGTCACCACCGGGCTCAGCTCCAGCCTCGACAGCGGCCGCGCCTATTCCGGCGCGATGACCGGCGAGCGGATCGCGGACCTGCGCACGCTGGCGCGGCTGTGGCCCCTGCGCTACGGCTACATGGTCCGCGCCGATTCCGGCATCGAGACCATCGAGGACCTGCGCGGCAAGCGGGTGGTGGTCGAGATCAAGGCCAACGATTCCCTCAGCGAAGCCAATCGCGCCATGCTGGCGAGCGGCGGCCTGACGGAAAAGGACGTCAAGCCGGTGACCATCGGCGGCCTGCCCCAGGGCGTGCAAGGCGTCCAGGACGGCAGCATCGACGCCACCGCGATCGCCGTCGGCATCCCGCTGACCCGCGAGGCCCATGCCGCCGTTCCCGGCGGGATCTCCTACGTCTCGCTGACCGGCCCCAAGGCCAACGACGCCTTCCTGGCCGAGCAGTTCCCGGGCCTTTACCTGATGCCGCTGAAGCCGTCGCCGAACGCCCCCGGGGCCAAGGAAGGCACCAACGTCGTCGGCTTCGACGTGATGCTGGTCGCGGACGCCCAGATGTCGGACGAGCAGGCGGCGGCGATCGTCAAGACCCTGCACGAGAACTGGCAAGCGCTGCAGACCGACTATCCGGTGCTGAAGTCGGGCGACAAGGCCAAGCTGGCGGCCGCCTCCAACACCGCCCCCTATCATCCGGGCGCCAAGGCGTATTTCCAGTCGGTCGGACTGTGGAACGACGCCAACGAGAGCCGCGAGGCAGCACTCGCCAAGTGACGCGTGAGGGCGGGACCATGGTGGATACCGCGCGCAAGCTGGCGCTCGCGCTGATCCCGGTGCTCGGCGTGCTGTGGCTGCTCGATCTGCCGCGGGAGTTCGGGGTCGGCATCGTCGGCGCCCAGTTCCTGTGCGTGATGGCCGGCCTCAGCGTCGCCGCCGCGTTCCTCGCCGCGCCCTATCGCGGCGAGGCCGCCGGCTGGCTCGAGGCCGTCCTGGCGCTGACGGCATTCTCGTGCTGGGCCTGGTCGGCCTGGAACTACAACGACTGGCTGCTCAGCATGGCCACCCGCGGCCCCGAGAAATGGCTGCCGGGCCTGCTCGGGCTGGTGCTGCTGGCCGAGGCCGTGCGCCGGTCGTGCGGCAACGCCATCGCCGGACTGCTGCTCGCCGTCGCGCTGTACGGGCTGTTCGGGCACTGGCTGCCCGGCAGCCTGCAGGCGGCCTACACGCCCCCGACGCGGCTGATCGTCTATCTCTACGCCGACAGCAACGGCGTGCCCGGCATCGTGCTCGACGTCGCCGCCACCACGGTGCTGGCGTTCATCGTCTTCGGTGCGGTGCTGGAGTTCACCGGCGGCGCCCGGTTCTTCACCGACATGGCGCTGGCGGCGATGGGCCGGCGCCGCGGCGGGCCGGCCAAGGTCGCCGTCGCCGCCAGCAGCGTCTTCGGCACGCTCAACGGCTCGACCGTCGGCAACGTGATGGGCACCGGCATCGTCACCATTCCGCTGATGCGCCGCAGCGGCATGCCGGGCTCGATGGCCGCCGGCATCGAGGCGGTGGCCTCGAACGGCGGCCAGCTCATGCCGCCGGTGATGGGCGCCACCGCCTTCCTGATCGCCGAATTCCTGCAGATCGACTACGCCGAGGTGGTCGCCGCCGCGCTGCTGCCGGCGCTGCTCTATTTCCTGGCGCTGTTCGTGCAGATCGACGTCTTCGCCAAGCGCCAGGGCCTGAAGGGCCTGCCGGCCGACCAGTTGCCGCGGTTCGGGCGCACGCTGGCGGGGGGCTGGATGTTCCTGGCGCCGCTGGCGCTGCTGGTCTACCTGCTGTTCTGGGGCGGCTACGAGGCCGGGCGGGCGGCGCTGCTGGCCACCGGCGGCGCGCTGGTGGTGTGGATCGTCGCCCGGCGCGAGCTGCCGCGGCCGTCGGTGCTGTTCGACATGGCCGCCAAGGCCGGCCGCGACCTGCTGCCGGTGCTGCTGGTCAGCGCCGGCGCCGGCATCGTCATCGGCGTCATCAACATCAGCGGCCTCGGCTTCTCGCTGACCCTGATGCTGACCCAGGTGGCGCAGTCCGGCGGCGTTCTCCTGCTGCTGCTGCTGACGGCGGCGATCGCCGTCGTCCTCGGCATGGGCATGCCGACCGCGGCGGTCTACGTCGTGCTGTCGGTGGTGCTGGGGCCGGCGCTGATCAAGGCCGGCATCGCGCCGCTGGCCGCGCATCTGTTCATCTTCTACTACGGCCTGCTGTCGATGCTGACGCCGCCGGTGGCTCTGGCCTCGTACGCCGCCGCCAGCCTGGCCGGCAGCGACATGTGGACCACCGGCTGGACCGGACTGAAGCTGGCGGCCTCGGCCTATCTGCTGCCGTTCCTGTTCTGCCTCAACCCGGCGCTGCTGATGCAGGGAAGCTTCGCCGAGGTGGCGATCTCGCTGTCCAGCGCCACCGCCGCCGCCTACCTGCTCGGCCTCGGGATGACCGAGTTCCTGGTGCCGACCGGGCGCAAGCCGTTGCGCGGCCTGGCGCTGCTGGCGACCGCCGTGGCGGTCGGCGCATCCAGCATCGTGTTCGGCCCCGCCTCGCCGGCGGTGCTGGCGATCGCCGCGGCGGTGCTGCTCGTGCCCGTTCTGCGCAATCCGCTCGTCAAGACTCAACTGCACTCCAACAAGGGAAGCCTGCCATGACGGTGATCGACGTCCATACGCACATGCTGAGCCATGAATGGATCGAGCTGCTGCGCCAGCACGGCGCGCCGCGCTACGAGGTCCGGCCCAGCCTGGACGCGCCCTACGGCATCTTCAAGAACGGCGCCCCGTTCATGACGCCGATGCCCGGCCATTTCGACTACGAGCTGCGCATCGAGAGCATGGACGCGGCCGGCGTCGACGTCGCCATCGTGTCGCTGACCTGCCCCAACGCCTATTTCGGCAGCCGCGAGATCAGCCTCCAGGCGGCGCGGATCGTCAACGACGACATGGCCCGCGCGCAGCGCACCTGGCCCGACCGCATCCGCTGGCTGGCCTCGCTGCCGTGGGAGCATCCCGACCTCGCCGTCGAGGAGCTGCGCCGCGCCTGCGACACCGGCGCGGTCGGCGTGATGGTGCTCGCCAACATCAACGGCCGCTCGCTGACCGAGGAGGCGTTCGAGCCGATCTGGCGCGAGATCGACGCGCGCGGCCTGCCGGTGCTGGTCCATCCCACGGCGCCGCCCGGCACCGGCGACATGGACATGCAGGTCTACAATCTGATCGCCTCGGTCGGCTTCATGTTCGACACCACGCTGGCGATCGCCCGCATGATCTTCGACGGCTTCTTCGACCGCCACCCCGATCTCAAGATCATCGCCTCGCACGCCGGCGGCGCCCTGCCCTATGTCGCGGGCCGGCTCGACCGCTGTTTCGAGATGATGCCGGCGGCGCGGGTCAGGATCGACCGCGAGCCCACCGAATACCTGCGCCACATCTACTACGACGCCGTCACCTATCGCCAGGACGCGCTCGAGCTCTGCCTGAACGTCGCCGGCAGCGACCGCGTCATGTACGGCTCGGACTACCCGCACAACATCGGCGACATGAAAGGCTGCCTGGCCCGCGTCGACGCGTTGCCCGAGGCGCAGCGCAGGGCCGTCCGCGACGGCAACGCCCGGCGCATCTTCGCGCTTTAGCCCGAGCGCGGGGCTGGCGCCGTCCAGCCCCGCGATCGAAATCGTCGCCCTCGGCCGCGTCGGCCCCTATATCGGTGCGGTATGGCGCCCGACCGTTTCAGCCATCGCGAGATTCTCACCGCATTCAGCGGCATCGCCCTGGCGATGCTGATGGCCGCGATGGATCAGACCATCGTCGCCACCGCGCTGCCGACCATCGCCGACGGTTTCGGCGGCGCGCACATGTCGTGGGTGGTCACCGCCTATCTGCTCGCCACCACCGCGACGGCGCCGATCTACGGCCGGCTCAGCGACCTGTACGGCCGCCGGCGCATGCTGCAGATCGCCGTCGCGGTGTTCGCGCTCGGCTCGCTGCTGTGCGGCCTGGCGCAGTCGATGGCGCAGCTCGTCGCGTTCCGCGCGGTGCAGGGCCTGGGCGGCGGCGGCCTGATGGCGCTGGCCTTCACGGTGATCGGCGACATGGTGCCGCCGCGCGAGCGCGGCCGCTACCAGGGCTACATCTCGGGCATCTTCGCCGTCGCCAGCACCGCCGGCCCGCTGCTCGGCGGCCTGCTGACCGAATTCGCCTCGTGGCGCTGGATATTCCTGATCAACCTGCCGCTGGCGGCCGCGGCCGCTGCGATGAGCCAGCGCGGCCTGCGCCGGCTGTCGGCCGGCCATGCCGAAGCGCGCTTCGACCTTCCCGGCGCGCTGCTGCTGATGGCGGCGATCACCGCGCTGATGCTGGCGGTGTCGCGCATCGGCGCCGCGCCCGGCTGGTGGCGCGCGCCCGGGCTGCACCTCGCCGGCGCCGCGGCCGTGGTGCTCGGGACGGCGTTCGTGCTGTGGCAGCGCCGCGCCGCCGAGCCCGTGCTGCCGCTGCGGCTCGCGCGCTCCGCCGTGATGCGCGTCGCGATGGCGATCGTCGTGCTGTCGACGATGGTTCTGTTCGCCGGCGTCGTCTTCCTGCCGCTGTACCTGCAGAGGGTCGGCGGCGTCGGCGTGTCGGTCTCGGGGGCCATGATGCTGCCGCTGATGCTGGGCGCCACCGCCGGCTCGCTGGTCGGCGGCCGCCTGGTCAGCCGCACCGGCCGCTACAAGGCGCTGCCCGTCGCCGGCCTGGCGGTCGCGACCGCCGTCCTGGCCGCCTTCGGCCTGGCGATGCCGGGCGGCGCTCCGCTGCTGGCGCTGATGGCCGTCCTCGGAGCGGCGCTCGGGCAGGTGATGCCGGTGGTGACGGTGGCGGTCCAGAACGCCGTCGAGCGCCGCGATCTCGGCGCCGCCACCGCGGTGATCGGCTTCTTCCGCTCGCTCGGGGCCGCCCTCGGCGTCGCGGCCTTCGGCGCCCTGCTGGCCGGCCACGCGCCCGCCGACTACGGCGACGCCTTCCGCACCATGTTCGCGGCCGCCGCTGGGCTGGCGCTGGCCGGAGCGTCGGTCGCCCTGCTGCTGGAGGAACGGCCGCTGCGGTAGGCGAAGCCGTCGCCGCCCGCCGTCGCCGCGAAGCGCGCGAGCGCCGCCATGGCCGCGTGACGCGGCGACCTGTCGCAGGCCGGATCGGTGGCGGCGGCGTCGCCGGCCAGCGCCAGCGCCTGGCAGCGGCAGCCGCCGAGGTCGACCGCGCGCTCGGGACAGCTCCGGCACGGCTCCGCCATCCACCCGGTGCCGCGGAACCGCGCGAAGGCCGGCGAGCGCTCCCAGATCCACGCCAGCGGACGCTCGCCGACCGTCTCGAAGGCCATGCCGGGGATGGTCTCGGCGGCATGGCACGGCAGCACCTTGCCCGACGGCGTCACGTTCAGCGACCGCCGGCCCCAGCCGCCGAGGCAGGCCTTCGGCCGCCGGCCCAGATAGTCGGGCGCCACGAGGTCGATCGCCAGCCGCCCGCGCGCCGCCGCCACCGCGCGCTCGGCGGCGGCGACCTGCTCCGGCCGCGGCATCAGCGCCTCGCGGTTGGCCAGCGCCCAGCCGTGGTACTGGACGTGCGCCACCTCCAGCCGGGTGGCGTCCATCGCCTCGGCCAGCGCGATCATCTCCGGCAGGCGGTCCAGGTTCTGGCGGTGCACGACCGCGTTGACGGTCAGCGCCAGCCCGGCCGCGCGCACCAGCCGCGCCGCCTTGACCTTGCGCGCGTGCGCCCCCGCCGTCCCGGCCAGGCGGTCGGCGGCGCCCGGCTCGGCGTCCTGGATGCTGATCTGCACGTGGTCGAGCCCGGCGTCGCGCAGGCCCGTCACCAGCGCCGCGTCGAGCAGGACGCCCGAGGTGATCAGGTTGGCGTACAGGCCGCGATCGCGCGCATGCGCGACCAGCCCGGCCAGGTCGGGCCGGAGGGTCGGCTCGCCGCCGGAGAAGTGGACCTGCAGCACCCCGAGCGCCGCCGCCTCGTCGAGCACGCGCCGCCAGTCGTCCGTCGCCAGCTCGGCGGCGCGCCGCTCCAGGTCGAGCGGGTTCGAGCAGTAGGGGCAGCGCAGCGGGCAGCGGTGCGTCAGCTCGCACAGCAGCGCCAGCGGCGGTTCGAGGCCGCTCATCGCGTCACCAGCCCCCGCGCCGCCAGGTCGGCGAGCAGATCGGCGACGTCGCCGGCGATCTCGGCCGGCGGGGCGTCGTATTCGGCGGCCAGGCGCGCGACGATGTCGTCGACGCCGGCGGCGCCGTCGCACAGCCGCAGCACCGCGACGGCGGTCTCGTCGGGGAACACCACCGTCTCGGGCGCGAGCAGCACCCAGGCGGCGCGCCGGTCGTCGAAGCGCATGCGCACGCCGGGGGCGAGGCGCGGCCGGCTCATCGCGGCCGCCAGGCGCCGGGCGGCGGGTGGCCGGGCGCGACATAGGCGTGATGCAGGGCGTCGAGCTGCGCCCACAGCACGTCGCACTTGAATTCCAGCGCCCGCTGGACGGCGGCCTGGGTCTCGTCGGTCACCGCGTGGCGCCTGACGTGATCGAGCGCGAAGCCGGCGTCGCGCGGCGCCTGGTCGAGGCGATGGCGGAAATAGCTCAGCGCGCCCTCGTCGACGAAATCGTAGCCGGCGAGCATGCCGGCGACCCGCTCGGCGATGGCGGCGGGCGCGAACAGCTCGGTCAGCGACGAGGCGATCGCCTCCAGCACCGGCCTGTCGCGGACGAAGGCGACATAGGCGTCGACGGCGAAGCGGGTCGCCGGCAGCACGCCCCGGCACGAGGCCACCAGCTCGCGGTCGAGCCCGACGGCTTCCGCCAGACGCAGCCAGCGCGCGATGCCGCCCTCGCCGTCCGCGTCGCCGTCGTGGTCGAGGATGCGCTGGCGCCAGATGCGCCGCAACGCCGGATCCTCCAGCCGCGCCAGCAGCGCCGCGTCCTTCAGCGGAATCCGGCTCTGGTAGTAGAAGCGGTTGAGCACCCAGGCCTGGACCTGGCCGCGGCTCAGGCGGCCGTCGTCGAGCAGGCGGTGGAAGGGGTGGCGGTCGTGGTAGCGTTCGGCGCCGATCGACCGCAGCCGCGCTTCGAGCCGGTCGGGGGTCATCGCCACGGCGCCGGCTCCCGTCGCGTGGAGCTGTCGTCGAGAAGCGTCGTTGTCGCGCCGTGCGGCCCCGGCGTGCCGGCATGGCGCAGGCGGCGCCCCGCCTCGGTTGCGGCGCCGGTGGCGACCGTCCCGCCGTCGCGCCACAAGGTGTGGTCGAACAACACCGAAACCCGGCCCCGGCGGCGGCCGTCGATCCCGAGCCCCACCGGCGCCTCGCGCCGGCGCTTGTTCATCGCGTCGCTCATCCGACAAGGATGGGAACGCCCGGCGCAGGCGGCCACGGCCCTCGACGACTGCGCGCCCGGGGGCGCCGAACGAGGCGCCTCGAACGGCGGTCCGGCGCGCGCGGAGGCCCAGTCGCGGAACACATCGCCGCGCCGCCGGTTCTGAGCCCAGACGCGCCGCACGGGGAGGCCGAGACGATGCGCATTTTCGCCGCCACCATCGCCGCCACGCTGATCGCCTGCGCGCCGGTGTCGGCCCAGGACCGGGTCGAGACGCGGCAGGGCCCGGTCGCCGTCGAGACCGTCGTCGACGGGCTGGTCCATCCCTGGGCCCTGACCTTCCTGCCCGACGGCCGCATGCTGGTCACCGAACGGCCCGGCCGGCTGCGCATCGTCACCACCGACGGCAAGACGTCGGAGCCGCTGTCCGGGGTGCCCGAGGTGTTCGCCCAGGGCCAGGGCGGGCTGCTCGACGTCGTGCTCGACCCGGACTTCGCCGACAACCGTCTGGTCTACCTGAGCTTCGCCGAGCCCGGCCAGGGCGGCGCCTCGACCGCGGTCGCCCGCGGCCGGCTGGCCGAAGGCGGCCTGGAGGGCACCGAGGTCATCTTCCGCCAGGAGCCGAAGGTCTCGGGGCCCAACCATTTCGGCGGCCGCCTGGCCTTCGGCCCGACGGCAACCTGTTCGTGACCACCGGCGAGCGCTTCAAGTTCGACCCGGCGCAGGACCTGTCGAACCACCTCGGCACCGTGGTGCGCATCCGGCCCGACGGCGCGGTGCCGCCAAACAACCCCTTCGCCGAGCGCCGGAACGCCGAGCCGGAAATCTGGTCCTACGGCCACCGCAACATCGAGGCGGCGGCGGTTCATCCCGAGACCGGCCGGCTCTGGATCGGCGAGATGGGGCCGCAGGGCGGCGACGAACTCAACCTGCCCGAGGCCGGGCGCAACTACGGCTGGCCGGTGGTGAGCTGGGGCGAGCACTACAGCGGCGAGGACATCCCCGACCCGCCGACCCATCCGGAATTCGCCGACGCCATCCACCGCTGGACGCCGGTGATCTCGCCCTCGGGCATGATCTTCTACGACGGCGACGCCTTTCCGGGCTGGCGCGGCAACGTCCTGATCGGCAGCCTGACGCAGCGCGCGCTGGTCCGGCTGGCGGTGGACGGCGCCCGGGTGGTCGACGAGGAGCGGCTGGAACTCGGGCGGCGCATCCGCGACGTCGCCCAGGGGCCGGACGGCGCGGTCTACCTGGTGACCGACCACGACGACGGCTCGGTGCTGCGGCTGGCGCCCGGCGGCTGAGGGCTCGGCCGGGCTCAGCCCGCCTGGTATTTCTTGATGCGGTAGAGCAGCGTGTCGCGGGTCAGCCCGAGCAGGCGCGCCGCCTCGCTGCGGTTGCCGCGCGACATCTGCAGGGCGTCGCGGATCAGGTCGCGTTCGAGCTCGTCGAGCACGATGCCGCCTTCCGGCAGGCACATCCGCGCGTGCCGGCCCGCGGGCGCCGGCCGGAGGAATTCCGGCGGCAGGTCGTCGACGGCGATCGGCTGGCCGGCGCGCAGGATGGCGAGGCGTTCGCAGGTGTTGCGCAGCTCGCGGACGTTCCCCGGCCAGCGGTAGCGCTCGAGCACCGCCAGCGCCGCCGGCTGCAGGACCGCCGGCGCCAGGCCGTAGGCACGGCAGGCGCGGTCGAGCAAGAACGCGACCAGGCAGCCGATGTCGGCCTTGCGCCGCCGCAGTGGCGGCAGCTCGATCGGAACGACGTTCAGGCGGTAGAACAGGTCCTCGCGGAACTGTCCTTCCTCGACCCGGCGGGCGAGGTCGCGGTTGGTGGCGGCGACGATGCGGACGTCGACCCGCTGCGGCATCGCCTGGCCGACCGGCTGCACCTCGCCGGTCTCCAGGAACCGCAGCAGCTTGGCCTGCACGGCCGGCGGCATCTCGCCGATCTCGTCGAGGAACACGGTGCCGCCCTCGGCGGCGACGAGCTTGCCGGGCTGGTCGGCGACGGCGCCGGTATAGGCGCCGCGGCGGGCGCCGAACAGTTCGCTTTCGACCAGCGCCTCGGGCATCGCGGCGCAGTTGAGCGCCACGAACGGCCGCCGCACCCGCCGGCTGGCGCGATGGACCGCCTGCGCCATCAGCTCCTTGCCGGTGCCGGTCTCGCCGCACAGCAGCACGGTGGCGTCGGTGGCGGCGACGATCTGGGCGGTGCGGATCGTCGCCTGGATTTCCGGCGAGCGGCCGATGATCAGCTCTTCGAACGGCGTGGTCATCGCGGCCTCACATGCAGCCGGCGCAGACGCCGACATCCGGCATCAGCAGCCCGGCGAACGGCGTCGCCAGGCCGAACGCCACCAGCGAACCGCCGACCGCCCGGCGCAGCGCCGGCCGGTGCAGGAAGCGGCGCAAGGCGGTCGCGAACAGCCCGAACGCCATCATCGTCGGCAGCGAGCCGAGCCAGAAGGCGGTCGCCAGCTGCGCGCCGGCCAGCGCCCCCGGCGCCGCGAAGGCGATCAGCAGCACGGCGTAGACCAGGCCGCAGGGCAGGAAACCCCAGACGAAGCCGAACAACAGCGCCTGCTCGGGCCGGCGCACCGGCAGCAGGCGGCGGCCCAGCGGCTCGACGGCGCGCCACAGCGGCGCCCCCAGCCGCTCGAGGCGCAGCGGGCGGCGGATCAGCCCGGCGAGGTGCAGGCCGATGCCGACCAGCGTGACGGCGATCAAGGCCTTGGCCCCCCAGTTCGCCCACACCGGGTGCAGCGTCGCCAGCACCGAGGTGCCGAGCGCCGCCGCCGCCGCCGCCATCAGCCCGTAGGCCCCGAGGCGGCCGATGTTGTAGAGCGCGATGAAGGGCAACGCGGCGCGCGGACGGCCCTGGACCTGTTGCGGCAGGCTGAGCGACAGCGCGCCCATGATGCCGCCGCACATGCCGGAGCAATGCGGCGCGCTCATCAGCCCGATCAGGAACATCTCGATCACGAACGTGTCGGCCACGGTCCATCCACCCGGTCGTTTCCGCCCCGGGCCAATCTCCGGCAGACTATGACCTTGGTCAAATTAACCTATGGTAATGTGACCAGGGCGACGGCGCCGAACGCCAGCTCGCGGCCGCCGACCACGGCCAGGATGGCGGCACCGCCCAGGCGCAGCCAGCGCCCGAGCCACGGCTGCGCCGACCGCATCGCCCTGCCCAGCGCGCCCAGGGCCGGCAGCACGATCAGCAGGGGCGTCAGGGCGGCGCCGAGCCCGAAGGCGAGCCCGAGCGCACCGCCGGCCGGCGCGCCGCC
>CAZJFH010000017.1:0-79605 GCA_964545205.1 uncultured Rhodospirillaceae bacterium
CCGCCGAGCAGCGAGCTTCCGACTTTCGAGGCTGAAGTCGGAAGTCGGTTGCGGCAGGCGTCGCGAAGTCCACATTCCAGCGCTGGGTAGAAGGAAAGGCTGACCCTTCATTCAAAGGACTGTCGCGATTGGCGGCTGCGACCGGGGTTTCCCTGAACTGGCTGGCAAGTGGCGAAGGCTCTATGCGCAAGGACACGGCGGGCACCAGTCTCGCCAGCCCGCACATTGACACGGAGCTTCTTGCCATGATCGGCGTCGGCATTGCCGATGTGTACCGAACAGAGAACGCAAGGATCAGCCCACAGGACCAGGCGCGACTGCAGGCCCGGTTCTATGCAAACCTGGTGAACTCGTGTGCAACGTCAGAAGAACGGCAAGCCGGGCTGAAGGCTTTGCTCGGCCAACTCCGGCAGGAACTGCGCGATCCCAGGAGCTCCGAAAGCAGCTCGAGCAAACGCTCGGCCTGAGGGTGGTCAGGATGCGGGCATTGCGAGCATTGCCTATGACCTTCGTCACGGTCAATCAGCAACTGCACGTAGTCGAAAGGAGAACACGCTTTGAGAGATTTATGGCAGCGGAGAGTGACAAATGCAGATCGGATCGACGGCAAGGCTATCGGCGGTTACGGTGGTTCTGGCCCTGCTTGCCGGCCCCGCGCAAGCGGCAGAGGTCGACATTCTTCGTCTGGTCCAACAAGGTGAAGGCGGTGCGTCCGAACTGCTCGGCAGCCCGGACGAATGCGGAACTACGAAGTACGGGCGGAAGTGCAGCTACCGTAGCGGCGTGGTCGAGGTCGTCTTCATCAAGGGCAAGGCGGACTGGGTCACCATCCGCCCGAAGGACGCTACTGCCGGGCCGTCGGCCTTGCGGCACATTGGCCTACCAGGAAACCGCCGGCCCGACTTTGAGAACAGGTACAAGCTCGGCTGGAGTGGCTACAAGGGCCTCCTCTCGATCGACGTGTTTCCTGCCGGCGCCAAGGTCGACTACATTTATGTCAAGGCGCGGACGCGCTGAGAGGGGCTTTGAGAGCGCGGGGAGGCGGGTTAGGATCGGGCTGAGAAGGGGAGGCCGGCGCCGGGGCGCCGCTCCAAGGTCAACTGTCCGGCGGGTCGATTTGCGTGCTCACTCCAGGTTCGACCAGGTCGCCGCCCGCGCAGGCCGCCGACCCGCCCAACCCAAGGCGCCACGCCACATCCCACGATGTCCCGCCCCATCTCGCCTCATCCCGCCTCCCCTCCAGGAATCACTGTCCCCTTACAGCTCCTCCTCCTGCCGTTCTCGGCCGCGATCTTGATGGGCTGCGCCGAGTCCAGGCCGGCGCCCGGGGCGCGGTGGCAGTTCTATCGAGGCGATCGGTACGGTTCGAGTCGCCTCATCTCCTCCTCGGCGGCATCGATGGCACGTATAATCCGTTCGGCTAGTGCCGGCAGGTCCGCTTGGGCGGCCTCCAATTGCAGAAAACGCAGCGCGGTCCGAATGCGGCGCGCCATTTCATACGGGCTCGGATCGTTGGCGTCCAAGGAATGTCCTCCCAGTTTTGGGGGGAGGATATCCATATCTACGGCGCTCGTCTCATGCCTGATTTGGATCGCGGCTTTAGCGCCGGCTAACGACTTCGGAGGGCTCAGGCTTCTCCGGTCAGAGAGCTGTGCTCTGCACCGCGGAAACCAGCCGAGTTTCAAGCCTGATTGCGGCTGAAAGAGATTCCATCAGGCTTTGCATTGCAGGCAAGGGATCGGCGCCGGCCTGCTGGGCTGCCAAGACGATTGCAAGCTGGTGGCGAATCCAGAAGTGCAGGGCGTCATGTTCCTGGGTGAAGGGAATGCCGGTCGCGCGAAACAGTGCTTGTTCACGCAGCAAATGAGACCGACAGAGCTCGGCAAACGCGATGAATTGGCTCAGGAATTGGGTGCGACAGGGCGCCTCTCCGGAAAGCATCTCGTTCAGAGACTGGAGTTGCACCGCAATGACGAGGTGCTCTTCCTCGATCTGCTGCCGCCAATCCACGTGCCTACCCCTACTGCAATGGTCAAGCATAACAGTGGGTGAGGCCTGCGACAGGCCATCGGTGGTATCGCTGGCATCCAACCTAAGGCGGAAGCCGATGGGCTAGATGCCGGTCACCTGCCGGGCTGTGCGAGGCTGCGCCTCGTCGCGGCCTATTTCGCCGCCGGGTGGAGGCTGCTGGTCCCGGAGGAGCGCTATCGGATCTACACGCGTCGGTTTCTCGCTGATGCGCGCAACATGGCGGCCGACGTACTCGCCACCACCGGGCGGCAATCGCAATCGCGGGCCCCAGCTTTTGACGCAGTTTGCTGCCCAACCAGCCGAGTTCGCTTCTGGCGGAACCAAGCCAAAGCACCGACTGTCAGTGCGCCGATCGGAAGCGTCGCGGGCTCGCTGACTGGAGCTGCTGCCGCCGCGAGCATCAGCGGTTGCGCTGATGGCCCTGTAGCATTGCTGAGGAACCTCGGGTCGCTGACCCCAGTCAGGTGAATGCGTGAGTGGACACTGGGATCGTCGCTTCCAAGAAGGAGTTGGACATTGAATTTGCCTTCTGTAAGCGGCTGAAAGGACACCACAACTCTGCATCTGTACCCGGGGATGAGTGGTGATGGACAATTGTTTATTGCACCAAATGCGTCACGGCCACGAATGGTCGGTGTGATGCCGTTGATGTCGTGCGTTCCTACGTTCTCTAAGGTGACTGCAGTCTGAGCATAATCTCCAGGAGCTACATAGCCAAAATCTAAGCTATCGGTGCTAACAACCAGCGTTGCGCTTGCGGGTCCGGCGGCGCAGCTCAACACGGCTGCAATGCCCAGTGTTCGAAGGCTCACGGCCATTGTGCTCTCCCAATTCTTGTTCGTTGCCGGGAGGCTATCAGCGACAGTGGCTCCGATGCGATTGGTTGTACGAATAGGAAGAGGATATTTTGAAGCTCGTGGGGCGGCTTCCTGATTATCGGAAGGTGGAGGACATACAGCCGGATCACCTGATTGGTGATACGCGCATGGTCGGATGCCCCACGGGGATGGCTAAGCCATCCCGCACCATCCTGATCGGAGCGGGTCCGGCGCGCAGATCGGCGGGCGGGCAATCTGGGAGATGGCCGATTAGCTTCTGCCGGTGACACAGCAGACAGCATGGCCGGCTCTCACCCGCAGCGCCTGATCGAGCTTTGGGTCGGTGGGCGCCATGAGACGAGATGTAGGAACGGGAGCCATCCGGATGAAGTGCTCGGGGTTTTCAGCACGCGCAGCGCGAGGTATCTTCTCCCCGGACGCGCTCGTCTTTTAGCGGTTAGAACGCCGGGCTGATACCCTGGGGGCACGGGTTCGATTCCCGTCGAGCGTACCACTTTCCGAGGACCGCCCGGATGCTCACCGAAGCCGAGGCGCTTCGAACGATAAGGGAGTACCTGCTTGCCTATGTGCCGCCAGAACCGGACGGCACGGTCAAGGCTTGGCTGGTAGGCAGTCGCGCCAAGGGAACGGCCCGGCCGGACAGCGACTGGGATGTTCTGGTGCTGACTACCTTCCGGCCTGGCATGGCTCGGGCTCCGATGAAAGAGGATCGGATCGACGTCGCCCCTGCGGTTACCCTTCACCTGCTGATGGCCAGCGAACAAGACCGAGATAGCGATCATCAATTCATCGCTGACTGGCGCAAATATGGCCGGCAGCTGTTGCCATGAAGGGGGCCAGCCACACCCATCTCCGGGCGTTTGCACCGACACCGTCGGTGCGAGTGCTGGTGGGCGGTGACGGGATCGAACCGCCGACCCTCTCGGTGTAAACGAGATGCTCTGCCAGCTGAGCTAACCGCCCCCGGAGCCTGTTCTATGCGCAGCCCGGGCGGCGCGCAAGCCTGCCGAAGCGCCGGAACCCGCCGCCTCCTCCTATAGGAGAGGCTGTGAGGCGGTGCTCCGCGCGCACACATGACCTTTGAACAGTGCGCAAGGAGGAGCAGGAGATGGCAAATCCCGCGCGAAAGCCCGAGCACGGCGAAGAGCGTGCCCGCACCGATGCCGGCAGGACCGGCGACAAGGTCGCGGTCGGCGACCCCGCGGCGGCGCCCCTGCACAGCGACGCCGAGACCGCCGGCACGCCGACGCCGGCCAAGCAGGCGGCGACCTCCGCCCACCGCCAGGAAAAGATCGCCGAGACGGCCAAGCCGAAGGCCGCGCCGGCGCCGTTCGCCTCGGGGCATCAGCCCTATGGCGGCGGCACCGGCCTGTGGTTCACGGCCGCGATCGGCGTCGGCCTGGTGGCCGCCGGGATAGTCGCGGGGTGGATCAGCGCCGCGTCGCTCTAACCCGTGCGGCGGCGCGGCCTACCCTGTGGGGTGGGGCGAGAACAAGCGCCACGAACCGGTGTTGGAATTGTTGGCCGCAGTAGTCGTTCAGTCCAGCGGCCGGAGTCCGCCAGAGGAGCCAAATGGCGCTGCCGGCGTGATCGTCTCTCGTTGCGAGGGAGCAAGAGATGAAGCTTAAGAATCTTGACGAAATCCGCAATGTCGCCGAGGTGCGGACGGAATTCGCGCCCGTGAAGCCGATGTCCCATCGCGAACGTCTTCAGCGCTGGGCCGAAATTCTCGAACGGCAGAACGGTCGGCAGCTTCGTTCGCTGATGGGCACCGAGTTCGTCAGCCGCGAGGAGCGCATGAAGATGCGCATCGACGACTCGCCGCTGACGGTCGCCTTCGACGACCCGATCCTGCGCGCCGAAGGGCTGCAGAGCGACCGTCTCGGCGACGCCGTGACCTTCTTCGGGCTGTCCGATCACGACGCCCACAACCTGGTCTGCTACTGCCGCCACGGCCGCACGATGAACGCCGAGGCCGTGGCGCGCGACGTGCGCATGATCGCGACCTACAAGGGCGTGGCCGAGTTCGTGACCACGCGCACGGTGGCGTTCGCCGGAGCCGCCCTGGCCGCGGTCGGCGCCGGCGTGGCGTTCATCTGAGGCCCGGCTTGCCGGACAGGGCGCGGGCCAGCGCCGCCAGACTGGCGAGGTCGTGGACCGGCCGCGTCTCGTCGACGTGGCGGGCCAGCACCCGCGCCCCTTCCGCCTCGGCCTGGTAGCCGGACCAGCGCAGCAGCGGGTTCAGCCACAGCAGGCGCCTGCAGCCGCGGCGCAGCCGCGCCAGTTCGGGGTCGAGCCGATCGCCCGGCTCGCGGTCGAGGCCGTCGGTGACCACCAGCACGACGGCGCCGGCGCCGAGCACGCGCCGCGCCCAGTCGCGGTTGAATCGCGCCACGCTGGTCGCCAGGCGGGTGCCGCCGGCCCAGTCGGGCACGGCGCGCGACACCGCCTGCAAGGCGGCGTCGGCGTCGCGCTGCCGGAGCTGACGGGTGATGTTGCTCAGCCGCGTTCCGAACAGGAACGCGTGCACGTCCGGCCGCGCGGCGGCGACGGCGTGCAGGAACAGCAGCAACGGCCGGGCATAGGCCTCCATCGAGCCGGAGACGTCGCACAGCACCACCAGCGGCGGCGGCCTGGTCCGTCGTCGCCGCCATCGCGGCAGCATCTCGCCGCCGCCGCGCAGGCCGGCGCGGAAGCTGGCGCGCGGATCGACGCGCTCGCCGCGCGGATCGGGGGCGAGGCGGCGGGTCGGCACCTCGGCGAAGGCCCAGCGCAGGGCGGCGATCGCCTTGCGCGCCTCGCGCCATTCCTCGGAGCTCATGGAGGCGAAATCGGTCGTGCGCAGCGCCTCGGCGGAACTGTAGGCCAGGCGCATCGGCTGCGGCGGCCGCTCGGCCGGGCGCGGGGTGTTGCGGGCCTGGTTCCAGAACGCCTCGGCCAGGCGCCGGCGCAGCGGCGGCGCCGGCGGCCGGCGCAGTCCGCGCAGCAACTCGGCGGTGGCGTCGGGCAGGCGGCGCGGATCGCGCCAGAACAGCCGGAACGCCTGACGGAACAGCTCGAAATGCTCGTGGCGGTCGACCAGCGACGCGTGCAGCGCCCAGAACACCTGCGCCCGGTCGCCGATGTCCACCGCCTGCACCGCCCGCACCGCGTCCAGCGTGCGGCCGGGGCCGGCGGTCACTCCCATCTGCCGCAGCACGCGCACGAAATGCGCCAGGTTGGCGAGCAGGGCGCCGGAGGCCTCAGGCATCCAGCTTGCCGAGGACGTTCGCCGCCTCGCCGCGCAGCCGCGCCACGTCCTCCTGGTACTTCAGCAGCACGCCGAGCGTCGCCTCGACGACCTCGGGCTCCAGCGTGCGGGCATCGAGCTGCACCAGCGCCGTCGCCCAGTCGATGCTTTCGGCGACGCCGGGCGCCTTGACCAGGTCCATGCCGCGCAGATGCTGGACGAAGGCCACCACCCGCCGCGACAGCTCCTCGCCCGCCGTCGGCGCCTTGAGCCGCAGGATGGCGAGTTCGCGCTCGGGCGACGGGTAGTCGACCCAGTGATACAGGCAGCGGCGTTTCAGGGCGTCGTGGACCTCTCGGGTGCGGTTCGAGGTCAGGACCACGATCGGCGGCTCCGGTGCGGTGACCGGGCCGATTTCGGGGATGGTGACCTGGAAGTCCGACAGCACCTCCAGCAGATAGGCCTCGAACGGCTCGTCGGCGCGGTCGACTTCGTCGATCAGCAGCACCGGCGGGCCGGCGGGATGCGGCTCCAGCGCGCGCAGCAGCGGCCGGGCGATCAGGAAGTCGCCGGAGAAGACGTCGCGCTCCAGCCGCGCCCGGTCGACGCCGCCGGCCGCCTCGGCGAGGCGGATGGCGATCATCTGGCGGGCGTAGTTCCATTCGTAGACCGCCGCCGCGACGTCCAGGCCCTCGTAGCACTGCAGCCGGATCAGGTCGCGGCCCAGGCGGGCGGCCAGGACCTTGGCGATCTCGGTCTTGCCGACTCCGGCCTCGCCCTCCAGGAACACGGGCCGCTTCAGCGCCAGCGACAGGTACAGCACCGTCGCCAGCCCGCTGTCGGCGACGTAGCCGCCGCCGGCGAGCAGGGCGGCGGTGTCGGGGACGGTCTTCGGCAGCGGCATCGGCGCGGCCCTCACCCGCGACCCCTCTCCCGCGGGCGGGAGAGGGGTGGGCATGGCAAGGAATGCGCCGTCACGCGATCGCCGCCACGGCGCGTTTGGCCAGCACGCCGATCAGGTGTGCGCGGTATTCGGCGCTGGCGTGCATGTCGGCGTTCATCTCGGCGGGATCGAACGGGATGCCCGCGATCACGTCGGGACGGAAGGCCAGCCGCAACGCCTCTTCGAGCTGGGTGGCGCGGAACACGCAGGGCGCCGCCCCGGTCACAGCCACCCGCACGTCGCCGCCGAACCGCGCCACGAACACGCCGACGATGGCGTAGCGCGAGGCGGGGTTGCGGAACTTGACGTAGGCCGCCTTGTCCGGGACCGGGAACGACACCTCGCGGATCAGCTCGCCGTCCTCCAGCGCCGTCTCCAGCATGCCGACGAAGAAGTCGTCGGCGGCGATCTCGCGCTTGCTGGTGCGGATGGTGGCGCCCAAGGCCAGCGCCGCCGCGGGGTAGTCGGCGGCGGGGTCGTTGTTGGCCAGCGAGCCGCCCAGGGTGCCGGCGTTGCGGACCTGCGGATCGCCGATCTGTCCGGCCAGCTCGGCCAGGGCGGGGATCGCCTGGCGCACCTCGTCGCTGTCGGCGACCGCCGCGTGGACGGCGCGGGCGCCGATCACCACGGCGTCGCCGTCGCGGCCGATGCCGTCGAGCCCGGGGACCTTGCCGAGATCGATCAGGTCCTCGACCTGCACCAGCCGGTGCTTGAGCATCGGCACCAGGCTCTGGCCGCCGGCCAGGAAGCGGGCCTCGCCCGAGGCGGCGAAGGCCTGCAGCGCCTCGTCGACGCTGCCCGGGCGGCGGAAGGTGAAATCGTACATTCTCGTCTCCTCCCGTCTACTCGGCGGCCCGCGCCGTGCGCGCGGCCGAGATCGCCTGCCACACCCGGTGCGGGGTCGCCGGCATCTGGATGTCGTCGACGCCGACGGCGCCCAGCGCGTCGACGACGGCGTTGATCACCGCCGCCGAGGCGCCGATCGTGCCGGCCTCGCCGCAGCCCTTGACGCCCAGCGGGTTGTGGGTGCAGGGCTGGCTCTCGTCGGTCTCGACGGTGAAGAACGGCACGTCGCCGGCCCGCGGCAGGCAGTAGTCCATCAGCGTGCCCGACAGCAGCTGGCCGTTGTCGTCGTAGACGCAGTTCTCGAACAGCGCCTGGCCGATGCCCTGGACGATGCCGCCATGGACCTGGCCCTCGACGATCATCGGATTGACGATCGTGCCGAAGTCGTCGACGGCGGTGAACCGCTCCACCGTGACGGTGCCGGTCTCGGGATCGACCTCGACCTCGCAGGCGTGCAGGCCGTTGGGATAGGTGAAGTTCTTGGGATCGTAGAAGGCGGTCTCGTCCAGGCCGGGCTCCAGCTCCTCCAGGGGATAGTTGTGCGGCACGTAGGCCGACAGCGCCACCTCCTGGAACGACAGGCCGCGGTCGGTGCCCTTGACCGTGAAGCGGCCGTCGGCGAACTCGATGTCGGCTTCGCCGGCCTCGAGCATGTGGGCGGCGATCTTGCGCGACTTGGTCACCACCTTGTCGACGGCGCGGACCAGCGCGGCGCCGCCGACCGCCAGCGAGCGCGAGCCGTAGGTGCCCATGCCGAAGGGAATCCGGCCGGTGTCGCCATGCACCACCTCGACGCTGTCGATCGGGATGCCGAGCTTGTCGGCGACGACCTGGGCGAAGGTGGTCTCGTGGCCCTGGCCGTGGGCGTGCGAGCCGGTGAACAGGGTCACGCTGCCGGTCGGATTGACCCGCAGGTTGGCGGTCTCGTACAGCCCGGCGCGGGCGCCGAGCTGGCCGGCGACGTTGGACGGCGCCAGGCCGCAGGCCTCGATATAGGCCGACAGGCCGATGCCGCGCAGGCGGCCGCGGCGCTCCGAGTCCTGGCGGCGGGCGGCGAAGCCCTCCCAGTCGGCGGCCTTCAGCCCCTTGTCCAGGATGTTGGCGAAGTCGCCGGTATCGTATTGCAGCGCCACCGGCGTCTGGTAGGGCATCGCGTCCTTGGGCACCAGGTTGCGGCGGCGGATCTCGGCGCGGTCGACGCCCATCTCGCGCGCCGCCTTGTCGACGATGCGCTCGATGACGTAGCAGGCCTCGGGCCGCCCGGCGCCGCGATAGGCGTCGACCGGGACGGTGTTGGTGAAATAGGCCTTCACGTTGCACCAGATCGCCGGGGTGCGGTACTGGCCGGCCATCAGGGTGCCGTAGAGATAGGTCGGCACCGACGGCCCGAAGGTCGAAAGATAGGCGCCCAGATTGGCCTGGGTCTCGACCTTGAGCGCCAGGAAGTTGGCGTTCTCGTCCATCGCCAGGTGGGCGACGGTGACGTGGTCGCGGCCGTGGGCGTCGGAGACGAAGGCCTCGGAGCGGTCGGCGGTCCACTTGATGGCGCGGCCGAGCTGGCCGGCGGCCCAGGTGACGATCGCCTCCTCGGGGTAGTGGAAGATCTTCGAGCCGAAGCCGCCGCCGACGTCGGGGGCGACGACGCGCAGCTTGCTCTCGGGGATGCCGAGCACGAAGGCGCCCATCAGCAGCCGGATCACGTGCGGGTTCTGGCTGGTGGTGTAGAGCGTGTACTCGCCGGTGGCGCGGTCGAACTCGCCGATGTAGCAGCGCGGCTCGATGGCGTTGGGCACCAGCCGGTTGTTGACCAGCTCCAGCCGGGTGACGTGGTGGGCCGCGGCCATCGCGGCCTCGACCGCCGCCTCGTCGCCGATGCCCCAGTCGTAGCACAGGTTGCCGTCGGCCTCGTCGTGGACCTTCGCGGCGCCGGCCATGGCGGCGTCCTCGACGCTCACCACGCACATCAGCTCCTCGTACTCGACGCGCACGGCCTCGGCGGCGTCGCGGGCCTGGTGGCGCGTTTCGGCGATCACCACCGCCACCGGGTCGCCGACATAGCGCACGCGATCCTCGGCCAGCACCGGATGCTTGGGCTCGACCATCGGCTTGCCGTCGCGCCCGGTGACCAGCCAGCCGCAGGGCAGGCCGCCGACGCCGGCCATGTCCCGGCCGGTGTAGATGGCGACGACGCCGGGCATCGCCGCGGCGGCGGCGGTATCGACGGCCTTGATGCGGCCGTGCGGAATCTCGGCGCGCACGATCCAGGCGTGAAGCTGGCCCGGCCGGTTGATGTCGTCGGTGTAGCGGCCCTTGCCGCTGAGGAAGCGCTGGTCTTCCTTGCGCCGCACGCGGGCGCCGATGCCGTCGGCGGTCATGACTTGCCCTCCCGCATGGCGGCGGCGCCTGTCTCGACCGCCTTGACGATGTTGTGGTAGCCGGTGCAGCGGCACAGATTGCCCTCGAGCCCGGCGCGGATGTCCGTCTCGCCGGCGCCGGCCGGCAGCCGTCCGGCCAGCTCGACCGCGCTCATCACCATGCCCGGCGTGCAGAAGCCGCACTGCAGGGCGTGGTGTTCCTTGAAGGCCGCCTGCATCGGGTGCAGTTCGCCGTTGGCGGCGAGGCCCTCGATGGTGGTGACCCTGGCACCGTCGGCCTGGGCGGCCAGCATGGTGCACGACTTCACCGCCTTGCCGTCGACATGGACGACGCAGGCGCCGCACTGGCTGGTGTCGCAGCCGACGTGGGTGCCGGTGAGCGACAGGGTTTCACGCAAGAAGTGAACGAGCAAGGTGCGGGCTTCGACCTCTGCCGAAACCGGCTTGCCGTTCACCGTCATGGATACGGTGACGGACGGCATGCGACCTCCCTAATTGGCGTCGGCGATTTGGCCGCCGACTTGTCGTCTGAGCGAGATCAGTCTGAACCGATGGCGTGCGTGGTCAACTGGCCGTTTGGGATGGGCGCGCCCGCGACCGGCGTATCGGTGCGGGCATAACCTTTGGCGGCCATGCAGCGCTCGACGGCGGCGGGGCCGTCGGCGGCCGCGGCGGCCTGGCATTCGCCCAGGGCGATCAGCTTGGCCTGTTCGCGCGCGTTCGCGGCCACCGTCGCCGGATCGGCCGGCGGCGGCGGCGCGGCGGCGCAGGCGGCGAGCAGGGGCAGGGCGAGCAGGGCGGGGAGCAGGCGGATCGCGATCATGCCCTTCTATCTGGGACGGCGCCCGCCGGCGGCCAGACGCCGTCTGGGCTGCCTCGTTCGCGCGGTCGAGGTAGCGCCGCGTCCGCCCGGGCGGACGCGAACGATAATTACCAAACGAGAATTGTCGCCGAAATTTTTGTTCATAGCCCCCTTGCTTTCGCAAACTGGGAGCGCGTATTCTCCGCACCCTAAGCCCCCACAAAAGGACTAAGGTTATAGCTCCGGGGGCCAATCCCGAACGGGCGTGCGAAGTGTTTTCGAAGAGGGGATCATGACGACGAAAGCGATGATCGCGGTGGATGGCAACGAGGCCTGCGCCTCCGTCGCGTACCGCACCAGCGAAGTGGTGGCGATCTATCCCATCACGCCCTCGTCCACGATGGGCGAGCTGTCCGACGAATGGGCGGCGAACGGGCAGAAGAACATCTGGGGCCTGGTGCCCAGCGTCACCGAGATGCAGTCCGAGGGCGGCGCCGCCGGCGCCGTGCATGGCGCCCTGCAGGCCGGCGCGCTGTCGACGACCTTCACGGCGTCGCAAGGCCTGCTGCTGATGATCCCCAACATGTACAAGATCGCCGGCGAGCTGACGCCGTTCGTGATGCACGTCTCGGCGCGCACGCTGGCGACGCACGCCCTGTCGATCTTCGGCGACCACGCCGACGTGATGGCCTGCCGCCAGACCGGCTTCGCGATGCTGAGCTCGAACTCGGTGCAGGAGGCGCAGGACATGGCGGCGATCGCCACCATGGCGACGCTGAAGTCGCGGATCCCCTTCCTGCATTTCTTCGACGGCTTCCGCACCAGCCACGAGGTCGCCAAGATCGAGTCGCTGTCCGACGACGACCTGCGCGCGCTGGTCGACGAGGAGCTGGTGCTGGCCCACCGCAGCCGGGCGATGACCCCGGACGCGCCGGTGGTGCGCGGCACCTCGCAGAATCCCGACACCTTCTTCCAGGGCCAGGAAGCGCGCAACCCGTTCTACTTCGCCTGCGGCGACACCGTGCAGCAGGCGATGGACGCCTTCGCCGCGCGCACCGGCCGCGCCTACCGCCTGTTCGACTATGTCGGCCATCCCGAGGCCGAGCGCGTCATCATCGCTATGGGCTCGGGCTGCGAGACCGCGCACAAGACGGTGGAGTGGCTGGTCGGCCAGGGCGAGAAGGTCGGCCTGGTCAAGGTGCGGCTGTTCCGCCCGTTCTCGATGGACGCCCTGGTCCAGGCGCTGCCGACCTCGACCAAGGCGATCGCCGTGCTCGACCGCTGCAAGGAGCCGGGCGCGCTGGGCGAGCCGCTGTATCTCGACGTCGTCGCGGCGTTGCACGAGGCCAAGGCCGCCGGCCTGCGCGCCACCGCCGCCGAGCCGACGGTGATCGGCGGCCGCTACGGCCTGGCCTCGAAGGAATTCACGCCGGCGATGGTCAAGGCGGTGTTCGCCGAACTCGCCAAGGCCCAGCCGAAGCCGCATTTCACGGTCGGCATCAACGACGACGTCACCAGGCTGTCGCTGGACGTCGAGCCCGAGTTCGAGATCGATCCGCCCAGCGTCAAGCACGCGGTGTTCTTCGGCCTCGGCGCCGACGGCACCGTCGGCGCCAACAAGAACTCGATCAAGATCATCGCCGAGAACACGGACCTCTACGCCCAGGGCTACTTCGTCTACGATTCGAAGAAGTCGGGCGCGGTGACGATCTCGCACCTGCGCTTCGCCGACGCGCCGATCCGCTCCACCTACCTGGTCCACGAGGCCGAGTTCGTCGCCTGCCACCACTTCGTGTTCTTCGACAAGTACGACGTCCTGCGCTACGCCAAGAAGGGCGCGACCCTGCTGCTGAACGCGCCCTATGCCGCCGACCAGCTCTGGGACAAGCTGCCGCGCGCCGTGCAGGCCGAGATCCTCGACAAGGACCTCAAGGTCTACACCATCGATGCCCGCAGCGTCGCCCGCGATACCGGCATGGGCCAGCGCATCAACACCATCATGCAGACCTGCTTCTTCGCGCTGTCGGGCGTGCTGCCGCGCGACGAGGCCATCGAGCAGATCAAGAAGGCGATCAAGAAGACCTACGGCATGAAGGGCGACGAGGTCGTGCGCAAGAACTGGGCCGCGGTCGACCAGACGCTGGCCAACCTGTTCGAGGTGCAGGTCCCCGACGCCGTCACCGCCGACCGCGACGTGCCGCCGCCGGTGCCCAACGGCTCGCCCGACTTCGTCGAGCGCGTCACCGGCATGATGCTGGCCGGCAAGGGCGACCTGCTGCCGGTCTCGGCCTTCCCGCCGGACGGCACCTGGCCGACCGGCACCGCCAAGTACGAGAAGCGCAACATCGGCGACGAAGTCCCGGTCTGGGAGCCGAGCCTGTGCATCCAGTGCAACAAGTGCACCCTGGTCTGCCCGCACGCCGCGATCCGCGTCAAGTGCGCCAGCCCCGATCTCCTGTCCGACCGGCCCGAGAGCTTCAAGTCGATGCCGTACAAGGGCAGCGAGTTCAAGGGTGACGAGTACCTGCTGCAGGTCAGCCCCAAGGACTGCACCGGCTGCCGCCTGTGCGCCATGGTCTGTCCCGGCAAGGACAAGAAGAACCCCGAGCGCGTCGCCCTGTTCATGGCGCCGCTGGCCGACCACCTCGAGCAGGAAGACGCGAATTTCGAGTACTTCCTGAAGCTGCCCGAGGTGGATCGGACCAAGCTGCCGGTCAACGTGAAGGGCGTTCAGTTCGCCCAGCCGATGATCGAGTTCTCGGGCGCCTGCGTCGGTTGCGGCGAGACGCCGTACATCAAGATGATCACCCAGATGGTCGGCGACCGCATGCTGGTCGCCAACGCCACCGGCTGCTCGTCGATCTACGGCGGCAACCTGCCGACGACGCCCTACACGGTCGACGCCAACGGGCGCGGCCCGGCCTGGAACAACTCGCTGTTCGAGGACAATGCCGAGTTCGGCCTCGGCTTCCGTCTGGCGCTCGACCAGCACCAGGCCCAGGCCAAGGTGCTGCTGGCCCTGCTCGCCGACAAGCTGCCCGAGCGGCTGGTCGCCGAGCTGGTTCACGCGCCGCAGGACGACGAGATCCAGATCGCCGCGCAGCGCGGCCGCGTCGCCGACCTGCGCAAGGCGCTGGCCGGCCTCCAGGGGCCGGAGGCGCGGCGCCTGGAGCAGCTGGCCGACTATCTGGTCGGCAAGGTGGTGTGGATCGTCGGCGGCGACGGCTGGGCCTACGACATCGGCTACGGCGGCCTCGACCACGTCATCTCGACCGGCCGCAACGTCAACCTGCTGGTCATGGACACCGAGGTCTACTCGAACACCGGCGGCCAGCAGTCCAAGGCGACCCAGATCGGCGCCGCCGCGAAGTTCGCGGTCGCCGGCAAGACGCTGCCGAAGAAGGACCTCGGCCTGATGGCCATCGCCTACGGCAACGTCTACGTCGCCTCGATCGCCTTCGGCGCCAAGGACGCCCAGACCGTCCGCGCGCTGCAGGAGGCGATGAGCTACGACGGCCCGTCGCTGGTCATCTCGTACGCCCACTGCATCGCGCACGGCTACGACATGGCGGACGGCCTCGACCAGCAGAGCCTGGCGGTCGCCACCGGCTACTGGCCGCTGTACCGCTACGACCCGCGCAAGCTCGGCACCGCCTCGGGCCCGCTCACCCTCGACAGCAAGAAGCCGGCGACCAGCCTGCGCGAGTTCGTCAAGGGCGAGACCCGCTTCCGCATGGTCGAGAAGCAGAACCCCGAGCGCTTCGCCAACCTGATCGAGGGCGCCGAGGAGCTGATCCAGCGCCGCTACGCGATGCTCGAACGCATCGCCGGCGTCGCCCAGAGCAACCCGGTGCCCAAGGCCTCGGCCGACGCCGCGGAGTAGGTCGCGTCAAGCCCTCCCCCCATCCAGGGGGAGGGCTTTTCCCCCCGTCGCGCGTCGCCATGTCTGCGGCGTGATCGATTTTACCGCCTTTCCGTTCTGGGTCCTGATCGCCGCCTTCCTCGCCGCGGCCGCGGCGATCGCCGTGGCCGGCAGCAGGCTGGCCGGCGTCGCCGACGAGTTCGCCGACCGCACCGGCATGGGCGAGGTGCTGGCCGGCGCCATCTTCGTCGGCGCCAGCACGTCGCTGCCCGGCATCATCACCTCGGTCTCGACCGCGGCGCAGGGCCATCCCGGTATCGCCATCGGCAACGCGCTCGGCGGCATCACCATTCAGACCGCGTTCCTGGCGGTGGCGGACATCGCCTATCGCCGCGGCAATCTCGAGCACGGCGCCGCCTCGCTGCTGGCGCTGGCCCAGGGCACGCTGCTGGTCACGCTGCTGACGCTGCCGGTGATCGCCATGGCGCTGCCCGAGATGACGCTGTTCGGGATCCACCCCCTGACGCCGCTTCTGCCGCTGGCCTACGGCCTTGGCCTGCGCCTGCTGGCGATGATCAAGCGCGAGCCGCTTTGGAACCCGGTGATGACCGCCGCGACGCAGGACGAGGCGAAGGAGGCGGCCGAGAGCGCCGGCAAGGACAAGCGCAGCAACCGGCGCCTGTGGGTCACCTTCGCCGTGCTGGCGGCGGTGACCGCCGCCGCAGGTTTCGTGATCGGCGAAGCCTCGGTGGGCCTGGTGCGGCGGACGGGGCTTTCGGAATCGGCGGTGGGCAGCCTGTTCAGCGCCGTCTCGACCTCGCTGCCGGAACTGGTCACGGCCGTGGCGGCGGTGCGGCGCGGGGCCCTGGGGCTGGCGGTCGGCGACATCATCGGCGGCAACTGCTTCGACATGCTGTTCCTGGCGGGCTCGGACATCGCCTACCGGACGGGGTCCCTCTACCACCGCTTCAGCGACGAGAACGTGTTCACGGTGCAACTCGCGATCCTGATGACCGGGATGCTGCTGCTCGGGCTGCTGCGCCGTCAGCCGCAGGGCTTCGCCGGCATCGGGTTCGAGAGCGTGACCATTCTCGGCCTCTATGGTCTGTCCGTGCTGGTGCTGATGGTCTGAGGCCCGGCACCTTATGCCCAAAGCCGAAGGACATCCGCCGAATTTGCCGTCGCATTCTCGTTCGCACGGGCTATCCTCGTGCCGAATCGGGTCACCGCGGGGGGCGCTTCGACGCGCTTTTCCGGTGGCCCGCGCGTTGTCGGAAGGGAGTTGCGCATGCACGCCGACCGGAAACAGCCCGCCACCGCCCCGCGGCGGCCCGACCTCGCCGCGGCGGTCGCCGCGATGCCAGTCGCGGTGGTGGTGTTCGACTCCGCGGGCGTCGCCACGATCGCCAACCGCCTGGCCGAGCAGATGCTCGGCGTCGCCCCGCTGACCGGCCGCCGGGTGGACGCGATCCTGGGGCACGAGGGCGCGGCGTTGCTGGGCCGGGCGCGCGACGGCGGCGGCATGGTCCGCGGCGAAATGCCGTTCCACCGCGCCGACGGCGGCGCCGGCTGGGTCGAGGCCTCCGTGGCGCCGGCTCCCTGGGGCGAGATCATGATGAGCCTGGCCGACGTCACCGTGGCCAGATCCGAACGCGACCGCCTCGACCGCGAGCGCCTGGCCGCCGAGGAGGCGGTCCAGGCCAAGATGCGCTTCTTCGCCGCCGCCAGCCACGACCTGCGCCAGCCGCTTCAGGCGATGGCGCTGTTCGTCTCGGCGCTGCAGAGCCATGTCGACAAGCCGCAGGCCAAGAATATCTTCGGCTCCCTGAAGACGTCGCTGAAATCGATGGAGGAGATGTTCGAAAGCCTGCTCGACATGTCGCGCCTCGACGCCGGCGTGCTCAAGCCCGATCCCAAGGAATTCATGATCGGCGACGTGCTGCAGACCCTCGAGGACGAGTTCGCCGGCCAGGCGGAGCAGTCCGAGCTGCGGCTGCGCGTGGTCCCGTGCAGCGCCGCCGTCTTCAGCGACGGAGCGATGCTGACGCGCATCCTCCGCAATTTCATGTCGAACGCGGTGCGCTACACCCGCAACGGCGGCAAGGTCCTGGTCGGCTGCCGCCGGCGCGGCGACGTGCTGCGGATCGAGGTCTGGGACAGCGGAATCGGCATTGCCGCCGATCAGGTCGAGGAGATCTTCGCCGAGTTCTTCCAGGGCAAGACGGCGCAGAAGCGCAAGGGCTCGGGGCTCGGTCTGGCGATCGTGCAGCGTCTGGCCGGGCTGCTCGGCCACCGGCTCGATCTGCGCTCGGTGGAGGGCAGGGGCTCGATGTTCGCGGTCGAGGTGCCGATGGTCGATCCCGGCTTCGCCGCCATGGCGGACGACGAGGACGACGAGGCGGGCGAATGCGACGTCGGCGGCGCCCTGGTGCTGGTCGTCGACGACGACCGCGAGATTCTCGAAGGGGTCGAGCTGCTGCTGGCGCAATGGGGCGGTCGCGCCTTGACCGCCACGTCGGCCGAGGAGGCGCTGCGCCGGATCGAGCAGGAGAACGTGCGACCGGACCTGATCCTGGTCGATTTCCAGCTCACCACCGCCACCGGTGGCGAGCCGGCGATTTCCGCGCTCCAGCAGGTGCTGGGCGAGGCGGTGCCGGCATTCGTGTTCACCGGCGCGACCGAGCTGGAGGCCGGGTCCGCCTTTCCGGTGCTGCGCAAGCCGCTGCAGCCCGGGCGGCTGCGCGAGGTGGTGGCCGAAGCGCTGGGGCGGTAGGCGGCGCCGTCCGGCGCTCACCTCCAGGGGGAGTGGCCGCCCGTCATTCTCGGCGGCCCTCCGCGATCACGTGATCGGGCTGGTGTTGCGGAAGCTGCGGTTGGCGGCGATGGCCGCCTGGGTGCGGTTGTTGACCCCCAGCTTCTTCATGATCGACTTCACGTGGACCTTCACGGTGCCTTCCAACATGCCGAGCGAGCGGGCGATCTCCTTGTTGGAGTAGCCCAGCGTCAGCAGCTTGAGCACCTGGGTCTCGCGCGGGGTCAGCGACTTGAAGTCGGGATTGAAGTCGGGCCCTTCCTCGAACGGCATGCCGCCCGATTCGGCGTCGGCGCCGCCCTCGTCGTGGGCGACCGCCTGGGCCGGCACGTACAGCTCGCCGGACAGCACCAGCGGCAGGACATGCTTGAGGATTTCGCCGTTCGACGACTTCAGGATGTAGCCGCGCGCGCCGGATTCGATCGCGGCACGGATCGTCGACCGCTGGCGCGAGCCGGACACGATCACCACCGGGACGCCCTTCGGCAACTGCTCGACGTAGTCCTTGAGGTCGTTGATGCCGTTCAGGCCCGGCATCATGAGATCCAGCAGGATGAGGTCGAGATTGGGAGTCTCGTGCGCGATGCGCTTGGCCTCGTCGGCGTTCGCCGCCTGCAGGATCGTCACGTCGTCGTAGAGCTCTTCCAGGGCCAGCGAAATGCCGTACCGGAAAAGTGCATGGTCGTCAGCGATCAGTACTACCACGTTGCTCGCCTCGTCGTTCGCGCCGCCGTTAAGAAAGATATAACTTTGAAAGAGCCCTTTAGATAACCCATCTTTCGGGGACTATCTCCAAAGTGATACCGAACTCGTCCGGCGGAAAAGACCGGGGAGGCCCAAAGAGAATCCGTGGACCCCGGGCAAATATGTAGCCCTTTCTCGCGGGGGATCAATCGCTGAAAAGGCTTGTTTTTCTACGCACCACGTTCGATGCGACATACTATCCTTGAGTGATAACCTGTGCTTCCTTCCAGGTGCCCGGTAGGTCGCTGGAATCCCAGGATATCTCGGCTCGCAGGGGCAGATGGTCCGAGGCGATGCGCGCCAGAGGGGTCGAATAGACCGCGACGCGGCGGAGTCCGCTGCGCGGCCACACCCAGATGCGGTCCAGCGGCAGCAGCGGCAGGCGCGAGGGAAAGGTGCGCGCCATCATCGACTGGCCGAAGCGGCGATTGAGCGCCCGCAACGCGCCATGGTTCGGCTTCCATTCGTTGCAGTCGCCCATCACCACCACCGGCACGTCGCCGGGCTGGGCCTCGATCGCGTGCAGCAGCCGGCGGACCTGCAGGCGCCGTTCGGCGGCGTTGAGGCCGAGATGGGTCGCCACCACCAGCACGCGGTGGCCGCCCAGGTCGATCCCGGCCAGGATCGCGCCCCGCGGCTCGAACCGGCGGACGCTGAGGTCGATCAGGCTGACGTCGCGCACCGGATGGCGGGTCAGCAGGGCGTTGCCGAACTTGCCGCGGTGGTCCTGGATGTTGGGACCGGCGACGTGATGGTAGTCCAGCAGCTGGGCGAGGTAGTCGAGCTGGTGGCGGTCGTCGGCCAGCAGGCGCATGTCGACCTCCTGCAGCGCGATCACGTCGGCGTCGAGGGCGCGCAGGACCTCGGCCGTGCGCTCGGGCGTGTAGCGGCGGTCGGTGCCGAAACAGCGGTGGATGTTGTAGCTGGCGACGGAAAGCACCGGCGTTCCGCCTCTGTGGTCGAAGGTCACGCCTCACCTCGATCGGGCTTCACCTGCGTCAGGCGCGGTCCGCCGCGGGCGACGCGGCGGGCCAGCGAATGCTGAATGGCGATCAGCGCGGCGGTCAGCACCGCCAGCACAGCGATATTCCACATCGTCGGCATGCGCAAGACGGCGGCGACCCGATCGCCGAACAGCGCCAGCGCCGCCGCCATCGGCGCCATCCCCAGCAGCGTTCCAAGCAAATAGTCGCCGAGCCGCGTCCGCGCCGCCCCGGCGACCAGGTTGACGACGGTGTAGGTGGCGGCCGGGATCAGCCGCAGCATCATCACGACATGGACGCCGCGCCGGGGCATGGCGCGGATCACCCGGGTCATGCCGCGCCCGGCGATGCGGCGGACCCGGTCGCGCCCGATCAGGCGCCCGACCGCGAACAGGACGATGGCGCTGGCCAACGCGCCGGCGAGGCCCCAGACCAGGCCGCCGACCACCCCGAAGGCCATTCCGGCGGCGATCAGCAGCGGCGTCACGGGAACGCCGACCAGGCCGGCGGCGACGAAGCCGGCCACCGTCGCCGCCGGCGCGCCGGGCCAGTCGCGGAAGGCCGCCGCCGCCGCGATCACCCGGCCGGCCTCGAGCGGCAGCATCGGCGCCAGCACCCATCGCCACAGCGCCGCGACCACGGCCGCCATGCCGAGCCCGATGGCCAGCAGCGCCACCTTCTCGCGCAGCGGCCGCCGCCGCGGCCCGCTGATCGCGTCCTCGATGGCGAGGATCGGCTCGACCGGTCGGTCGGGATCGAAGATGTCGGCGGCGGCCTCGCTCCAGTCGTCGGGTACGGCGGCGGCCAGCGGCTCGAGGCCGCGGCGACCGCCGTTCAGCGCGTCGATGGCCGCCAGCATGCCGCCATAGGCGGCCTCGGCCTCGGCGAAACGCTCCGGCGCCGTGCCGAGATGCTCGCCGAGGAGCGTCAGCCGCAGCCGGCGGATCGCCGCCTCGATCCGTGCATCGCCCGCCGATTCCACGAGCACGTCGCATTCGGTGTCGAGGCCCATCGAGCGGTTGTTGAGATTGGCCGAGCCGATGCGCAGCATGCGGTCGTCGACGATGGCGAGCTTGCTGTGCACCTTGACGTCGGCGCCGTCGACCCGCGGATGGAACAGCCGCATCCTGCCGCGCGGATCGGCGGCGCGCAGCCGCGCATACAGCCGCGCGCGGCCCACCGCCATCGCCGCGCGCTCCAGCAGCGCGACCGGCTCCTGGCAGCTCACCGCCACGATCTCCGGCGCCGCGGGTTCGTTCAGCCGCGCGAGGAGCGCGCGACCGACCGCGCGCGAGGCGAAGAACTGGTTCTCGAAATAGACGAAGCGCTCGGCCGCGGCGATCATGTCGAGATAAAGCCGTTCGACCTCGCGGATTTCGCCGCCGCCTTCCCAGGCCGGCGCCGTGCGCGCGATGGCGACGGTGACGTCCTCCATCCATGGCGTGACCGCCTCCGGCCAGGCCTTCGGGTTC
This sequence comes from uncultured Rhodospirillaceae bacterium, assembly GCA_964545205.1. GTDB lineage: Bacteria > Pseudomonadota > Alphaproteobacteria > Rhodospirillales > Magnetospirillaceae > CAZJFH01. Next base: position 20,939 of record CAZJFH010000017.1, read on the forward strand.
CGCGGCGGCGGCGGCAGGCGCTGGCCGCGCGCCTGCCGCCAGCGCTCGCGGGCGAGGTCGCCCAGCGCCGCGGCGGCTTCGCCCGACAGCATCAGCATGACGTCGTGGAAGGGCGGGTAGTCGGGAGTCAGCGGATCGCTGCGCCGGGGGTCGTCGGGGTTGTGCTCGGGGGTGTCCCAGCGGCCGTTGGTCACGTCCATGCCGCCGACGAAGGCGACGGAATCGTCGATCGCCACGATCTTCTGGTGGTGCGAGGCGCCGAGGGGATGGTTGTCGTCGAGCCGGAAGTGCAGCCGCCGCGGCGCGATCAGGCGGTATTTCAGCGACGGCCAGAATTCGCGGCTCCAGTAGTAGATCAGCGCGGTGTCCCAGATCAGCACGTGGATGCGCAGCCCGGGCCGGCGCCGCAGCACCTCGCGCAGCAGCGCGCCGAGCGTGTTGGCGCCGTCCTCCTCGCCCTCGCGGTCGAGGCGGATGCGGCTGTCGAGATCCCAGCCGACCAGCAGGATCGAGTGTCGGGCGCGCAGCAGCGCCGCCTTCAGCGCACTGAAGTAGGCCTGGCCGTCGATCAGGACGGCCAGGCGGTCGGCATGGGCGCGGCGCCAGCAGTTGCGGCCTTCGACCGCGACCGTCGCCCGCCCGGCCGCGAGCCTTTCGGCTCCGATCGGGTTCTGTACGACCATGCCTCCTCGTCCGGAGAGCGGCGACCGCTCACCGACGGCGGGCCGCCTCCTGCTTGTACACTTCCGGCCGCGCGTAGCGCAGGTGATCGAGCAGATCCTCGGTCACCCGGCCGGTCACCGCCAGCCCGGCATCGGCCTGGTATTCTCGGATGGCGTCGCGCAGCCGCGGCGTGACGCCGCCGCTGGTCGGGCCCCCGAAATAGCCGTGCTCGGCGAGCTCCTGCTGGATGCTCTGAACGTAGCTGGTGAGTCGGCCGGTGTCGCGCAACTCGGTCTCGGCGACGCTCTCGCCGGTGGTCTCGCGCACGGCCGGTCGCGCCGCCGGTTCCGCGCGCGCCGTCGCCCGGCCCGGGACTCCCAGGGCCGCGAGAAGCTGCGGCGAGGCCTCGCCGGTCACCGGCATCGCATGGGCGCGCTGGTACGCGCGGATGGCCTCGCGGGTGCGGCTGCCCATCACGCCGTCGACGGGGCCGGGATCGTAGCCGGCCTGGTCGAGTTCGCGCTGGATGGCGCGCACGAGCTCGCGCTGCGACATCTCGGCCTGGCGCGTCGGCTCTGGCTTCGGCGCCACCCGGGTCTCCAGCGTGTCCGGCACCGTGCGAGCGGTCTCGATCCTGGCGACCACGCGCGGTGTGACCTCGCCGGTCGGGTCCATGCCGATATCGGCCTGCCACGCCTTCAGCGCCGTGCGCGTGCGCCGGCCCATGACGCCGTCGACCGGGCCGGCCTGGTAGCCGAGGGCGTTGAGCCGGCGCTGCACCTGGGCGACGTCCTCCTTGGTGATCTCGCGGTCGGCCACTGCGGCGGCCTGCGCCTGCTGCTCTTGTCGCTGTTGCTGCTGCTGCGGCCGTGCCCAGCCGACCGCGCCGGTCTCGGTGCGTCGCGCGACGCCGGCGTCGTCGGCCATCGCCAGGCGCTGGCGGGCGAGCTGCTGGGCGTTGGCGAGCTGCTCGGCGGTCATGCGCGCGGCCAGGGCGTCGCGGGCGGCGGTGGCCTGGTCATGGCCCTTGGCTGCGCCGAGATTGTACCACATGTGCGCGATCACGTAGTCCTGCAGCACGTTTTCGCCGCGCTCGTAGGCCTGTCCCAGCCGGAACTGGGCGCGCGGATCGCCGGCCTCGGCGGCGCGGCGGAATTCGTCGAGGGCGCGGGCGACGTCGCCGCGCTCCATCGCGTTCTGCCCGGCCAGATAATCGGCGCGGGTAAGCTGGATGCCGCCGAATGCGGCGCCTGCGATGCCGGCGAGAATGGTGGCAGCGAGGATGGGCCGGTTCATCTGCGTCTCCTCGGAATGCTGGGCGTTGGGCATCAGATGTGTTGCCGCATGCCGTCGCTTGAGGGGCGCTCCCTCCTATGCGCGGCGGCGGTCGCCGGACGGGAGTCCCGCTCGGCGAAAGGGGAACCGGGGCGCGGCGACGCCGTTGGAAGCGGCGGGAAGATCAGGAGGTGAAGGCGTGGAGTTCCCTTGGCCGATCGCGCCGATGGAGGCGCGTCCGGTTGCCGACATTCCGAAGGGCGCCGGCTGGCTGTACGAACCGAAATGGGACGGCTTTCGCTGCCTGGCGCGGCGCGAGGGCGACGATCTCGATCTGCGGTCCAAGACCGGCCAGCCGCTGGGCCGATATTTCCCCGACGTCGTCGCCGACCTGGGGGCGTTGCCGGTCGAGCGCTTCGTGCTCGACGGCGAGCTGGTGGTGCCGGTCGGCGGCGTCCTGTCGTTCGAGGAGCTGCAGCTCCGGCTGCACCCGGCCGCCAGCCGCGTCGCCAGGCTCGCCGCCGCGCACCCGGCGGTGCTGGTCGCCTTCGACCTGCTGCGCGATCCCGAGGACCGCGACCTGCGCCGCGAGCCCCTGGCCGAGCGCCGTCCGGCCCTGGAGGCGCTGGCGGCGCGGTGCCGCGGCGGTCGGCTGACGCTGTCGCCGGCGACCGCCGACGCCGACACCGCGGCCGACTGGTTCCGCCGCACCGGCGGCGGTCTCGACGGCATCGTCGCCAAGCGGCTCGACCAGGGCTACCGAGAAGGCCAGCGCGACGCGATGTCGAAATACAAGAACATGCGCACCGCCGACTGCGTCGTCGGCGGTTTCCGCGAGACCGGCGGCGCCCGGCAGGTCGGCTCGCTGCTGCTCGGTCTCTACGACGCCGACGGACTGCTCCACCACGTCGGCTTCAGTTCCGGGATCAAGGAGCGCGAGCGCGAAAAGCTGACCGAACTGCTGCGCTCGATCGCCGGCCCGCCCGGGTTCACCGGCCGCGCCCCCGGCGGACCCAGCCGCTGGAACCGCGGCAAGGAGACCGCCTGGGTGCCGCTGCAGCCGCGGCTGGTCGTCGAGGTCTGCTACGACCACGTCAGCGGCGGCCGTTTCCGGCACGGCGTCTCGATCCTGCGCTGGCGGCCCGACAAGGCGCCGGAGCAGTGCGGTCTCGACCAGCTCACCCGCGAAACCGCCTCGGCCCTGAAGCTGCTGGGTCGAGAAACCTGACCAATGGCGTAGACATCTGGCGTTTGTCCGGGTAGCCTGCCGGCCCGCTGCCGGGCATTTATCGGCCCGAGCCATTTGTTCTGCCCCTCAATAGAATGATAACAGGGAGTATGGTATGAAGAAGATTGCGTTGGCCGCCGTTGCCGGCCTTCTGATTTCGGCCCCCGCCTTCGCGCAGGGCGACGCCGCCGCCGGCGAGAAGGTGTTCGCCAAGTGCAAGGCCTGCCACACCGTCGAGGAAGGCAAGAACCGCGTCGGCCCGAGCCTGCACGGCGTCGTCGGCCGCGCCGCCGGTGCCGTCGAGGGCTTCAAGTATTCCAGCGCGATGAAGGAATCGGGCATCACTTGGAACGAGGAGAACCTCGACAAGTACCTCGAGAAGCCGAAGGACTTCATCCCGAAGAACAAGATGGTGTTCGTCGGCCTGAAGGACGCCGAGGACCGCGCCAACGTGATCGCCTATCTGGCGCAGCAGAAGTAACCCCTTTCTCCCTGGCTCGCGCCACAGGAGAACGCACGGCCGCCGGAACCGTTCCGGCGGCCGTCTGTTTTCGTGGCGAGGAACGGCTAGCCAGTGGAGATCATGATGAGGGCAGTACCGTTTGCGGTGATTCTCGGCGCCGGCATGGCGCTGTCGGCCACGGCCCAGGCGCAGGACGCCGCCGCCGGCCAGAAGGTCTTCGCCAAGTGCAAGGCCTGTCACACCCTGGAGGAAGGCAAGAACCGGGTCGGGCCGCACCTGTACGGCATCATCGGCCGCCAGGCCGGCACCGTCGAGGGCTTCAAGTACTCCGACGCGATGAAGGGATCCGGCATCACCTGGACGCCGGAAAACATCTCGAAGTACCTGGCCGACCCCAAGGGGTTCATCCCGCGCAACAAGATGGTGTTCGCCGGCCTCAAGGACGAGGCCGACCGCCAGAACCTGATCGCCTACCTGGAGAAGGAGGCCGGCAGCGCCCAGGGTGCCGCCGCCCCGGCCGAGCAGACCGGCCAGCAGGCGCAGCAGCAGCCCGACGCGGCGATGCAGCCGCAGGTCGCGGCCGCCGAGCCCGGCCAGCAGGTGGCCGCCCTGCCGACGCATACGGCCCAGCTCAAGGACCGCGACGGCAAGGAGGTCGGCACCGTCACCCTGACCGCCGCCCAGGGCGGCGTCCTGCTCGAAGTGCAGGCGAATGCGCTGCCGCCCGGCGAGCACGGCTTCCATGTCCACCAGACCGGCGCCTGCGAGGGCGATTTCAAGTCGGCCGGCGGCCACTTCACGGTCGGCGAGCAGTCCAACCACGGCTTGCTCGACGGCAAGCCGCATGCCGGCGACATGCCGAACCTGCACGTCCCGAACGACGGCCGGCAGGTCGCCGAGTATTTCCTGGAGGGCGTGACCGAGCAGCAGCTATTCGATCAGGACGGCGCCGCCGTCGTCGTCCATGCCGGCCCCGACGACTACCGGACGGATCCCGCCGGCAACTCGGGTGACCGCATCGCCTGCGCGGCTTTCGCGGCCCGGTGAATCGGCCATGGGCGGCGTGGTCGTGACGATTCCCCACCAGACCACGCCGGCCATGATGGCGACGGCCAGCAGCGTCAGGCCGATCAGCAGCACGGCGTTGCGCATGCCGCGCCGCTGTCCGCGCTGGGGAAAGCGCGGCGGCTCCGGCGGGTATCGGTCATGCATCATGGGCGTCCTCGCGTCCGGTGCGGGACCCTAGATGGTGGGGGCCGCAAGCCCGTTGCGGCACCCTTCGGAGGGGGTAGTCAGGCCGCCAGGTGACGGCGCGTCCAGCCGATCAGGTTGTTCAGGTCCATCGCGCCGGCGGTGCGGGCGCGTTCCTGGCCGCCCTCGAACAGCATGAGGGTGGGAATGCTGCGGATGCCGAGGCGCGCCGCCAGCGCCTGCTCGGCCTCGGTGTCGATCTTGACCAGCCGGACCCGCGGCTCCAGCTCGGCGGCCGCGCGGGCGAAGACCGGCGCCATCATCCGGCACGGCCCGCACCACGCCGCCCAGAAATCGACCAGCAGCGGCAGGTCGCCGTGGCGCAGGTGGCGCTCGAAACGCCCCGCGTCCAGCGCCACCGGTTCGCCGGTGAACAGCGGTTGCCGGCAGCGGCCGCACTTTCCGGCCTGCGCCGGCTTGTCGGCGGGCAGGCGGTTGGTGGTGTCGCAATGCGGACAGACGACGTGGAGCGGCTTGGTCATGCCGGAAATCTAACGAGCGATTCGCCGTTCGCAAGGTGCTCCCACCCCGAAAGTCGCGCCGCGAATGCGCCGGCCGGCCACCTCCCTGGACGGATTGCCAGGGGCGCGGCGATGCCCACGTTTGGGCAAACGCGATGGAGGGCGCTTATGAAGACCCGCTACTTTGCGCTGATCATGGGCTTGGTATTCCTGGCCATCGGCATCCTCGGCTTCGTGCCGGCCCTGCTGGTGGTCTCTCCCGAAATGCCGCCGCTCGAGGTCGAGGGCTCCTACGGCCTGCTGTTCGGGCTGTTCCCCGTCAACGTCCTGCACAACGTCGTCCACGTGCTGTTCGGGCTGTGGGGCGTGATGGCCTATCGCAGCTTCATCGCGGCACGCTGGTATGCCGGCTCGGTGGCGGTGATCTACATCGTGCTCGCGGTGATGGGGTTCATTCCCGGCCTGGCCACCTTCTTCGGCCTGGTTCCGCTGTACGGCAACGACATCTGGCTGCACGCCGCCATCGCCGTGGTCGCGGCCGTCTTCGCGATGATGAAGGGTCCGGCGGCGCGGCGCGCGGATTACGGACTGCATCGCTGACGGAACCCTCCCGGGTGCGCGCGTGTTGGTTTCACAGGAAATTCAGGAGGACAGCATGGCAGACAGCACGGCAGGCCGGGCCGCCGACGCCGCCCGGGAGACGATGTCCGAGGCCGCGAACACCGCCAAGGATGCGGCCCGCGAGCAGTACGAGTCGACCCGCGAGATGCTGAAGCACGGCGGCCAGGAGGCGGTCGAGCAGGCGCGCAGCAGCATCTATTCCGCGGCCGAGGAGCAGAAGCATCGCGCCGCCGACGCCATCAAGGGCGTCGCCCGGTCGCTGCACGAGATGGCCCGCAACCTGGCCTCGGAAGAGCAGGAACTGCCGGCTCGCTACACCGACATGGCGGCCGAGCAGATCGAACGCCTGGCGGGCAGCCTGGATCAGCGTTCGGTCGGCGAACTGATGGGCGACGTCGAGACCTTCGCGCGCCGCCAGCCGATGGTGTTCATCGGCGGCGCCTTCGCCGCCGGATTCCTGATGTCGCGCTTCCTCAAGAGCCGCGACGAGACGGCGCGGCGCAGCTATGCCGGGCAGCGAGCCTATGGCGGGGCCGACACGACGCTGTCCAGCCCCGGCGCCGCACCGGGCGGCGCCGAATACGGCTCGGGCCCGGTCGGCGGTTTCGGCGGCACGCATATCGAGCGCGGCGAGCGCTGATGCACCAGTCGGGCGACGATCGGCGCCTGGCCGGCCTTCTCCGCGGGCTGTCGGAGGACGCCGGCGACGCGCTTCGTCGGCAGGTGCGGCGAACCGGGGCCGAGTTCGGCCGTCGGGCGTCGCATGTCGCCTGGTCGCTGACGGCCGCGCTCGTCGGGGCGCTGGTGCTGTTCGTCGGCGTGCAGGTCCTGTCCGCCGGCGCGGTGTTCGGGCTGGCGCGGATGCTGCCCTGGTGGCTGGCGGCGGTGCTCGTCGGCTTGGCGGTGGGGCTCTGCGGCGCCCTGGTCATGATCGCCGGGCTGCGCCGGCTGCGGCCGGCGCGGCGGCGGGAAAACGAAACGTTCGGCCGCGACGCGAAGTCCGGCGGCGCAAGCATGGGAGCAAGCGATGGATGACACGAGGCACGTCCGTTCGCGCATGGCCGAGACCGTGCGCGACAATTCACTGCCCCTGGCCCTGATGGGCATGGGCATCGGCTGGATGGTGGTCAACGCCATGCGCGAGAGCGGCGAGGAGCGCGGCAGCGACTACACCGGCAGCCGCCGCGGCCTGGGCTACGGCGATCCGCGCGCGACCGGCTACGAGCGCGGCGCCGGCTACGGCGCCTATGACAGCTCGGACTACACCGGCTACGGCGCGCCCGGCACCACCTCGGGCGAGCATGCCGAATACGCGGGCGAGGCCGGCTATGCCGAACGCGGCGGCGGGCGGGCGCGCGAGATCCGTGATCGCGCCGGCACCACCGCCCGCGAGGTGCGCGACCGCGCCGCCGAGTACGGCGACCGCATGCGCCATCGGGCGCAGGAGTTCGCCGGCGGCGCGCGCCGGCGCATATCCGAGATGGGCAGCCGCGCCCGTCACGGCGCCGACAGCCTGGCGCACCAGTCGGCCCGCACTTACGAGGACCATCCGTTCATGATGGGCTCGGTCGCCCTGCTGATCGGCGCCGCACTGGGCGCGGCGCTGCCGCGCACCCGGCGCGAGGACGAGATGATGGGCCACCAGCGCGACGAGGTGATGCACCGCGCCCGAGAGATGGGCGAGGACGCCGTGGAGCGGGCTCGCCACGTCGCCGAGCGCACCGCCGAGGCGGCGCGCGACAACACCGCCGAGGCCTACGGGCGCGTCAAGGACGCGGCCAAGCACTCGGCCGAGGAAGCCGTCGAGACCGCCAAGGAGGCGGCCGGCGACGCCTACAAGCAGACCCGCGACGCCGCGCGCGAGGAGACCGAACGCCAGACCAAGAAGCCCGGCGACGACAAGCCCAGCGTCCACTGAACGGATGGCCGCGGCGGCACGGTGCCGCCGCGGCCGCGCCGCCTCAGTCGCGGAAATTCTCGTACTGCAGCGGCTGATCGATGTCGAGGCCGCGAAGCAGCGCGATCGCCGTCTGCAGGTCGTCGCGTTTCTTGCCCGAGACGCGCACCTCGTCGCCCTGGATCGACGCCTGGACCTTCAGCTTGGCGTCCTTGATCTCCTTGACCAGCCGCTTCGCCAGTTCCTTGTCGACGCCCTGGCGCACCGGGATGGTCTGGCGCACCGTGTTGCCGGCCGCCTTTTCCGGCGTGGTGGAGAAATCGAGGAAGCCCGGATCGACCTTGCGCCGTGTCATGTGCACGCGCAGCAGCTCGTGCATCTGCTTGAGCTTGAGCTCGTCGTCGGCGACCACGACCAGTTCGTTCTCCTTGCGCTCGATCGAGCACTTGCTGCCCTTGAAATCGAATCTCTGGGCGATTTCGCGCTCGACTCCGGCGACGGCGTTGTCGACCTCGGCCATGTTGGTCTTGGAAACAATGTCAAAGGAGGGCATGGCAACTCCAGAGCGATTTAGTGCGGACATGATATGACGCATCAGGCCATCCGGCCAGAATGTGGCGGTAAATCCTTGCCGAATGGGCTAGTTCCCAATAGAAAGGAACGGCAACCCGGTCGCCGGGATTTTACTCGAATGACGGTCGGGCATCGTATCCGGCCGCGTCCCTCTTGGCGACCATGCACGCAACGGAGCCGCCGTTCGGCGGAAGAACGGGATGAACTTTGGCGGGGGCCCGGTGCTGAGCCGGGAGATGCTCCTCGATCTCAGGCTGGCGCCGCTGTTTTCGGGTCTGCCCGAAGCGGATCTGATGGATCTGTTGCGCGACGCCGCGGTGGAGACGCGCGAGCAGGGGGCCGAATTGTTCGTCGCCGACAAGGCGAACGAGCATTTCTACATCGTGCTGGACGGCCACGTCGAATTGTACCTCGCCGGCGCCGACGGTCGCCGCAGCGTCATCGAGGTGGCGCAGAAGCCCGCGATCATCGGCGAGGCCGTGATTTTCGGCGAGCATCCGCAGATCGGCGCCGCGGTGCTGAACCGCGCCAAGCTGTTGGCGGTTCCGGCGGCCAGCTTCCGCGGCAGGCTGGAGAGCCGCTTCGATCTGATGCTGCTGATGCTGGGCAGCATGTCGTTCCGGCTCCGCATCCTGGTCCGCCAGATCGCCGAACTGAAGCTGAAGACCACCGCCCAGCGCCTCGGCGGCTTCCTGATCAGCCTGACCGACGTGCCGCGCGGCCCGGTGCGGGTGCGCTTCCCCTACGACAAGCGCATCGTCGCCGAGAAGCTGGGCATGAAGCCGGAAAGCCTGTCGCGGGCGCTTGTGCGCCTGGCCGCGGTCGGGGTCAAGAGCCAGCCGGACAACAGCGTCGCCATCGCCGATGTCGAGAAACTGCGGCGGTTCAGCATCGAGGAGGGGTTGGACTAGGCATGCTGAACCTCTCCGCCGCCGACCTCGATCTGGTGGTTCGGGCGCCGCTGTTCGCGGGCATCGAGCGCCACCAGCTGCTGGCCCTGCTCGACGGCGCCAACGTCGCCAGCTATGGCGAGACCGGGCTGCTGTTCAGCCAGGGCGACAAGGCCGATCGCTTCTTCCTGGTGCTGGACGGCCGCGTCAACCTGTTCGCCCTGACCGACAAGGGCGACCAGACCATCATCGAGGTGTTCGAGAAGGGCTGGACCTTCGCCGAGGCGGCGATGTTCTCGTCGGGCAAGTTCCCGCTGAACGCCGAGGTGGCGGCGAACAGCCGGTTGCTGTCGATCCCGGTCGGGCCGTTCCTGCGCCGGCTGTCCGAGCACCGCGAGTTGGCGTTCAAGATGCTCTCGGCGCTGTCGCGCTGGCAGCGTCACCTGCTCAACGAGATCGCCGAACTGAAGAGCAAGTCGCCGGTCCAGCGTCTGGGCTCGTTCCTGCTCGACCTGGCCGGCGCCGACGAGGGCGCGGTCGGCGTGCGCCTGCCGGTGACCAAGACCGTGCTCGCCAGCCGCATCGGCATCGCCCCCGAAAGCCTGTCGCGCGCCATCGCGCGGCTGCGCAGCGTCGGGGTCGAGAGCCGCGGCCGCGACCTGATCATCACCGATGTCGCCGCCTTGCGCCGGTTCTGCCAGTCGGCGGACGTCGACTGACTTAACGAAGATCAAGGTGGCTCCGGGGGCGCCGCCGCATCTTGACGGAATGGTTGGTGGTATCCTTCGGGACGGTCGAGACATGGGCTCCAACACAGAGGTGACGCAGCAGCCGCCGGCGTGGCTGGCCGAAGCGGAGTCCCATGGGCAAGGCATCGACGTTCGGCCCCTGCTCGAATCCGGCCAGGATCCGCTGCTCGAGGTGATCCAGCTTTCGATGACGGTGCCCGCCGACGGCTTCATGGTCGTCGACGCGCCGTTCAATCCGACGCCGCTGCGCGGCGTGCTGGCCGGTCAGGGCTTCTCGTCCTACGGCCGCCGGCTCGGCACCGACCACTGGCGCATCTGCTTTCGCCGCGACGGCCTCGGCACCGGCGGCGAGGATGCCGGCGGCGAGGAATGCGTCGGCTCGCCCGGCGGCACCTGGGAAGAGGACGGCGCCACGCACCTGGACGTGCGCGGGCTGCCGCCGCCGGTTCCGATGCTGACGATCCTGCGGCTGGTCAAGCGGCTCGATCGCGATGCGACGGTGATCGTGCACCACGAGCGCGAGCCGATGTATCTCATCCCCGAACTCGCGGAGCTCGGCTGGCAGGTCGCGGAGATTCCGGGCGACCCCGGCGAGGTCCGGTTGCGCATCACCCGGATGGTGGACTGATGTTCGGCGATTTCATGCTGGGGGCGCGCAGCCGCCTGCTGCCCGCCCACGTGCCGTTCCGGTTCTTCGGCACCGCCGTGATCTTCCACGTTCTGGCATGGGCGCTGCTCGTCTGGGCCGGCGACGGCATGGTCGGGTTCGTCGGTGGCGTCGGGCCGGCCCTGGCCGGCCTGCACGTCGTGACCCTGGGCGTGCTGGCCATGACCGCGATGGGCGCCGCCTATCAGCTGCTGCCGGTGGCGACGAAGCGCCCGGTGCGCTCGATCCTCGCCTGCAAGGTCACCCACGGGCTGGCGGCGCTCGGCGTGCCGCTGCTGGCCTACGGCTTCGCGGTGTTCGAGACCTGGGCCATGCACGGCGGCGCGGCGCTCGTCGTGGCGGCGCTGCTGCTGTTCGGGGCGCTGATCGCGGACAACCTGCGCCGGGTCGACGACATGCCGCTGGTCACCGGCCATGCCTGGCAGTCGCTGGCATCGCTGCTGCTGGTCGCCGTGCTCGGGCTGCTGCTGGTCGTCGATTTCGACGCCGGCTTTCTGCCCGATCACGCGATGGTGGCGGCGGCGCACGCCATCGCCGGCGGCTACGGCTTCATGGGCATGCTGGCGCTCGGGTTCAGCTACGTGCTGATCCCGATGTTCGGCCTGTCGCAGGCGCCCAACAAGCCGTACGGCCTGTGGGCGGTGCGCGCCGGCTGGCTGGCGCTGGCGCTCGGCGTCGTCGGCGCGCTGTCCGGCCAGACGGCGCTGATCCTGATCGCCGGCGCCATCGGCCTGGCGGTCGCGGCGCTTCACCTGGTGATGATGAGCCTGATCATGAAGAGCCGCATGCGCCGCGAGCTCGGCCACTCGTTCACGCTGGTGCGCCTGGGCTGGGGCCTGCTGCCGGTGAGCATCCTGGTCGGCATGGTCGCGGCGACCGGCTGGCGGCCGGCGGTGACGGTGCCGCTGTTCGGGTTCCTGCTGATCTTCGGCTGGCTGCTGACCTTCCTGACCGGCGTGCTGCAGCGGATCATGCCGTTCCTGGCCTCGATGCATTCGTTCAGGCCGGGCGGCCGTCCGGCCCTGGTCTCGGCGCTGACCGCCGAGACGCCGCTGAAGATCCACCTGTACTGCCATCTGGCGGCGCTGGTCGCGATCGCCGCCGGCATCGTGCTCGACATCGGACTGCTGGCGCGGCTCGGCGCCGTCGCCGGGCTGGCCGGATCGATCTCCTTCGCGGTGTTCGCGGTGGCGCTGTGGCAGCGCCTCGACCGGCACCTGAAGGCTTCCTCACCCCCACACGCATCGGAGATTCGCGCATGATGGGTCAGACCCAGACCGGGGCCCTGCTGCACAACGACCATGTCGCCACGATTCAGGCCCTGCAGAGCCTGGAGGGCTTCCTGCTGCGCAACAAGCGGCCGCCGGACGTCAAGGACGAGGCGGTGCGCAAGGCGCTGCAGAGCCTGATCGACACCCTGACCAACGAGGTCGGCCGCCATTTCGGCTTCGAGGAGGAGCACCTGTTCCCGCTGCTCGCCGAGCGCGGCGAATCGGGCATCGGCGAATTCCTGATGAGCGAGCACGCCACCATCCTGCCGCTGGCCAACGAAGTCGCCGAATCGGCGAGGAAGGGCCTCGACGAAGGGTTCGACGAGGCGGGCTGGAAGCGCTTCCACGCCGCCGGCCTGGAACTGGTGGAGCGCGAGATCTTCCATATCCAGAAGGAGGAGATGGGCCTGCTGGCGGCGATCAGCATGCTCGTCGACCCGGCGGCCGACGCCGAACTGGCCGAGAAGTACCGCGGCCTGCAGGCCGCCTGACCGTTCGGCGCGAGACGTGTGGGGAGGGGGGCCTCACACCTTCGTGGCATCACTGTCCGTTATGGGCAGTACCATGGTGCTGCTTCTGCACGATTGATCGGGTGGCGGCGGATTCGGTTTGATGGAGTCCGCACGCACCCGACGAAAGGCAGTCCCATGCTGGAGCATCGTCCTTACGGCAGCGAGCCGCCGCTTCGCGAGGCCCTCGACGACCCGATCATCCAGCAGGTGATGCTCCGTGACGGCGTGACCCGCGGCGACCTGATGCGCCTGAGCGCCGTGGCGCGGCGCAGCCGCGAAGACCTGGAGTGGCGCGGCCAGAGCCCCGCCAACTGACGCGTACCATCGCGGGAACCCGTCCGCCGCCGCGCATCGCCCCCGCAGGGCTCGCCATGATTTCGCCTCCGCCCCGACGTTCCTCTGTTCTGCGGCGTGCCGCTGTGCTTTGATCGCGGCAAGGCCTATTCGCGGGGGTTTGGGGTGTCGGCATCGGAGTCCGGGCGCAGCAGCCGGCTTATCGCCGTCGCCATCATCGTCGCCGCGGTGCTGGGGATCGGCATCTCGATCGCCCTGTTCAAGCTGTCGCGCGCCGCCAACGAAGCCGCCGACCGGGCGCATCTGGAAACCCATGCCGTCAGCCTGGCCCATGCGGTCCGTCAGGCGGTGAGCGCGCGCGTCCTGCTGCTCGATCACCTGCGGGCCCATATCGACGGCGCGCCCGACGCGGTCCCGCGCGAGGAATTCGCGACCTATGTCGCCGAATACAGCCATCTCATTCCCAGCCTTCGGGCGGTCGGCTGGAGCCCGCGGATCGCCGAGCGCGGCGCGGCGCGGCAGCCGCTGTCTCTGGTCGAGCCGGTGTCCGGCAACGAACGGCTTCAGGGTCTCGATCTCGCCGCGGTGCCGGAACTGGGCCGCGGCATCGAGCTGGCCCGCGACCGCGGGCGGCCGGCGATCCTGGCGCCGGTGCGCCTGCCGGGCGACGACGATGCCCGCGTCACGCTGGTGATGGTGCTGCCCGCCTTCGCGGGCGGCGGCGTCCCCGACGACCTGCCGCGCCGGCGCGAGCTGTTCCGGGGCGCGCTGGTCGGCGTTTTCCTGGCCGAGGATCTGCTGCGCCGGACGCTGTCCGATCTGCCGTGGGGGCTGTTCTCGGGCGCGGTCACGGTTGCGATGGCGGACGGCACCGAGGCCGTCCTGTTCGCCTCCGAGGGCGCCGCGCCGCGCCCCGGCGTTTCGGTCGCTCATCCGGTTGGCCTCGGCGATCCGGCGTGGCGGCTGGTGCTGAGTCCGTCCGCCTCGCCCGGCGCGCTGCAGCAGCGCGCGCTCGAATGGGGCGCCTTGCTGGGCGGTCTGCTGCTGACCCTGTTGCTGCTGAGCTTCCTGGCGGTGACGCTGGGCCGCGCGCGCAAGATCGAGGCGCTGGTCCATGCCGTCGGCACGGCCAACGAGGTGCTGCGCAGCGAAGTGCAGGCGCGCACCACCGCCGAGGAGGCGGTGCGCCGGCTCAACGTGCGGCTGCTCGATCAGATTCGCGACCGCGAACAGGCCGAGGCGGCGTTGCGCGCCAGCGAGGACATGTTCCGGCAGGCGCTGGCGCCGACCGGGGTGGTGGTGTTCGCGCAGGACGCCGAGCTGCGTTACACCTGGATCTTCAATTCGCGCGTCGAGGGCGACGACCCGATCGGCAAGACCGACGCCGAGCGGATGGGCCCGAACGACGCCGAGGTGCTGCGGACGCTCAAGCGCAAGGTGCTTGCGGACGGGGCCGGCCGTCGCGAGATCGTCCGGCTCGAGCTCCTGGGCGGCAGCTACTACGACCTGAGCCTGCAGGCACTGCGCGACCCGAACGGGACGGTGAACGGGGTGATCGGCACCGCGATCGAGATCACCGAACTGATCCAGGCCCGCGCCGAGGCCGAGCGCGCCAATGCCGCCAAGTCGCGCTTCCTGGCCGCCGCCAGCCACGACCTGCGCCAGCCGATGGTCGGCCTGCGGCTGTTCCTCGAGCTGCTGGCCGAGACGCGGATGAACGACGAGCAGCGCGGCTACCTCGACCGCGCCACCGGCAGCCTGGCGGCGACCGAGAACCTGCTCAACGCGCTGATGGACGTCTCGGCGCTGGAATCGGGCAAGATCCGGCCGCAGTTCCGGGCGGTGTCGCTGGCCACGCTCGCCGATTCCGTCGCCGAGGCCTGCCAGGCCGAGGCGCTGGAGAAGAACGTGGCGCTGCGCACCCGCCATTGCCTGCGCCACGGCTGCGAAGGCACCGTGCGCACCGACCCGGTGCTGCTGGAGCGCATCCTGCGCAATCTGGTCGTCAACGCGATCCGCTACGCGCCCGGCGGGCAGGTGCTGGTCGCCTGCCGCTGCCGCGGCGGCGCCGCGATGGTCGAGGTCTGGGACACCGGCGTCGGCATCCCCGAGGACAAGATCGAGCGGATATTCGAGGACTTCTACCAGATCCAGCACAGCCGGGTCGGCGGCGGGGTCGGACTCGGGCTTGGCCTGTCGACCGTGGCGCGCATGGCCAAGCTGCTCGGCTACCGCATCGAGGTGCGCTCGCGGGTCGGCCGCGGCTCGATGTTCCGCATCATCATCCCGACCGCGCCGATGGTGGTGAGCGTCGGTCCGGACCTGCAGACGAGCGGCGCCGCCGGCAACCTGTCCGGTGCCGTGGTGGCGGTGGTCGAGGACGATCCCGGCCAGCTCCGGCCGTTGGTCACCAGCATCGAGAAATGGGGCTGCCGCGTCGTGGCCGGCGACTCGGGCGACGCCGTCGAGGCGGCTCTCGCGGCGGCGGGGCTGCTGCCCGACCTGCTGGTCAGCGATTACTGGCTGCGCGACGAGACCGGGCTGGAGGTGGTCGCGCGGCTGGAGCGGCTGGCCGAGCGGCGGGTGCCGACGGTCGTGCTCACCGGCGACACCGACAGCGACGTCGTCGCCACCGTCCGCAAGGCCGGGCATCGGCTGCTGCGCAAGCCTTACGCGCGCGCGGCCCTCAGGGAGGCGATGAGCGAGGTGCTGAGCGAGGTCTCCTCCGAAAGTCGGGTGGCGACGGCGGCGCCTTAAGTCGTCCGTGCCGTACCCAGGCCTTCCAACCGCGACTAAACTGGACGTGTTTCGCCAGCGGGGGTCGCATGTTCATCGCCGACAGCATTCTGGTTCAGGACATCGAACCGAGCGAACGCAATCGCGAGGCGCTGATGGCCGCCGCCCGGCTCGGCGGGCCGCGCCTGCAGCCGCAAGACGTGCAATGGGCGCGTTGGCTGGCGCGGGAGATGGAGGCTCTGCTCGACGGCTATCGGCAGCGTCGGGCGCAACGGCTGTCGCTGTGCGGCAGCGACCTGCAGCGGGCGGCGGTCGAGAGCATCTTCCGACTGGCCACCGAGCCGCTGGCGCGCGAGCACGCCGCCCTGCTGCAACGGATCGCCCTGGCGGGCCTCGACGGCCCGCCGACCAACGTCGTGGCGTTGCCGCCATTCCTGCCGCGCAGGTCTCTGCGGCGTTAGGATGCTTTCGCCGGTTGGGGCGACCGGTGTACCATGCGTTTTGGAAGTTCACAGGGGCAGGAAAATGCGCATCATCATTGCCGACGATCATGTCATGGTCCGCGAGGGCCTGCGTCCGTTTCTGGAGCGGCTCGAGGACGACGTGACGGTTCACGAAGCCGGCAGCCTGCCCGAGGTCATCGAACTGCTGGGCCGGGTCGGCCAGGTCGACCTGCTGGTCCTCGACCTGCGAATGCCGGGCATGGACGGGCTCGAGGGCCTGCGCCGGGTGCGCAGCGAATATCCCGACGTGCGCACGGTGATCCTGTCGTCGCTGGTCGACCGCGACCAGATGCTGGAGACCATCAACCTGGGCGCCGCCGGATACATCCCCAAGCACCTGTCGGGCGGCGCCATGATCTCGGCGCTGCGGCTGGTGCTGAGCGGCGAGCGCTTCCTGCCGTCGATGCTGCTGGCCCCCGAGGCGTCGCACGAGCAGCGCGCCGGCGGCTCGGGCGTCGCCGCCAAGCTGACCCCGCGCGAGCGCGAGGTGCTGACGCTGCTGCGCGAGGGCCTGCCGAACAAGGTGATCGCCAGCCGCCTCAATCTCAGCGAGGTGACGGTGAAATCGCACCTGTTCAGCATCTTCCGCAAGCTCGGCGTCCAGAACCGCGTCCAGGCGGCGCGGCGGCTGGTCGAGCTCGCCGAGGTCTGATCCGGCGCTTTCCCGGGCCGGCGCGAACGGCTAGGGTTGCCGCATGAAGATCTTCGGCATCGCCGGCTGGAGCGGCAGCGGCAAGACCACCCTGATGCTCAAGCTGATCGCGGCGTTGCGCGCCCGCGGCGTGCGCGTCTCCAGCATCAAGCGCACCCACCACACGGTCGAGGTCGACGAGCCCGACAGCGACAGCCGGCGCCTGCGGCAGGCCGGCGCCCACGAGGCGCTGATCGCCGGACCGCAACGCTGGGCGCTGATCCACGACCTGCGCGACGAGCCGGAGCCCAGGCTCGACGACGTGCTGCCGCGCTTCGCCGACTGCGACCTGCTGCTGGTCGAGGGCTTCAAGCGCAACCCGCACCGCAAGCTGGAGGTCTACCGGCCCGCGATCGGCAAGCCGCTGCTGTGCGTCGACGATCCGAACATCGTCGCCGTGGCGACCACCAGCCGCGACGACGCATTTCCCGTGCCGTCGCTCGACCTCGACGACGTCGACGCGATCGTCACGCTGATCCTGCGCGAGACCGGCCTGGACCGGCCGGCGCCTGTCGGGTGAGGCTGCGGCTCTCGAATCGGTTCGGAAGCGGCTTGACTTCCGTCAAACCGGTTATACCGTTGCCCGGCTAAGGTTTACTGGGCAAATGGCGGCGAGGCGGACGGAATTGGACATCACCATAGGCGATCGGGACCTGATCCGGCGCGTCCCGTTGTTCGGCGATCTTGCCGACGAGACCCTGCAGGCGGTGGTCGGGGAAGGGGCGGTGTTCTCGTATCCGCGCAACACGGTGCTGTTCCACCAGGGCGACATGCCCGAATGCCTGCACATCGTGCTCGACGGCGAGATCGGCCTGATCGCCGAGGGCGCCGGCGAGGAGACGGTGGTCGAGATCCTCAAGCCCGGCGAACTGTTCATCGCCGCCGCGGTGCTCACCGACCGGCCCTACCTGATGGGTGCCAAGGTGCTCAAGCCGGCGCGGCTGCTGCTGCTCGGCGCCGAGCAGTTCCGCCGTTCGCTGCGCGAGCAGCCGGATCTCGCCATCGCCATGCTGGCGGCGATGTCGCGCCACTTCCGCATGATGGTGCGCGAGGTCAAGCGGCTGAAGCTGAAATCCTCGGCGCAGCGGCTCGGGGTGTACCTGCTCGGCCTGACCGAGCAGACCGCCGGCCGCGTCGTCATGCGCCTGCCGCACGCCAAGTCGCTGATCGCCCAGCGCATCGGCATCCGCCCCGAGACCCTGTCGCGCCACTTCGCCACGCTACAGGACGTCGGCGTCTGGGTGCGCGGCAGCGAGGTCGAGATCATGGACCTCGCCCGGCTGGCCCATTTCTGCCGCGACGAGGACGAGGTCGAGTAGGTCGCCGACCACGCGAGGCTTGACTTTTCGCCCCCTGCGGATAGTGACTAGCCCCTTGGAGTTGGTGAGGGAGTAGGGCGGTGGACGACGCGCTCCGGCGGGACGAACGCATCCTCGAGACCATGCTGGCCAGGCTGGCCATGATCGCGGCGCTGCCGCTGCCCAAGGGCATGCTGCAGCCGGCGCTGGACCTGATCGTCCGCGTCCTGGGCCGCCGCCATCCCGGCGCCTTCGCGCGCCTGGAGGAGCTGCCCGAATCGCACATCCTGGTCGACCCTGTCGACCTGCCGCTGGCGTTCATGATGCGGCTCGGTCCGGCCGGCGTCGCCTTGCGGCTGACCGCGCGCCAGGCCGGCGGCCACGACGCCGCGATCCGCGGCACCCTGGCCAACCTTCTCGACCTGCTGGAGGGGCGCATCGACGGCGACGCGCTGTTCTTCAGCCGCGACCTGACGATCGAAGGCGACACCGCGGCCGTGGTCGCCCTGCGCAATGCCGTCGACGGCGAGGACATCGACCTGGCCGAGGACGTCGCCGCCTTCCTGGGGCCGTTCGGACGCCTGCTGGCCCCGGCGCGCCAGGCGGCGGTGCGGGTGCACGAGACCCTGTCCGACCTGCACGACCAGGTGCTGGCCCCGGCCAACCGGCGGATCGAGACCGTCGAACGCCGCCTGAACCGCCTCGAGAAGAACAGGACCTGAGCGCCATGGAACTGATCTGTCCGGCCGGCACGCTCGCCGCGCTGCGTGCCGCCGTCGATGCCGGGGCCGATTCCGTCTATTGCGGCTTTCGCGACGAAACCAACGCCCGCAACTTCCCCGGCCTCAACTTCTCGCGCGAGGAGCTGAAGGACGGCGTCGCCTACGCCCACGCCAAGGGCGCGCAGGTGTTCGTCGCCATCAACACCTACATGGCCGCCGGCCGGCCCGAGTCGTGGTACGCCGCCGTCGACGACGCCAAGGCCTGCGGCGCCGACGCGGTGATCCTGGCCGATATCGGCCTGCTCGACTACGCGTCGAAGAAGCACGGCGACTCGTTGCGGCTGCACCTGTCGGTTCAGGCCTCGGCCTCGAACCCCGACGCCATCCGTTTCTACCAGGAATGCTTCGGCATCCGCCGGGTCGTGCTGCCGCGCGTGCTGACCATCCAGGACATCGCCAAGCTCAACCGCGAGATCGACATCGAGACCGAGGTCTTCGTGTTCGGCGGCATGTGCCCGATGGCCGAGGGGCGTTGCGCGCTGTCGTCCTACGCCACCGGCAATTCGCCCAATGTGCAGGGCGTGTGCTCGCCGGCCAGCCACGTGCGCTACGAGCGCCGCGACGGCGACCTGGTCTCGCGCCTGGGCGACTTCACCATCAACGTCTTCGAGGAGGACGAGCCGGCCGGCTATCCGACGCTGTGCAAGGGCCGTTTCGTCGCCAACGGCAAGTCGGCCTATCTGTTCGAGGAGCCGACCAGCCTCAACGCCATCGACCTGCTGCCGGACCTGAAGGCGGCCGGCGTGATGGCGCTGAAGATCGAGGGCCGCCAGCGCGGCCGCGCCTACATCGCCGCGGTGGTCAAGAGCATCCGCGAGGCCGTCGACGCCTTCGACCGCACGGGCAAGGTGCCGTCGTCCAAGGTGTTGCAGGATCTGGCCGAGGGCCACACCGACACGACCGGCGCCTATTCGAAGAAGTGGCGCTAGCATCTTCTCCCTCTCCCCTCGGGGGAGAGGGTCGGGGTGAGGGGGCGTCGACGCCTGACCGGGCGACGCGATCACCCTCACCCTCCCAGCCTTCGGCTGGGCCCCTCCCTCTCCCGCAGGCGGGAGAGGGGTTTCAAATGCAGAGGTTTCGCTGATGGCCAAGAGCAAGAAGACGTCTCCCGCCGCCGTGCTGACCATGGGGCCGGTGCTGTTCAACTGGCAGCCGGAGCGCTGGCGCGACTTCTATTTCCGCGTCGCCGACGAGGCGCCGGTGACCACGGTGCATGTCGGCGAGATCGTCTGCTCGAAGCGGGCGCCGTTCCTGGCCGAGCACATCCCGGCGGTGATCGAGCGGCTGGCCGCCGCCGGCAAGGAGGTCGTGCTGAGCTCGCCGGCGCTGGTCACCACCGACCGCGAGCGCCAGGGCGTCGCCGAGCTGATCGCCGCGGCCGAGTACCTGATCGAGGCCAACGACGTCGGCGCCCTGCGGGCGCTGTCGGGCAAGCGGCACGCCATCGGGCCGCTGGTCAACGTCTACAACGAGCCGGCGCTGAACTGGATGGCCGACAACGGCGCCTTCCGCGTCTGCCTGCCGCCCGAGTTGACCCGCGAGGCGATCGCCGCCATCGCCGGCGCCGGCACCGCCCGCGGCGTCGAGATGGAGGTGATGGTGTTCGGTCGGCTGCCGCTGGCGATCTCGGCGCGCTGCTACCACGCCCGCGCCCACGGCCTGCACAAGGACGGCTGCCAGTTCATCTGCGGCCAGGACGACGACGGCATGACCGTGACGACGCTCGACGGCGAGCCGTTCCTGGCCGTCAACGGCACCCAGACCCTGTCGCAGACCTACAACGCCCTGCTGGCCGAGCTGTCGGACCTGCAGGCGCTGGGGGTGAGCCGCTTCCGGCTGTCGCCGCACAGCTTCGACATGGTGGCGGTGGCCGAACTGTTCCGCGCCGTCCTCGACGGCCGCATCGACGCCCGGGAGGCGACGGCCAGGCTGGCCGAGACGGTCGGCGAAGCCGGCCTGTCCAACGGCTTCTACCAGGGCCGCCCCGGCGTCGAGTTCATGGAATCGGCGGAGTAGGGGCGCCCTTTAAACATCCCGCGCGATTCCTAGACCAGTTCGCTGTCGCGGGTCTTCTTGTCGGGCGTCGGCATCGAGGCCGGGTCGAAGATGACCCGGCTCGCCGGCAGGTGGACGGTGGCGGTGGTGCCCTTGCCGACCACGCTGGTCAGCTTCAGGGTGCCGCCGTGCAGCTCGATCAGGGTCTTGGAGATCGGCAGGCCCAGTCCGGTGCCCTCGTACTTGCGGTGCAGCGCGCTGTCGACCTGGCCGAAGCGTTCCAGCGCCTTGGGGATGTCGGCGGGCTTCATGCCGATGCCGGTGTCGGCGACGACGATGTCCAGGCTGCCGTCCTCCAGCAGTTTGGCGCTGATCGACACCGAGCCGCCGGGCTGGGTGAACTTGACGGCGTTCGAGATGATGTTGAGCAGCACCTGCTTGTAGCGCAGGGCGTCGACGTGCAGGTAGGGCAGGGCGCCGAAATCGTCGCCGGTCTCGCCGGCCAGCAGCTTGATGCCGCGTGCGTCGGCGCGCTCCTTGGCGATGATCAGCACCGGCGCCATCAGATCGGCGACGCGCACCGTCTCCTCGTACAGGTTCACGCGGCCGGCCTCGAGCTTCGAGAAGTCCAGGATGTCGTTGATGATGCCGAGCAGATGCTTGGCCGAGTCCTGGATGGCGTGCGAGTACTCCTGGTATTTCGGATTGGCGTGGCTGCCGAACAGCTCCATGGTCATGACTTCGGCGAAGCCGATGATGGCGTTCAGCGGCGTGCGCAGTTCGTGGCTCATGTTGGCCAGGAATTCGGACTTGGCGCGGTTGGCGATCTCGGCCTGGCGCTTGGCGTCGACCAGCGCCGCGGCCGATTTCTTCTGCTCGGTTATGTCTTCCTTGATGGCGATGAAGTGCGTGGTCTCGCCCTTCTCGTTCTTCATCGCCGAGACGGCCTCGAACTCCCAGTACAGGTCGCCGTTCTTGCGCTTGTTCAGCATCTCGCCGAACCATTCGCGACCCTGCAGCAGCGCGTCCCACAGATCGCGGTATACCTCGACCGGGGTCTGGCCCGACTTGAACAGCCGCGGCGTCGCGCCGATGATCTCGCCGAGCTCGAAGCCCGAGACCTCGGCGCAGCGGCGGTTGGCGTATTCGATGACGCCGCTGGTGTTGGTGATCACGATCGACAGCGGGCTGTGCTCGATCGCGAAGTAGAAGGTGCGCAGCCGGTCCTCGAGCGCCTTGCGGTCGGTGATGTCGCGCAGACTGGCGATGCACTGCAGGTTGCCGGCGAACTCGAAGATGTAGAGCGAGACGTCGAAGATCAGAACCCCGCCTTCGCCGGTGTTGTGCACCAGTTCCAGGCGTCGGGTGCGCGAGCCGAACAGCCCCTCGATGGCGGCGACCTCGGGCAGGACGTCGGCCATCGAGCGGCCGACGAGCTGGTCGGCGCTGCGCTTGGTCATCGCCTCGAAGGTCGAGTTGGCGTAGCGGATCACCAGCTCGTCGTCGAAGGTCACGACGCCGTCGCCGACGTTGTTCATCATCGAGCGGTGATAGTTCTCGATATGCTCGAGCTGCTTGATCTTGGTCCCGACCTCGTTGACCAGCGGTCGGAAGACCTTCACGCCGGAGAACAGAAGCAGCATGATGGTCAGCGACTCGCCGACGATGGCGAAAATCTGCAGCCAGCGCAGGCGCTGTTCGGCGACGCGCTCGAAATGCTGCATCGAGGTCTCGATGTCGAACATCAGCGACACGGTCGCCTGTTCCATCAGCACGTTGCTGAGCCGCCGCGCCAGGTCCATGTTGCCGTCCCGGTAGGCGGCGAGAACCTCCTGGGCGTCGGCCATGTAGCCGCGCACCGCCCTGTCGAGCCGGCTGCTGTGGGCCTCGGCCTCGGCGTCGATGGACCACCAGCCCCACAGCCCGAACAGCACGCTCTTGTTGAGGCCCTTCTGAACGTAGGCGTGGACCTCGGCAAGCTGGTCGATCGACTCGGCCATCCGCGCCCGCCGCTCCTCGCGGTTGTCGCGCGACAGCAGTTCGGCGTCCAGGGCGATGCGGGTCACCAGCATGCGCTGGCGGCCGCTCTGGTTGACGATGTCGGCGCCGATCTGGGTGCGCAGCAGCTCCTGGAACACGAAGAAGGCCACCAGCGACGCGACCAGGATCAGGCCAAGGACCAGGATGTACTTGCGGGCCAGGACTTGCGAAAGCGACTTCGTCATCCGCGCGGCCCCGCGTCGGCGCGCAACGGCACCGGGCGCGACAGACGCCGCGCCCGGAACGATTCCAAACTGATATCGCTAACGAACGTCATGCCTGCGTCATCAGCCGCCTGCCGACAATTCCCGGTGCGCCCGCGCGATCGCGTCCTTCAGCACCTCGGGCTTGAGGGTCAGCATCTGCTCGTTGAACAGGACCGCCTTCAGCCAGGCGTAGGACAGTTCCAACAGCGCCTCGTCGCTGGTGCGGCACTCCTCGACGAATTCGGCCGGCACGTCGTATTTCTGCAGGAAGCTCGATTCGAAGACGAACTTGCGGAAGGCGTCCATGTCGGTGGTCGCCATGAAGAACATGCGCTGGGTCTGGGGCGTCGGCTTCTTGCCGCCGGGGCCGCCGATGCCGCTCCACGACGCCATCTTCATCAGCAGGTCGATCCAGCCGCGGATGTGGTCGGCGTAGTCGTCGGCGCCCTGTTCGGCACGGAACTGGGCGACGCTCTGGCTGTGCTTCTCGCCGTGGCCCAGGCAGTGCTCTTCCTTGACCAGGAAGTGGAAGTCCTCCTTCTTCTCGGCGTCCTTCATCTTCATCGACACCAGGCCGAGCGGGTAGAAGCGGCAGGTCGCCGGCCGGTCGGCATAGACGGTGCAGCCCTCGTCGGTGACGAACGGGCAGCCGCCGCGGCCGTCCTCGCCGCCCATCTTCAGCTTGGCCACCGGCAGGTCGGTCTTCTCGAAATAGGCCGGCACGGTGTACCGGACCAGGAAGTCGGCCGCCGTCGTCTCCAGGCGCCGCGACAGCCGCACGATGTCGTAAGGCGTCAGCGTGATGTCGGCGCCGTGGCAGCACGCGTTCCAGCACGACAGCCCCTTGTGGCACCGGAACTCGAAGCTGTCGCCCGCGTCGAGCCGCGTCGGCGTGACCGGGAACGCCCGGGTGAACATCTCGACCTGTTCCTCGGCCGGTTGCGGGCGCTTGGCCTCGAGGTCCATCTCGGCCAGTTCGATCTCTTCGTCGTCGTGATGCTGGGTCATTATCTCTTCCAAAACTCTACTGCGGCGTGCCCGCCGTCGACGAAACTTCACATCGCCCGACGCACTACACGCGAATGGCGTCTTCGCGCATGCACAATAAAGCGCATGTTCTGCCGTTCTCGGAGTCGCAGACTGGACGCCCTTCCCAGCGACCGACCTTACGGCATCTGCGGCGGTGTAGAAAAGAGATTTATGCCCTGGGCGCCGACCTCGGCCGCTTGACAGAGCGGCCTGGTCGGGCGATCATCACTGCCGTTATATACCGCCGTATATAGCCATTTGGCAGCGGGAATCCTGATGAGAATGGTCTTCGCCTGGGCCGCCCTGGTCCTCGCCCTGATCTCCGTCGCCGCGCCGCCGGCCGCGGCCCGGAACGCCGTCACGGTGTTCGCGGCGGCATCGACCGGCGACGCGATCGGCGAGGTGGCGGCGCTGTACGAGAAACGCACCGGCACCAAGGTGACCGGTTCCTTCGCCGCGTCTTCGGGGCTCGCAAGGCAGATCCAGCACGGAGCGCCGGCCGACGTCTTCATCTCCGCGAACGAGACCTGGATGGACGCCCTGGCCGCCGACGGCCTGATCGTCGCCGAGACCCGGGCCGACCTGCTCGGCAATGACCTGGTGCTGGTCGCGCCGGCCGCCGACGACCGGCGAACCGTCGACATCGGACCCGGCCTGCCGCTGGTCGAGATGCTGGGCGAGGGGCGGCTGGCGGTCGGCGATCCCGACCATGTGCCGGCCGGGCAGTACGCGCGCAAGGCCCTGGAGAGCCTGGGGCTGTGGCAGGCGGCGGCGCCCAGGCTGGCGCGCACCAACGACGCCCGCGGCGCGCTGGCCCTGGTCGCGCGTGGCGAGGCGCCCTACGGCATCGTCTATGCCAGCGACGCCGCGGCCTCGGCGGCGGTCGAGGTCGTCGGCACCTTCCCGGAAGGCTCGCATCCGCCGATCGCTTATCCGGCGGCCGTGGTCGCCGGCCGCGACACCGCGGCGGCACGCGGTTTCCTCGACTTCCTGAAGACTCCCGACGCGAAATCGGTATTCTCCAGGCACGGCTTTCGGGTGAAGGACTGACGCATGGAGTGGTTCCAGCTCACCGAGCTGGAGATCGAGGCGATACGGCTCAGCCTGATCGTGTCGGGCTGGGCCGTGGCCGGCTCGCTGCCGTTCGGCATCTTCTTCGCCTGGGTTCTGGCCCGTCTCGAGTTCCCCGGCAAGGTGCTGGTCGACGGCCTGATCCATCTGCCGCTGGTGCTGCCGCCGGTCGTCGTCGGCTATTTCCTGCTGGTCATGCTGGGGCGCAGGGGCGTGGTCGGCGAATTCCTGTGGGAGACCTTCGGCATCACCGTCGCCTTCACCTGGAAGGGCGCCGCCATCGCCTCGGCGGTGATCGCCTTCCCGCTGATGGTGCGCGCGATCCGGCTGTCGCTGGAAGGCGTCGACCGCGGGCTGGAGGCGGCGGCGCGCACCCTCGGCGCGCGGCCGCTCGGCGTGTTCTTCACCGTCACCCTGCCGCTGGTGGCGCCCGGCGTGCTGACCGGGGTCATCCTGGCTTTCGCGCGCTCGCTGTCGGAGTTCGGCGCCACCATCACCTTCGTTTCCAACATCCCCGGCGAGACCCGCACGCTGCCGATCGCGCTCTACACCTTCACGCAGATTCCGGGCGGCGACGTCGCGGCGCTGCGGCTGTGCGTCATTTCGGTGATCCTGGCCTTCGCGGCGCTGATGGCGTCCGAGATCCTGTCGCGCCGCGTCCAGGCGCGGCTGAAGGGCTAGCCGATGCTGTCCGTCGCCGCCAAGCGCCGTCAGGGCGAGTTCCTGCTCGACGTCGACTTCGCCGCCGGGGCGGGGGTGACGGCGCTGTTCGGGCGCTCCGGCTCCGGCAAGACCAGCGTCGTCAACATGGTCGCCGGCCTGTACCGGCCGGACCGGGGGCGCATCGTGGTCGGCGAGCGGGTGCTGTTCGATTCCGGCGCCGGCGTCGACGTCGCCCCCGAGCGGCGCCGTGTCGGCTACGTCTTCCAGGAGGCGCGGCTGTTCCCGCACATGAGCGTGCGCGGCAACCTGGAATACGGCCTGCGCCGCGTGCCGCGCGACCAGCGCTACGTCGATTTCGGCCAGGTGGTGTCGGTGCTCGGCGTCGAGCATCTGCTCGACCGGCGGCCGTCGCGGCTGTCGGGCGGCGAGAAGCAGCGCGTCGCCATCGGCCGGGCGCTGCTGGCCAGCCCCAAGCTGCTGCTGATGGACGAGCCGCTGGCCTCGCTGGACGCCGGGCGCAAGGCCGAGGTCCTGCCCTTCATCGCCCGCCTGCCGCGCGAGTTCGACATCCCGATCCTCTACGTCAGCCACAGCATGGAGGAAATCCTGCGCCTGGCCGACACGCTGGTGGTGATCGACAAGGGGCGGGTCGCGGCGGCGGGGCCGGTCGAAACCCTGCTCGCCGACATCGGGCTGCGGCCGCTGACCGGGCGCTACGAGGCCGGCGCGGTGATCCGCGCCACCGTCGAGGACCACGACGATGGCTACGGCCTGACGCGGTTGCGCTTCGCCGGCGGCACGCTGGGGGTCGGCCGCATCGATCTGCCGCCCGGCCAGCCGGTGCGCCTGCGCATCCACGCGCGCGACATCGCGCTCGCCCTCGACGCGCCCGACGGCACCAGCATCCGCAACGTCTTTCCGGTCACGATCACCGGCATGGCGCAGGCCAACGGTTACCTTGTCGACGTCGCCCTCGACGCCGGCGGTTGCCCGTTATGGGCGCAGGTCACCCGCCAGAGCGCCGATTCGCTGCGGCTGCAGCCGGGGCGGCGCGTCTATGCCCTGGTCAAGGCGCTGGCCATCGCCCGCTCCGACGTCGCCGATTGGGACGCCGGCTGACGCTTGAACGGGGACGGTTTTGTCCCGACATGGCGCGGGTAACGCTTTGGGAGAGACGGCGATGAAATGCCCGCACGATGGTTCCGACCTGCTGATGACCGAGCGCCAAGGCGTCGAGATCGACTACTGCCCGCAATGCCGCGGCGTCTGGCTCGACCGCGGCGAACTCGACAAGATCATCGAGAAATCGACGGCCGGCGCGGCGCCGCAGCCGACCGCCGCGCAGCCGCAGCACCACGACCCGCGCTATAACGCGCCCGGCCATTCGCAGCACCACGACCCGCGCTACAAGAAGAAGAAATCCATGCTGGCGGAGATTTTCGACTTCTGATCGTTCACGGTTGCCGCCCGGCCTGGGCGAGCTCCGGCAGCATCGCCTCGATGGCCTCGATCCGGGCCGTCGGGGCGGGGTGGGTCGACAGGAAGGCCGGCGCGCGATCGGCCTGCAGCGCGTCCATGCGCCGCCACAGCGCGGCGGCCTCGCGCGGGTCGAAGCCGGCCTGCGCCATCATCTTCAGGCCCAGTGCGTCGGCCTCCAGCTCCTGGCCGCGCGAATAGGGCAGCACCAGCCCGAACTCGACGCCGAGGCCCAGCAGCGCCGCGATCTCGTTGGCGTAGGCGACGTCGCCCATCTGCAGCGCCGTGCTGATCAGCCGCAATCCCCACTGCTTCGCGGCGGCGGCGCTGAGGCGTTCCTGCGAGTGCTCGGCGGCGTTGTGGCCGATTTCGTGGCCGATCACGGCGGCGAGCTGGTCGGTGTTGGCCGCCAGCTGGAACATGCCCTCGTAGACCCCGATCTTGCCGCCGGGCAGGGCGAAGGCGTTGACCTCGTCGCCGGCGAACACGACCATCTCCCAATCCTTTCGCGGCGCGCCCGCGGTCGCCAGCAGCCGTTCGCCGACCCGCTGCAGGACGGCGTGATACTCCGGCACCCGCGACACGGCGGTCCGGGCGCGCAGGCGCTCCCAGCTCTCCAGGCCCAGCTGCCGCACCGTCTCGTCGGAGACGAGCTGCACCGGAATCTCGTCGCAGCCGCCCAGGAACGGCATCGCGGCGGCGCCGGACAGCAGGCCGAGGACGCGGCGGCGGTCGAGCGTGGGGCCGTGGCGAAGGCACATGGTTGCGGATTTCCGTGGTCGTGGCGTCGTCCATCTGAACGCGCCGGACGGCGATCGGTTCAGGACGCCAGCAGATGGCCGAAGCGGTCGAGCAGGAAGCTGGCGCTGCCGCCGTAGATTCCGGCCACCACCGCCAGGCCTGCCAGCCCGACCAGCAGCCCGGCCAGAACCGCGACGCCGTCGCGCTCCAGCAGGCCCAGCGCGAACAGCACCAGCGCGAAGGCCGGCAGCATGTTGCCGAACGGGATCGGCAGGGCCAGCGTCGCCGCCAGCACCACCGCCAGGCCGCCGATCAGGAACCGCTCGACGCCGCGCCGGGTCATGCCGGCCAGCCGCGGCCGCAGCAGCTTTTCGATCCGCTCCAGCCAGGGCAGGGCCCGGCTCAGGAAGCGGGCGAACTCGGTGCGCGGGAACGACCGCCGCGCCAGCCAGGACGGCAGCCACGGCTTGCTGGCGCCCGCCAGAAGCTGGAACCCGATCAGGACCAGCGGCAGGCCGGTCACCGCCGACATGCCGGGGATGCTGACCGGCAGCAGGTTGGGAAGCGCGAACACCAGCATCAGCAGCCCGAAGGCGCGGTCCTGCATGGCGGCGTCGATGTCGCCGAGGCTGACGCGCTCGCCCGTGAAGCCGGCGGCGAGCCCGTTCAGGACCTGCGAGGTGCGTGGCGGACGGTGTTCGCTCATTCTCATCCGTTCCAAAATGTGGCCGGCCGCGGGCCGCGGGGGGGAGGGGAAGCCCGCGGCCGGCCCCGCCCGTCAGGTCCGGGCGGGTTCCTTGGCGGTGCGCGCCAGCGACACCACCACGCCGGCGCTCAGCAGCGCCGCCGTGACGCCCAGCGACACCAGCGGATCGACCTTGGCGACGGCGTGGCTCCAGAAGATCTTGCCGCCGATGAACACCAGCACCGCCGCCAGCGCGTACTTCAGGTATACGAAACGGTGGATCATCGCCGCCAGCGCGAAATACAGCGCGCGCAGGCCGAGGATGGCGAAGATGTTGCTGGTGAAGACGATGAAGGTGTCGGTGGTGATCGCGAAGATCGCCGGCACGCTGTCGACCGCGAACACCAGGTCGGCGCCCTCGACCATGACCAGGGCCAGCATCAGCGGCGTCAGGTGCAGCACGTTCGGCCCGCCTTTCGCCGCCGGCTGGCGGACGACGAAGCGGTTGCCGTGGAGTTCGCTGGTGACGCGGAAATGCCTGCGCGCCAGCTTCAGCACGGCCGAATTCTCGATGTCGTGCGGCGCGTCCGAGGCGAACAGCATCTTGACGCCGGTGAACACCAGGAAGGCGCCGAAGACGTAGAGCACCCACGAGAAGTTCGACACCAGCGCGCTGCCCAGGCCGATCATGATGCCGCGCATCACGATGGCGCCCAGGATGCCCCAGAACAGCACCCGGTGCTGGTACTGCCGCGGCACGGCCAGGCTGGCGAAGATCAGGGATATGACGAAGACGTTGTCGAGCGACAGGCTCTTCTCGACGAAATAGCCGGTGAAGAAGGCCAGTCCGGCCTCGCCGCCCATGCGGCTCCACACCCAGGCGCCGAAGGCGCAGGCGACGGCGACGTAGCCGGCCGACAGCCACAGGCTCTCGCGCACGCCGATGATCCGCTCCTTGCGGTGCAGGACGCCGAGGTCGAAGGCGAGAAGGAGGCCGACCAGAAACAGGAAGGCCAGCCACAGCCATGCCGGCTGGCCGAGAACGATCTGCGACGCAAACAACTCGATCGGGAACATGCGTTGCCCCAACACCCAGGCCGCGCCGCGTCAGCGCCGGGAATTCGGCTGGTTCCGACATCGCAGCCGACGCCTCGGCTGCCAGAGGGGCCCGGACCCGCACGGAGGTTCCGTGCGGCAGCCTAGATTGGGAACTGGATTCCGCCGCGCAAGGGGGCGTCAGCCGCCGCCGCGGAATCCGGTCGCGACGACGTAGGTCTCGGCCGACTCGGCGCGGCTGGCCGGCGGCTTGGCGTGGCGCACGGTGGCGAACATGCGCTTCATCTCGGCCAGCAGCGACGCCTCGGTGCCGCCCTGGAACACCTTGGCGACGAAGGTGCCGCCGGGCGCTAGGACTTCCGAGGCGAACAGCAGCGCCGCCTCGACCAGCGCCATGATGCGCATGTGGTCGGTGGCGGCGTGGCCGGTGGTCGGCGCCGCCATGTCCGACAGCACGACGTCGGCCTGGCCGCCGAGCGCCTGCTTGAGCATGTCCGGCGCGGCGGGGTCGAGGAAGTCGGCCTGCAGCGTGGTGGCGCCGGCCATCGGCGCCCATTCCAGGACGTCGAGGCCGACGACCTTGCCGCCGTCGGGGGCCTCGGAGCGCACCCGCTCGACCGCCACCTGGGTCCAGCCGCCCGGGGCCGCGCCGAGGTCGACGACGCGGGCGCCGGGGCGCAGGAAGCGGAAGCGGTCGTCGAGCTGGACCAGCTTGAAGGCGGCGCGCGAGCGGTAGCCCAGGCGCTTGGCTTCGTGGACGTAGGGGTCGTTGAGCTGGCGCTGCAGCCAGCGCGTCGAGGACGGCTTGCGCCCGCGCGCCGTGCGCACCCGCTCGACCTTCATGCGGCTGCCGCTGCCGCCGCCGCTCCTGCCGGTGGACCGCTTGCCTGCGCTCATTCGGCGGCCGCCGTCATGTCGGCCTGCATCATGGTCAGCAGCATGCCCTCGCGGACGCCGCGGTCGGCGACGCGCAGCCGCCCCAGCGGCCAGACGCGGCAGATCGCTTCGAGGATGGCGCAGCCGGCGACCACCAGGTCGGCGCGGTCGGTGCCGATGCAGGGATGGTCGGCGCGCCGCTCGGGCGGGGTGGCGGCCAGGCGGCGGCTGATGGCGCCGACGGCCGAGTAGGGCATCACCACGCCGTCGACGGCCGAGCGGTCGTAGCGCGGCAGGTCGAGGTAGACCCCGGCCAGGGTGGTGACGGTGCCGGACGTGCCCAGGATCTGCAGCTTGCGGGCGGCGATGCGGCCGGCCAGGCGGCATTCGTCCTCGAACGGGCGGAAGCGCTCGACCAGCTCGGCCACGAGGCGGTCGTAGCCGGCCAGCGACGACAGCTGGGCGCCGCGGCTCTCGGTCAGGGTGACGACGCCGACCGGCACGCTGGTCACCGCCTCGATGCGCTCGGGCGCGCCGCGTTCGTGGCGCACCCACATCAGCTCGGTCGAGCCGCCGCCGATGTCGAACACCAGCGCGTGGCCGAGGCGGGGGTCGAGCAGCCCGGCGCAGCCGGCCAGGGCCAGACGGGCCTCCTCGGCGGCGGCGATGATCTCGATCTCGATGCCGGTCTCGGCGGCGACGCGGGCGACGAAGCCGTCGCAGTTGGCGGCCTGGCGGCAGGCCTCGGTGGCGACGTGGCGGGCGCGGGTGACGCCGCGCCGGCCCATCTTGTCGACGCACAGCTTCAGCGCCTGGATGGTGCGCTCCATCGCCGCCTCGCACAGCCGGCCCGAGCCGGCCAGGCCCTCGCCGAGGCGGGTGGCGCGCGAGAAGGCGTCGATGACGTGGAAGCCGCGATTGCCCGGCCGCGCGACCAGCATGCGGCAGTTGTTGGTGCCGAGGTCGAGCGCGGCATAGACGTTCTCCCCGAGCGCGCCGACGCCGCCCCGTCCGGAGTCCCGGAATGGCCGGAAGGATGAGCGCATCGCCCGACGGGGCAGAATCCTGAGCAAGGCTCCTCCTGATGGCTGGACGGGTTGCGAAGCTGCGACGTGGACCCATTTTAGAGGACGAGCGGCGCACCGGCCAAGCACGGTTTTGCCGCCGGGTCCGATCGATGTGCGAAAAGCGCAATTTCGGGCTTCACATCCGCCGGTTCCTCTGCTAGAAGACCGGCCTCTCCACCGGCCACTCCGGCCGGATCCCTGCTGGGGGATAGTTTAGCGGTAGAACTACCGGCTCTGGACCGGTCAGCCCAGGTTCGAATCCTGGTCCCCCAGCCATCTTCCCGAGATCTTCGGCCCGCCCAGGCGCCGTCAGTCCAAGCTGTACAGGTAGGCGGCGATGTCGTGGGCCTGTTGCGGCGTCAGCCCCATGTCGGGCATCGTCGTCAAGGGATCGATCTCCTGCGGCCGCAGCAGCCATCGCACCATGTTTTCGGGGGTGTTCAGCACGACCCCGGCGATGTAGCGGCGTTCGGCGATGCCGGCCAGCGGCGGGCCGACATGGGCGTCCGTGCCGACGATCCCCGGCACGCGATGACAGGTGACGCAGGCGAACTGGTGGATCGCCGCGCCGCCGCGAACGGGATCGCCGTCGAGCGTCGCGACCGGGTCGGGCCGCTCTTCGCGGCCGGGCCGATCCGGCGCCTCGGCGATCGCGCGCCGGTACTCGGGCGCGGTCATCAGCGCCATTCGCCGCACGAACGCCACCGTCTCCCAGATGTCGGCGTCCGACAGGCGGAACTCCCAGGCCGGCATGCCGCTCATCTTGATCCCTTTCGCGACGGCCCAGTAAAGCTCGGCTGGCGAACGCCGGCGAGCCGCCTGGACCAGGTTGGTCGGTACCGGCGTCATTCCCAGCGCGAAGGGGTCCGGCGCCACGCCGGGCGCGCCGTGGCACTGCACGCAGTGGCGGGCATAATGGCCGGCCCCGTCCTCGGCCATGGTCGGGGTCAATTCGGGCGCGGCCACGTCCTCGGCATGCTCGCGGATGGAGTTGATCATGGTCGTCTGCAGCGCCCACTGCACCGGCACCGTGTGCTGCGAGAGCGCGGAGATGTCGTAGACACCGGAAAAGATGACGGCGACCGCCGCCCCGGCCTGCAGCAGGAGGACGGCGAATACGGCCAGGACCACGCGTCTCATGTTCAGCGTCCCCCCTCGCCGTAGAGCGCCGCGGCGATGTCGCGGGCGGCCGCCTCGGTCACGTTCAGGTCCGGCATGGCGGTGCGCGGATCGACCGCGGGCGGATCCATGATCCAGCGGATCAGGTTGTCCGGCGTGTTGGGCAGCACGCCGGCGACATAGGCCTGCCGCGCGAAGTGATTCAGCGGCGGCCCGACCCGGCCCTGGGCGCCCGGTACGTTCTCGATCCGGTGGCAACTGCCGCACCCGTACTGACGCAGGGCCAGGCGACCGCGCTCGGGGTCGCCGCCGGTCACCGTCAGGTCGACGAGTCGCGGCTGGTCGTCGCATCCCGTCAAGACCGCCATGACGACCAGCAGGCCGGCTCGCTTCAGCATTTCCAGCTCCCGTATTCCCTTTCCAGCGGCGAAATCCGGTCCCGTTCCGCCGCGCGCCGCCGCGCCGACGCCGCCACGCCCCGCAGCGCCCCCAGGGTCAGCGCCAGGCAGGCGAGCAGGTAGACGACGCCGGACGGCACCCACATGATCAGCCCGCCGAGTTGCTGGTCCGCGACCGCGGACAGCCCCCAGCTCGGCGCCGTTTCCGCATAGACCGGATACCAGGCCGTGCCGGTGAAGGTGAGAAAGGCGCCGAGCACGCCGTTGTGCGCCGCCGTCGCGAAAACGTAGAGCGCCCCGGCGAGGCTGCCCTCGACGCCGTGGCGGCGGTCGAGAACCGACCACCAGAACAGCACGGCGGTGGCGAGGAAGCTCAGATGCTGCGCGAGATGGACCGGGGTCTCGCGCACCGCCGCCTGATACGGCCCGGGCAGATGCCACAGCCACACGGTCAGGCCGTACAGGCAGAACGCGACGGCCGGGCGGCCGAGCCCCCGGCGCAGGCCGCCGCCCCAGCCGGCGCCGAGCCAGCGGCCGGCGGCGGCCCGCCGCTGCGGCGGCAGCGCCCAGACCATGCGCGCCAGCGGGGCGCCGAGGACCAGCAACGGCGCCGCGACCAGCATCACCACCTCGTGCTGGACCATGTGTGCCGCGAACAGTTGCTCGCCCATCGCGTCGAGCGGCGACACCAGCGCCGCGGCCAGGCTGATCCAGCCGGCCGCGAAGGCGGCCTCGCGCCAGCCCGGGCCTCCGTTCCGCGAGGCCCGCCGCAGGCGCAGACTGCCGCGAGCGTAGAGAACGGCGCTCGCCAACAGCGGCACCAGGACCAGCGGATCCCAGCTCCAGCCGAGCGCGCCCGGCGCCGCCTGGGCGCCGCCATGCGCCGCCGCGGCGCCGGGCGTCAGCAGCAGGGCCGCGATCAGGTGATGCCGAAACATGCGTCCAGCACCCAGTTGGGGATCGCTTCGGCGAGGATGCCGAGCAGCGAGATGGCGGCGATCGTCGCGCCGCCGATCGACACGAACCGGCTGCGGGCCGCCTCGGCATCCCGGCGGGGCCCGCCCGCCCGGTTGAGGTTTCGCCACGCCAGGCCCCCCGCCGCGGCGGCGACGGCGAAGGCGATCAGGCTGGTCAGGTGCAGCGCCCAGTAGCCGCCGGTGTCGCACACCCACCAGACCAGGATGTAGCTCAGCGTCTCGTGCGTCGCCCAGGCGAGCGGCGCCAGCAGCCAGGGCATCCATAGCATCCATCCGCGCAGAGTCTCGTTCATCACGACGCCTCACAGCATCCGCGGGACCCAGTAGAGCACCAGGTAGAACGCCGCCCAGATGCCCGAGACGAAGTACCAGTACAGGGTGTCGACGATCACCGCCGTCTGCCGCTCGGCGGTGAAATAGCGCATCCACGCCAGCACCGCGATCACGGCGCTGCCGACGATCGCGCTGACCACGTGGACGAAATGGAATCCCGAGATGGTCCAGACGATCGAGCCGTAGGCGTGCTCGTCCCATCTGAACTCGTAGGCCTCGAACTCCTGCCAGCGCAGCACGAGCACGACGCAGTGCAGCAGCACGCTGGCGGAGACCCCGGCGGCGCAACGCAGCTGCCAGCCGCGGTTGATCGCGAAGCCGGCGAACCACATGGTGCCGATGCTGGTCAGCAGAAGCACCAGGTTGACCGTCGGCCACAGCACCGGCGGCGGCTCGAGACCGGCCGGCGGCCATTGCTCGGCGCCGACCATCAG
This sequence comes from uncultured Rhodospirillaceae bacterium, assembly GCA_964545205.1. Taxonomy (GTDB): domain Bacteria; phylum Pseudomonadota; class Alphaproteobacteria; order Rhodospirillales; family Magnetospirillaceae; genus CAZJFH01. Next base: position 55,930 of record CAZJFH010000017.1, read on the forward strand.
GTAGAGATAGCTGGCGATGAAGCTCGCGACCACGCTGGTCTCGATCAGGATCAGCATCATGATCCCCAGCCACAGCGGATGGCGGTCGCGGGAGAACCGGGTCAGGCGGCTGACGTCGATCTCGACGACCTGGCGCATCGCTCAGTCCTCCCGCCACGGCCGACGCGGCCAGAACCACGCCACGAAGGTGAGGAACACCAGGAAAAACCCGATCACGAAGAAGACCGGATGCAGCAGCAGGCCGACGAAGCCGGTCGAGGCGGCGACGGCCGAGACCAGCGGGTAGATCGTCGGCCGCGGCAGCACCTGGACGGCCACGGGCTCGGCGTCCATCACCGAGGTCACCAGCACCTCGCGGCGGTCGTCCCTGAGGCCGGAGACCACGCCCCGCGGCATCCCGCGGGCCCAGTCCCAGACCGGCCAGCGGCTGTGCACGACGGGGATGAAGCGGTGGTTGTAGGGCGGCGGCGGCGAGGAGGTCGCCCATTCCAGGGTCGGCGCGTTCCACGGATTGTCGCCGGCGACCGCGCCGCGGCGCAGGCTGCGCCAGGCGTTGTAGAAGGTCAGCATGAAGCCGACGCCGAGCACGTAGGCGCCGACGGTCGAGACCAGGTTGAGGTCGCCCCAGCCGAGTTCGGCGATGTAGGTGTAGACCCGCCGCGGCATGCCTTCGAGGCCGAGCTGGTGCTGGGGAAAGAAGGTGACGTTGAAGCCGACGAAGGCGAGGCCGAAGCTCCAGCGCCCCAGCCGCTCGCTCATCAGCCGGCCGGTCATCTTCGGGTACCAGTAGTACAGGCCGGCGATGGCCGGGAACACCGAGGCGCCGATCAGCACGTAGTGGAAATGGGCGACGACGAAATAGGTGTCGTGGACCTGGCTGTCGAACGGCACCGAGGCGACCATCACCCCGGTCAGGCCGCCGGCGACGAAGATCACGAAGAACCCGAGCACGAACAGCATCGGCGTGGCGAAGCGGATGCGCGCGCCCCACAGCGAGGCCAGCCAGCAGAACACCTGGACGCCGGACGGGATGGCGATCATCGCGCTCGCCGCCATGAAGAAGCTCATGCTCAGATGCGGCAGCCCGGTCGTGTACATGTGGTGGACCCACAGCCCGAAGCTGACGAATCCGATCGCCACCAGCGACAGCACCAGCGCCGTGTACCCGAAGACCGGCCGGCCGGTGAAGGTGGCGATGATCGTCGAGACCAGTCCCAGGCCGGGCAGCATGATGATGTAGACCTCGGGATGGCCGAAGAACCAGAACAGGTGCTGCCACAGCAGCGGCTGTCCGCCGGATTCGACGACGTAGAACTGCGTGTCGACGATCCGGTCGAGGATCAGCAGCGTGCTGGAGACGATCACCGCGGGCATGGCGAAGATGATCATCAGCGCCATCACCAGGGCCGACCACACGAACAGCGGCATCCGGTTCAGGCTCATGCCCGGGGCGCGCAGCTTCAGGATGGTCACCACCAGCTCGACCGCGGCCGTCAGGGCCGAGACCTCGATGAAGGTGATCATCGTCGTCCAGATGCCGACTCCCAGTCCGGGGGAATACAGCTTCGACGCCAGCGGGACGTAGGAGAACCAGCCGACCTCGGGCGCGACGCCCAGAAACAGCGATCCGAAGAAGGTGATGCCGCCGATCAGATAGACGTAGTAGCCGAACGCGTTCAGGCGCGGGAAGGCCATGTCGCGCGTGCCGATCATCATCGGCGCGGCGAAGATCGCGAATCCCTCCATCACCGGGATCGCATAGAGGAACATCATCGTCGTGCCGTGCACGGTCAGCAGCTGGTTGTAGACGTTCGGCCCGATCAGATCGTTCTCGGGCTGCAGCAGCTGCAGCCGCATCACCAGGGCCAGCGCGCCGGCCATGATGAAGAAGACGAAGGCGGTCACGATGAAGCGCTGGCCGATCATGCGCTGGTTGACCTGGGTGAACCAGCCGGGGAAGCCGCGCGGCGAATACCACACGCGGGCGAGCTGTTCGGTGGCCTCCGGGTGCGGCCGCATCTCGGTCGCGGCGATCTGGCCGTCGCCGCCCATCAGCGCAGTTCCCCGAGATAGGCCATCACCGCTTCCAGCTCCGCCGGCGACAGCTGGCTCGCCGGCATCAGGCTGCCGGGCTTGATCGCCTGCGGGTCCATGATCCACCCGCCGAGATGGCCGGGCGTGTTCGGAATGGTGCCCGCCGCCAGCGTTCGGCGGCTGGCGAGATGCGTCAGGTCCGGCCCCTGGCGGCCGGCGGCGGCGGTGCCCCGCACCGCGTGGCAGGTGCCGCAGGCGGTGACGAAGACGTCGCGGCCCAGTGCCGCCAGCGCGCCGGACGGCGCCGGCGCGTCCGCGGCCTGGCGCTGCAGCCAGCGTTCGAATTCGTCGCGGGGCTCGGCGACCACCACGAAGGCCATCAAGGCGTGCTGGACGCCGCAAAGCTCGGCGCACTGGCCGCGATAGGTGCCGGCCTCGGCGGCCGTCACCCAGCTCTCGTTGACCTGGCCGGGAACGAGATCGGTCTTGCCCTGCAGATTGGGAACCCAGAAGCTGTGGATGACGTTGTCCGAGATCAGCCGGAAGCGCACGCGCTCGCCGGTCGGGATGTGGACCTCGTTGGCGGTGGTGGCCACGGTGGCGCCGTCCGGGCCGAGATACCGGATCTCCCACCACCACAGCCGGCCCTCGACCTCGATCGTCAGGGCGTCGGGCGGCTGCGGCAGCAGCATGGCGCGGCTGGCGCCGGCGCCCGACAGCACGAGCGCGAACACCGCCGCGACCGGCGCGGCGACGCCGCCGGCCAGGACCATCATCCAGGCGCCGCGCCGGCTCAGTCGCCGTTCGCCGTCGCGCCGCGACGCCCCGACCACGATCATGATGACCATCGCGACGACGACCAGCATCACGACGGCCGCGACCGCCAGCATCGCCCACCACAGCCCGGCCAGCGCCTCGGCGCTCGGCCCTTTGGGGTTCAGGGCCGACTGCGCGCCGCCGCAGCCGGACAGCGGCCACGTCGCGAGCAGGAGCGCCCCCCCGATGCGGAAAACCTGTCCCGAAGATGATGCGCGGCTGATCTCCACTGTTCCCCTCGGCCCGGATGCGGTGCTGGTGCGCTTCCAGTCAACCGAACCCATCAGTCGGGCGAAGGTTCCTTGCCGCGTTACGGCGGCGGCGTCGCCGTTCGCGGCCAGGCGTTGAACACCGCCTGCACGACGGATGCCAGCGGGACCGCGAAAAAGACGCCCCAGAAGCCCCAGATTCCCCCGAACACCAGGATCGCGACGATCACGACGACCGGGTGCAGCTTGACCGTCTCGGCCAGCAACAGCGGCGCCAGGACGTTGCCGTCGAGGAGCTGGATCAGGCCGTATGCGGCCAGCACCCAGATCATCTGTTCCGACGCCCCCCACTGGAAGAAGGCGATCAGCCCGACCGGGGCCGCGACGACGAGGGCGCCGATGTAGGGGATCAGCACCGACAGCCCGGTCGCGGTCGCCAGAAGGGCGCTGAAGTCGAGCCCCAGGAGCGCGAAGGCGACGTAGGTCACGGCGGCGACGATGACAATCTCGTACAGCTTCCCGCGAATGTAGCCGCCGACCATGGCGTTGACGTCCTGCCAGACCTCGGCGGCGAGCCGGCGTTCCGGCGGCAGCAGGGCCAGGGCCCAACCCACCAGGCGGTCCTTGTCCTTCAGGAAGAAGAACACGAGCATCGGCACCAGCACCAGATAGACCGCCAGGGTCATCAGTGTCGGGAGCGCGCCGAGGGCGTAGCCGACCGCGCGCTGTCCGAGCGCCAGCATGTCGAGCCTGAGCCGGTCGACCAGTTCCGTCGCCTGCTGCTCGCCGATCAGGTCGGGATACAGCTCCGGAAGCTCGAGAAGCTGTTCGCGCACCGCCGCCGCCATGCTCGGCAGCGACTGGGCGAGTTCCAGGACCTGGGCGGCGAGCAGCGGCAGGAGCACGAGAAAGAACGCGATCAGCGCCGCCAGGAACACCAGGAAGACGATCATCACGGCGGCCAGGCGCGGAAGGCCCGCCCGCGACAGCCGCTTCACCCCGCCTTCGAGAAGATAGGCCACGACCAGGCTTGCGATGGCCGGGGCGAGGGAGCGGCCCAGCAGCACGATCAGCGCGACGACGATGGCCAGGAGGACCGTCAAGGTCACCACTTGCGGGTCCGAGAAGTGCCTGCGCAGCCAATCCGAAAGCCGAGTCATCCGTCCTACGCCACGAGTGAGCCGGCAGGTTCCGGGGTCGGGCCGGGGATCAAGATCGTCATCGTCGTCAGTCTGCGTCGAACCGCCGGGGCGGGCAAGCATGCGAGCGCGGCATCGCGGCTCGGGCGACGGTGCGCCGGCGGGCGCCGGAAACATGCCCGCGGCCGTCGTGTTGACGTGAAGGACGAACGGCAGCAACTCGGGACCCGCCTTGGAGCAACTGAACGCCGCGCTCGCAGTGACAGGGGCCGTGGTCGTCGCCGTCGGCCTCCTGTCCAAGCCCATCAAGAAGAGCCTCGTCCAGGAGCCGATGATCGCCGCCCTGGTCGGCGCCGCCGTCGGGCCTTACGGGCTCGGCTGGCTCGACCTGCGGTCCTGGGGTGACGAGACGAAGATCCTCGAACAGGCCGCCCGCCTCACCCTGGCGATCGGACTCATGGGCGTCGCCCTGCGGCTGGAACGCGAAAGCGTGCTGCGATTGTGGCGGCCGGTGACGGTGATCCTGCTTTTCGGGATGCTGGGCATGTGGCTGATCACCTCGCTGCTCGCCGGGTGGCTGCTGGGGGCGTCGCTATGGGCGGCGCTGCTGCTGGGCGCGGTCGTCACCCCGACCGACCCCGTCGTCGCCAGTTCCATCGTCACCGGGCCGTTCGCCAGGGAAAATCTGCCGCTGCGGCTGCGCGACGCGATCTCCTTCGAGTCCGGCGCCAACGACGGCCTCGCCTTCGCCCTGGTGATGCTGCCGATCCTGTGGCTGCAGCAGGGCGGCGGCGTCGCCTGGGAGCGCTGGATCGTCGAGGCGCTGCTGATCGGAGTGGCGGGGGCCAGCGTCATCGGCGTCGCCGTCGGCTGGGGAGCCGCATTGCTGCTGCGCTGGGCGAAGCAGCGCGGCATCGCCGAGAAGGTTTCGCTGCTGGGCTACACCGTTGCCTTCTCGTTGTTCACGCTGGGCACGGCCGAACTTGTGCGCGCCGACGCGTTGATCTCGGTCTTCCTGTCCGGGCTGGTCTTCAATCTTTGCACCGAGCGACGGGACGAGCACGAGGAGCGCCACATTCAGGAGGCGGTGGCGAAGCTGTTCACGCTGCCCATGTTCGTGATCTTCGGCGTGGCGCTGCCCCTGGCCGAATGGCTGCGCATAGGCTGGCCGCTGCTGGCGCTGGCGTCGCTGGTGATGCTGCTGCGCCGGCCGCCGGTCATTGCGCTGCTGTTCCCGGCGTTGCGCCACGCCCTCAACGGTGCCGACACGGCCTTCGCCGGCTGGTTCGGCCCGATCGGCGTCGCCGGCATCTATTACGCCACGATGGCGGAGGGCCGGCTGCACGACCCGGCGGTGTGGCATGCCGCCAGCGCCCTCATCTTCGCCTCGATCCTGATCCACGGCGTCACGGCGGCGCCGTTGACCCGTCTGCATGCCCGCCATGCCGGCAAGCCGCCGCCGTCCACGGCCGGGTTGGACGAGTAGCGCCGGCGCCTCGCGGCCACGGATCGTCCGACCGGGCCCGGTTCGGCCAACGACCGGAGGAGGGCCTGGCCAGTCCGCTCGTGTCGGAGGGGTCACCCGTCCGACCGATCCGGTGGCGGCCGACCGCGATAGCTGTAGCGGCGCACGAAGAAAACCGCCATCACGATGGCCAGCACCGCGAACACCAGCGCCAGATCCACGGCCGCGGGGAACTGGAACGCGGCACCGAGCAGAAGGGCCAGGGCGATTCCTTGCGTGCTGATCACCTGGGCCGAAAGCATCCGATCCATGTCCGTGGGACCCCGCATCACCCGCACCAGACTGACGACGATGTTGATCAGCAAGAATATCGCCGCCAGCAGAAACAGTTCCTTCATGGCGTCCCCCGGCTACGGCCATGCGCCGATATAGGCCGCCGTGACGTCGACAGTCCAGAGCAAAGGACCGGCCTACGCCTTGGTCAGGGCGACGAACACGTAGCCGAAGGCCGCCCCGAACCGCCGGGTGATGTCCAGTTCGCGATCGCACATCGCGACCACCGCCCGGACGTCGGGATCGTCGCTGTCGCGATGCCGGTCGAGCGCCGGAATCAGCCCGGCGTAGAACTCGTCCCACCAGTCGGCCTCCGGCAGCGCGAACATCGCCTGCAGCCGGTAGCCGCAGCGCAGACACGATGCCAACAGGCTGGCCGCGTCGGTCATCGGCGGATAGCACTCGCGCATGAAGGCTTCGGCCTCGGCGGGGCGCGCCGCCCCGAACCAGCACAATTCGGTGAAGGCGACGGCGCCGCCCGGTTCGAGGATGGCGTGCCAGTGGCGCAGCGCCGGCTCGACCCCCACGGTGAAGATGGCCCCCTCCGACCAGATCAGCGCCGCGCTCTCGGGCGGCTGGCCGGTGTCGCCGAGCGACGCGACGAAGGTGGAAATCCGCGAGTCCAACCCGGCCGCCCGCGCCCGTTCCATCAGCATCTCGAGCGAGGCGGCGTTGACGTCGGAGGCGAGCACCGGCCGCTCCAGCGCCTCGGCGAGGACCAGGGTCGACGCCCCGGTGCCGCAGCCGAGATCGAGAACGGTGCCGGTTTCGGGCAGGGCCGGCAGCAGCGACAGCGCCTTGCGCGTGGAGGCTTCGCTGCCGGGGCCCTGTCGGGACAGCCCGGCGAACACCGTGGCATAGGCATCTTCGACCGTCATGGCTCTTCTCCCTCGAGGCAAGCAGGACCACCATCGCCCTGTCGGCGTTCGCCGGCACGCGCAGGGATCGCTTGCGATCGCCGCGGTCTATTGGCAGCATCACGCGCCCGGCGCGTCGACGGCCCGTCGGCACCGCCAACCGACAGACAGGAAAGTCCATGGCCCAAGCAGGCGCCATTTCCGACACCGGCCCCACGCCCGCGCGCATGGTCCGCCACGAGCTGGGCAATGTCCTGAGGCTGTCCGTCGCCCAGGCGCTGGCCGGGGCGAACACGGTGGTGGTGTACGCGACGGGCGCCATCATCGGCAACACGCTCGCGCCCAGCAAGGCGCTGGCGACCTTGCCGATCTCGGTCTTCGTGGTGGGAATGGCGCTCTGCACCCTGCCGGCCGGCGCCATCGCCCGGCGCTACGGGCGCCGCGCCGCGTTCCTGACGGGAACGGGATGCGGCGTGCTGGTCGGCCTGCTGGCCGCCCTGGCGGTGGTTCTGGGCTCGTTTTGGCTGTTCTGCGCGGCGATGATCTTCGGGGGCGCCTACGCCGCCGTGATCCTCTCGTTCCGCTTCGCCGCCACCGACTGCGTGGCGCCCGCGCGACGCCCGCGCGCGATGTCCGCGGTGATGGCGGGCGGGGTGTTCGCCGGGGTCATCGGCCCGCAGCTCGTCACCCACACCATGGAGCTTTGGGCGCCCTACCTGTTCGCGGCCACCTTCGTGGCGCAGGCGGCCGTGGCGGCGCTCTCCGCCGTCGTCCTGTTCGGCGTGCGGCTTCCGCCGCCGACCGCGGCGGAGGTCGCCGGCGGCCGTCCGCTGGGCGTCATCGCGCGCCAGCCCCGCTTCCTCACGGCCGTGATCTGCGGCGTGGTTTCCTACATGCTCATGAACTTCATCATGACGGCCGCGCCGCTGGCGATGCGGATGTGCGGTCTGTCGCAGGAGGTGTCGAATCTCGGCCTGCAATGGCACGTCATCGCGATGTACGCCCCGAGCTTCTTCACCGGCGGGCTGATCGCGCGCTTCGGCGCGCCGCGCGTGGTGACGGCCGGACTGGCACTGATCGCGGCATCGGCCGCCGTCGGCCTGGCGGGGGTGGAGGTGACGCATTTCTGGGTCAGCCTGATCCTGCTCGGCGTCGGCTGGAACTTCGGATTCCTGGGCGCGTCCGCCCTCGTGCTGGAGTGCCACCGGCCCGAGGAACGGACACGCGTCCAGTCTCTCAACGACTTCGTCGTGTTCGGGACGATGGCCTTGGGCTCGTTGTCGTCCGGGGGGCTGCTGACGACCTACGGATGGGACACCGTCCTCTGGGTGTCGCTTCTTCCCATCGTGGTGGCGCTCGCATCGCTCGCCTTGCCCCGCACCAGTCCCGCGGCGGGATGACCACGGGCGCCGATGCGTTCGCGCTGAACCGGGGCCGCCGGTCATCCCAGCGGCCGCGCGATCATGACCAGCATCAGCAGAACGATCGTGACCAGGACGATGCCGCTGGTCGCCCGCCGCGCCCGCCGGTCGCCGATCCGCAAGGCCTCGTACTCGGCGAAGAACGCGGCACCGAGGACCAGCAACAGGGTCGCGACGATCTCCAGGACTGCCGTGAACATGACGACCTCCCATGTCGCTTGGCACCTGGAACATTCTACCGCCGATCGCGGTCGCGTGGTTCGACGACTTCGGCATGGCTGCCACGACGGCCGTCGCGCCCACTCGTCGACGGCGACGATCGCCAGTCTGGCGGCTCGCGAGTCCGCTCGGATTAACCTGCATCAAGACGGACCCGCGGACCGCGGGTTAGCGTTTTCGAGGGCGCGGGGGCGCCGCGGTGCCGCCCGCCGTCTGCTGCCGCTGACGGCCGTGTCGAGGAGGATCGCCATGCTGGTCAAGGACATCATGACGCGCCGGCTGATCACCGCCGGCCCCGACACCACGGTCGCGGAACTGGCCCGCCTGATGGCTGAGAACCGCATCGGCGGCATCCCGATCGTCAATTCCGACGGCGTCCTGGTCGGCGTCGTCACCGAACGCGACCTGCTGCGCCGGGCCGAAATCGGCACCGAGGAGAAGCCCTCGTGGTGGCTGCGCCTGCTGCTCGGCGAGGACGCGCTGGCGCGGGACTTCACCAGATCGCACGGCCGCCATGCCAAGGACGTGATGTCGAACTGGCCGATCACCATCGAGCCGGACCAACCCCTGGTCAAGGCGGCGACGGCGATGGCGGAACGCGACGTCGCCCGGCTGATCGTGGTCGAGAACGGCCGGCCGATCGGCATTCTGGCCCGATCCGACCTGGTGCGGGCGATCGCTTCCGCCCCGAACCCGGTGTCGGTGGCCGACGACGCCGACCTGCAGGCCCGGATACTCGACAGCCTGGCCGCGGCGGGACTGAGCCCGCACGCCATCACCGTCGTGGTGAGCGACGGCAAGGTGCACCTCTGGGGCGCGGTTCCCACCGCTGCCGTCCGTGACGCCGTGCGCGCGGCGGCAGAAGAGATCGCCGGGGCGGACAACATAGAGGATCACCTGTTCATCGCCGCTGCAGTGACGTGGGAGTGAGACGCCGACCGTCCGCAGCTTTGACAATCAACGATAATAGGAATTGATGCAGATTACCTGAAACCGGCCGTCGCCCGTCGGCCGAACTTTTCGAGATAACCCATCAGAACGTTTTCGGATTGGCTTTCAGGCTGCGAAACTCGTGGTGAAGAAAATGTCGCCCGCGAGGCCGCATGCAATCCTTCGTCAGCAACAGCCGGGAAGCATGCCACGCCTGCGCCGTGCGGGACCGCACGATCTGCGCCTTCGCGCGGTTGTCCGGTCCTGGCCTGCCGCGGCGGGCGACCCGATCGGTGGCGCCGGGGACCGATCTGCTCTCGCAGGGCGGATGGACCGACAGTCTTTACGTTCTGCTGGGCGGCTGGGGCTGTCTCTACGAGCTGCTCGAGGACGGCCGCCGCCAGATCCTTCGGTTTCTGCTGCCCGGCGACGTCGCCGGCTTCGGAATCGAGGACGACGGCGCGAGCTTCGGCGTTCAGGCCATCACCGCCCTCGACGTATGCGCCTTTCCTCGAGACGAGTTCCTGCGCCTGGCCGGCCGGCAACCGGAATTCGCGATCGCGGTCTCGCGGTTCCTGATGCGGCAGGAAGCCTTGGCGCTCGAACATCTGACCTCGCTCGGGCGGCGCACGGCGCGCGAGCGCATTGCGCACCTGCTGCTGGAGCTGTTCTATCGCGCCCGGACGGCCATCCCGAACGAGCAGGAGGAGATTTTCCTGCCGCTGTCCCAGACCCATATCGGGGACGCGCTCGGGCTGACGGCGGTGCACGTCAACCGGATGCTGCGCAGCCTGCGCGAAGCCGGAATCCTGTCGATCCGCGGACAGAGACTACGCATTCTCGATCCCGACCGCCTGGCCGCCGCGGCGGGCTTCGAGCGAGAGGTCTCGATGCCCGGCTTGCTGAACGTCCGGCGACCGTTGATCTCCGATTCCGCGCGGCCCGACACGCCCAGCGACGGCGCGTGATCCGTCCCCCGGCCGACGAGCTGCAGACGATCTGGCGGGAGTTCCATCAGCTCGAAAACCAGGAGCGCGACCTCGCCAAGGGGCTGGGCCTCGGGCTCGCCATCGTGCGCCGCCTGGCGGCGGCGCTGGGCCACGAGGTCTCGGTGGCGAGCCGGATCGGGCGCGGCTCCTGCTTCCGGATCACCCTGACGCGAGCGCGCTCGATCTGACATCGGCCGCGGCCGGCGCGATGAGCCGCTCGACCGTCGCCCGCATGGCGGCGACGTTCACCGGCTTGTGGAAGACCGGAACGCCGATCGCGCTCAACTGCCGCAACCGTTCCGCGGCGGTGTCGCCGGTGACGATCACCGCCGGGACCTCGCGGCCGTGGACCCGTCGCACGGCCTCGATCGCCCGCCAGCCGGTGTCGCCGTCGACCAGCCGGTAGTCGGCGATGATCACGTCGGGGCATCCGGACCGGCCGGAGACGGCGACCGCCTCGGTGGTCGACGCGGCGAGATCGGCGGTGAGATCCCAGCTTTCGAGCAACAGTCCCATCGCCGTCCGCACGATGGGTTCATCCTCCACGACCAGCGCCCGCATCTCGACCTCCTGCCCGCGATCCGCGGCACCATAGGACACGACCGTTGGTCGGACCACATATCGAAAGGCATGTCGGGCTGTGGATATCGGGGACGGTTCGGAGAATGGCGCGCGCCGCCGCCGCCACACTTCCGCAGGATGGCGCTCAAACCTCCGTTCGAACGCCCGGGAGACGCGCTCCGTCCTCTTGCCAGTGGTTGCGGGCGCTGGCATCGGATTACCATCGAGTATGTCCGAGGACGCCTGCTGGTCGCGGTCGCGCCGCCGGTCGCCCCTGGGCGGCTGTCGGGAGTTGGACGATGTCGACGCTCCGCTGCCCATCGACGCAAGGCCCTCCTGAACCGGCCGACGGCTCGCTGCTCGGACCTCCGGTCCGCTACCGTGCCGGCGCGGACTTCCTGCGGCTTGGCGATGAACGCGAGGCGGTGGTCTTCGTCGTCGCCGGCTGGGCATGCCTGTATCACCTGCTCGAGGACGGACGCCGCCAGGTGTTGCAGTTCCTGCTGCCGGGCGATGCGGTCGGGTTCTGGTCGGCGGAAGCGGATCTCGGCGCGGCCGCGGTCACCGAACTTCGCGTCCGTTTCGTGCCGCGCGGCCGTTTCATGGAGGCGGCGGCCCGCAACCCCGGCCTGCTGCTGTGGATGGCGCAGGCGACGGCGTGGCAGACCCGCATGGCGTTCGAGCATCTGACCTGCATCGGCCGCCGGACGGCCCTCCAGCGGGTCGCCTTCCTGCTGCTGGAGTTGTTCGTGCGGGCCCGCCAGGTGTCGAGCGAATGCGACGGCAGCGCCATCAGACTGCCGCTGGTCCAGGCCGACATCGCGGATGCGCTCGGGCTGACGGCCGTGCACACCAATCGCATGCTCGCGGTCCTGCGCCGGGAGGGGATCATAGAGCTGGGCCACAACCTGCTGCAGGTCCGGCATCCCGACCGCCTGGCCGAGATCGCCGGCGTCGACCACCGCGACCCGTGCCTGTCGCCCGGCAGCGTCCTGCAGTTCGGATGCTGACGAGGATCACGCAGGCTCCGGCGTCTTCGGCTTAACGTGGATCAATCCAGGGCAGCGGCGCAGGCGCATACTCGGCCGATCGGAGGTGGTCGATGGCCAGGGTGGCGTTTCTGCTCGACCGCATGGACGAAGCTGCGGGGCTCTCGCCGTTCTTCTCGAAGGCCCGGTGGCTGCTCGTGTTCGACACTGCGGCGGGCGACGCCCACTGGTCGCGCAATCGCGACGGCCGTGCCGAGCGCTTGTGCGGCCTCATCCGGGACGCGGCACCGGAGGTGCTGGTCTGCGGCTGGATCGACGACGTGTCGCTGCAGGCGGTTCGCGCCGCCGGGATCGACGTCCGGGTCGGCCCGTGCACGGTCAGCGCGTTGTCACTGCTCGGCCGCTTGAACGACCTGCCGCGGCCGCCGGCGGATCTGCGCGCGGTGAAGTGAGCAACTGGAAGGAGGACGGCCGTGTTCGCGGATCGTCGGGATGCCGGCCACCGCCTGGGCAAGCGGCTGCTCGGCTACAAGGACCGCCATCCGATCGTGCTGGCGCTGCCGCGCGGCGGGGTGCCGGTCGCGGCCGAGGTGGCGGCGGTGCTGGGAGCGCCGCTGGACGTGCTGCCGGTGCGCAAGCTGGTCGACCCCGAGCATGCGCATGCCGTCGTCGGCGCCGTGATCGGGCTGCCGCAGCCGCGGGCGGTCCTCGACGACGCGGCCCGCGCGGTCGATCCGGCGGCGCTGGAGCGCCAGATCGTCGCCGAAACCCGCGAGGCCGAGCGCCGGCGCGCGCTCTATCGCGGCGGACGCGGCGAGGCGTCCTTGCGCGGACGAACCGTGATCCTGGTCGACGACGGTGTCGCCACCGCGACCGCGACCGTGCTGAGCGCGGCGGCGCGCGCGGTGCGCGGCACCGGACCCGAGACGGTGGTCGTCGCCGTCCCGGTGGCCGAGCGCGCCGCCCTCCTGGTCCTGGAGCAGGTCGCCGACGCGGTCGTGTGCCTGTCGGTGCCGGCGCATTTCGGCGAACCGAACCAGCACTACCGCGAATTCCACCAGGTCCACGACGACCAGGTCACGGCGACGCTCGACCGCGCGTCCCGCCGATGAGCGCGACGGCGCTCCGCATCCGAACCGCCGGACGGCTGGAGCGCCGTTCGCGGTGCCGTCAGCGTTGCCAGCCGACCCGAACCAGGTTGGCTTCGCGGTCGAAGCGCATGTGCAGCTCGCCGCGATAGGCGCGGCGAAGCGACTTGCCGAGACGCTGCGGCAGGTGCATGTCGGTGGTGCGAATCTCCAGCCGGTCGTCGCCGTCGCCGATCCGCATCATCCGGTGCAGCGGGTGCTGACGGTTCTCCTGCGCCTCCTGGTGGCGGCACAGGGCCAGTATCTCGTCGCGATGCGCCCGCGCGAAGGCGCCGGTGATGGTCAGGATGCCGGCGGCGCAGTCGTCGTGCGTGCGTCGGCAGGCCTGGCACAGCATATTGCGGGCCAGCTTGGGCTTGCGCCGCGGCCAGCGCCAGCGGCCCTCGGCGTAGACTGCGCCGCATTCGGGGCACAGCACCGGGCCACGCAGCTTCTGCCGGGCCTGGTAGGGATCGTGGATGTGTTCCCTGAGAAGACGGTCGCGCCGGTTCAATGCCGTCATGGCGGCCCTCCATTGGCTGTTCCGTCGAAATCATTATGCCACCGCTCGCCGAGCGGCCGTCGCGCCGGCAATGCCGGGCCGGCCTGCGCCGGCGGCATGAGCCGGCTCATCCGGAGACCCCGGCGCCCGTCCGGCCGAGCCGGCCTGCGAGATAGCCGACGGCGCCGTCCAGCGTGGTGATCTGCGGGTAGTCGGACTCGGGGATGCGGACGCCCAGCCGCGTGCCCAACGCGATCACCAGGTTGAGGACGTCCATCGAGTCGAAGTCCAGGGCGTCGCGGAAGTCCTCGCCGCCGCCGATCTCCGCGGGATCGGTTTCCGGCGTCAGGTTGCGCAGTTCCTCGATCACGATGGTGCGGATGTCGTCATCGGTCATAGCGCCTCCGGGGTCTGCAGCCGCGCGTCGATGTCACGCAGGAACAAGGCGCCGCGATGGCCGTCGCTGACGCGGTGGTCGCCGGCCAGGCTGACCACGGCGACGGTGCGGGCGACGACGGCGCCGTCGACCAGCCACGGCCGCGGCGCAGGCGTCCCGAAGCCGACCAGCGCCACCTGCGGCGGCGTGATGACGCCGATCAGGGCGTCGACGCCGCGCTCGCCCAGGCTGCTGACGGTGATCGTCGGGTCGGACAGTTCCGAGCTGCGCAGGGTGCCGGCGCGGGCGCGGGTGACCAGGTCGCGAAAGTCGGCCATCAGGGCGTCGAGCGGGCGCCGGTCGGCATCGTGCAGCGCCGGCGCCACCAGACCACCGCCCCGCAGCGAGACCGCCATGCCGACATGGATGGCCGGCGACGGGCGAAAGCCCTCGGCGGTGAAATGGCCGCTGAACTCGGGGAACTTGCGCAGCGCCAGCGCGGTGGCCTTGACGAACAGGATGGCCGCCAGCAGCCGCTCGGGCGGCGGTCTGGCGGCGTTGCGCGCCTCCAGCCAGGACAGCGCCGGGGTCAGATCGATGGTGGCGGTCAGGTAATAGTGCGGGATCTCGCGCTTCGAGCGCGCCATCGCCGCGGCGATCGCCTGGCGCATGGCCGCGGCATCGAGCCTGCCCGGCTTGCGCTCGACGGCCCGCGGCAGGTCGGCGCTGACCACCGCGCCGCCGGGGCCGCTGCCGGCGAGGCCGGCGAGGTCGATGCCGCGTTCGCGGGCGAGGCGGCGGGCGGCGGGCGAGACGCGGGAGCGCCCCGCCGCCGGTTCCGGCGCCGGGGCGGGGGCGGCCGCCGCCGCGACCTCCAGCGCCGGCGGCGTCGCCGCCGCCGGCTCGCCGATCGTCGCCAGCGGCGTGCCGACCGGCACCTTGGCGCCCGGCCGCACGAGAAGCTCGCGGATCACGCCCTCTTCGAAGATCTCGATTTCGATCGCGCCCTTCTGGGTCTCGACGACGGCGACGATGTCGCCGCGCGCCACGCGGTCGCCGGGACGCTTCAGCCATTCGATCAGGGTGCCGGCTTCCATGTCGGCGCCCAGCGAGGGCATGGTGAACGCGCTCATTTGGCCCCCAGCGCGGCGAGTGTCGCCGCGACGATGGCCTCGGGCTGCGGCAGTGCCGCTTGTTCGAGATGGCGGGGATAGGGCATCGGCACCTCGGCCGAGCACACCCGCCCGACCGGCGCGTCGAGATCCCAGAACGCCTGGTCCATGATCCGCGCGCTGATCTCGGCCGACAGGCTGCCGCTGCGCCAGCCCTCGTCGACGACGACGGCGCGGCGGGTGCGGCGCACGGAGTCCAGGAACGTGGCGTCGTCGAGCGGCCGCAGCACGCGCAGGTCGATCACCTCGGCCGACACGCCGCGCGCCTCCAGCGCCTCGGCCGCCGCCAAGGTCTTGGGCAGCATGCCGCCATAGGTGATCAGGGTGACGTCGGTCCCGGGACGGCGGATGGCGGCGCGGGTGATGTCGACCGGTCCGCCCCGCGGCGCCGGGCCGGTGGCGTTGTAGAGCATGACGTGCTCGAAGATCAGCACCGGGTCCGGGTTCTCCAGCGCCGGCCACAGCATGCCGCGGGCGTCGTCGATGGTCGCCGGCGCCAGCACCTTGATGCCGGGGATGTGGGCGTACCAGCCCTCCAGGCTGTGCGAGTGCTGGGCGGCGAGCTGGCGGCCGGCGCCGGTGGCCATGCGGATGACCAGCGGCACGTTGAACTGGCCGCCCGACATGTGCAGCAGGGTCGCTGCCGTGTTGACGATCTGGTCGAGCGCCAGCAGGCTGAAGTTCACCGTCATGATCTCGACGATCGGCCGCATGCCGCCAAGGGCGGCGCCGATGCCGGCGCCGGTGAAGGTCGACTCCGACAGCGGCGTGTCGCGGATGCGCTCCGGCCCGAACTCCTCCAGCAGGCCCTTGCTGACCGCGTAGCAGCCGCCGTAGCGGCCGACGTCCTCGCCCATCAGGAACACCCGGCCGTCGCGGTGCAGGGCGTCGCGGATCGCCTCGCGGACGGCCTCGCGATAGGTGGTCTCGGCGGCGATGGCGGGCGTGTCGGCGGTCATGGCGTCACCTCGTCGCGGCAGACGTGGCGGGTCAGCGTCTCGATCGGCTCCCAGCTGCCGGCTTCGGCGAAGGCCACGGCGGCGGCGATCTCGGCGGCGACCTCGCTTTCCAGCTTATCGAGATCGGCGTCGTGCAGATGGCCGGTCACGCGCATCCAGTCGGCGAGCCGGGTGATCGGGTCGCGCTTGCGCCATTCCTCGATCTCGGCCTTGGCGCGGTAGAGCTGGGCGTCGAACATCGAGTGGGCGCGGAAGCGGTAGGTGCGGCATTCCAGGAAATACGGCCCGCCGCCGGCGCGGATCGCCGTCGCCGCCCGGGTCGCCGCCGCCTCGACCGCGGCGACGTCCATGCCGTCGATCGCTTCCGACGGCAGGCCGTAGCCGGCGGCCTTGGCGTGGATGTCGGTCTGCGCCTGGGCGATGCGCAGCGCCGTGCCCATGGCGTAGAGGTTGTTCTCGCACACGAACAGCACCGGCAGCGCCCACAGCGCCGCCAGGTTCAGGCTCTCGTGGAATTCGCCTTCCGCCGCGGCGCCGTCGCCGAAGAAGCAGGCGGTGACGATCGGGCGGTCCTGCATCTTGTCGGCCAGCGCCAGCCCGACCGCCAGCGGCAGGCCGCCGCCGACGATGGCGTTGCCGCCGTAGAACCGGCGCTCGGCGTCGAACAGGTGCATCGAGCCGCCGCGGCCGCCGCTGCAGCCCTCGGCCTTGCCGTACATCTCGGCCATCACCCGGTCCATCGGCACGCCGCGGGCCAGGGCCTGGCCGTGCTCGCGATAGGTGGCGACGACGCAGTCCTTGGGCGTCAGCGCCTGCATGACGCCGACCGACACCGCCTCCTCGCCGTCGTACAGATGGAGGAAACCGCGGATCTTCTCCTGGGTATAGGCCTCGACGCAGGCTTCCTCGAAGCGGCGGATGCGCAGCATCTCGAGCAGCAGGTGCCGCAGATTGGCGTGGGTGAGGTGCGGCTTGACCGTTGGGGGTTCGCTCATGAATCGCTCTCCAGCGTCGACAGGTCGCCTTCGGGCAGGCCGAGTTCGCGGGCCTTGAGCAGCCGGCGCATGATCTTGCCGCTGCGGGTCTTGGGCAGGCCCGGGCGGAAGTCGATCTCGCGCGGCGCGATGGCGCGGCCCAGGCGCTTGCGGGCGTGGCCGAGCAGGTCGCGGCGCAGCTCGTCGCTCGGCTGCCAGCCCGGCTTGAGCGCGACGAAGGCCTTGACCGCCTCGCCGGCCGCCGGATCGGGCACGCCGATCACCCCGGCCTCGGCGACCGCCGGGTGCTCCATCAGCGCGCTCTCGACCTCGAAGGGGCCGATCAGGTGGCCGGCCGACTTGATGACGTCGTCGGCGCGACCGACGAACCAGAAGTAGCCGTCCTCGTCCCTCATCGCGAGGTCGCCCGACAGGTACCAGCCGTCGGCGAAACACTTGGCGTAGCGCGCGTCGTCGTGGAGATAGCCGCGGAACATCGACGGCCAGCCGGGCTTCAGCGCCAGCTCGCCCGAGACCATCGGCTGTTCGACCACCGCGACGCCGCCGTCCCCGGTGCGCCTTACGATCGCGGCGGTGACGCCGGGAACCGGCCGGCCCATCGACCCGGGCTTGACGTCCACGGCGGCGGTGTTGGCGATCATGATGCCGCCGGTCTCGGTCTGCCACCAGTTGTCGTGGAAGGGCAGGCCGAACGCCTCGACGCCCCAGACGACGCCTTCGGGATTGAGCGGCTCGCCGACGCTGGCCATGAAGCGCAGGGCGCCGGTGTCGTAGCGCCGCGCCACGTCCGAGCCCAGCTTCATCAGCATGCGGATCGCCGTCGGCGCGGTGTACCAGACGGTGACCTTCTCGTCCTGCAGGATGCGGTACCAGCGCTCGGCGTCGAAGTCGCGCTCGTCGACGATCATCGTGGCGCCGACGACCAGCGGCGCGATGATGCCGTACGAGGTGCCGGTGACCCAGCCGGGATCGGCGGTGCACCAGAACACGTCGTCCGGCCGCAGGTCGAGGACGAGGCGGGCGGTGACGAAGTGCTGCAGCACCGCCTCGTGCACGTGCACGGCGCCCTTGGGCTTGCCGGTGGTGCCGCTGGTGAAGTGCAGCGTCGACATCTCGTCCGGGCGCGTCGCCGCCGCCTCGAACGCGGGCGCCGCCGCGGCCATCGCGGCATCGAGATCGAGCGTGCCGGCCGGCGGCTCGCCGTCGACGCCGCCGGCCAGCAGCACCAGCCCCAGACTCGGCAGCTGGTCGCGCCACGCCGACACCTTCTTGCGATAGAACGCCTCGGTGGTGACCAGGACCTGCGCCTCGCCGATCTCCATGCGGGCGCGCACCGGCTCCGGCCCGAAGGCCGAGAACAGCGGCGAGAACACGCAGCCCGCCTTCCAGGTGCCCAAGGCGGCGGCGTAGAGGTCGGGAATGCGCCCCAGCAGGCAGAACACGCGACCGCCGCGCCCGATGCCGTTGGCGCGCAGCACGTTCGCGAACCGCCCGGCGACCTGGTCGAGATCGCGATAGCTGAGATGGCGGCGGCTGCCGTCCTTGCCGAGCCAGCGCAGCGCCACATGGTCGCCGCGGCCGGCGCGGACGTGCCGCCCCACCGCGGCCTCGGCGATGTTGAGCCCGCCGCCCGCCGCCTCGAGTTCGGCCCGCGGCGACGCCCAGTCGAACCCGGTGCTTTCGTCGGAACGATCGCCGAGCGCATCGGGCCGGATCTTGCGGATGGTCTGCCAACGCGTCCCTTCCATGACCAACCTCCGCAGCGATGCCAAACCAGTGTATCTCGGTCGCGGCGGCGCCGATTGATGCAGGTTAATCGCGGCGGCGCAGCCGCCTTCGCACCGCGAACAGAACCGCCGCGATCGCCACGAACAGCAGGGCGGCCGCCATGAACGCCAGCAGAAAGGTCCCGAAGGCGAGCGGCGCGCCGAGGACGGTCCCCGGATCGATCGCGCGTCCGAAGTCGGGAATGTCGTCGGGCAGCATCGTCAGCCGACCGGCTCGTCGCCGGGAGCGGTCGGGCGACGCGCGCCCCCGCCCTGGTACCGGCCGTTCGCCAGGATCTTCGGTCTCGTCATCGGGGCCTCCTCCGCCGACATTTGCCCCATCCTACGGCGCTCCGGCATGGCGGCGGACTTATCCAGGTTAAGACGCCCCGGTGCCGATCCGACGACAATCCCCGGCCGGAGCGTCGGGCGCCCTTAACCCAGATCAACTCGCGGCGCCGCCGGCGATCCCACACTGTTTCGCGAACGAGCACGGAGGAGACCATGTCGACGAAGAAGGTGATCGAGGTCCTGGCGGAATCGCCGGATAGCTGGGAGGCGGCGGCGCAGAAGGCGGTGGACGACGCCGCCAGGAGCCTGCACGGCATCACCTCGGTCTACATCAAGGAGTTCGAGGCCAAGGTCGAGAACGACCGCATCACCAGTTACCGCATCAACGCGAAGGTCACCTTCGCGATCGACAACACGTGACGCGGTGACGTTGCCGAGCGGCGGTAGGCGGCCATCCGTCCTTCCGACCTGCAAAGGGGCGCGGCGGGTGCGCGCCGAATGCGCTTGACAAAATAAGTAATTTGGTGCCGAATTGCCGAAACCGCCGGCTCATCCCCCACGTCTCCCCCCGAATGGAGCCGGCGCGAGCCTCGAGAAGCCCCGTTCCCGGCGGGGCTTCTTTTATGCGCGTCAGGCGCCTCAGCCGGTCTCGATCGCCACGACGGCGAAATGGCATCCGGCCGCGATCACGACCAGCGCGTGCCAGGCGGCGTTGTGGAAGGGAACGGAATCCATCATGTGGACCGCGGCGCCCACGGTGTAGAGCACGCCGCCCGCCGCGAGCAGCGCCAGCGACGGTGCCGACATGGCGCCGATCAGCGGCGCCGCGGCGGCCAGCACCGCCCAGCCCAGACCGAGATAAAGCACCATGCCGACGCGTTCGAACCGGCGCGGGAAGGCCAGCTTGAAGCCGGCGCCGCCGGCCGAGGCGATCCAGACGGCGCCCAGCGGCGGCGGTTCGGGGGCGTCGGCGCCGGCGGCGGCGAAGCCGGTGAAGGTGCCGGCGATCATCACGAACACCATCGCGTGGTCGACGCGGCGGAGCCGTTCCTTCAGCATCCCCGGCGGGGTCAGGTTGTAGGCCGCCGACAGCGTCAGGGTGCCGCTCAGCGCCGCGGCATAGACGGCCAGCAGCATCAGTTGCGGCGTCGGCATGGCGCCGGCGCGGGTGGCGAGCAGCCAGGCGCCGGCCAGCGCGGCCGCGCCGACGCCGAGCACGTGGACGGTGGTGTCCGCCAGCCGTTCGCGCGGCGTGTATCGGGGAAAGCGGGCAAGCTCGTGCGGACTCATGCTCCGGTCAGCATAGCGATCGGCGCCGGCGCCGGGGCCGGCGCGGAGGGGGAGGGGATCGTCCGTCGGCCGATCTCGAAAGGGGACACCCAGCCGGTTTCTCCGCGGCCTCTCAGCCGATGACCTCCATCGCCATCGCGCGCCACTGGGCGCGGGTCAGCGGCAACGGCTGCGGCTTGGATCCGGCGCCGGGCGCGGCGGCGGGCCGGGCGATCTGGGGCGGGGTGTCGGCCTGGTGTTTCGACATGGCATCCCTCGGCGAATCCTGCACGATCAGTGGAGGTGGCGTCGCCGCCAGGGGGCTGCAATTGGACCTTCGATCCCGCCCGAGGCGATATCGGCCGGTACCATTCGAGACGGGGGAGTATGACTTCGTGGCGGCTCCTTGCGGATGATCAGGCCGGCCGGCGCGCTCCCGAGCGCGAGGTGGGTGGACGTCGACGCCGAGGAAACAACCGGCGGCCTCGACGGTTCTATCTACGACCGCGGGACCGGTCCTGCGGACGAACTCCAGGAGGTCACATGGCACGAGGACTCATTTCGATGGCGGCGTTCGCCGGCGGCACGGTGGCGGCGCTGCTGGCGTCGCGGCTGCTGCCGCCGCTGGTCGCCCAGGGCGTCGGGCCTCTGCGCGACAGCGGCGACCCCTTCGAGTCGCTGATCCGCGACCATCGCCATTTCGAGGAACTGCTGCACGAGATGACGCGCACGGACATCGGCGCCTTGCGCCGGGGCATGCTGCTGCAGCGGCTCAAGCGCGGCCTGACCAAACACGCGCTGGCCGAGGAGGACGTGGTCTATCCGTTGCTGCACGAGCACCGGCACGAGCCCGACGGGCTGTACGCGGACCATGCCGAGATCAAGATGCACCTGCACGCCCTCGAGCAGATCCCGAAGGACGATCCGCGCTGGACGGCGCGGGTGCGGCAACTGCAGTCGGTGATCACCGAGCATGCCCGGCTCGAGGAGCAGGTCGAGTTCCCGCGGCTGCGGGCGGCGATGGACGACGAGGAGAGTTCGCTGGCCGCCCGTCACGTCCACCGCGAGCGGGCGATGGTGCTTTAGGCAAAACGCGGGCGGAGGAAGGCCGGAGCATGTTCCGTGCGAACGGAACGTGCTCCGGGCTAATGGCCGGCCCGCCGGGTCCGGTCGTTGGCCGGCGCGCCGCCGTCGTCCATCGTCTCGAAGGGCGCCACGCCCAGCGGCCGGCTTTGGCGCTCGATCTCGGCGATCGCGGTGGCGACCCGCGCGGCAAGCTCGTGATTGCCTTCGCTGCTCAGTTCTTCCCGCAACGCCGACAGGCGGGCGATAAGCTTCTTCGGTTCCATGGCCGCAAGGTGGGGCGTCCGCGGGGCCCGGTCATCATCCAATGGCATTATCGCGGGTGCGCCGTGCGGCGCGCATTCGGTTAGAATCGAAGACTGACGCTGACCGCTCCGAAATGGTCGACGCCGTCCTGCTGCTGGAATTCCGGCGTCCGCACGACGTGGGTGTAGGCCAGGCGCACCGGGCCCCAGGCCAGCGCGATGCCGGCCTGGAGGTCGGCGACGGCGGGAATGCGGTCGATGGCGGTGTCGCGGCCGCCGAAGGTGTTGCCTTCCAGGAACATGTCGTGGGCGACCAGCCGCCCCTCGAGTCCCGCGAACAGATACCAGCCGATGCCGCGCTGCGGCACGAAGAAGCCGCTGCCGGGCAGCGACGGCTGGATGCGCAGCGGGCCGTAGTCGTGCGGCAGGTCCCAGCCGAAGCGCACCGTGGCGCCGGCGTTGGCATAGACGTAGACGTTGCCGACCGCGCCGCCGACATGCGGCGTCACGTCCAGGCTGAAGCCGCCGATGTCGGCGGCGAGCGCCTGGCGCCACTGGCGCTGCCAGGTCAGCAGGATCGCCGGCTCGTTCTCGAGCTGGCTGTCCCAGCCGCGCGGCTCGGGGGAGCCGACGATCTCGTGAACGATCTTCTGCGCCTCCTCGGCATAGGACGCGGGGCCGACGACGCCGAGCGACAGCTCGACGCTGTCCAGCCGCTCGCCGGTGTCGGCGACCAGACCGGCGGCGACATAGGCCCAGCCGGCGTAGGGGCGGTCGTCGCGCGGCGGGTTGGGCAGGCGGATGTCGGACGGCGTGAACATGCTCTGGCCCAGCGCGAAGCCGGCGCGCATCTGGCCGTGGTCGGGGAAGAAGGGCAGGGCGGTGGCGGCCTGGAACAGCCAGTCGGGCACCGCCTTGGGCGTCGAGACGTAGGCGGCGCGGATGCCGTTGGTGTAGTGGTTGTCCTTGTTCGAGAACAGGTCGTTCTCGAGGGTCAGGGAGAAGGTGCCGATATCGGCTTCCGCCTCCGACTCGGCGCGCGCCGCGCCCGCGGCCGCCATGCCGGCCAGCGTCGCCGTCACCATCGCCGCCCAGACTCGCCGCATTCCGTCGCCCCTCAGTAGCACAGCCGATATCCCGCTATAATCGATTTGGCCGCCTGCGGGAATTGGACTAAGGCCGATTCTCGGGTGAAATCGTCGGATGATGCCGCTATAGTTCGCGCTTCCAGCGACCGGATCGAGAAGAATGCCCTGGAGTCACGCCCTCAGCGTCGACGTAAGTTCCCTTGACGCCGAACACGAAGCGATCGTCCGCGGTCTCGAGAACCTGTGCTCGGATCTCGACGCCCGAATCGCACCGCAGCAGTTCATCGCCGGGCTGGACGATCTGATCGAGCAGGTCGGGCGGCATTTCACCCACGAGGAACGGGTGATGCGCAACATCCGCCTGCCGGACTTCGATTCGCACCGCTCGGTGCACGAATCGTTGATGAACGAGCTGCGCAGCTTCCGCGCCGGCGTCGCCCGGGACGGCGGCCAGCGCTCGGCCTCCGAGATCAAGACCTACCTGCGCTACTGGCTGTTCCACCACATCCATCAGGACGACATGAAGATCCGCGAGCACCTGCACAGGTAGCCGGATCGGACGCCAGGACGTAGGCGCCCTCGGCCCGCACCGCGGCCGACGGGCGTCCGTGCGGCCGGGACGGGAATCAATCGCCCCCCGCGCCGGGAACAACGGGAGGGGGGAAATTCTCGTTGCGGGCGCGGGGGGCGTTCCCGCCGCCGGCGCCTGACAGGGGGGATGCCGTGGCGGCCGATGGTTCGGCGGGAAGGCAAATCTCGGCTGTGGGTGGGGCTCGATGACGTGAGGGAAGGGATGCGGAGACGGCGCGCTCGCCGGAGATGATGCAAGGTCTCGAGGCAC
>CAZJFH010000018.1:0-79277 GCA_964545205.1 uncultured Rhodospirillaceae bacterium
GAGCAGGGCAAGAAGAAGCCGTCGCCGATCGACGCCTATTTCGGCGGCGTCTACTACATCGGCCCGATCTTCACCGCCTTCCGCGGCACCCAGGACGCCGTCGAGTACTACACGATGCTGCGCAAGGAAATCGAGCAGCGCGTCGCCAAGGGCCAGGGGCCGCTGACCCCCGAGGGCGGCGACTTCAAGGACCAGAAGTACCGCATCGTCACCGAGGGCCCGCCGAACTGGACCAGCTTCCGCGACTTCTGGAAGATGTTCTACGACGAGGGCGCGGTGGTCGTCGCCAGCTCCTACACCAAGGTCGGCGGCCTGTACGACTACGACGGTTTCCGCCACGATCCGGAAAACCCGCTGGAGTCGCTGGCCGAGTACTGCCTGGGCTGCTACACCAACCGCAACCTGCCGACCCGCATCGACATCCTCCAGAAGTACATGGAGGAGTACGAGGCCGACGGACTGCTGATCAACTCGATCAAGAGCTGCAACAGCTTCTCGGCCGGCCAGCTCATGATGATGCGCGAGATCGAGAAGCGCACCGGCAAGCCGGCGGCGTTCATCGAGACCGACCTGGTCGATCCCCGCTACTTCTCGGCGGCGAACGTCAAGAACCGTCTGGAGAGCTATTTCCAGATGATCGACCAGAAGCGCAAGGGCGCCATGGCGCCCGCCGCGGCCGAGTGAGGGAGGAATAGCTCACATGCGTAGTTTCATCGGCATCGACCTCGGCTCGACCACCACCAAGGCCGTCCTCATGGACGAGGACGGCAAGGTCCTGGGCCGCGGCATCACCAACTCGCGCTCGAACTACGACACCGCCTGCGCGGTGGCGAAGCAGGAAGCGCTGATCGACACCCGTTTCGCGCTGTTCCGCCGTTCGCTGTCGGGCACCGGCACCGAGAAGGTCGACGCGGTGCTCGACAACCTCGAGCGCAACTTCCGCCTGGTGCAGTTCCTCGACCAGCTCGAGGACCTGAAGGCGACCTGCACCCGCAACGTCGAAGGCACCCGCTTCGCCGGCCAGGAGCAGGCGATCAGGGAGGCGCTGGGCGAGCTGTTCAAGCTGCTGGCCCACGACGCGGAGCAGCTCTACGCGCCGGGCGCCGAGCGCAAGTCCGACTTCTTCCGCGACATCGCCGGCTCGCGCTACATGCACTTCGGCGAGAAGGTCTCGAAGGAGGCCGGCCTGTCCTTCGACGCGCTGCTCAACGTCTACGACAAGTCGATCATCGAGGTCGAGAACCGGCCGCCGGAAGGCGGCATGAAGCAGAAGTTCCTGGCCGCGCTGGAGCGGCTCGAGGGCGGCCAGGACGCCGGCCACGACTTCGGCTTCGACGTCCACGAGATCGACGAGCCGATCAAGAAGGCGCTCGACATCGACATCGCCGAGACCGCGGTGGTCGGCACCGGCTACGGCCGCGTCCGCCTGCCCTTCGCCAAGGAGTTCATCCGCTCGGAGATCTTGTGCCACGGCCTCGGCGCGCACCTGATGTATCCGAACACCCGCACGGTGCTCGACATCGGCGGCCAGGACACCAAGGGCATCCAGGTCGACGCCAAGGGCATCGTCGAGAACTTCCAGATGAACGACCGCTGTGCCGCCGGCACCGGCCGCTATCTGGGCTACGTCGCCGACGAGATGAACATGGGCCTGCACGAGCTCGGCCCGATGGCGATGAAGGCCACCAAGTCCCTGCGCATCAACTCGACCTGCACCGTGTTCGCCGGCGCCGAGCTGCGTGACCGCCTGGCGATGGGCGACAAGCGCGAGGACATCCTGGCCGGCCTGCACCGCGCCATCATCCTGCGCGCCATGTCGATCCTGTCGCGGGCCGGCGGCGTCGCCGACGAGTTCACCTTCACCGGCGGCGTCGCCAAGAACGAGGCGGCGGTGCGCGAGCTGCGCAAGCTGGTGAACGAGAACTACGGCGAGGTCACCATCAACATCAATCCGAACTCGATCTACACCGGTGCCCTGGGCGCCGCGGAGTTCGCCCGCCGCAGCGCGGTCAACTGACGAAGACACGCTAACCACAGAGGCACAGAGACACCGAGGAGGCACAGAGAAACACAGGAGACTGCGGGCGCAGGCCCGCGCACACCCCCCCTCGGTGCCGTCTCCGTGTCTCCGTGTCTCTGTGGTGAGCCTGCCTCGAAGGGAGAGGAAGACCGACATGTCCATCATCACCGCAGGCATCGACATCGGCACCGGCGTGGTCAAGACCGTGCTGTTCGAGGTCGAGGGCGACCAGAACAAGTGGCTGGCCAAGCGCAGCGACCGCATCCGCCAGCGCGATCCCTTCCAGCTCGCCGAGCAGGCGTTCGACGAGCTGCTGGAGGAGAACGGCCTGAAGCGCGACGACGTCGCCTATGTCGCCACCACCGGCGAAGGCGAGAACCTGCACTTCCACACCGGCCACTTCTACTCGATGACGACGCACGCCCGCGGCGCCATCTACTTCGACCCCGAGGCCCGCGCCGTGCTCGACATCGGCGCCCTGCACGGCCGCGGCATCAAGATCGACGAGCGCGGCAAGGTCATCACCTACCGCATGACCAGCCAGTGCGCGTCGGGCTCGGGCCAGTTCCTCGAGAACATCGCCCGCTACCTCGGCATCGCCCAGGACGAGATCGGCACCCTGTCGCAGCAGGGCGACAATCCCGAGAAGGTGTCGTCGATCTGCGCCGTGCTGGCCGAGACCGACGTCATCAACATGGTCAGCCGCGGCATCTCGGCCGCCAACATCCTGAAGGGCATCCACGACTCGATGGCCGTGCGCCTCGCCAAGCTGCTGAAGTCGATCGGCGGCGGCAACGACGGCGTCGTGCTGATGACCGGCGGCCTGGCGCTCGATACCGGCCTGGTCGCGGCGCTGAACGAGGCGATGGTCAAGGAGAAGGTCTCGTCGGTCGCCAAGTCGCACCCCGACTCGATCTTCGCCGGCGCCGTCGGCGCCGCCCTGTGGGGCGGCTTCCGGTTCGAGAAGCTGCAGAAGCTCAACCAGCTCAGCCCGGCGGCCTGACGGCCGCCGTCCCGAGAGAGAGGAGATACATCATGGCCCTGGTCATCACCGAAGACTGCACGAGCTGCGACGCCTGCGTCGCCGAGTGCCCGAACGAGGCGATCACGGCCGGCGATCCCGTCTATGTCATCGATCCGGCGAAGTGCACGGAGTGCGTCGGTGCCCATGACGAGCCGCAGTGCCGGCTCGTCTGCCCCGCCGACTGCATCCCCAACGACCCGGATTGGCCGGAGACGCCGGAACAGCTCCAGGAGAAGTACGCGGCGCTCCACGCCGCCTGACGCTTCCCCCGGGGCGCGGCCTTCCCCCTTGCGTCTCGAAGGCCGCATCCCAAGGGTGCCGGGAGGTCATGCCCGGCACCCTTTTTTTATGGTTCATCGCCGATTTGCGGGAACGTTGTTTTCAGCGCTCCCTCGTGATGCCCATCCATTTTCCAGAGATGTCGCCGGTCCGGGTCGCATCTCCAGCTTGGCTCTGCTTGACTGCCCTGGGAGCGCGGGCGTCCTCGCCCGCACCGTCGGCCGCCTGAGGCGCTTGGCGGGCGGGACGCCCGCGCTCCCAGGGCGGCGAGGCGCGGGTGCTATGCCGGCTCCAGTTCCTCCGACTTCTCCTCGGCGTCGATGTTGCCGAAGCCCCTGCCGTCGTCGCGCAGCCAGACATAGATCGCCGGGATCACCAGCAGGGTCAGGGCCGTCGACGAGGCGAGGCCGAACACCAGGCTGATCGCCAGGCCCTGGAAGATCGGGTCGGCGAGGATGAAGGCGGCGCCGATCATCGCCGCGACCGCCGTCAGGAAGATCGGCTTGAAGCGGATGGCGCCGGCCTCCAGCAGCGCCTGGCGCAGCGGCACGCCATGCGCCTGGCGGTGACGGATGAAGTCGACCAGCAGGATCGAGTTGCGCACGATGATGCCGGCCAGCGCGATGAAGCCGATCATCGAGGTCGCGGTGAACGGGGCCGCGAACAGCCAGTGGCCGAGCACGATGCCGATCAGGGTCAGCGGCACCGGCACCAGGATCACCAGCGGCAGCTTGAACGAGCCGAACTGGCCGACGACCAGCAGGTAGATGCCGAGGATGGCGACGGCGAAGGCGGCGCCCATGTCGCGGAAGGTGACGTAGGTGATCTCCCACTCGCCGTCCCACAGCAGGGTCGTCGTGCTCTCGTCGAGCGGCTGGCCGTGGTACTTGATCGCCGGCGGCCCGGCATCGCCCCAGTCGGCGGCGGCGATGCGGTCCTCGACCGCCATCATCCCGTAGATCGGCGCCTCGTACTCGCCGGCCAGCTCGCCGGTGACCATCTCGATGAAATGGCCGTCGCGGCGGAACAGCGGGAACGAGGCCGGCTCGTAGGCGACCTGGACGACGTCGCCGAGTTCGACCGTGCCGCCGGCGCCGGGCACCGGCGTCGAGGCCAGGTGCTCGCCGACGCGCAGGTCGGCGCGCGGCAGGCGGATGACGATCTCGGCCGGGTTGGCGCCCTGGCCGCGCTGCGAATAGCCGACGCTGACCCCGCCCATCAGGGCGGCGATGGTGTCGTAGACCGCCTCCTGCTCGACGCCGTGCCACTCCAGCGCCTCCTGGTCGATCGACACCCGCAGCCGCCGCGTCGGCGCGCCGAAGCTGTCGTCGACGTCGACGACGTAGGGCACGTCGACGAAGGCCTGACGGACCTTGGCCGCCGCCGTGCGCCGGGTCTCGGCGTCGGGGCCGTAGATCTCGGCCAGCAGCGTCGACAACACCGGCGGGCCGGGCGGCACCTCGACGACCTTGATCGACGTGCCCTCGGGAACCGGCAGGTCCTTCAGCCGCTCGCGGACCTCCAAGGCGATGTCGTGGCTGGCGCGCTCGCGGTGCTCCTTGCCGGTCAGGTTGACCTGCAGGTCGCCGAGCTCGGGGCTCTCGCGCAGGAAGTAGTGGCGGACCAGGCCGTTGAAGTTGAACGGCGCCGCGGTGCCGACATAGGCCTGGATGCTGGTCAGCTCGGGAAGATCGGCGAGCCGGCCGGCGGCGGCGGTCAGCACGCGGTCGGTGGCTTCGAGCGACGCGCCCTCGGGCAGGTCGACGACGACCTGCAGCTCCGACTTGTTGTCGAAGGGCAGCAGCTTGACGGTGACGTCCTTGGTGTAGAACAGCACGCACACCGCCAGCGTCGCCAGCGTCGTGACCAGCAGGAACAGCTTCGAGCGGCCACGGCCCTTCAGCAGCGGCTTGGCGGCGTGGATGTAGAACCGGCCCATGCCGCCGATGTGGCTCTCGGGGTCGTGGCCCTCGCCGCCGCCGCCGTGCGCGAGCCCCTTGGCGGCGACCTTGAGCAGCAGCCACGGCGTGATGATCACCGCGACGAAGAACGAGAAGATCATCGCCGCCGAGGCGTTGGCCGGAATCGGGCTCATATAGGGCCCCATCAGTCCGGTGACGAACATCATCGGCAGCAGCGCGACGACGATGGTCAGGGTGGCGATGATGGTCGGATTGCCGACCTCGGCCACCGCCTCGATCGCGGCGGTGTAGCGGTCGCGGCCGTCCTTCATCGCCCAGTGTCGGGCGATGTTCTCGACGACGACGATGGCGTCGTCGACCAGGATGCCGATCGAGAAGATCAGCGCGAACAGGCTGACGCGGTTGATGGTGTAGCCGAGCAGCAGCGAGGCGAACAGGGTCAGCAGGATGGTGACCGGCACCACGACCAGCACCACCAGGCCCTCGCGCCAGCCCAGCACCAGGGTCATCAGCAGCACGATCGAGACGGTGGCGAGCGCCAGGTGGAACAGCAGCTCGTCGGCCTTCTCGCTGGCGGTCTCGCCGTAGTCGCGGGTCACCGAGACGGCGACGTCGTCGGGGATCAGCCGGCCGGAGACGCTGTCGAGCCGGTGCAGCAGGCTCTCGGCGACGACGACGGCGTTCGCTCCCTCGCGCTTGGCCAGCGCCACCGAGACCGCCGGCACCTTGCGCAGCTCGCCCGCCTCGGTGCGGTCGAAGTGCCAGACGCGGTCCGCGGCCGGTTCGGCGCCGACGACGATGGAGGCGACGTCCCTGACGTAGACGGGCCGGCCGTCGCGGCTGGTGATCAGCAGGTTGCCGATGTCGACCGGACCCGACAGGGTCTGGCCGGCGACGACGGGAACCTGGCTGTCGAGCCCGGTGACGCCGCCGACCAGGAACGAGCGGTTGGCGTTCTCGACCTTGTCGACCAGCTGGTTGAGCGTGACGCCGAACAGCGACAGGCGCTCGGGATCGGGTTCGACGCGGACCTGGTCGCGGCGGCCGCCGGTGACGTAGGTCAGGCCGACATTCTCGACCTTGACCAGCTCGTGCATCAGCTCCTCGGCGACCTTGTAGAGGCCGTGGTCGTCCCAGCGCGCCTCGTGCCCGGGCTTCGGCGCCAGGGTCAGCACGACGATGGCGACGTCGTTGATGCCGCGGCCGACGATCAGCGGCTCGGGGATGCCGACCGGGATGCGGTTCATGTTGGCGCGGATCTGCTCATGCACGCGCAGGATCGCCGAATCCTCGCTGGTGCCGACCTCGAACCGGGCGGTGACCACGACGCGGTCGTCCATCGTCTGCGAATAGACGTGCTCGACCGCGTCGATGCCCTTGACGATGTCTTCGAGCGGCTCGGTGACCAGTTCGGCGGCGTCGACCGCCTTGAAGCCGTTGGCGCCGACCAGGATGTCGACCATCGGCACGCTGATCTGCGGCTCCTCCTCGCGCGGCAGCGTGAACAACGCCACGAGACCGACCACCAGCGACGCCACCAGCAGCAGCGGCGTCAGCGGCGAGCGGATGAAGACGCGGGTGATGTTGCCGGAAATGCCGAGCTTCATGGCGTCACCACGACGTCGCCGGCCTGAAGACCGGAGAGAATCTCGATGCCGCCGTCGACGACGTCGCCGGGCTGGACGACCACCTCGGTGCCGTCGGCGAGCCGCACGTAGTCGACGCCGTAGCGCCGGTACAGGTAGTCGCGCGGCACGACGAAGGCCTGGCGCTTGCCGGTCGAGACGTGGACGCGCACGCGCTCGCCGACGAAGAAGTCGCCGAGGCCGTCGACGGCGACGTCGGCGACGACGCGTCCCTGCCTGATCTGCGGATAGACCTGGACCACCCGGCCGTCGCGCAGGTCGCCGCCGTCGGCGACCGCGAGCCCGCGCTCGCCGACCCGCACGGTGTCGCCGACCTTGATGAAGCGGGCGTGCCGCTCGGGCAGTTCGAGGCGCAGGATGTAGTTCTCGTGGGCGATTCGCGCCACCGGCTCGCCCGGCATCACCACCGCGCCCTCGGTGACCATCACCTCGAGCACGCGGCCCGGCGCCGGCGCCAGCACCGCGCCCTCGGCATGACGCTCGGCGACGACGCGGCGTTCGGCCTGCATCGCCGACAGCGAGCGCTGGGCGACGGTCAGGGCCGTCTCGGCATCGTCGACGCGGGCCTTCGGGATGTTGCCGGTGCGCTGCAGGTCGCGCGCCCGCTTCAGCTCGGTCTCGGCGAGTTCCTTCTGCGCCTGCAGGGCGCGGATCCGCTCGTCGATGGCGGCGAGCTCCAGCTGCAGCTTCGGATCGGCGATGACGGCGATGCGCTGCCCGGCGGTGACGGCGTCGCCCTCGTCGACCGACAGCACCGCCACCGTGCCGCCGATTCGGGCGCGGGCCGCGGCGACGTCGACGGTCTCGACGGTGGCGAAGACGGCCTTCCGGTCATCGATCGCCTGCGGCGCCACCCGATATTCGGCGGCGGCGGCGGCGGCGGGGATTGAGAACAGGAGGGCGGCGAGGAGACTCTTTTGCATGTTTCGTTCCTGCGCGACGGGTTTCGAGCTTGCTTGACATATATATTAGGCTTCCCTAATTTATCAAGCAACAGCGAGCCCGCCGCGATGCGGCCGGGCATCACCCCTAGCAGGAGTATACACCGTGAGCATCGACCGCGTCGTGATGGCTTTCGCAGGCACCATGATCCTGATCAGCGTCCTGCTGTCGCAGGTTCACCACGTGTATTGGCTGGGCCTGGCGGCCTTCGTCGGCCTGAACATGTTCCAGGCGGCCTTCACCGGCTTCTGCCCGCTGGCGATCATGCTCAAGAAGATGGGCGTGAAGCCGGGCGTCGCCTTCAACTGATCGAGACGACGCCGACCACTCCCCCTCCCCCGGTTCCGGCGTCGCGCCGCCCTCCCTCCATGCCCCGGAGGGAGGGCGGTTCCGTATTCAGGCCGCGCGAACCTCGTGCAGGAACTGGTCGATCTCGCGGCGCAGGCCCTCGGCCTGCTGCGACAGTTCGGCGGTCGCCTGCAGGACCTGGCCCGCCGCCGAGCCGGTCTCGCCGGCGGCGTGCGTGACCTCGGCGATATGGGACGAGACCTCGCCGGTGCCCGCCGCCGCCTGCTGCACGTTGCGGGCGATCTCGTGGGTCGCCCCGCCCTGCTGGTCGACGGCGGCCGAGATGCCGTCGGTGTTCTCGCTGATCCGGCGCACGATGCCGGCCACCGACATGATCACCGAGGCCGCCTGCGTGGTGGCGGACTGGATGGCGCCGATCTGCTGTCCGATTTCGTCGGTCGCGCGCGCCGTCTGGCTGGCCAGGCCCTTGACCTCGCTGGCCACCACCGCGAAGCCCTTGCCGGCCTCGCCGGCGCGGGCCGCCTCGATCGTCGCGTTGAGCGCCAGCAGATTGGTCTGCGCGGCGATATCGGAGATCAGGTGCACCACCTCGCCGATCTTCTGCGCCGCTTCCGACAGGCCGCGCACCATGGCCTCGGCCTGCTGCGCCTCCTGCACGGCGTCGGCGGCGACCTTGTTCGAATCCTGGACCTGACGGGCGATCTCGCTGATCGAAGCCGAAAGCTCCTCGGCCGCCGAGGCCACCGCCTGCACGTTCGCCGAGGCCTCCTCGGACGCGGCGGCCACCGCGGTGGCGCGGCTGCTGGTCTGGTCCGCGGTGCCGGTAAGGCTCTGCGCGGTCGACTGCAGCTGGGTCGCGGCGGCGGCGACGAGCTCCAGCATCCCCGCGACGCGCGAGTCGAAGTCGCGGGTCATCTCCTCGATCCGGCGCGACCGCTCGGCCCGGGCCTCCTGCTCGCGCCGCTGCTCGGCCGCCAGGCGGTCGGCCTCGATCATGTTGTCCTTGAAGATTTGGACCGCCCCGGCCATTTCGCCGATCTCGTCGGAGCGACCGGCACCGGGGATCGCGACGCTCTTGTCGCCTCCGGCCAGGCGCCGCATCACCGCCGTCATCGCGGTGACCGGCGCCGTGATCGAGCGCCCGATCCCGTACAGCAGGGCCGCCAGCGCGCCGCCGAACACCAGCGCGCCGCCGATTATCAGAGCCTTTGCGGTATCCAGCGCGCCCAAGACGTGCCGGGTCGCCTCGGCCGATTCCCCGCGCACCGAGTCCGAGAACTCGGTCAGGGCCTCGTCGAGGGTCTCGCCCTGGCTGTCGAGCAGATCGTCGAGACGCCCGAACTCCGCCGCGTCGGCCCCCTGCTCGACCGCCTTGACGAGATCGACCCGGACGCCGGTGGCGAGCTTTTCCACCTTGGCCCCCATCGCGCGGGCGAGTTCCGCCTCTTCAGGGGTGTCGGCGACCTCGACCAGCCGGCCTGTGCCGTCCTTCAGCTGCTCGATCGCGGCGTCCATCTCGGCCAGGCGGTCGCCGTGGACCTTGCGCTCGTCCTTGTCGACGATGGTGTCCATGGCCGCCAGCATCAAGCGAAGGTTCTGCCGCTGCATGCCGTTGACCAGCCGCAACTGCTCCTGTCGCTCCAGGTTCTCGGTCGTGCTGGCGACGACTCCCGACCCCGTCACCAGGCTCACGGCCGAGAGCGCCGCCAATGCGCCGATCGCGGCCAGGGCCACGGCCAGCATCTTGGTCTTGATGGTCCAGTTCATGACATCCCCCCATGTCCATCGCCGCGAACCGGCGGCCACCGGCGCGCAGAAGGCGCCGAAGGTCGGACATCATATCATCGAATTGGACCAATTCCGTGGTTTTCGGCCGATACTTTCGGCCTAGTGGAAGTCGGGATGCTCTTCCTGCAGCCCGGCCGGATCGTGGTGGATGATGACCTCGGCGCAGGGGAATGCCTCGCGGATCCTTGCCTCGACGGCATCGCCGATGGCGTGCGCCTTGAACAGCGGCATGTTGCCGTCGATCTCGAGATGAAGCTGGATGAACTGCTGCTGGCCGGACGAGCGCGTGCGCAGGTCGTGCATGTCGAGAACGCCCGGATGTTCGCGGCACAAGAGCTTGATCCGCTCCCGGTCCTCCTCGGGGAACTCGCGGTCCATCAGCAGGTTGAAGGATTCGCGGGCGATGTTCCAGGCGTTGTAGACCAGATAGGCGGCGATCGCGATCGCGAAGATCGGATCGACGATGGTCCAGCCGAAATACATTGCCAGCAGCAGCGACACGATGACGCTGCCGTTGATCAGCAGGTCGCCGGTGTAGTGCAGCGAATCGGCGTTGATCGCCACCGACTCGGTGTGGCTGACCACATGCTTCTGGTAACGCACCAGCGCGAAGGTCAGCACGATCGCGAAGATCATCACGCCGATGCCGACCCAGCCGCGCTGAACCGGCTGCGGGTCGAACAGCCGGCCGCCGGCCTCGATCACCAGGAACAGCGCCGATCCGGTGATGAACGCCGCCTGGCCGAGGCCGGCCAGCGGCTCGGCCTTGCCGTGGCCGAAGCGGTGCTCGCGGTCGGCCGGCTGCAGGGCGTGGCGCACGGCGAGCAGGTTCACCACCGACGCGCCGGCGTCGAGCACGGAATCGATCAGCGTCGACAACAGCGCCACCGAGTCGGTGAGCAGCCAGGCGGCGAACTTGACGACGATCAGCACCGAGGCCACCGCCACCGCGGCATAGGTGGCGGCCCGCATCAGTCTGCCACCGTCGGGGGCGGCGGCGGCCGCTTCTAGGGAAACAGGTGCTCGGTCCGCCATTGGTCGCCTTCGCGGTGGTAGACGGTGCGGTCATGCAGCCGGAACGGCCGGTCCTGCCAGAACTCGATCAGCTCCGGCACCAGCCGGAACCCCGACCAGTGCGGCGGCCGCGGCACCGTGCCGAGGCCGAACCTGGCCGCGAACTCGCCGACGCGGCGTTCGAGCTCGAACCGGCCCTGCAGCGGTCGCGACTGCCGCGACGCCCAGGCGCCGATCTGGCTGGAGCGCGGCCGGCTGGCGAAATAGGCGTCGGCCTCCTCGGGCGTCACCAGCTCGACGGCCCCTTCGATCCGCACCTGCCGGCGCAGGGACTTCCAGTGGAAGCACATGGCGGCATGGGGATTGGCCGCCATGTGGTCGCCCTTGCGGCTTTCCAGATTGGTGTAGAACACGAACCCGCGCGGGTCGAACTCCTTGAGCAGCACCATGCGCACCGAGGGCCGGCCGTCCGGGGTCGCCGTCGCAAGGCTGAGGGCGTTGGGGTCGTTGATCTCGGTCCGCTCGGCCTCGGTCAGCCAGGCTCTGAACAGTTCGAAGGGGTCCGCCTCGGCCATCGGTATCCCTGCTTGCCAATGGTTTCTTAACCGCGAAAGGATTACACTTCCGATGCGCGGCACACTCTTCTATCGCGTCGCGCGGCCGCGAAGAAGACTCGAATCGGCGCCACGCCCTCCAACGTCGATACACGAACACTGGACGAGTTGCATCCATGAAGACCATCGCCACGAAGTTCCTTCCCATCGCCCTCGTCGCCGCGCTGCTCGGCGGCTGCGCCGACCAGTACGGGCCGAAGCAGACCGGCGGTGCCGTGATCGGCGGCGTCGCCGGCGGACTCGCCGGCTCGATGATCGGCAGCGGCCGCGGCAACATGGCCGCCATCGCCGCCGGCACCCTGCTCGGCGCCCTGGCCGGCAGCGAAGTCGGCAAGACCCTCGACCGCGCCGACCGCATGCACATGCAGAACGCCCAGAGCGCCGCCTTCAACGCCCCGGTCGGCCAGCAGATCGAGTGGAGCAATCCCGAAAGCGGCAATTACGGCTATTACACGCCGACCCGCGAGGGCCGCGACCGCAACAGCGGCGCCTATTGCCGCGAATTCCAGCAGACCATCGTCGTCGGCGGCCAGAGCCAGTCGGCGTACGGCCAGGCCTGCCAGCAGCCCGACGGCAGCTGGAAGATCGTCCAGTAAACGATTTCGGCGACCAGGGAAGGGAGCGGCCGCGCGCCGCTCCCTTCTTCGCCTGCGGACGTTCCCCCTGGCGCCCGGGCGCCTGCCGCCTTAGTACTAAACGGGAGAGTCGAGACAACGCGGGCGTGGCCCCGGAGGACGAGGCGTGAGGGATCCGTACCAGATTCTTGGCGTGGCGAAGACGGCGACGGCGGAGGAGATCAAGAAGGCCTACCGCAAGCTGGCGCGCACGCTGCATCCGGATCTCAACCCCGGCAACAAGCAGTCCGAGGAGAAGTTCAAGGAGGCCTCGGCCGCCTACGACCTGCTGTCGGACCCGGTCAAGCGCGGCAAGTACGACCGCGGCGAGATCGACGCCACCGGCGCCGAGAAGCCGCGCTACAGCTATCGCACCTACGCCGATGCCGGACAGGGCG
The DNA here is from genome assembly GCA_964545205.1 of uncultured Rhodospirillaceae bacterium. Taxonomy (GTDB): domain Bacteria; phylum Pseudomonadota; class Alphaproteobacteria; order Rhodospirillales; family Magnetospirillaceae; genus CAZJFH01. Next base: position 12,571 of record CAZJFH010000018.1, read on the forward strand.
CCAAGTACCGCGACTTCGACTTCGGGTTCGGCGCCGAGGACATCATCTCGGACATCTTCGGCCGCCGCACCGGCCCGCGTGGCCCGATGCGCGGCGCCGACCAGCACTATTCGCTGAAGGTGTCGTTCAACGACGCCGCGCTGGGCGCCACCAAGCGCATCACCCTGCCCAGCGGCAAGAGCCTCGACGTGCGGATCCCCGCCGGCACCACCGACGGGCAGACGCTGCGGCTCAAGGGCCAGGGCGCCGCCGGCCGCAACAACGGCCCGGCCGGCGACGCGCTGGTCGAAATCACCGTCGAGCCGCATCCCCTGTTCGTCCGCGACGGCAAGGACATCCACCTCGAACTGCCGGTCACGTTGCAGGAGGCGGTGCTCGGCGCCAAGGTGACGGTGCCGACCCTGGACGGCCGCGTCTCCCTCACGGTGCCGCCGGGCTCGAACACCGGGACGACGTTGCGGCTGAAGGGCAAGGGGATCGGCGACGAGCGCAAGGGCCGTGGCGACCAGTTCGTCAAACTCAAGGTGATGCTGCCGGACAAGCCCGACGAGGAGCTGCGGAGCTTCCTGCAGCAATGGGCCAAGAAGCACGACTACGACGTCCGCACCAAGGCGGGGATGGCGTGAGATGATGACCTTCGAGGAAGTGCTGATCGCGTTCGAGGTCGAAGGCGGCGACCTGCGGGCCTGGATCGAGCAGGACTGGGTGCGGCCGCTGCGCCAGGGCGAGCAGTGGCATTTCGACGAGCTCGACGTCGCCCGCCTGCAACTCATCTGCGAGCTGAAGCGCGAGCTGGCGGTGAACGACGAGGCGGTGCCGGTGGTGCTGGAACTGCTCGACCAGCTCTACGCCACGCGGGCGACGCTGGCCCAGCTCCGCGCCGCCATCGAGCGCCTGCCCGAACCCGCCGCCGGCGAGCTGCTGGCGCTGCTCAACGAAGCCCCGAACCGCTGAGCGCCTCGCGCCGCAGGCGGTAGGCGACGGCGGCGCCCTTGGCCTGATCCTCGACGCTTTCCCAGTCGAGCAGATAGCGCTCGGCGAACCCGGTCGTGCCCCAGCGCGCGTACTGGCGCACATGCTCGAGCTCGTGCACCCACAGCAGCTCGCTGGCCGCCGAGTCGGGACTGGTGAAGATGACGACCTCGCCCAGCGTGACCGCCAGGGCGCCGGCCATCCGGAACGCCGGCGCGACGCGCGTCGCCTCGGGAAAACCGACACGCCAGCGCACGCGGTCGAGCAGCTCCGGCTCGATCTGGCTGGCGAGGCGGGCGCGCAGGCCCGGCGGCAGCGGCCGCACGCCCTCGCGAATCGCGGCGTCGCGGGTGTCGTCGAGCCAGCGCGCCAGCGCCGGCGCCCCGGCACGCGCCAGTTCGGCGCGGTAGTGTCGCGCCTGGGCGACGGCGTCGCGCATCAGCGCGTCCAGCCGCCCCGGCGCGCCGCCGCCGGCGGCGGCGAGGACGATCACGAGCAGAACCGCCGTCACCCATCGCATGTCGCGAAATCCCTGGTCACCGCGCCGATCGGCCGATTGCCAGCCGGCGGCGCCCCGCGCAGGATATGGGACGGTCAAAGGGAGGAGACAACGATGGAACAGGCCCAGGGCCATCCGATTCTCGAGGGCGGCGAGACCGTGTTCTCGGTCGCCGGCACCAATCTGAAGTTCGGCCTCGGCGCGCTGTCGGAACTGGGCGAGGATGCGCGACGGCTGGGCATGCGCCGGGTGGCGCTGTTCACCGATCGCAACGTCGCCGCCACCGAATCCTTCGAAGCGGCGCGCCGGTCGCTGGAGCGGGCCGGCGTCGACGCCGTCGTCTACGACGAGGTGGCGGTCGAGCCCACCGACGCCTCGTTCGAGGCCGCCGCCGCCTTCGCCGGCGACGGCTGGTTCGACGGCTTCGTCTCGCTGGGCGGCGGCTCGGTGATCGACACCGCCAAGGCCGCCGACCTGCTGGTCAGCCATCCCGACGAGCTGCTGGCCTACGTCAACGCGCCGCTGGGCGGCGCCAAGCCGGTGCCCGGGCCGCTCAAGCCGCACATCGCCTGCCCGACGACGTCCGGCACCGGCAGCGAATGCACCAGCGTCGCGGTGTTCGACCTGGTCGAGCGCAAGGTCAAGACCGGCATCGCCTCGCCGCACCTCAAGCCCAGCCTGGCCATCGTCGACCCGGCGACGACCTGGACCCTGCCGGCCGGCGTCGTCGCCGCCACCGGCTTCGACGTGCTGACCCACGCCATCGAATCCTACACCGCGCGCGCCTTCGCCAGCCGGCCGAAGCCGGCCAGTCCCGGCGAGCGGCCGCCCTATCAGGGCGCCAATCCGTGGAGCGACATGGGCAGCCTGCAGGCGATCCGTCTCGGCGGCCGCTATCTCGAACGCGCCGCCACCGACGCCGACGACCGCGAGGCGCGCACCCAGCTGATGTTCGCCGCGACGCTGGCCGGACTGGCGTTCGGCAATGCCGGCGTGCATGTTCCGCACGCCATGTCGTATTCGGTCGCCGGCCTGAACCACAGCTTCAAGGCCGCCGGCTACGAGGGCGAGCAGGGCATGGTGCCGCACGGCATCTCGGTGGTCGTCAACGCGCCGGCGGCGTTCCGCTTCACCGCCGAGGTCGCGCCGCGCCGCCACCTCGACGCCGCTGTGGCGCTGGGCGTCGACGGCCGCGGCACCAATCCGCACGATTCGGGGGAGCTGCTGGCCGGACGGCTGATCGAGATGATGCGCGCGACGGGAATCCCCAACGGACTGGGCGGCCTCGGCTACTCCGAGCGCGACGTCGCCGCGCTCGCCGAGGGCGCCCTCGCCCAGCAGCGGCTGCTGGTGATCGCGCCGCGCCCCGTCGAGCGCGGCGACCTGGAGGAGCTGTACCGCCAGGCGATGCGCTACTGGTGATCCGGTTCCGGGTCGGGCTCCGGCCGGGGGCCGTGCCCGACCTGGAACAGCGCGCGCAGGGTGATGCCCAGCCACTCCTTCTCGGCCTCGTCGGACTTGCCGAGCCGCTGGTGCAGGGCGGCGCGCCAGGGCTCGGTCGCGACCTCGCCCTCCTCGGCCGCCAGACGGAGGTCGAGCGCCCGGACGAGGTCGTACAGCGTCACGTGCTCGGGATCGCGCGACATGATGTAGCGCCCGTTCTCGAAGCGGGCGACGAAGCGGGTGTCCTCGAGCAGGCGCAGCACGGTGCGCAGGTCGTCGCCGCCGGCGGAGGTCTTGGCGAGCAGCGCCTTGCGGGTGCGGCCCTTGCTGCCCTGCCGGCTCTCCAGGTAGAGGATGTGCAGCACGTCCAGCGCCAGGGTCAGGCGGCGACTGGCCGGCAGCGGTCCGGGGCGGTCGAGGCGGCCGTGGCGCCACTCCGGCAGCGCCGCGGCGATCTCGGCGCCGATCAGGATCACCACCCAGGACGCGTACATCCAGAACAGGAAGATCGGGATCGTCGCCAGGGCGCCGTACAGGGTCTGATAGGTGGGCGCCGAGCCGATGTAGACGGTGAAGCTCCAGCGCAGGAACGTGAACAGCAGCCCGGCGGCGACGCCGCCGACCAGCGCGTCGCGCATCAGCACCGGCCGGTTCGGCACGGCGTAGAACAGGATCGCGAAGGCCAGGCTGGACAGCACGGTCGGCAGCGCCACCAGCGTTTGTTCGAGATCGTCGATGCCGCGCTGCTCGGCCCAGGCGCCGATCGCGTCGAGACTGCCGGCCAGCGAGAACGAGGCGCCGAGCAGCAGCGGCCCCAGGGTCATGATCGTCCAGTACACGAACAGACGCGCGCTGAGCGGCCGCTCGCGCTCGACCCGGAAGATCAGGTTGATCGTCGCCTCGATGGTCAGCAGCAGCATGATCGCCGTGAAGCCGAGGCCGACGACGCCCAGCGCGGTGAGCTGGCCGGCATTGCTGATGAAATGCGCCACCCATTGCTCGACCTGGGAGCCGACCGCCGGCACGAAATTGGTGAAGACCCACTCCTGGAGCTGCTGGCGCGCGTCGTCGAACACCGGAAACGCCGCCAGCATCGCCAGGCCGATCGCCAGCAGCGGCACCAGGGCGATCAGCGAGGTGTAGGCGAGCGCCGAGGCCATCGACAGACCGTAATCGCGCATGAACCGGCCGGCGACATAGGCCAGAAAGCGGCGGGTGGTGTCCAGCGCGGCGGCTGCCGCGGTCGGCAAGCGTCTTGCTTTGCCGGTTATACGCTTTGATGTAGGATGCCGCCGCTCCGTCATGACACCCGCCCGATGAGGATTCGCAGATGACATCTCCCACGCCCCTGATGGCCGGCAAGAAGGGCCTGATCATGGGGGTCGCCAACGACCGCTCCCTCGCCTGGGGCATCGCCCAGTCGACCGCCGCCCATGGCGCCGAGCTGGCCTTCACCTATCAGGGCGAAGCGCTGGAGAAGCGCGTGCGGCCTTTGGCCGAATCGGTCGGGGCCTCGACGGTGCTGCCCTGCGACGTCAGCGACGATGCCAGCATGGACGCGGTGTTCGCCACCCTGCGGGAGAAGTGGGGCTCGCTGGATTTCCTGGTGCATGCCATCGCCTATTCCGACAAGGAGGAGCTGAAGGGCAAGTACCTCGACACCTCGCCCGAGAACTTCGCCCGCACGATGATGATCTCCGTCTACTCGCTGACCGCGCTGTGCCGGAAGGCGGCGCCGCTGATGCCGGCGGGCGGCAGCATCCTCACCCTCACCTATTATGGGGCGGAAAAGGTGGTCCCGCACTATAACGTGATGGGCGTGGCCAAGGCAGCGCTGGAAGCCAGCGTGCGTTACCTGGCGATGGACCTGGGCGATCAGAACGTGCGCATCAACTGCATGTCGGCCGGCCCGGTCAAGACGCTGGCGGCCTCGGGCATCGGCGACCTGCGCTACATCCTGAAGTGGAACCAGTACAACTCGCCCCTGCGCCGCAACACGACGCTGCAGGACGTCGGCGGCGCCGGGCTGTACCTGCTCTCGGACCTGTCGGCCGGCGTCACCGGCGAGGTCCACCACGTCGACAGCGGCTACCACGTCGTCGGCATGAAGCGGGCCGACGCCCCCGACATCTCGACCGTCTGAGACCATGTCCGGCAACGGCTTCGGCCACCTCTTCCGTTTCACCACCTTCGGCGAGAGCCACGGCCCGGCGATCGGCTGCGTCGTCGACGGCGTGCCGCCGCGCATCCCGCTGGCCGAGCCCGACATCCAGGCCTGGCTCGACCGCCGCCGGCCCGGCCAGTCGCGGTTCACCACCCAGCGCCAGGAGCCGGATGCGGTGCGCATCCTCTCCGGCGTCTTCGAGGGCGTCACCACCGGCACGCCGATCGGCCTCCTGATCGAGAACACGGATCAGCGCTCGAAGGACTACGGCGAGATCGCGGAACGCTTCCGGCCCGGCCATGCCGACGTGACCTACTGGCGGAAGTACGGCATCCGCGACTATCGCGGCGGCGGCCGCTCGTCGGCGCGCGAGACGGCGATGCGGGTCGCGGCCGGGGCGGTGGCGCGAAAGGTGGTCGAGCATCTGGCGCCGGGCGCCCGGATCAGGGGCGCCATGGTGCAGATGGGACCGCACGCCATCGACCGGGCGCGCTGGAGCTGGGAAGAGATCGAGCGCAACCCGTTCTGGTGCCCGGACCCGGGCCGCTCGAACGAGTGGGCGGACTACCTGGACGGGATCCGCAAGGCGGGCTCGTCGATCGGCGGCGTCGTGGAGGTCGTGGCCGAGGGGCTGCCGGCGGGGCTGGGCGCGCCGGTCTACGACAAGCTCGACGCCGACCTGGCCAAGGCGCTGATGAGCATCAACGCGGTCAAGGGCGTCGAGATCGGCGACGGCTTCGCGGCCGCCGCGCTGAGCGGCGAGGAGAACGCGGACGAGATGCGGATGCGCGACGGCGCCATCGAGTACCTGTCGAACCACGCCGGCGGCGTGCTCGGCGGCATCTCGACCGGCCAGCCGATCGTCTGCCGCATCGCGGTCAAGCCGACGAGCTCGATCCTGACGCCGAAGCGCTCGGTCGACATCCACGGCAACGAGGTCGAGGTCCGCACCAAGGGCCGCCACGATCCCTGCGTGGCGATCCGCGGCGTGCCGGTGGCCGAGGCGATGGTCGCCGTCGTCCTGGCCGACCACCTGCTGCGGCATCGGGCGCAGTGCGGGTAAGCTAACCCGCCCGCACCCGGTTCAGGAACGCGCCGACCTGCTCGCGGAGCTGGTTGGCCTGGCCGGACATCTCGCTCGACGCCTCCAGCACCTGCTGCGCCGCCCGGCCGGTCTCGCCCGCCGCCTCGCTGAGGCCGGCGACGTTCTCGGACACCGCATGGGTGCCGTCGGCCGCCTGCTGCACGTTGCGGGAGATGTCGCCGGCGGTGGCGCCCTGCTCCTCGACCGCCGAGGCGATGGTTGCCGCGATCTCGTTGATGCGGTCGATCGTGCCGACGATGCTGCGGATCGCGGCGACGGTGTCGTGGGTCCGGTTCTGCACGGCGGTGATCTGGGCCGAGATGTCCTCGGTCGCGCGCGCCGTCTGGCTGGCGAGGCCCTTGACCTCGTTCGCCACCACGGCGAAGCCCTTGCCGGCGTCGCCGGCGCGTGCCGCCTCGATGGTGGCGTTCAGGGCGAGCAGGTTGGTCTGGCTGGCGATGTCGCTGATCAGGTTCACGATCTCGCCGATCTTGTTGGCGGCGTCCGCCAGTTCGGCGACCAGGCTGTTGGCGCGTTCGGCCTCCCCGACCGCCGAGCGCGAGATGCCGGCCGATTCCGAGACCCGCTCGGCGATTTCGTGAATGGCGCTCGACAGCTGGTCGACCGCGCCGGCGACCATCTCGACGTTCCCCGAAGCGTTCTCCGCCGCGTCGGCGACGTTGCCGGCCCGCGTGGTCGCCGCGTCGGCGACGTTCGACATCACCTGCGACAGGTACTGCAGCGCCTCGGAGTGGTCGGCGACGCCGTCGACGATGCCCTTCACGCCGGATTCGAACTCGGCCGCCATGGCCACCAGCGCCTGCTTGCGCTCGCGCTCGGCGGTGCGCTGCATCTCCTCCTGCTGGGAATGCATGGCCTGGTTCTCGACCGCCTGCTGCTTGAACACCTCGACGGCCTGCGCCATCAGCCCGATCTCGTCGTGGCGCTCGCGCGCCGGCACCTCGGCCTCGAGGTCGCCGTCGGCGAGGCGCCGCATGGCCGAGGTCATCGCGGCAAGCGGCTTGGTGATGCCGCGGGTGACGAAGAACGCGACGAAAATGCCGATCGCCAGGCCGACGCCGAGCAGCGTCCACAGGCTGCCGCGCAGCTCGCGGATGGCGTCGCCGACGAAGGCGGCGTCGGCCTTGAGCAGCCCCTTCTGCTGATCGAGCAAGCCGCCGACGCGCTGCCCCTCCTCGTTCACCGCGCCCTCGAGCAGGGCGACGATGCGCTCGGCGCGCGGCACCGCCTCGGTCATCAGCCGATGGATGGCGACGTTCCAGTCCGGCGAGTCGCGCATCTCGAACAGGCGGTCGGTCAGCGGCGAGAAGGTCTGGAATTCCTTTTCGAGACCGGCCAGCGAATCGCGCTGGAAGTCGCTGAGCATCTCGCGGTTGTTTGCGAGGGTCTCGAGATGCTGGGTCGTCTCCTCCCACTGGCGGGCGAACCGGCGCATGTAGAGGTCCTGGCCGGTCAGCAGATAGGCGCGCAGATGCCCGACGTTCACCCCGAGCGTCGCCTGGAAGGCCGCCATCGTGCGCATCAGCTCGCGGCGCTCGGGCGTCGGCTCTTGCATGTCCTCGTCCTGGAGCATGCGGATGATCTCCTTGACCATCCGGTCGACCGCCGGGTCGCCCTCGTCGGCGAGCATGGTCAGGGCGGGGACTTCCTTGCTGGTTCGGGCGATGCCCTCGACCTCGTCCTGGAGGGTGCGGAACTCGCCCAGGAGTCCCTGGACCTCGTGCCAGGCCGCCACCTGCTCGTCGGTGAAGCTGGCCGCCTTGTCGTCCATCGCCTGCCGCGCGGCGTCGATGTCGTTCCAGGCGGCGATCCGCTCGGTCTTGAAGCGCTCGTCGCCGGTGAGCATCCAGCCGCGCAACGCGGCCAGCGAGGCGTGGATCTGCGCCTGCAGCTTCGAGCCGGCCTCGGCCACCGGCACGCGCAGGCCGGCCATCCGCTCGGTGGCGCCGCCGACCTGGTCGACCCGCGACGCGCTCAGGAAGACCGTGACCGCGAGCACGGCGCACACGGCGCCGAAGCCCAGCCACAATCGATGAGTGATGCGCATGACCTCGCCTCCCCCTTGCACCCCATCGCATGGTGATGTTTCAGGAGGATGTCGGGCCTTGACCTTCATCAAGGCGCACGGCCGTCGTGGTCAATTGCCGGTGCTGACGGCGCGCTCGCGCTCGATCCGCCGCCATTTCGCGACATTGCGATTGTGCTCGGCCAGCGTTCGCGAAAAAACGTGCCCGCCGCTGCCGTCGGCGACGAAATACAGCTCGTCGGTCTCGCTGGGCGACAGCACGGCGGCGATCGCGGCCGCGCCGGGATTGGCGATCGGGGTCGGCGGCAGGCCGTCGATGACGTAGGTGTTGTAGGGATGCTCGGTGGCGAGATCGCTGCGGGTGAGCGCCCGGTCGATGCTGCCCGTGCCATCGGACAGGCCATAGATCACGGTGGGGTCGGACTGCAGCCGCATGCCGCGGCGCAGGCGATTGAGAAACACCGCCGCAACACGCGGGCGCTCGCCGGCGACGCCGGTCTCGCGTTCGACGATCGAGGCCAGGATGAGCGCCTGCCGCTTGGATTCGAGCGGCAGCCCCTCGTCGCGCCGGTTCCACAGCGCATCGAGCGCGCTGTCCATCGCTTGGCGCATGCGCCGGAGGATGTCGGCCCGGCTGTCGCCGAACGAGAAATGGTAGGTCTCGGGAAGAAGGCTGCCCTCGGGCGGGATCTCCTCGATCTCGCCGGTCAGGCCCTCGGTGGCCCGCAACACCTCGACGACCTGCGCCGAGGTGTAGCCCTCGGGCACGGTGACGCGCCGCACCACCGTTTCGCCGGACTGCATCCGCTCGACGGCGCTCCGCGTGCTGACGCCGGCGGGAAACAGGTATTCGCCCGCCTTCAGCGGTTCGTCGTCGAGCCTGCTGCCGAGGGCGAACAGCAGCGGATGCTCGATCACCCCGGCATCGGCCAGCGTCTGGGCGATGGCGCGCACGCCGCTGCCCCTGGGAACCACCACGGTCTGGGATTCGGCGAGCGGCCCGGGCCTGGTGTAGAGGTGCCAGGCCCAGCCGAGCGCCACGCCGGCCACGAGACCGATGCCGAGCAGAGCGGCGGTCGCGCGGACGAACCGGCCAGCCATCGGATTCTAGACGGCGGCCAGGACCAGCGAAGCGTTGGTGCCGCCGAAACCGAACGAGTTGGACAGGGCCACCTTCACCTTGCGCTCCTGGGCCTCCTTGGGGACGAGATTGATATCGCAGCCCTCGGAGGGATTTTCCAGGTTCAGCGTCGGCGGTACCACGCCATGAGTGATGGCGAGGATCGAATAGATGGCCTCGACCGCGCCGGCGGCGCCGAGCAGATGACCGATCGCCGACTTGGTCGACGACATCGCCATCTTGTAGGCGTGGTCGCCGAACAGCCGCTTGACCGCGCCCAGTTCGATCTCGTCGCCGAGCGGCGTCGAGGTCCCATGGGCATTGACGTAGTCGACCGCATCGACCGGCAGGCCGGCCCGCTTCAGCGCCATGCGCATCGAACGGAAGCCGCCGTTGCCGTCCTCGGCCGGCGCGGTGATGTGGTGCGCGTCGCCCGACAGGCCGTAGCCGATCACCTCGGCGTAGATCTTGGCGCCGCGCTTGCGGGCGTGCTCGTACTCCTCGAGCACCAGCATGCCGGCGCCCTCGCCCATGACGAAGCCGTCGCGCTCCTTGTCCCACGGCCGCGAGGCGCGCTCGGGAGTCTCGTTGAAGCTGGTCGACAGCGCCCGCGCGGCGGCGAAGCCGGCGATGCCCAGGCGGCAGACCGCGGCCTCGGCGCCGCCGGCGACCATGACGTCGGCGTCGCCGATCTGGATCAGCCGGGCCGCGTCGCCGATGGCGTGCGCGCCGGTCGAGCAGGCCGTCACCACCGCGTGGTTGGGGCCGCGGAAGCCGTATTTGATCGAGACGTGGCCGGAGACCAGGTTGATCAGCGCCGAGGGGATGAAGAACGGGCTGACCTTGCGCGGTCCGCTCTGGTGCAGCGTGATCGCCGTGTCGGCGATCGCCGACAGCCCGCCGATACCCGATCCGATCAGGACGCCGGTGCGCTCCTGGTCGTCCTCCGACTCGGCGACCCAGCCGGAATCCTCGACCGCTTCCTGGGCGGCGGCCATGCCGAAGACGATGAACTCGTCCATGCGGCGGCGGTCCTTCGCCGGCACGAAGGCGTCGGCGTTGAACTCGCCCGGGCCGGTGCCCTTCGGCACCAGGCCGGCGATCTTGGCCGGCAGGTCGGAAACGTCGAAATGATCGATGGCGCGGAGGCCGGAGCGTCCGGCGACCAGGCGTTCCCAGTTGACGTCGAGGCCCTGCCCCAGGGGCGTGACCATGCCGATACCGGTGACGACGACACGTCTCATCAAATGAGCCCGTTACTGCTGCGAATGGGTGCATGGCGCCGGCCGCGAAGGCCGGCGCGGCACGATCAGGACGCGCGCGACTGGATGTAGTCGATGGCGTCCTTCACGGTCAGGATCTTCTCGGCGGCGTCATCGGGAATCTCGCACCCGAACTCCTCCTCGAACGCCATGACCAGCTCGACCGTGTCGAGGCTGTCGGCGCCCAGGTCGTCGATGAAGCTGGCGTTCTCGGTCACCTTGGACTCCTCGACGCCCAGGTGCTCGACGACGATCTTCTTAACCCGCTCGGCGACGTCACTCATGTAAGACCCCTTCGGTACGTGGTTGTGTGTAACTTTCGGTGGGAGCAGGGGCCCCCGTCCCGGCGAAAAGTGCGGGTGTCGTATCACACTTTTCCGGGCTTGACCAGCGCTCGCGCCCTTGTCCGGCCCGGGACCCGCAAGCCCCTCAAACCATTGCCATTCCACCGTTCACGTGCAGCGTCTGACCCGTCATGTACGAGGTCTCGGGAGCGGCCAGGAACACCACCGCGCTGGCGACCTCTTCGACCTCGCCCATGCGCCCCATCGGAATGGCGCCGAGGAACCGGTTGCGCACGTCGTCCGGCAGGTCGTGCGTCATCGCCGAGGTGATGAAGCCGGGTGCGACGCAATTCACCGTGATATTGCGGGTCGCCACCTCGTGGGCAAGGGATTTCGTCATGCCGATCAGCCCGGCCTTCGAGGCGCAGTAGTTCACCTGCCCCGGATTGCCGGTGGCGGCGACCACCGAGCTGATGTTGACGATTCGTCCCCAGCGCCGCTTCATCATGCCGCGCACGACGGCGCGCGACAGCCGGAAGGCGGCGGTCAGGTTGACGTCGATCACCGCCTGCCAGTCCTCGTCCTTCATGCGCAGGATCAGGCCGTCGCGGGTGAAGCCGGCGTTGTTGACCAGCACGTCGACGGCGCCCATCGCCGCCTCGGCGTCCTTGACCAGGGCATCGGCGGCGGACGGATCCGCCAGGTTGGCGGTGACGACGTGGACGCGCTCGCCCAGCTCGCCGGCCACGGCCTCGAGCGCCTCGCGACGCGTGCCGTGGAGGGCCACGGTGGCGCCCTGCCGGTGCAGCGCGCGGGCGATGGCGCCGCCGATGCCGCCCGAGGCGCCGGTGACCAGGACGGACTTGCCGGTGAGGTCGAACATTGGCAGCTCCTAGAGGCTCTTGAGAAAGGCTTCGATGTCGGCGGGGCCGTTGATCGCGGTGCCGGACAGCTCGCGATCGATGCGCTTGGCCAGGCCCGACAGCACCTTGCCGGTGCCGAGCTCGACCAGCGTGTCGACGCCCTGCTCCTTCATGTACAGGACGCTCTCGCGCCAGCGCACGGTGCCGGTCACCTGCTCGACCAGAAGGCCGCGGATCTCCTCGGGGTCGACCGTCTGCGCGGCGGTGACGTTGGCGACCAGCGGCAGCGCCGGCGCCTTCGGCGCGAACTCGGCCAGCGCCTCGGCCATGGCCTCGGCGGCCGGCTTCATCAGGGCGCAGTGGAAGGGCGCGGAGACCGGCAGGATGACGCTGCGCTTGGCGCCGCGGGTCGCCGCCAGCGCGACGGCGCGCTCCACCGCCGCCTTGTGGCCGCTGACCACGACCTGGCCGCCGCCGTTGTCGTTGGCGGCGGCGCAGACCTCGCCCTCGGCGGCTTCGGCGGCGATGGCGCGGGCGGCGTCGAAATCGAGCCCCAGCAGCGCCGCCATGGCGCCGACGCCGACCGGCACCGCCTTCTGCATCGCGCGGCCGCGAATCTTGAGCAGCCGCGCGGTGTCGGCCAGGCTGAAGGCGCCGGCGGCGGCCAGCGCCGAATACTCGCCCAGCGAATGGCCGGCGACAAAGCCGGCGGCCTTCGACAGCTCGAGGCCGCCTTCCTTCTCGAGCACGCGGACCACCGCCAGGCTGACGGCCATCAGCGCCGGCTGGGCGTTCTCGGTCAGGGTCAGCTCGGCCTCGGGGCCGTCGAACATCAGCCGCGACAGCGACTGCTTGAGCGCCTCGTCGACCTCGGCGAACACGTCGCGGGCGACCGGAAAGGCGTCTGCGAGATCGCGGCCCATTCCGACCGCCTGGGATCCCTGGCCGGGAAATACGAATGCGCGCGACAAGGAAATCCCCTCCCTTTTCGAAACCGGCGTCAAGGAATAGCGCTCCGGAACGGCGCGTCAAGCCTTCTTGCACGCGAGAGCGATTCATGTATATTGCCCGGCTTCCAACTCCTTGCCGGCATGGGCCGGCTATGCCCGCGCGGACCTAGGCAGACCGCCCGGGAAGAGACAAGCCAGAAGGAGTCTCATATGCCTATGTACGAATGCGTGTTCATCGCACGCCAGGATATCGCCGCGCCGCAGGTCGAGGCTCTGACCGACACCTTCAGCGGCATTCTCACCGAGCGCGGCGGCCAGGTCTCCAAGCGCGAGTATTGGGGCCTGCGCAACATCGCTTACCGCATCAAGAAGAACCGCAAGGGACACTACGTCCTGATGAACGTCGACGCGCCCTCCGACGCCGTGAAGGAGATGGAGCGCCTGATGAGCATCAACGAGGACGTCATCCGCTACCTGACCGTCCGGGTCGAGGAGTTGGAGGAAGGCCCCTCGGCGGTGATGCAGAGCAAGAGCCAGCGGGACGAGCGCCCGCGACGCGAGGATCGCGGCGGCTACGGCCGGCGCGATCGCGAAGGAGGTGAGTGATGGTTGACAGGCCGATCGGTCCCGTCGTGACCCGCGCGCCCGCCGCCGGCGGTCGCCGTCCGTTCTTCCGCCGCCGCAAGACCTGCCCGTTCTCGGGCGCCAATGCGCCGGCGATCGACTACAAGGACGTCAAGCTGCTGCAGCGCTTCATTTCCGAGCGCGGCAAGATCGTGCCCAGCCGCATCACAGCGGTCTCGGCCAAGAAGCAGCGCGAACTGGCGCAGGCGATCAAGCGGGCGCGTTTCCTGGGCCTGCTGCCCTACGTCGTGAAGTAAGCCCGAGGCGAACCGCCGTCCGGCATGCCGGACGGCGGCCCGGAGAACGGGATGTCCAGGCAGCTCGGACTGGCGGTTGTGGCAGGACTGGCAAGCGCCGTCCTCTTTCTCCTCATGGGAGAAGTCCTGCCGCCACTCGTCTATTTGGCGCCCTTGCCGCTGTTCGCGGCGGGGCTAGGCCTCGGCTTCGCCGCCTGTTTGGTCGCGGCGGTGGTCGGATTGGCGGGGGTGGGTGCGGCGAGCGGCTTCGGCGCTCTCGTGCCCTACGCGGCGACCTCGGTGCTGCCGGTGCTGGTCATGGTCCGTCAGAGCCTTCTCTGGCGGACTCGCGACGATGGCGGCGTCGAGTGGTATCCGCCGGGGCTGCTGCTGGGCTGGCTGGTCGGGCTGGGGCTCGCGGGAATGACGGCGGCGGCCATGCTGGCGCCTTCGCATCCCGACGGGCTCGAAGGCCTGATCCGCGAGCAGGTGATGGCTCTGACCTCGGGCATCGAGACCGAGGTCGGTCCGGAAGCCCGCGAGGCGATCGTGGCGCTCTGGGTGCCGTTCCTGCCCGCCATGGTCGCCGCGGCCTGGCTGGTGGTCTCGGTCGGCAACGGCGCCTTCGCCCAGGCCATGCTGGTCCGCGGCGGGCGCAATCTGCGGCCGACGCCGTCCTACAGCGCCGTCGAGGTGCCCGACTGGGTCGCGGCGGTGCTGGTGGCGGGTGTGGCCGGGGCCTGGATCGGCGACGGCAGCCTGGGCTACGCGGCCCGGAACGTCGCCGCCTTCGCGCTGGTGCCCTATGTTTTCCTGGGCCTGGCCGGGGTGCACGGTGCGGTCCGGGACCGGCCCAACGGCACGATGCTGCTGGCCGTGTTCTACGGGTTGTTCTTCTTGGTGTTCGGCTGGGCGGTGGTCATCGTCGCCGGGCTGGGATTGATTAGGCATTGGACGAAGCTGCGTCGGCGGATCGCCGGCGGCCGTCAGGAGGATGAGTGATGGACGTTATTCTGCTCGAGCGCGTCGAGAACCTGGGCCAGATGGGCGAGGTCGTGAAGGTCCGCCCCGGCTACGCGCGCAACTATCTGCTGCCGCAGAACAAGGCGCTGCGCGCCTCGAAGAGCAATCTCGAGTTCTTCGAGAAGCAGCGGGCCCAGCTCGAGGCCGCCAATCTGGAGCGCCGCGACGAGGCGCAGCAGGTCGCCGGCAAGATGGACGGCCTGCGGATCGTCATGGTGCGCCAGGCCGGCGAGTCGGGCCACCTCTACGGCTCGGTCAGCGGCCGCGACGTCGCCGACGCGATCAAGGAGGCCGGCTTCACCGTCGCCCGCCAGCAGGTCAACATGGACCAGCCGATCAAGACGCTGGGCCAGTTCCCGATTCGCGTCGCGCTGCATCCCGAGGTCGCGGTGACCGTCACCGTGGTGGTCGCGCGTTCGCTCGAGGAAGCCGAGCGCGCCGAGACGGCGGCGGCCGCGGCGGCGGCGGCAGAGGCCGAGCCGGAAGTCGTCGAGGCCGAAGAGCCCGCGACCGACGAGCAGCCGGCCGAAGAGTGATCCGCAAGGCCGCGTCGCCCTCATCCGAATGCGGGTGACGACCTAGCCGCTTGCGATATTGGTCTGTGCAGGCCTCCCGGCCATTGTTGGATGGGAGCCTGCGCATGCCGACGTTTCGACTCTTCAACCGCATCGTCAAGGCCGGGTCCCTGACGATCGTCGACGCCGCCGGCCGGCCCCGCCGTTTCGGCGGCGCGCCGCTGCCGGGCGTCTCCCCGGTCACCATCCGGCTGCACGACCCCGGCCTGCACTGGCGCCTGGGACTGCGTCCGAACCTGACCCTGGGCGAGGCCTATGTCGACGGCACGCTGACCGTCGAGGACGGCACGCTTTACGATTTCCTGGCGCTGTGCGCCGAAAACGCCGAGCGCGTCTGCGGCAGCCGCGCGCTGTCGCTGCTCGAGGGCGCCGGACGCCTGTTGCGCCGGGTGCAGCAGTTCAACCCCGCCGGCCGCGCCCGCGGCAACGTCAAGCACCACTACGACCTCTCGGACGCGCTCTACGAGCTGTTCCTGGATGCCGACCGCCAGTATTCCTGCGCCTATTTCGAACAGCCCGGGATGACGCTGGAACAGGCCCAGGAAGCCAAGAAACGGCACATCGCGGCCAAACTGCTGCTGGGCTCCGGCCAGCGGGTGCTGGACATCGGCTGCGGCTGGGGCGGTCTGGCGCTGAGCCTGAGCACGGCCGCCGACGTCGACGTCACCGGGATCACCCTGTCCGAGGAGCAACTGAAGGTCGCCTCCGCGCGCGCCGCCAGGCAGGGCCTCCAGGGCCGGGTGCGCTTCCGGCTCGAGGACTACCGCGCGGTGCAGGGCCGCTACGACCGCATCGTCTCGGTGGGAATGTTCGAACACGTGGGGGTGAATCACTACCGAACCTTCTTCGAGCGCCTGCGCGAGATGCTCGCGGAAGACGGGGTCGCCGTGCTGCATTCGATCGGCCGCTCGGACGGTCCCGGCGCCACCAATCCCTGGGTGCGCAGATACATCTTCCCGGGCGGCTACATCCCGGCGCTGTCCGAGGTGTTCCCGGCCGTCGAGGCCGCGCGCCTGTTCGTGACCGACGTCGAGATCCTGCGGCTGCACTACGCCGAGACCGTCCGCGAATGGCGGCGACGGTTCGCGGCGAACCGCGCCGCCGCGGCCGCGCTTTACGACGAGCGATTCTGCCGGATGTGGGAGTTCTATCTCGCCGGCGCCGAAGTCGCGTTCCGCCATCAGGGCATGATGGTGTTCCAGATGCAGCTCGCGCGCCGCCAGGACGCGGTGCCGCCGACCCGGCACTACATGTACCGGCAGGCCGCGTCCGAAGCCGCGACGGCCGCCGGCTGAGGGTTCATCCTCGCAATCCACAGCGCTGTGGATAAATATCGCGAGGTACGGCGGTGTCGCCGTGCTAGCATCCGGCCATGCCGAGCCCCGTGACCTTTCCCGCGCCCACCGAGCGCGACGACGACCTGTCGTTCCGCACGCCCCCGCACAACTTCGAGGCGGAGCAGGCGCTGCTGGGCGCCGTCCTCGTCAACAACCGCACGTTCGAGCGGGTCTCGGAGTTCCTGCGGCCGGAACACTTCGCCGACCCGGTGCACGGACGCATTTACGCCGCCGCCGGCAAGCTGATCGAACGCGGCCAGATCGCGAATCCGATCACGCTGAAGACCTTCTTCGAATCGGACGGCAGCCTGGCCGAGATCGGCGGCACGCAGTACCTGGCCAAGCTGGCCAACGCCGTGGCGACCATCATCAACGCCGAGGATTACGGCCGGCTGATCTTCGACCTGCACCTGCGCCGCGAATTGATCGATCTCGGCGAGAACCTGGTCAACGAGGCCTTCGAGCCCGACGTCGAGACGTCCGCCACCGACCAGATCGAGCAGGCCGAACAGAAGCTCTACGACCTGGCCACCACCGGCCAGGCCGAAGGCGGCTTCCAGAGCTTCCAGCAGGCGCTGATCGGGGCGGTGGAGATGGCGGCCGCCGCGCACAAGCGCGAAGGCAAGCTGTCCGGCGTGCCCTCGGGCCTCACCGACCTCGACGGCAAGCTCGGCGGGCTGCATCCGTCCGACCTGCTGATCCTCGCCGGCCGCCCGTCGATGGGCAAGACCTCGCTGGCCACCAACATCGCCTTCAACGCCGCCAAGGCCTATCGCGAGGAGATCGACGCGCTCGGCAACAAGAAGGCGGTCGACGGCGCCAAGGTCGCGTTCTTCTCGCTGGAAATGTCGGCCGAGCAGTTGGCCACCCGCATCCTCGCCGAGCAGGCCGAGATCTCGTCGCACAAGATCCGCCAGGGCGAGATGTCGCACGAGGAGTTCGAGCGTCTCGTCATCGCGGCGCAGGAGCTGCACAGTCTGCCGCTGTTCATCGACGACACGCCGGCGCTGTCGGTCTCGGCGGTTCGCACCCGCTGCCGGCGGCTGCAGCGCCAGCACGGGCTCGGCCTGATCATCGTCGACTACCTGCAGCTTCTGCGCGGCACCGGCAGCCGCCAGTCCGAGTCGAACCGCGTGCAGGAGGTGTCCGAGATCACCCGCGGTCTCAAGGCGCTGGCCAAGGAGCTCCACGTGCCGGTGATGGCGCTGTCGCAGCTCTCGCGCGCCGTCGAGCAGCGCGAGGACAAGCGGCCGCAGCTCTCGGACCTGCGCGAATCGGGCTCGATCGAGCAGGACGCAGACGTCGTCATGTTCGTCTACCGCGAGCAGTACTACCTCGAGCGCGCCGAGCCGAGCCGCCGGCCGGAAGAGGACGAGACCAAGTTCCACGACCGCTACGAACAGTGGCGCCAGCGCCTGGAGAAGGCGCACAACGTCGCCGAATGCATCGTCGCCAAGCAGCGTCACGGCCCGATCGGCATCGTGCGGATGTACTTCGACGGCAACTACACGAAGTTCGGCGATCTCGTCCAGGACGGCCGGTTCGACGATGACGGCGAGTGAGTTCGACCGCGCCGGCGCCGTTCTGACCGTCGACGTCGGCGCCGTGGTCGCCAACTGGCGCGCCCTCGCCGCGCGCCTGAAGCCGGGGGCCGCCTGCGGGGCGGCGGTGAAGGCCGATGCCTACGGCCTCGGGGTCGCGCGCGTCGCGCCGGCGCTGTTCACGGCCGGCTGCCGCCATTTCTTCGCCGCGACCATCGACGAGGGCATCGCCCTGCGCGAGCTTCTGCCCGATCCCGCGGCCGAGATCATCGTCTTGTGCGGACCGCTGCCGCGCACCGAGGCCGAGTTCGCGGCCCATCGGCTGCGCCCGGTCCTGAACACCGCCCAGCAGGTCGCGACCTGGGCGGCGGCGGCGGCGGAACGGGCGGCGGCGCCCGCCTGCGTGCTGCACGTCGACACCGGCATGAGCCGGCTGGGGCTGTCGCAGGGCGAACTCGACGCGCTCGCCGCCGATTCGCGGCTGCTCGCCACCCTGCGGCCGGGCCTGCTGATGAGCCATCTCGCCTGCGGCGAGGACGAGGACGAGCCGATGAACGGCCGTCAGCTCGCGGCGTTCCGGTCGGCTCGGGCGAAGCTGCCGTGCATGGCGGCCAGTCTCGCCAATTCCGGCGGCATCCTGCTGGGGCCCGAATACCACTTCGACCTCGCCCGTCCCGGCGCCGCCCTGTACGGCGTCCTGCCGCGACCCGAAGCGGTCGAATTCCTGTCGCAAGTGGTTCGGCTGCAAGCAAAAATCCTGCAGGTGCGCGACGTTGACAGCCCTATGACCGTTGGCTATGGTGCCACCCATCGCGTGCGGCGAATGGGCAGGATCGCGACCATCGCCGTCGGTTACGCCGACGGCTATCTCCGTTCGCTGAGCAATCGCGGCCACGCCGTCCTGGCGGGTGTCCGCGTACCGGTGGTGGGGCGGGTTTCCATGGATCTGATCACCGTCGACGTCAGCGACGTGCCCGCGCATCTGGCGCAGCCCGGCGAGCTGGTCGACCTTCTCGGGCCGGGGCAGAGCGTCGACGAACTCGCCGCCGAGGCCGGCACGATCGGATACGAAATCCTGACCAGCCTGGGCCGGCGCCATCTCCGGCGCTATGTCGGCGAAGCCGGTCAATGAATTTCCTCGCGGTCATCGGGCGGCTGTTCCTGTCGTTCCTCGCCACCGCCGGCCGGCTGATCATTTTCGCCGGGCTGTCGATCTCGCATTGCGTGCGGCCGCCGTTCTATCCGCGGCTGATCCTGCGGCAGATGGTCGAGATCGGCTATTTCTCCCTGCCGGTGGTCGGACTGACGGCGATCTTCTCGGGCATGGTGCTGGCGCTGCAGAGCCACACCGGGTTCGCGCGCTTCTCGGCCGAGGGCGCGGTGGCGACGGTCGTCGTGCTGTCGGTGACCCGCGAACTGGGACCGGTGCTCGCCGGCCTGATGGTCGCCGGCCGCATCGGCGCCGCGATGGCGGCCGAGATCGGCACGATGCGCGTGACCGAGCAGATCGACGCCCTGACCACCCTGTCGACCGAGCCGCACAAATATCTGGTGGCGCCGCGCCTGATCGCCGGGCTGCTGATGCTGCCGGCGCTGGTGCTGGTCGCCGACGTCATCGGCGTATTCGGCGGGTTCCTGATCGGCACCTACAAGCTGGGCTTCAATCCGGCGGTTTACATCAGCCGGAGCTGGGAATACCTCGAGCTCGTCGACGTGGTCTCGGGCCTGGTCAAGGCGGCGGTGTTCGGGTTCCTGATCGCGCTGATGGGCTGCTATCACGGCTATCATTCGAAGGGCGGCGCCCAGGGCGTCGGCAGCGCCACGACCAACGCCGTGGTGTCGGCCTCGATCCTGATCCTGACCTTCAACTACGTCATCACCGAACTGTTCTTCGCGAAATGACGCAGACGCCCAAGATCGCCCTGAACAACGTCCACAAGAGCTTCGGGCCGAAGGTCGTGCTCAACGGTGTCTCCCTTGAGGTGATGCCGGGCGAGTCGGTGGTGGTGATCGGCGGCTCGGGCACCGGCAAGTCGGTGATGCTGAAATGCATCCTCGGGCTGATGGAGCCGGACGACGGCACCATCCGCATCGACGGCCGCGACACCACGCATCTGCGCGGCAGCGACCGCGCCGAGCTGATGGGCAAGTTCGGCATGCTGTTCCAGAGCGCGGCGCTGTTCGACAGCCTGCCGGTGTGGGAGAACGTCGCCTTCGGCCTGATGCAGGGCCGCGGCCTGTCGCGGCGCCAGGCGCGCGAGCGGGCGATCGAAAAGATGGCCGCCGTCGGCCTCGCCCCCGAGGTCGCCGACCTGCGCCCGGCCGAGCTGTCGGGCGGCATGCAGAAGCGCGTCGGCCTGGCCCGCGCCATCGCCGCCGAGCCCGAGATCATCTTCTTCGACGAGCCGACCACCGGCCTCGACCCGATCATGGCCGACGTCATCAACGACCTGATCGTCAAATGCGTCAAGGAGCTGGGCGCCACGGCGGTGTCGATCACCCACGACATGGCCAGCGCCCGCAAGATCGCCGACCGCATCGCCATGCTCTACAAGGGCCGCCTGATCTGGGTCGGGCCGGTCGGCGAGATCGACCATTCCGGCAATCCCTACGTCGACCAGTTCATCCACGGCCGCGGCGAGGGCCCGATCACGATGGAGCTGCGGAAGTAGGTGGCGAAGAACACGGCGCGCTATGTCTGCCAGCAATGCGGCGCGGTGCATCCGCGCTGGGCCGGCAAGTGCGAGGCGTGCGGCGAGTGGAACTGCATCGCCGAGGAGGCGCCGGTCGACACCGTGCCCAAGGGCCTCGCGGGCGGCAAGGGCCGGCGCATCGAGTTCGTCGGCCTCGGCGGCGGCGTCAGCGCGCCGCCGCGGCGGCCGACCGGCATCGCCGAGCTCGACCGTGTCTGCGGCGGCGGCCTGGTCGCCGGGAGCTGTCTGCTGGTCGGCGGCGACCCGGGCATCGGCAAGTCGACGCTGCTGCTGCAGGCCGTGGCCGGGCTGGCGCTGAAAGGCGCCAAATGCGCCTATGTCTCGGGCGAGGAGGCGATCGACCAGGTGCGCCTGCGCGCCGGACGCCTGGGGCTGGAGAAGGCGCCGGTCGGTCTGGCGGCGGCGACCTCGGTGCGCGACATCATCGCCTCGCTCGAGGCCGAAGCGCCCGACGTGGCGGTCATCGATTCCATCCAGACCATGTACATCGACCAGCTCGACTCGGCGCCCGGCACGGTGGCCCAGGTGCGCGCCTGCGCCCACGAGCTGATCCGCCTGGCCAAGCGCCGCGGCATCGTGCTGTTCCTGGTCGGCCACGTCACCAAGGAAGGCACCATCGCCGGGCCGCGGGTGCTGGAGCACATGGTCGACACCGTGCTCTACTTCGAGGGCGAGCGCGGCCATCAGTTCCGCATCCTGCGCGCGGTCAAGAACCGCTTCGGCGCCACCGACGAGATCGGCGTGTTCGAGATGACCGACGCCGGCCTGCAGGAGGTCGCGAATCCCTCGGCGCTGTTCCTGGCCGAGCGGCGCGGCAACGTTTCGGGCGCCTGCGTCTTCGCCGGCCTCGAAGGCACGCGACCGATGCTGGTCGAGATCCAGGCGCTGGTGGCGCCGTCCGGCTTGGCGACGCCCAGACGCGCCGTGGTCGGTTGGGACACCGGCCGGCTGGCGATGGTCATGGCGGTGCTGGACGCCCGCTGCGGGCTTGCTTTGTCCGGCAATGACGTCTATTTGAACGTCGCCGGGGGACTGCGCATCGCCGAACCTGCCGCCGACCTGGCCGTCGCCGCCGCGCTGCTCTCGTCGGCGACCGACGTCCCCGTCGCCGCCGACATGGTGGTCTTCGGCGAGATCGGCCTGTCCGGCGAGGTTCGCGCCGTGAGCCAGACCGAGGCGCGCCTGAAGGAGGCGGCGAAACTGGGTTTCGCGCAAGCAGTGGTGCCCGGCCTGCGCGGCAAGGCCCGCGCGAAGGCGAAGGCGCCCTTGGAAATTCGGGCCATCGGCCACCTGCAGGACCTCGTGGCCCTGTTCCGGCCGGAACACGACCGTGGCCGGGTCGCCGCCAAGAGCGGGTAGGACGACGTGAACGCCCTCGATTTCGCCGTCATCGGCATCGTGCTGGTTTCCGGAGTGTTCGCCTTGATGCGCGGCTTCGTGCACGAGGTGCTCTCGGTGACGGCCTGGGTCGGCGCCGCCTTCGCGGCGCTTTACGGATTACCGCACGCGCGGCCGCTGGCGCAGCGCTATATCGAACAGGCGTGGCTGACCGACGCCGTCGCCGCCGGCGCCATCTTCCTGGTGACGCTGGTGCTGCTGTCGCTGGTCACCCATGCGATCGCCAAGCGGGTTCGGGATTCGGCGCTGAACAGCCTCGATCGCTCGCTCGGCTTCGTTTTCGGCGCGGTCAGGGGTGCGGTGATCGTCTGTCTCGCCTATATGGTGGCGGCATGGCTGATCGAGCCGGGCGAGGAGCCGGACCTGCTGGCCGAGGCGCGGACGCGGCCGCTGATGGAGACGGGCGCGCGGATGATCGAAGCGGCGATCCCCGCGGAGTACGGACGCTTCGAGGACGATGCGCGCAGGACGGCCGGCGATGCGCGCAAGCTGCGCGACGCCAACGAGGTCTTGAAGGATTACATACCGCGGCCCGCCAGCGCACCTTCGGCGCAACCGGCGGCCCCCCGGTACGATCGCGATCAGCAGCGGGAACTCGACCGCCTGATCCAGAACAACCAGTGATCTGTGGAGCAGTGTGCGGGCGATGTTCACCACCCATCCCTTCGACGACGATCACCTGAAGGAAGAGTGCGGCGTGTTCGGCATCTTCGGGCATCAGGATGCCTCGGCCCACGCCGCGCTCGGCCTGCACGCGCTGCAGCACCGCGGCCAGGAGGCCGCCGGCATCGTCTCGCATGACGGCCGCCACTTCCAGCAGCATCGCGGCCCCGGGCACGTGGCCGACAATTTCGGCAGCGAAGCGGTGATGAGGAAGTTGCCGGGCGACAAGGCGGTGGGGCACGTCCGCTACTCCACCACGGGCGAGACCCTGCTCCGCAACGTCCAGCCGCTGTTCGCCGACTTCGAGTTCGGCGGCCTGGCGATCGGCCACAACGGCAACCTCACCAACGCCGCGACGCTGCGCAAGCAGCTTGTCCGCCGCGGCTGCCTGTTCCAGTCGACCACCGATACCGAGGTGATCGTCCACCTTATCGCGATCAGCCTGTACTCGACGGTCGAGGACCGGATGATCGACGCCCTGCGGCAGGTCGAGGGCGCCTACTCTCTGGTGGCGCTGACCGAGGACGCGGTGATCGGCGTGCGCGACCCGCTCGGCATTCGGCCGCTGGTGCTGGGCCGCAAGGACGGCGCCCACATCCTGACCTCCGAGACGGTGGCGCTCGACATCATCGGCGCCGAGTTCGTCCGCGACGTCGAGCCCGGCGAGCTGGTGGTGCTGAACGCCCAGGGCGTGCGCTCGATCAAGCCCTTCGCCAAGCAGCGCAAGCGGTTCTGCATCTTCGAGTACATCTACTTCGCCCGCCCCGATTCGATCGTCGAGGGCAACAGCGTCTACGAGGCCCGCAAGCGGATCGGCATGGAACTGGCCCGCGAAAGCGGGGTCGAGGCGGACGTCGTCATTCCGGTGCCCGATTCGGGGGTGCCGGCCGCGCTCGGCTTTGCCCAGGAGAGCGGCATCCCGTTCGAACTCGGCATCATCCGCAGCCACTATGTCGGCCGCACCTTCATCGAGCCGACCGACCGCATCCGCCACCTCGGCGTCAAGCTCAAGCACAACGCCAACCGCGCCTATATCGAGGGCAAGCGCGTGGTGCTGGTCGACGACTCGATCGTCCGCGGCACGACCTCGATGAAGATCGTCGAGATGATGCGCCAGGCCGGCGCCAAGGAGGTGCACATGCGCATCTCCAGCCCGCCGACCACCAATCCCTGCTTTTTCGGCATCGACACGCCCGAGCGCGACAAGCTGCTGGCGGCCCGCTACGACGTCGCCGGAATGACCGAGCTGATCGGCGTCGACTCGCTGGCCTTCATCTCGCTCGACGGCCTCTACCGCGCCGTCGGCGAGGACGGCCGCGACGCCGATGCGCCGCAGTTCTGCGACGCCTGCTTCACCGGCGAGTACCCGGTGCTGCCGGAGGCCGAGGTCGGCAAGGCGATGGCCCGCAGCTCGGCCCTGGTGGAGGGCGAGTGATGCCGGGGCGCCTGGAGGGCCGGATCGCCCTGGTCACCGGAGCGTCGCGCGGCATCGGCCGGGCGGTGGCGGTGCGGTTCGCCGCCGAGGGCGCCCAGGTCATCGCCGTCTCCCGCACCCAGGGCGCGCTCGAGGAACTCGACGACGAGATCACCGCCGCAGGCGGAAAGTGCATCCTGATGCCGATGAACCTGCGCGAATTCGACATGATCGACCGCATCGGCGGCGCCGTGTACGAGCGCTTCGGCAAGCTCGACGTGCTGGTCGGCAATGCCGGCGTGCTGGTCGGCCTGTCGCCTGTCGGCCATTTCCGGCCGAAGGACTGGCAGGAGATCTTCGACGTCAACGTCACCGCCAACTACCGCCTGATCCGCAGCTTCGACCCGCTGCTGCGGCAGTCGGACGCCGGGCGGGCGATCTTCGTCACCTCGGGGGCGGCCCAGGACCCGCAGCCCTACTGGGGCGGCTACGCCGCCAGCAAGGCGGCGCTGGAAGCGATGGTGCGCTGCTATGCCGGCGAGATGACCAAGACCAGCGTCCGCGCCAACCTGCTCGACCCCGGCGTCGTCCGCACCCGCATGCGGACCATCGCCTTCCCCGGCGAGAACCCCGAGACGCTGCCGCCGCCCGAAGCCGTCACCGACCACTTCGTGGCGCTGGCCGAACCCTCGTGCGCGTATAACGGCGAAGTCGTGCGCGCCTACTAGGCGCGCCTCCCCTCCTTCGCGGCTTCCTTCGGCAAAAGAAGGAGTTGGCGCCGGCGGCCCCTGCCCTCACCTGTCGGGCAGGAGGTTCGGATGCACCGATTCGCTGCCCTGCTGGCGTTGGCGGCCCTGTCCGGCTGCAACGCCCCCGAATTCGAAAGCACGCCCTCTCTGGTCCTCGACCAGTCGGCCGCCGAGGCGCGCGACGTGGTGGTGGTCGCCGATGCCGACGTCGCCCCGCCGGCCGATGGCGGCGTGCTGCCGATCCTGGTCACCGTCCGCAACATGGGCGAACGCCCGGTGAGCCTGGACTACGGCCTGTTCACCCTGATCCCCCACCCGCTCGGCGCCGAATACGCCGCGCTGCCGCCCGACGGCGCGCCGGGCGAGCTCGACGCCGAGACGCTGCTCGCCGCGGTGCCGTTCCCCCGGCTCGAACGCATGGACCTTGCCGGCAAGGCGTTGCCGCGCGGCCGCCTCGCGCCGGGCGAAGTGGCCAGCGGCTATCTGTATTTCCAGAAACCGATTCGGCCGGGAGCGACGATGGACCTGCAGGCGCAGATCGTCGACGCCGAAACCGGCGCCACGATCGCCACGGTCACGCTGCCGATGCGCCCGCCGGGCGGCGAGCTCGCCGGAGCGCCGCTGGCCCGCTAACCTTCCGCGTACGGGTTCTTGCGCTTGCGCAGCCCCATCCGGATCGGCACGCCCGGCATGTCGAAGGTGTTCCGCAGCTCGTTGACCAGATAGCGGGCGTAGGAATCCGGCAGTTCGTCGGCGCGCTGGCTGAAGATCGCGAAGGTCGGCGGCCGCGCCTTCACCTGGGTCATGTAGCGCAGCTTCAGGCGCTTGCCGCCCTGGCCCAGCGGCGGCGGATGGTGTTCGACCACCTCTTCCAGCCAGCGGTTCAGCTGCGCCGTCGGGATGCGCCGGTTCCACACGTCGTAGAGCCGCAGCACCTCGCCGATCAGCTTGTCGATCCCCTTGCCGGTGCGCGCCGAGATGGTCAGCGTCGGCAGTCCGCGGGCTTGCGGCAACGAGGTCTGCAGCCGATCCTCCAGGCGCTTCAGCGCCATCGCGCGATCGTCGACCGCGTCCCACTTGTTGACGGCGACGACAAGGGCCCGGCCCTCCTCCAGGGTCATGCGCGCGATGGTCAGGTCCTGCTTGTCGAGGATGGCCTCGGCGTCCATGACCAGGACCACGACGTGGGCGTGGCGGATCGCGTGCAGGGTGTCGGCGACCGAGAGCTTCTCCAGCGCGTCCGTGATGTTGGCGCGCTTGCGCAGCCCGGCGGTGTCGACCAGCCGGATCGGCCGGCCGCCGTGCTGCCATTCGACGCTGATGGCGTCGCGGGTCAGCCCCGCCTCGGGTCCGGTCAGCATCCGCTCCTCGCCGAGCAGCCGATTGACCAGGGTCGACTTGCCGACGTTCGGACGGCCGACGATCGCCAGCTGGATCGGCCGCTCCGGCTCCTCCTCGTCGGCATCGGTCTCGGCTTCGGGTTCGCTCTCCTCGAACGGCTCTTCCTCTTCGGCCACGGCGCCCCTGGCGCGGGCCAGCGGCAGCAGCGCCTCGTACAGGTCGTCCATGCCCTCGCCGTGCTCGGCCGAGACCGGCACCGGGTCGCCAAGGCCCAGCGAATAGGCCTCGTACATGCCGGGCGCGCCGGCGCGGCCCTCGCACTTGTTGGCGACCAGGATGACCGGCGTGCGGCCCTTGCGCAGATGGTCGGCGAAATGGGCGTCCAGCGGCGTGACGCCGGCGCGGGCGTCGATCAGCATCAGCGCGACGTCGGCCTCGGCCAGCGCCGCCTCGGTCTGCGTCCGCATGCGGGCTTCGACGCTGGAGTCGAACGCCTCCTCCAGACCGGCGGTGTCGACGACGGTGAACTCCATGTCGAACAGGCGGCCCTGGCCCGACCGGCGATCGCGCGTGACCCCGGGCGTGTCGTGGACGATGGCGATCCGCTTGCCGACCAGCCGGTTGAACAGCGTCGACTTGCCGACGTTCGGACGGCCGATGATGGCGATGGTGAAGCTCATTCAGCGGTACGCCACCAGATCGCCGTCCTCGGTCAGGAAGTACAGGCTTCCCGCCGCCAGCACGGGCGGGATCGTCACCGGGTCCGGCAGCCGTTCGCGGCCGATGACCTCGCCGGTATAGGGCGAAACCGACAGCGCCCAGCCATGCGAGCTGGCGACGATCAGCCGGTCGCTGGCCAGCAGGGGGCCGCTCCAGACGATGGCGCCGCGACGATCCTCCTCGTCCTCCCAGCGCTGCAGCGGGGTCACCCAGCGGATTCGCCCCGTCGCCGCCTCCAGCCCGACCAGTTCGTTGTTGTTCGACAGCACGAACAGGTAGTCGCCGGCGACCCACGGAGTCTGCATGCTGCCGATCTCGCGGTCCCACAGACGGCGCCCCGAGCGCAGGTCGATGGCCGTCATCAGATCGCTGTTGCCGATCGCGAACACCCGGCCGCGGTCGATCACCGGCAGCCCGCGGATGTCGGCCATCGCCGAAACCGCGTCGGTCCGGCGCAGGCCGGCCAGGGATTCGGACCACAGCGAGGCGCCGTTCTCCAGTCGCAGCGCATGGATGTCGCCGGAACTGTAGGGCACGATGACGACGTTGCCGTCGATCGCCGGGCTGGACGCCCCCAGCAGGCCCGCCAGTTCCGAGATGCCCTGATGCGTCCACAGCACGCGTCCGTCGTCGGCCGCCAGCGCGTGGGTCTGGTTGTCGACCGACACCGCGACGACGCGGCCGCCGCGCGCCACCGGCGCGCCGCGGACCGGCGCGCTGACGGAGCGCCGCCACAGGATCTCGCCCGAACCGGGATCGAGCGCGACGATCTCGCCGAAGCCGGTCGCGGCGAACAGCTTGCCGTCGTCGAAG
The DNA here is from genome assembly GCA_964545205.1 of uncultured Rhodospirillaceae bacterium. Taxonomy (GTDB): domain Bacteria; phylum Pseudomonadota; class Alphaproteobacteria; order Rhodospirillales; family Magnetospirillaceae; genus CAZJFH01. The sequence goes on from CAZJFH010000018.1 coordinate 40,407, forward strand.
GCCAGCCCGCCGCCGAAGCCGCCGTCATCCTCGGATTCGGGCGTGAGGTCGCGCGACCAGATCGTGCCGCCGCCGCTGGCGTCCAGCGCCCGCACCTCGAGATCCGCGTCCAGCGCGAACAGCTTGCCGTCGGCGACGATCGGCGGCGACAGCAGGCGGTTGCGGTCGCCGCTGCCGCTGCCGATGCTGGCGGTCCAGGCGCGCCGCGGGTTGTCCGCCAGTTCCAGGTGATGCATCGCGTGGGGCGCGTAGCCGCCCGCCTGCGGCCAGTCGGAGGTCTGTTCCGGCGGCGGCAGCCGCATTTCGGACGAGCCGGTGCCGGCGTCCGGCTTCAGCAGCCGGTCGTGTTCGAGCACGGCGATGCGCTTGCCCGGCAGCGGCGGCCCCTCGGACTCGCCCATCCAGGTGTCGCATCCCGCGACGAGAAGGCAGGCGGAGACCGCCAAGATGAGACGATGCACGTTCCGCTCCTAGCCCTGGTTCGCGCTCGGCCCGAGGACCGCGAGCATTTCGGCCGCGCGGGCGCGCAGGCCCGACGGCGCGGTCGCGTCGTCCGCGAGCCGCTGATAGATCTCGCGCGCCGCGGCGACGTCGCCCTGCCGCTGGGCCAGCACCGCTTCCAGCTCCTGCGCGGTATGCCGCCATGGGCCGCCCATCAGGATCTGCAGCCGCCCGCGGGCGGCGGCCGGATCGCCGGCCTCGATCTGCAGCAGGGCGGCTCGCAGATTGGCGAGGCCGCGATAGACGTCCGCGATGCCGGCGTCGTCGGCCAGCGCGTCATAGGCGGCCAGGGCGGCGGCAGTGTCGCCGGCCTCGGCCAGCAGCGACGCGCGGCGCAGCGCGGCCAGCGTCTGGTAGTCGGTGTCGGCCTCGGCCGCCAGCGTCGCCAGCGCGGACGCCGCCTCGGCCGGCGGCGCCTCGGTGGCGGCGGCATACGCCTGCGCCTCTTCGAGCCGCTGCTCGGTGCGCCACGACTGCCAGCCCTGGTAGCCGGCGACCACCGCGACCACCGCCACGGCCGCGCCGATCACCCAGCCGCCAAATCTCTCCCACAGCTTGGCGTACTGCTCGCGCTTGAGATCCTCTTCGATCTCCTGCACCAGCAACTGCCGCTCGGCATCCTTCTCGCGATCGGTCAATGCGGGCTCTCCTGCAAAACGGCCGCTAAAATAGACGTACCCGCCGCGGGAAGCAAACGTCGCGGCGAAGCCTCAGGCGGCGCGCCACTTGATCGAGCAGCCCATGCTCGGGACCTGCTCCTCGGGCCCGCGGCCGGTCGCGGCCACCTGCATCATCGCCTCGAACAGTTCGCGGCGGGCATCCGCCGGCGCCGCCTCCTTCCGCGAGGCGTCCAGGCGGCCGCGGTACTGCAGTCCGAGGTCCTTGTCGAAGCCGAAGAAGTCCGGAGTGCAGACCGCGTCGTAGGCGCGCGCGATCTCCTGGGTCTCGTCGATGACGTAGGGAAAGGTGAAGCCGTGCTCGGCGGCGAAGCGCTTCATGTTCTCGAACGAGTCCTCGGGATAGGCCTCGGTGTCGTTGGACATGATCGCGATCACGCCGATGCCGGCCGCCTGCAGTTCCTTGGCGTCGCGCACCAGGCGGTCGATGATCGCCTTCACGTACGGGCAGTGGTTGCAGATGAACATGACCAGCGTGCCCTTCGGGCCGCGGACGTCCTCGAGCGTATAGATCCTGCCGTCGGTGCCCTTCAGCGAGAAACCCGGCGGCTTCCAGCCGAAGTCGCAGATCGGAGTGGTCATGGCCACGGCGTCGTCCTCCCCATGGATTGCGCCCGCCAATGATACTCGCCCCGTCGTCCGGAACAATGCCGCCGTGAAGGTGTTGCCAATGCGTGCCCGACCGAGGAGCAAGCAGGCTCGCCCGGGCGGCGGCCCCGCTCTTCGCCGGCTGCGCTCCGGGATGATCTCAATTCGCTGGACCCGGCGGGGCGGTTGATCGAGAATGACGACAGAACAGTGTCTTGGGCTTGGAAATCTCGGGATTGCTGAATGACGCAGTTCCTTCGCCTGTCGGACTACCGCCGCAAGCCGTCCTTCGTTCACTTCGACCGCAGCGAATTCATGATGCTTCTCGACCTGTACGCCCGAAGGGTGGCGGCAGGCGAGTGGCGCGACTACGCCATCGACAACGGTCCGACCCGTGCCGTGTTCGCGGTCTTCCGCAGCGCCCACGAGCGGCCGCTGTTCACGATCGCCAAGCTGACCGGCAACGGCCGCAACGAGGTCTACGTCGTCGCCAGCGGCCAGCGCAAGTTGCGGCAGGCCACCAGCCTCGCGGACGCGCTGGCGGTGCTGGACCCCGCCGTGCGGCAGGTCTGATCGCTCAGACCTGCTGGAATCGGCCGCTGGCCTGGTCGAGCCAGAGCAGATCGCCGCATTCGAGGTCGAAATACGAGCCGTGCAGGTGCAACAGCCCCGCCTCGACCCGCTCGCGGATCCACGGGAAGGTCATCAGGTTCTCCAGCGACACCTTGACGCCCTCGTGCTCGCAGGTGCGTTGCGTCTCTTCGGGCCTGTCGGCGGTCAGGGCCAGGGCGCGGCGCTTGGCTTCGGTGGCGATGCGCATCCACGGGCCGATGAACTCGCCGCCGGACTCGCGGCCTTCCAGCAGGGCGCGGATGCCGCCGCACTGGGCGTGGCCGAGCACGATGATGTGCTCGATTTCCAGCGAACGCACCGCGAATTCCATGGCGGCGCTGGTGCCGTGCAGCTCGTCCGACGGCGCGTAGGGCGGAACCAGATTGGCGACGTTGCGCACGACGAAGACGTCGCCGGGACCGGTCCGGAAGATCAGGCCCGGATCGACCCGCGAATCGCAGCACGAGATGATCATCGCCTTCGGCGATTGCCCCTGGCGCGCCAGCGCGTCGAACAGCGAACGGTTCTTTTCGTAATAGGTCTCGCGAAAACGCCGGAACCCCTCGATCAGACGCTCCATCGCTTTTCCCTCCCGCAATGTGCCTGCGCTATATCACGCGAGCCGACAGCGGCCAACCAGGATCGTCGCCGGTCCGGTACAGGCGGCATTCGGCCGCCCGCCGCCGCACCAGCCCGGGAAGTTTGACCCCGCCGGCGAACACCCAGCGACCGAACTCGGCCGCCGCCGCCGCGTGGTCGCCGGCGTTGACCTTGCGCAGCAGCGTCGAGCTGGCCAGCGCGCCCGCGCCCAGGTTGAACGCGAACGAGGTCAGGGCGCCGTACTGGCCGTCGGACAGCGGCACCGTGACCAGGCGCTGCACGGCGGCGGCGTGCTCGACCAGATCGGCGCGCAGCCAGCCCTCGGCGACGTCCTCGGAAATCGCCGGCCAGCGCGAAAGGTCGGCCCACTTCTCGCGGCTCAAGAGGTGACCCCAGCCTTGGGTCGGCAGCCCGATCGGGTCGTGATAGGGCTCGAGCAGCGGCGTCGCCGCGTCGCCGTCCTCGAGGCCCTCGAAGTGCTTGACCAGGGCGATGCACGGGCCCGGAATGGTGCGCACCCACTGGATCGCCATCGCCCTACTCCCTGGCCAGGCCGGCCCGCTTGGCCACCCGCTGCCCGAACCAGTAGCTGAGCACCAGCGTCAGCACCGCCCAGTCCTGCTCGGTCCACAGCTGCCGGACGGCGCTCGCGGCGTCGGCCTCGAAGCGCGGCCCGGTCAGGGTCGCGAACACCGCCCATTTGTAGGCGATGTAGAAGGCGAAGGCGGCATAGGCGACGGCCGGCCGCACCATGCCGGCGGCGAAGTCGAGGAAGGCGAACATCAGGAACACCGGCCCGGTCAGCCACTGGCTCATGCGGCTGTCGGCGGCCTTGTCGAGGATCTGCACCCCGAAGCTCGGCACCGGCTTGTGCAGCACCTGCATCTCGGCGATGTCGCCCCTGGTGTTGATCTCCTCCATGCGCCAGGCGTGCTGCTTCTCGGCCAGCTCGGCCGACAGGCGCATGCGGTCGATCTCGAAGCGGTGGTCCTGCCAGCCGCGCAGCAGCTTGAGGACCTCGGGCAGGAACGGCGCGGCGAAGCCGAACACCGCCGAAAGCAGTGCGATCACGAAAGCCTCCTTCTTCAAGGAAAGGCCCCCGCGCCGGTTTCCGGCGCGGGGGCGCGGGCGGCGAGAGCCGTCACGCGGTCAGATAAACGTCGACTCCGACCTCGACGTCGCCGAGGCCGGACAACTCCTGGACGCCGGCCCACATCGTCGCGGTGTTCGTGCTCCAGGCCATGGTCGGGACGACATGGACGAAGGCCGAGGGCGCGCTGACGAAATACGGCACCAGCATCACGCCCTGCGCCGTCGTCCTGGTGGTGTCGACCACGAATTTGCGCCCGCCCGAGGTCACGGTCTGGGTGCCGGTCTGGTAGGGCGATTTCGGCGTGCAGTCCCATCCGCCGATCCACTCGCCCGCGAGGCTGAACGGCGCGGATGCGTTCTTGGTGCCGACCGCGAAGTTGGCCGTGAACGGATAGGCCTGCACCGGCGCCACGGCCACCGTGATCGCGCGCCGCATCGTGGTCTGCTCGGTCAGGGTGATGGTGCCCGAGCCCTGCGACGTGAGGTCGATGTCGCTGCCGCCGAAGCTCGACGCAAGCTTGACGGCATCCCTGCCCGCGACCAGGACGTAATAGTCGGTGTTCGCCGCCAGGGGGGCGGGCAGGCTGCCGGTGGACGATATCTGGACCACCATTCCGGGCTGCAGGCGGTGCCCGGCGATGGTCAGGAGGTTGTCGGCATCGTCGACCGCCGAGACGGAATGTGTGTCCGACTGGTCGGTGAAGCAGCGATTGCCGCCGATCGACAGCCGCTGCGTCGACCACGTGCCGGCGGCGACGTGAATGCCGTCGCCGGTGGTGCGCAGCCCGTTGTCGTAACACCAGTTGCCGTCGATCGCGATGCGCACCGGCCCCTGGAAGTGGATCCCGTGCTGACCGCACAGCGAGACGTCGTTGTCGGCACAGCGGACTTCCTGGCAATCCACGCCGAGGACGCCGTCGACATAGGCGCCGACCACCTTGACGCCCGAGACCGACAGGCCCTCGTCCGCGCCGTCGATATGGACGCCGTACATCATGGTCCGGACGTCCTGATCGTCGGCGACGACGCCGCCACGCACGCTCACCGAGCGCCCCTCATCGGTGACCACGCCGCCGTCCCGCGTGTAGCTCTTGATCTGAATGCCGGAACGATCGGCATCCGCCTGAGTACCGTCCTGACCGGCGCGCAGGACGGTATTGTCGGAGAGGACGGTGTCGGTGCAGCCCTGGACGGCGATGCCGGAGCGCGCGCTGGCGATGGCCACGTTGTCCGCCACGCTCGAGCGGGCGACCCCGATCAGGTTGTAGCCATTCGTCCCGGCGTCCCGGACGGTGTTGCCGATCAGCTTGACGCCAACCGCGCCGGCCAGAATCCAGCCGCTCAGTCCGGGATTGATCACCGTGTTGTTCGACCACACGGCCCCTTCGACGGCGTGCCACGATTCGTTCCGGAACGCATGCTGGCCGCAGTCGACCGCGGTGTTGCCGTCGAACACCACGCCGAATGCGGCTTTGCCCTCCAGGTAATACGCCGCCTGGCCGGAGGTCGCGGAACCGCAGTCGTAGGCGTAGTTGCCGGACACGATCGTGCCCTCGCCGCCGACGATCACGATCCCCGCGCGGGTCGTGGTCTCGATGCGGCAGCCCTCGATCTGACCGCCGACCGTCGCGCTGGCGTGGATGGCGTGGTCGAGGATGGCGTCGAGCCGGACGTTGGCGATGCGCCAGTTGCGGAACGCAGTCCCGGACGGACTGAAACGGATGCCCTGCGACTGGGTATTGGTGATGCGGACGTCCCGGATCGTCCAGCCGTCGACGTTCGCGGCGATCCGGATGGCGTGGGCATTGCCCCCGAAACCGGAGGTCTGGTTGGCCGCATTGCCGTCGATCGTGCCGAAGCCGCCGACCACGGCGCGCGCGTTCTCGATTTCGATCACCGGCTGGTCGGCGCCGTCGGCCAGCTTGAGGGTGGCGCCGCCTTCGATGATCACCTCCTGCCCGGCGGCCGGAACCAGGGTCGTGCCGATCAGATAGACGCCGCCGGCCGGACACACGACCACGCCGGCCCCGCTGTTCAGCGCCGACTGGATCGCCGCCGCGTCGTCGGTCGAATTGTCGCCCTTGGCGCCGAACCATTTGACGCTGTACGGCGCGCCGTTGGTGGCCCGGATCCACCGGCCGCTGGCCGGGGCCGAGTCGAGCTCGATGATGGTGCCGCCGTTGCCGCTCGCCGAAGACGTGGACGACCAGTGGAAGACGCCTTCGCCGCCGTCGGCATCGGCGTAATAGCCCTCGACGTAGACCGTCGCCAGAGCCGCCGACGACGTGTCGGACAGCGCCTTCAGATCGGCGATCGTCGCGATGTACGAGATGTCTGCCATTCGTTTGCTCCTATGAAAAGGCCGCCCCGAGGGGCGGCCTGTTTGGGCAATGTCGCGTCGTCGCGACATCGTTGCTCTCGTTTGACGCGCCGCTCCCGAAGAGCGGCCAGTCGCGTCGATTTCAGGCCGAAGGCCGTCGTCGCTCACACCCACCGCGACCGCAACTTCGGGTTACGGCTCATGATCACACCCACAGGCGATCGTGGGACACGTCCCAGGCGCGCAACTCGGGCGGGGTTTTGCCCTCCGCCTGCCGCTCCAGTTCGTCCGAACGGGCGCGCACGGTCCTGATCCAGCCGGCCGCAGCCCGCAGTTCAGCGGCTTCCGCCTCCTCTTCGGCGGTCCAGGCCCGCGAATACCGGACATCCTGCAGTTCGTTGGCGCGCATGTTCATGTTCGACTGCTTGGCCCAGGCGTAGCGCGCCAAGATCCTCCGCCGCGCCTCGGCTTTGATCCTGGCGATACACAGCCCGAGTTGCGCCGCCTCGTCCTGCGCATCGATCTCCGCCTCGGCCCGGGCGATCTCCTCGGGCGTCAGCGGCGCGACGGCAGGATCATCGAACAGCACGTCGCCATTGATGACCTGATAGCTCGCGTCGGGCCGAAGCCGCGCCACCACTGCTGTAATCCTCATTGTTTCACCTCCACGATATCGACGAGCATGACGCCGGCAATCGACGACGCGGTGTCGCCAGAGTTGTTGAAGCGCACTGCGAAATTCGTGTCGCCCTCCAAAAGACCGCTGTCATACAGGGGATCGCCCCACGCCATCGCGCCGGAACGGCTGTAGCGCATGACGCCGGCGGTCAGATCGTGCAGCTCGATCGTCAGCGTCGGTCCGACACCGCCAAGTTCCGTCGTGCAGCCGGCGCCATACACCATGACGGCTCCGTCCTTCGGCACCTGGAACACCGCTATGTTCTGGTAGCCGCCAGCGGACAGTGAGGTGCGACCGTTGATGGCCTGCTGCCCCACCAAGCGCCGGATGTGGTCGCCGGTCTTGTAGTTGAGCTGTTCTTTGCCCGCCTGGCGGAACAGCGCGTCATTGCTGGCCGCGACAGGCAGAATGTGGCCCGGACGCCACCCGCCCTTGCCGGCCGAGGCATTCACCGGGGTGATGTTGCTGCGGCCGTTGGCGTCATGCCACTCACCCAGCGCGTTGGCACCACCGTTGTGTATCCAGACGTCGTTCTGATAGCCCCACGTCCCGAGAATGTGGATGCCATAGCCGCCGTTGGTCTCGACGATGCCCTGCAGGTTGTTGCCGTAGTATTCGATCCGGCAGCCGTCGCCCATGCACGCATCGAAGGCCAGCGACGAGCCGCTGTTGATCGCCCCGCGCTCGATCCACAACCCGTGGCCGTAAGCGTTGGGGAACTGTACGGCATCGAACCGCTGGAGGTTTGACGTGCCCTGGTAGCTTCCCTGGTCGCCGGGAATATCGCCGTTGCCGGTCAACCACAGCCCAGCGACGCCACTGTTCTGGAAGATACAATGGCGAAAGTTGCTGTAGGTGCTGTCGGCGCGGAAGGCGCCGGTCGCGTCGATGGCGCCGGTTTTCGGGTTGCGCCGTCCGACCAGCAGGCCGCCGGCCACCTGGAAATTCTTGGCCTGGAAGTTGAAGAAGTCCCAGTGGTTGCAGGAGGGCATGAAGACGCCGACGCTGCCGTTGCTGGCGTAGCCGCGATCCGCCGTGACGTAGGCGCCGCCGCCATGACGGCTGCCTTGCAGTTCGATGGTGTCGGCATCGATCACCGTGGCCTGCCACGAGCCGTTGGCCTCGGTCACGTTGGTGCGAACCCCGGTCACATGGACCCAATCGTCGGTGGTGTAGCCGTGCGACGGAATCGTCAGCCGGATCACACCGTCTTCACCGCCGGTCGAGGACGTGGCGTTGGTAATGTACTTGAAGCGCGTCCCGTAGCACTTGCCGCCCGATTCATAGCCGTTCACGAATGCCGATCCAGACAAGTCGAAGTTGTCGGCATCCACATAGATGATGCGCCAAAGGTCGTTGGCTTCCGTGGTGCCGCGGACACCCTGGACGTTGACCACCTCACCGCCCACGAACCCGTGGCCGGTCACGGTCAGACGGATCAGACCGGAGCCGTTGTCGGCCGCTCCCGTCACCGTCTGGAGCGTCGGCATCGCGACGCTCGAATAGAGATAGATGCCGTGGATGTGCACGTGCGTCGTGCGCCCCTCGGCCGGCTCGATCGCGTTCCCCGTCGCGCTGGTGTAGCGGATGGCGGTGCGGAAAATACCCTGCCCGATCAGCGCCGTCTGGGGATAGACCCGCAGCGCACGATTGATCCGATAGTCCGCCGACGCCAGCTCGATGCGTCGGTCCATGCCGGCGGCGCCGCCGTCCTTGGCCGTGTCGATCGCCGCCTGGATCGCCGCCCAATCGATTTCGTCGGTCAGCGCCGTGGCGTGTGGATAGACCGCCTGCGCGGCAGCCAGACTGGCGAAGCGCGTGGACAGGGGATTGCTGCCCGATCCGATCGCCCCGAACATCTCCGGGGTCAGCGGCTTGTCGCCGGTCGAGCGACGCCAGCGGCCGGAAGCCGGGGCGCTGTCGGGCACGATCACCGTGCCGCCGTTCTCGGCTGCGGTCGATGCGCCGTCCCACCAGAAAACGCCTTCGCCGCCGTCGGCGTCGGCGTCATAGCCCTCGACGTAGACCGTCGCCAGCGCCGCCGACGAGGTGTCGGACAGCGCCTTCAGGTCGGCGATCGTCGCGATGTACGAGAGATCTGCCATTCGTTTGCTCCTATGAAGAAGGCCGCCCCGAGGGGCGGCCCGTTTGGGCAATATCCCGTCGCGCGGCGGCCGCTCGCACGGCCGTCGCGTCGTCGCGACATCGTTGCTCTCGTTCGACGCGCCGCTCCCGAAGAGCGGCCAATTGCGTCGATCAGAGGTCGGTCATGGGTTCTCCTGTGAAAATGGGCCGCCCCGAGGGGCGGCACCGGGGCTACATCGAGTCAGCGGCCTTGCGCCGGCCGCCGGCCAGCCCGCCCCCGCACCCACTCCCGCACCGCCAGAGCGGCGCGGATGACGACCAGGACGAAGGTCGCGACGAGGATCAGCGCCTGCAGCGCCGGTTCCAGTGCCTGCGTCCAGACGGTATGCAGGGAATAGCCGGCCACCCCGGCGGTCGCCGCGTCGGCGAAGGTTTTCTGCGGCATGCGCATGGCTCCTGCTCCTGGCATGAAAAGGGCCCGCGCTATGGCGGGCCGGCGAAGCTGGATCGGCTGCTCAGGCGATCTTGACCGAGACCAGCGGCCGCCCGTCCCCGCCGATCGCCTCGATCACCGCGAACGAGCGGATGTACTGGGCCAGCGTCAGGTCGGCCTCGGCGACAGGCGACGCGCCGATCGCGCCGTCCGCGGTGCGGGTCGGCACCAGGTACTTGCCGACATCCGCCGTCGTTGCCGCCACGTTGCACGGCACGACGCCGCACATCGCCATCCGATCCCAGTACTGCCGCTCGGTCTCCAGCGCCCCCTCGAATGCCGCCTTGCGTGCCAGCCAGGCATCGTGTTCGGCCGTGCCGTCCTCGGGCTCGTCGCCGACCGGCTCGACCCCGTAGAGGGCGCAGATATTCGCCTCGGCACCCCAGGAATCGTTGCCGACCAGATTGGGCGCCGTCGACTTGATCAGGACGCGGCCGACCACGTCGTCGAACCGGTCGGTGAGCAGCCCGGCCGCGTCCAGCCCCAGAATCGCCCCCTTGGGGACGGCGCCGTACAGGGGCTCGATCAGCCGCCGGTACTCGGCATAGTCGGCACCGCTGGCGTTCAGGGTGCCGGCGGCGTTGAGCGAGCGCGAGGTGGCGCCGTTCGCCGCCAGCCGCATGGCGGCGCCGCTGGTGTTCCAGCCGCTGCCGCTGGCGTTGTAGAAATACGCGCAGACGTTTCCGGCGTCCCTCACCTGCAGGATGGTCGCGGTGGCGTCGCCGGCCGAGCCGCGTTGGAAGGTGTGGAAGGAACCCGAGGCGGCGCCAGCGACCACCGCGCCGGCGTAGTTGACCGAAAACACCGAACCGGTGCCGCTCGAGGCCTGGAAGGCCAGGTTGGCCACGCTCGCCGCGGCCGCCTGCTGGGTGCCGACATAGCCGGGCGACAGGTCGACATGCACGCCGTCGGCGGTGGTCGAAGCCGGGTCGTAGCCTCCGAAGGTCACCTCGCCGCCGGCGGCCGCGAACACCTTGGTTCCGCCGACCGCCAAAGCGACGGCGCCCGACGCCTCGCGAAAGATGCCGCTCGTCGTGGCGGCCGAGAAGCCATAGGTGGGCGCCGTGGCGCTGCCGTCGGGTCCCCGCATCGTCTTCGCCGACAGGGTCAGCGCGTTCTGCTCGGTCGCCACCCGGTCGTACGCGCTGCCGTTGTACAGGGCCAGATCGGCCGCCGCCGCCGCGCCGCCGTCGTAACGGTAGAACCGGATCTGGTTATTGGCGGCGCTGAAGAACGCGACTGCGTACTCGGTGTCGCCGACCGCCTCGTACAGCCTGGTCGCGCCGAAAAGCAGTTGCGATCCCTGGACCTGCAGCGTGCCGCTGAAGGCATGTCCGGCCGCCAGCGTGGTGGTCCCCGACAGGGTCGGGCTCTGCAAGGACTTGGCGCTCAGCGTCTGGGCATCGGTGGTGCCGACCACGGCGCCGGTCGGCGCCGCCTTGGCCGCCCAGGCGTCGAGTTCGGGATCGGCCGGCTGGTACACGCCGGCATGCGCATGGTCGCCCGCCGCCACGGTGCCGGCCGCCGTGCCGACACTGCGGGTCGCGGCGTCGCCCAGTTCCAGGGTGGCGCGCGCGCCGGCGGCATCGACGTCGTCGATCAGCGTCAGGCCGAAGGCCGAGGCCTCGACCTGCCAGGCCGTGCCGTCGTGGCGCAGCACGGCGCCCTCGTCGACGACCCAGCAGCGCCAGCCGGCGCGGGGCAAGATGAATTGCCAGCCGCCGTAATAGGCGGCGATCTCGCCGTCGTGGCCGGACCAGTCTCCGGTCGCGCCGGCGCCGACGATGTGGACGTCGCCCTCGGCCGGGTCGGCCGGCGGGGCGCTCGACGAGCGGCTGGCCGCCGTCGCCTGGCCCAGCACGTCCAGCAGGTTCAGGGCCTCGTTGTGCGTGACCTCCTTCTGCGCCTGGCCGGCGACGAGATAGGGCAGCCCGAGCCGGGGCGTGGTGTCGCTCATATCGTGATCTCCCGAGGAACGCCGCGACCGACCACGGCGCTGATCTGATGGATGCGGAACGCGGCGCCGGCGCCGGCGTCGGCGGCCTGCATGGCGGCCGTATAGACGGCGCTCGGCCCGGTGCTCGACAGGGTGCGCAGCACCGCGCCCGAGCCCGACACGACGTCGACCTCGTAGCGCTCGTCGGCCTCGACCAGCGGCACGTCGGCGCCGTCGATCCAGCCGCCCAGGACACGGGCGCGCCGCACCCAGGCGAGGCTGACGTCGCCGGATTGCGGATCGCGCGAAGCCCGCGGGTGGGCGACGCTGAACGGCCGCAGGCTGGCGCCGGTGTCGGCGAAGCTCTCGGCCGGCTGGTCTTCGGCGTACAGGCCGGCCGTGACCGCCTTCAGCCAGAACACGGCCCCGATCGCCTCCTGCTGCCCGACGATCCGCGACAGATCGAAGGTGGTCAGAAGCAGGAAGGTCTCGCCGGCGGCATGGCCGGCGGTCAGGTGCTCGGTTCCGCGCCGCCCGCGCAGCAGTCCGGACAGCCGGTAGGTGTCGGCCGCCGTCAGCTCGGCCTGCCGGAACTGCACGATCTCGTCGCCGACCAGGGCCGCGTTGGCGCCGTTCAGCACCGACGCGCGGTCGCGGCTCTCGAGGCTGCCGTTGGCCAGCCGCACCGTGAGCCGCGAGACCTCGTCCCAGTGTGTGCAGGGGCCGTCGCCGAGAACGGTCTCGCAGACGCCCCAGGTCGCCGGCCCGCGCAGGGCGGCGAAACGATCGTAGGCGGTGCCGTCGAGCGACTTCATCAGCACGGCGCCGGGCCAGGAGCCGCCGGCCGCGGCGTCGAACGAGGCCGCGGCATACCATCCGGGGCCGTCGTCCTGGTCGCGCAGCGGCGGCAGGTCCAGGGCGAACAGGACGGTCGGCGGAACGACGCGCAGGCTGGACAGCCGCGCTCCCGGCCTGCCGCCGGTGGACGCCGAGCCCAGGAGCTCTGCGTCGTCCGGAACCGCCCGGATGCGAAACACCGTCGCGTTCGCCTCGACGGCGATCACCCGCAGGCGCACCGTCCGGCCGCCCAGGGCCAGTTCGACGATGTCGGCGGGCTCCAGCAACGCGTGCTCGGCATCGAGCTGAAACGCATAGGCGTCCCGCTCCAGCCACGGTTGATACAGCAGCCTTTCGGCGATCCGGCGCGCGACGTCGTCGTCGAGCGACAGCGGCAGTTCGACCGAGACCGCCGAAGACGCGCCGCCGGCCAGCCGGCGCGCCGTCTGGCAGCTGGTCTGGAAGTCGGTGGCGGTCGAGGCGTAGAGCACGTCCACCTGGCGCGGCAGCTCGCTTTCCCGCCCGCGCACGATCTCGACCAGGCTGCCCTCGGCGAACGGAATCAGATCCTCGGCCGACAGCACCGCGGCGACGTCGCCGCCGCGGGGCCGGAAGCACACCTGCCCGCCGCTCTCGACGGCGTCGAACGGAAACGCCTGCTGCAGGGTCTCCAGGCAGGCGCGCACGGTCGAACGCCGCGACAACGTCAGACCGGGAATACGGCCGGCGATCCCGGTCAGGTCGACGTCGAGGTCGGGATCGAAACCGGCGCGCCGGCACAAGTCGGCGATGATGGAGCGCAAGTCAGGCATGGCTGCCGTACCCCAGAGCCCAACGGAAGTACTGGGCCCAGAAAGAGGAAATCGTGTCGGTGGCGCGCAGGCACGGCGCCAGGAGCTGGGCCGGTTCGATCCAGGCCGGATCGAGGCTGCGGCGATGATGGAAATAGGCCAGCATCATTCCGGCCGCCCGCTGCGGCTTGAACATGGCGCCGGGGGCCAGATACTCGGCATGGCTGGCCTCCCAACGCGCCGCGTCGAACGGATCGGAACTGGCGGCGAATTCGTAATGCTTGTGGCTCGCCAGCAGCTTGGCGACGAAGAAGTCCCAGCCGGCGTCGACCTGGGCGAAGCTGCGTCCCGCCAGCAGCGCGATCTCGATCCACGGCGCCAGGTCGTAGACCTGGTAGTGCAGCGCGTCGCGGCGGACGTAGTCGATGCTCTCCCCGGCGTCGACCGCCGGCCGCGGCATGTCGTGGACCGCCTCGTCCCAGGGCTCGCTCAGCACGCCGCCGCCGCCGTCGGCCGCGACGGCCTGCAGCGGACGGATTCGCGTCAGGTCCGACGCGCTCAGGTATTCGGTGCCGGCGACGCCGTAGGCGCCGTCGTTGCCCGCGCCCGATCCCGCCACCCGGAACTCGGCCCCGTCCGGAAAGACGGCTCGCCGGTCGCCGGCGATCTCGAAGTAGCCCTCGGCGGCGCTCGCCGCGACGATCTCGTGACCCGTGGGATGGCTCATCGCGCCGTTGCCGAACGGGAAGTTGCGCGTCGCGAAGCCCTCGATCTCGACCAGCAGCGCGTCGAACGCCGCCGTGTCGCCCAGCAGGTCGTAGACCTGAAGCAGGACCTTGTAATGATGCGTGTACCAGTTGCCGTGGGCGACGGCGCCTTCCTCCTCCGTGGTCTGGAAGTCGAAGCCCTCCTTCGCCGTGCGCAGGGCCTGCGCCCAGTCTTCGATGCTGGTCCACTCCGCGGCGGAGAAATCGGCCTGACGCCGCTTCATCACCCGCAGCAGCCACTCGAAATTGCTCTCGTTGATCGGCTTGCCGTCGGGTTCGTTGGTGCGGGCCCAGGCCAGGCAGATGTCCTTCGCCTTCTGCAGGTAGTCCGGCTCGCCGCCGTACTCGAAGTACTGGTCGATCACCGGCAGGTCGCGCCGGAGCTGGGTGAAACCTGCGCGGCTGGCGACGACGGCCGGAATGGTAACGTCGGGCTCGCCCTGAGAGCGCAGCGTCACCACCGGGATCGGCGGCTGCGCCAGGTACTGGCCGGCGAACTTGCGCAGCCTCTGGCGCTGCACGTTGTGCCAGCTCAGGCCGTTGCTGTTGGTCGGCAGGCTCGCCGCCGCGATCGGCTCGTCGGTGCCGAAGAAGCCGGTCTGGGTCATGGGCCCTCCACCTCCTGGAAAAACGGCCGGTTGGTGTTGCTGACCAGGCAGCGACCGTCGGCCAGCGCCGCCAGCGGACCCGGCCAGACGTCGGTCTTGAACTCGGCGAACTCGTCGAGGCCGTTGTCGCTGGCGCGACGCAGCAGCTTCAGGCGGTTGCCGAAGGTCAGCGATACGAAGACCGTGTGATTGGGGTCGTCGGGATGGCAGTCGACATAGGCCGGCCATGTCCCGGAGTTGCGCCACGAGACCGAATAGGTGCCGCGACTGATCACCCCGACGACGTCGTTGCCCGAGCAGGCGAACCAGATCTTGCCGTCGCCGGCGTTGTAGGCCAGGCCGCACGGCAGCCAGCGCCCGTCGAGGTCGACGCGCCGGACTTCCGCCCGCGCCACCGGATCCCAGCGCACGACCTCGCCGGTGCAACTGATCCACAGATCGCCGTCCGGATCGCGGCAGAAGGCGTAGGGCTGGCCGGCAAGGGCCACCCACTCGGCGGCGCCGCTGGCCGCGTCGATGCGCGTCAGGCCGTCCTGCCACGGATGCGAGACCCAGACGCCGCCGTGACCGTCGGCGATGATCTCGTGCGGATAGGGCGCGACGGCGATCGTCGCGAGCACCGCGCCGGTGGCCGGATCGATGCGCTGCACGCAGGCGTCGCACAGCGCGGTGACGAACAGATGGCCCGACACGGCATCCCAGGCCAGCCGCCACGGCTGCGCGGCGAGAGAGCCCAGGTAGTCCGATGCCGAAGCCGCGTCGCGGCCGGCGACGGCGGCGACGGTGAGATCGTCGGGGTCGAACCGCGTCAGCGTGCGTTGCAGGTTGGCGGCGAGCCAGATGCCGCCGTCGCCGTCGACGGCGATGCCCTGGGCCAGGTCCTCGCCCCAGCCGGCGGTCGGGCTGCCGACGACCTCGAAGCTGAAGTTCGGGATTCTGCCGCCGAAGTCGTTCAGGTACAGGTCCGAGAAGACGACGTAGGCTTGGTTGCGGTACGCCGGCACGCCGCCGGTGCCTTCGCTGCTCTCGATCAGCGGATCGGGGTCCTGGGTGTCGAGCCCGAGATACACCGTCACGGCGTCGCCGGCCTCGCTCCGGTAGGAGTCCCAGATCAGGGTGCCGTCGGCCCAAATGCGCCGGATGGCCGAGATCGGGCCTTCGCCGAGCGACACCGCCAGATCGACGTAGTAGTGATAGCTCTCGCTGGTCACCTTGGCGGACGAGCCGCCCTTGCCGCCGGAGTCCTGGACCGAGGTCTCGCGAACCTCGCGTTTGTCGCTGGCCCAGATCACGTTCCCGGCGACCCGGCCGGAATAGATCACCGGCATCGAGCGGCCGTAGGTCGAGACCTGGATGCCGAGATCGCCCAGCCGCGGCCCCGAAACGGTCGGTCCGTCGACGGCGAAAAGCTGCCGGTCGATGACGCCGCCGATCGTCGAGCCGACCGCAAGGCCGATCGTGGCCGCCGAAATGCCCAGGACCGTGCCGCCGATCGCGCTGCCGATGGCCGCGCCCGCGACTCCCAGCACCAGTGTCGCCATCTAGCCCTCCTCTATGTCTGGAAACCGGAAGGCCGCGAGCACCCGCGGCCACCATCGCTCGTCCAGTCTGGTTTCGATCACCCGCCCGGCGCCGGCACAGGCATGGATCAGGCTTCCGTGCTCGCCCAGGATGCCGACGTGCTGCGGGTCGCGGCGGATGCGGGTCAGCAGCACGTCGCCGGGCCGCGCCGCGGTCGCGGGCAGCGGGATCAACTGCTCGCCCAGGGCCTGGCCGAGGCTGCGCCCGTCGGGAACGCGGCCGTAATCGGTGCGGTCGCGGACGGCGATCCCGACGTCGCGGGCGACCCCGGCGACGAGCCCGACGCAATCGACGCCGACGCCCTTCAGCCGGCCCTGATGGCGGAACGGCGTGCCGACCCAGCCGCGGGCGGCGGCCAGGATTTCAGCTCTGGTGACCATGATCAGCGTCCGGCGGGTTCGATCAGGAAGTCGAGCCCCGGCACGTGCGGCTCGCCCTGGAAGTTGACGGCGTTGTCGAAGACGTCGCGGCAGGTCTCGAACCGCTTGTCGCATCCGGCATGGACCTCGTAGCCGTCGCCGACGGCGATGTCGCGCGACGCCGGCAGGAACAGCTCGAACGCGCCGCCGGCGCCGAACGCGCGAACCTCGGCGGCGGTGCCGGCGTTGGCGCCGCTGGTCCAGGTCACGAGGCCATGGGCGAAATACCCCTCGGCCTCGCTGCGTCCGGAATCGGCGAAGCTGCGGCGGCTGGTCGCCGCGGTCACCGTGCCGGTGGCCCGATGCGCGCCGAGATCGACCCGGCAGCGCTCGTCGCCGAGATCGGCACGACAGCTCGGGGAGTAGATCTGGCCGACCACGGTGGCGAAGGCGTCGGTCAGGCCGCGCAGTTCGGCGACGAAGCCCTGGCCGCTCACCCTGATCTCGCCCAGCGAGCCCTTGCGCATCGGCAGGGCGCCGGCCTCGGGATCGCCGTGGTCGACCAGCATGATCTCGACCACGGCGTTGTCGTAGACGCCGGCCAGCAGGTCGTCCTCGGAAATCTCGGCGCTGTCGAGCACCGACTGGATCTCGAGGTTGTCGACCGCCAGGCCGGCGGCGCTCGACACCGCGGTGGGCGTGAAGCCGGTCGCCGCCTTGTAGGTCAGGCCGTCCCGATCGAGGTCGCGGTCATGGTCGGTGAAGCCCATCACCACGCCGTCGGCGCGGGTCAGGCGCCACAGGGTCGCCAGCCGGGTGACGTCGCCGAGCAGGTGCTGGCGCAGGGTGTCGGAGCACGGCTTCATTCCTTCACCTCCACCACCGCGATCTGCCCCCAGCTGAACGTGCCGTAGGCCTCGATGCTGACCTTCATCTGGTCGCTGTCGAACCGCGCCGGCACGTCGAACTCGCAGGCCGCCTCGACGACGGCGCCGGCCGCCGGGGCCGCATCGAACGACACCGAGCCCTCGGCGACCGCGAACCCGCTCTCCTGCGCCGCGCCGTCGACCCAGACCTCGACCGTGCCGGAGACCGGCCGGGTGATCCGGCGCGCCGAGACGTGGCCGCCGGCGTCGACGTAGCTCTTGCTCAGCGCGAAGCTCGTCGTGGCGCCGTCGCCGGTTCCGATGGTCTGGCGGTCCATGCGGTAGTCGCTCCAGTCCTTGAACCGGAACGCATGCGCCCGGCCCTGGCGGGCGCGGAAGAACGCCAGCAGCCGGTCGAGCTGCGCCTGGGTCTTCAGCCCGTGGGCCACGTCCCAGACGCAGCGGGCGTCCGACCAGTTGACGTTGCGCTTCTCGCGCCCGGACGACAGCGTCACCACGGTGGTGTTGAACCCCGGCCCGCCGACGGCGCCGACGGCGATGTCGTCGGGGAAGCGGACGTCATGGAATGTCATCGCCCTCTCCTCAATCCACCGCCGCCTGGATCGTCATGGTCGCGGCGTCCCAGGCGGTGCCGGCGCCGCCGTCGGTGCGCACCAGGGCCTGGAAGGGCAGCCGCAGCGGCAGGCCCTCGCCGCCCTGGATCCGCAGGTCGGCGCCGTTGAACATCAGCCGCGGCAGGTGCAGCGAGACGAAGCCGGCGCCGCCGGCCGGCGCCAGCAGCAGGTGCAGAGCCACCTCGTCCGAGGCCAGGTAGTTCTTCAGCAAGGCCGCGTCCTCGACGAAGGCGGTCATCGTGCCGCTGACGTTGGTGCGGCCGTAGACGACGTCCGGCACCGTCGCGGCCCCGACCACGGCATCGGCGACGAGGCCGAGATCGACCGACAGGTCGAGGCCGGTGACGACGCCGACATCGGCGCCGGCGACGCGCAGGGTGGCGTCGATGGCGCCCAGCGGCTGGCGGCTCGACACCGTCGCCGGCGCGGCGAAATACGGCGCGTCCGCTCCTTCGCGCACCTCCATGTCGCGGCCCAGCACGGAAAAGCTCACCTCGGCCATGCGGTTGGGCGACAGCGACAGCTGCATGCGGCCGATGCGGCAGCCGCTGAACACCTGGGCGAAGCCGGCCTCGGCGAAATGGTGCTCGATGGTGAAGGACGGCTGGCCGGTGCCGGTGGCGACCTTCTCGCCGGTCACGGCGCAGGCGCAGGCCTCGTTGGCGGTGGCCACGGCCTCGACGGTCTCGGCGACGGTCATGGTGGCGTCGGTCAGGTCCACGATCCTGAGATTGCGCCCGTCGTTTCCGGCCGACAGCCCGCTCCAGCGCACGACGTCGCCGATCTTGAAGCCGTCGGCGAGCCACGAGCCGCCCGCGCGGGTGAAGCTGCGGCCGGCATCGCTGGCGGTGACGCCGGAACCCGCCGCCGCGGCGAACGAGACACCCGCGGTCCAGGTGCCGCGCAAGGCCGCGGCGAGCAGGTCGTCCCAGGCCGCCGGCGCCAGTTCGCCGCGGATCTCGCCCTGGACGCGGCGGCTGCCGTGGCGCTGCGCGGCGAGCTGGGCGTCGGGGCGGATCTCGTTGGAACGGAACGTCTGGCGCGACAGCGCCAGGGTCGAAGCGATGCGCCGCACCAGGGTGCCGCCGGCCGGCGCGGGCTTGGTGCCGAAGACGGTCTCGGCCGCATAGGCGACGTCGACGGCGACGCCGGTCTGGATGGTCATGATGCTCCTCCGCGTGCGGACGCCTCGCAGGACCAGTCGATGGCCAGCGGCAGCGTCAGGATGTCGATGGTTTCGAGAACGGCGCCGCGCCGGGCTTCGCCGACGCGCACCTCGAGGCCGTCCCGCTGCAGGCGCAGGCCGGGCGTGAACCGTTCGCGCAGCCCGGCCGCGAGGCGTTCGAGCCGGGCGAGGCCGCGGCCCGAATCGACCGGCTCGACCAGCTCCACGATCAGGCTGCCCTGGTGGCGCAGGATGCCGCCGGTGCCGAAGGCGACCAGCGGCGCCGAGGCCGGGCGCAGCAGGGCGCGCAGCCACGGCTTGTCCTTGGGGCGGACGAAGGGCTGGCCCTCGAAGCGGCGCCGCTCGGGCAGCACGACGGCGATCGAGACGGCGGCGCCGGCCGCCTCCGGCGTGACCGTGCGGTCGACCACCAGCACGCCGTCCGAGACCGCGAGCACGATCGACGGCGTCGTGTCGGCGAAGCCGTCCGGCTGCACGGTGTCGCCGACCCGGAAGCCGTCGGTCACGAAGGACCCGGCGGCGCGGCTGTAGCCGGTGCTGGTCGCGGCGATGTCGTCGCGGCTGCCGGTGTCCAGCAGCACGGTGGCGGCCAGGTGCGCCTCGAGCGCGGCGCGGATGCTGGCCTCTGTCGTCAGGCTCATGACTGGATCACCTCGCGATCACGAGATAAAGCGCGCCGGCGCCGAGCACGTCGCGCACCGCGCGCACCGCGCGCACGGTGCCGTCGATCGCCAGCCGGTCGCCGCCCTGCGGCGCGAAGCCGGCGCCCGACAGCCAGACGACGATCTCGCCGTCGGCGATCTCGATGCCGTCGAGCAGGTCGAAACGCGGCCGCACGGCGTGGTCGAACAGCGCCGAACAGGCGGTCTCGGCGGTCTCGGGCGCGGCCGGCGCGCCGGTTTCGGGGTCGTAGTCGGCCGGCGTGGCGCGGCTCAGGGTCGCCGGATGGACGAGATCGCCGGCGGCGGCGAACAGCCGCCGGACGGTGGCGGAAAGCTCGGCGCGGCTCGGCATCACGCCCTCGCCAGGTCGTTGCCGGCGCGCGTGACGCCGCGCAGGATGCCGTCGACCAGCCGCCGCCGGGTGCCGCCCGGCGCGCCTTCGAAGTAGCTGGTGCTGACCGGCCCGACGCTCTCGCTCTTGATCAAGCCACCGCGGGCCGCGTCGGGCATCAGCTCCTCGGACAGGGCGCGCAGGGCCAGCTCGGCGCAGGCGCGCTTCACCGGTTCCGGCACGCCGCTCAAGCTGGCGCCGGCCTCGTCCTCGGCGCCGCTGCGCGGCCAGGAAAGCGCCTGGTCGGGGCGCAGCCGTTCGCCGCGGAACGCATAGCCGGCATCCAGGCAGTCGCTGGCCTTGACCAGCGCCGCCTCCTTGTCGGCCACGGCGGCGGCGGCCCAGGCGGCGTTGCCGCGCAGGGCGTGATAGGCGTCCGTCCAGGCGACGTCGACGTAGGCCGTCGCGTCGGCCCGGCCGGAGCCGTCCTCGACGATGATGGTCATGATGGGGTTTCCCGGGTGACAGGATGCGTCGTCTCGTCACCCCCGGGCTTGGCCCGGGGGTCCATGGATTGCCGGGACAGGCCCGGCAATGACGAGTATGAGCTCGGCGGCGCTAGTTCCGCGCCCGCACCGCCAGATTGGGATCGAGGGTGGTCACGCCCCACAGCGCGTCGAGCGCGACGAACACCTTCGAGTTGTTGCCGTCGTAGAACAGCCGCGAGCGCAGCGCCAGGCCGGTGATCGGGTCGGTCACGGTGGCGATGCGGGCGCCGAGCTGGTTGCCGAGTTCCGACAGCGGCGCCATCGCCAGCGCGAAGGCGTTGCGGTGGAAGGCCAGCGAGGCGGCGTGGTCGTCCAGGCTGACGGTCGCCTGGGCGTTGTCGGCGTAGTCCTGGACCAGCGCCGGCGTCACCGTCACGGTGATCGCGTTCGACGCCGCGGTCGCGTCGGCCGTCACGGCGTAGCGCTGGGCGTTGCCGTCGAGCACGAAGGTGTCGCCCTTCTTCAGGGTGCCGGTCAGGGTGCCGGCGTCGAGCGTCACGCTCGTCGCCCCCTTGGAATGGGCGCCCTGCAGCAGCGGGCTGGTGCTCGACAGGGTGCCGGCGACATGGCTGCGCACGTTCTGGTTGGCGAAGAAGTTGAAGCCGAAGCGCTGGCCCAGGCTGCCCGAGACCTGAGCCGCGGTGCCGAGCTCGCCCGAGCCCTGCCACTGGGTGAAGGCCGACTGGCCGAGCAGGTCGGCCTCCATGTCGCCGTCGATCATCCAGTGCAGCATGGCGGGGTCGCGCAGCGGCACCTTGTTGTCGAACATGGCGCGGCGCACCGCGATGATGTCGGCGACGCCGGCGGTGGCGGCGACGTCGTGGAACCACGGCACGTCGGCATGGAGCGCGCACAGGCTCTGGTCGATCGAATCGGCCAGGGCGACCGCCGCCGGGCGGACGTGCTCGGCGATGATCACCTCGCCGGCCGCCGACAGCTCCTTGTCGGACAGGGCGAACTTGACCTCCTTCCAGTTGGAAAGCTGGATCTGCACCTCGCCGGCGTCGATGTCCTGCGCCGAGGACGGCGCGTCGAGCGCGGTGAAGGCGCCGGGGCTGCGGATCGAGATGGTGGCGCCCTTCTGCTGCGGCGCCTTGTCGTAGCCGCGATGCACGCGGCCGGCCATGCCCAGCGCCTTCTCCAGCTGGATCAGGCCCTCCTGGGCATAGAAGATGGGATCGTAGACGGACAGGGTGTTGGCCATTTACGGCGTCTCCTGGGATGCGGGAGCGATCACTCCACGATGGCGAGCGTCTGACCGGCGCGGCTGGCCTGTTCGCGGGCCTGGCGATAGGTCGCCGGGTCGCGGGCCTGCTCGCGGGTCAGGTGGAAGGCGCCCGGCGTCGCGCCGGCCGCGCCGTTGGGCGGCGTCCCGCTGCCCGTGATGCCGGCGCCGTCGAAGGCGCGGGCGAAGGTCTCGGACTGGCGCATCTCGGCGACCAGGGCCTTGACCGAAAGCGGATTGCATTGCGCGTCGAGGCGCGGCGCGCCGTCCTCGCCGACGACGCGCACGGCGAAGCCGTCGCCGTCCTCGACGACGCGCAACGCGCCGCGCAGATGCGGCAGCAACAGCGCCGCGGCGCCGCGCTGGGCGGCGATCTCGGCGGTGGCGGCGGCGTCGACGAGCTGGCGCTCGAGCGCCTGGCGGGTGCGCGACAGCGCCGCGTCCTTGGCGGCGAGGTCGGCGGCGTGGCGGGCGGCGATCTGCGCCTCGACCTTGTCCCACTCGCCCTTGCGCGCCGCCTCGCGGGCCAGCGCCGCGTCCTGGGCGGCGGCCAGCTCGGCCAGCTCCTCGGGGGCGCGGCCCAGCGCCGCCCAGGCCTTGAGCTGGCGCTCGGCGTCGCGGGCGGCGCGCCGCTCCTTGTCCAGCGCCGAGGTCAGGCCCGAGACGTCGAGCCTCTTGGCCAAAGCCTCGTCGAGCACGAACGCGCCGTCCTTCTCGGCATACAGCGCGCGATAGCCCTCCGGCACCGCGTCGAGCGCCTCGACGCTGGTCGGGAAATCGAACATCGATCCTCCTTTGCGAACATGAAAAAACCCCCTTCCGCCGGAAGGGGGCCGAAACAGGGCGAACCGCCGCCCCTGGAGCGCGGGTCGCCAGACCCGCCGGTGTTTCAATCGAACCAGCCGCACGGCCGTCCGAGATCGCGGCACAGGTCGAGATCGCCGGACCGATCGAAGCCGTACCAGACGGCGGCGTAAACGCTCGCCACCTGCAGCAAGGCCCATGCCCACCAACGCCAGCGGAAACCCCGGACCAACTTCTCGCCGATCCAGTTCAGCGGCCAGCGCAACCACCATGTCTCAGGGGCGCTCAAAGGCAAATCGCTGCGGACGAGGTTGATGACGATGACCCACAGGTTGGCGCCTACGCAAGCCCTTGCCCAGTTGCGGCGGAACGCGAACTCGCGCGCCTCGTCCTCGGGATCGCCAGCTATGGTTCGGCTGGGTTATCCATTCGACCCGCCTCGGACCTCCGTCCAGCCCGTTCCAAAATGAGGAGCTTCCTCCCGCACCGGGTTCGTCCCTGCAGAATCGCGGGGCTCGAACCAGCGGCAGGGCCGGCCGGCCTCATCGCACCCGTCGAGTTCACGGTCCCGATGGAACCCGACCCAAGCCGAGGCGAGCACGACGGCGAGCTGCAGCAACGCCCACAGGCTCCACCGCCACTGGAACCGCGAAACGGCTGCGATCAGTACCAGAAACAGCAGCGGCGGCAGGATGAACACCAGCCAGAGCATCGCCTGGCCGAGCAACCCCAGGACGGCTTTTACGATCGGAGCATCGGGCCAAGGAATTTCTGGCACGAGGGCGCCAGCCACGACGACGTACAAGGTAGCGGCCACGCAAGCCCGCGCCCAGTTGCGGCGAAAGGCAGCCTCGCGCGCCACCACCTCCTCATCGCTTCGGTCCAAAGACACCGGATCACGCTCCTTCGACCCAGTCGAACAAGTCCGCTGTGTCCAGCGTCAGGTTCACCTGCCCGCGCGTGCCGCACGCGCGGCGGATTTCCGCAGCCGCTTCGGCGCGCAGGAACCCTCTCAGCCCGGTGAAGCGCTGTCGCGGCTCGATCCACATGGTCCACCGCTGCCGCAGCACTGCCAGGCCGGCGCGCCCCAGGAGCCGCGCCTCGGCGTCGCGAACGGCCGCGGATTCACGCAGGCGCGTCGCCGGCAGGGCGACGATGCCGCCGCGGGCAGCGAGATAGTGGTCGAGCAGCGCCGCCGCGAGCTGCTGATCGTGCTCCACGAGCCAGCGCCGCACCCGTTCGGTGGTGCGCAGATCACCGAGCAATTCCCAGCGATCGAGAAAACCCCGGATTGCGGCCAGCTTGTCGGCAATGGACTCTGCCGTCTCGACGCGGGCGGCGAAGGCGGCGAGCTGCCGTGCCCGCTCGTGGAACTGGGCCTCGTCCGTCCATAGCGACTTGCTCAAGGCGACCTCCCCGGACAGTCACGGAACAGGATCAGCGGCTGGCGTTCGAAGGGCATGAACGGCCATCGCAGCGCCGGTTCCGATCCCGCCCGCGACGAATATGTGATCTCGTGCAGCCGCTCGTGCTGGTCGGCGGCCATGACGAAGGCGGCCACCAGGCCGGCCAGGCAGCAGAACGCCGGCAGCACCCGTCGGCCGCCGTAGACCAGGCCGTCCATGGCGAAGAAGGCCAGCGGCGGGCCGATCAGCAGCGGAATCACCAGCCGCGCCGCCACCAGGAACTCCAGCACCGGCACCAGCCAGGGCTCGGCCCGCTGCGGCGACAGCACGACGCCGCCGGCCAAAGCCACCAGCGTCGCGGGCACGAACACCCATGCCATCGCCCGCCACCATCCTCCGGCCCTGGCCCCGCACCGTGCATCTCGCCTCCACCGGCCGCGCAACCTCAGGTTACGCGCCAACCGGATGCCACGCAAGAACAAAAGCGGAACGATCTACCCGTAGCGGCGCAGATGCTGTTGCAGCCGGGCGGCGATCTCGGCGCCGACTTGGCCCTCCGAGCGGCGGAAGCTGCCGGCGTCGGGAGTGGTGACGGTCATGTTGATGACCACGTTGGGCCGCGGCGCCGCCTCGGCGGCACCATCCATCTGCACCGGAATGCGCCGGCCGTCGGGCAGCGGCACGAAGGCTTCCGGCGTGCGGCCCTCGCCGAACAGCGCCAGTTGCGGTCGGTCGGCGACGCCGCCGCGGGCGTAGCTCTTCAACGGCGCCGGCCCGAGATCGGTCATCACGCCGCCGTCGGCGAAGCCGAACAGGCTCGACAGGATGGCGCCGAACCAGCCGTCGCCGCCGGCCGCCGCGCCGACGGCGTTCTTGATCAAGGTGCTGGTCAGGTTGCCGACCAGCTGCGACTGCAGGTCGCCGACCAGGCCGCCGACCGCCTGCTTCAGCGGCTTGCCCTCGATCACCGCGTCCTCGAACGCCTCGGCCAGCGAGCGCGCCGTCGCATCGGCGATCCGCCGCCCGACCTTGTCGCCGTCGCCGGAGGCTTCGGACGCGGCGCCGCCGCCTTCCCGCGCCGCCGGGGTGAATCCGACGGCGGCGCCGAGGTCACTCAGCTTGGCCATCGATCTGCTGGCCTGATCGCCGGATTCAGCGACATGCTCCAGGCTTTCGGCGGCCTCGTCTATCGCCGTCGCGTCGACCAGCAGGCCGAGTTCGATCGTCTCCTGATGCATGGAGCACTCCCTTGAGCGAAAATAGAATTGGAATTCGGATCGAATGCCGGGCTGACCTAAAGCCCCAGGCACCCGCCGCGCCGCAGAGGGGACGCCGTCATCTGTGCTCGAGCCCGAATTCGTGGTCGAGCGGAACGAGTTCCTGCGGCAGGTTCTCGGTCGCGTAGCACAGACCCGCCAGGACCAGCGCAAGGGCGGCAATCGTGGGCACGAAAAACGCCCCGCTCATGATGAAGAAGCTCGTGCGCAGCCTTTCCACCCGCGTGCCCCAGGCGATGCTGCCCCACAGCGCCAGCAGCATCAGCAGATCGAACACGACGCGCCGTTGCGGCGCCAGGTCGTGCCAGCACATCCAACCCTTCAGTGGAATGACGACGGTCGACGTGGTCATCCAATAGCCGAAATCGTAGACGAACCAAGCCGACAGCAGCAGGTTCGGCACCGCGAATGCCCAGACGATCCAGCCGAATTTCTGCCGACCGATGTTTGAACCTGAATTCCAAGATCAACTCCGCCGCTAATAGCCGAACCGATGGTCGAGCGGGAGCATCTCTGGCGTTATGTCTGCCGCGCCATAGCACAATCCAAGAATCGCCATCAACAATGTCACTGAAGACGGAATGAAAAATGCCACCTCCCGAAAGCTGATATTGCCAAGCTCAACGACCGTAACGCGTCAAGAGCCGCATGTCACAACCATAGTTCCCGAAACGTTCCGCAAAATCCGCCATGCTGCCGGTCAGATCGATGCAGCCGGACGATCCCGCCACCCATCCACCGTGGATCGAAAAACCGCTGCGGCCGTGGCACCCGCCGCGCCGGAGAGGCCACGCCGTCATCTATGCTCGAGCCCGAATTTGTGGTCGAGCGGAACGAGTTCCTGCGGGATGGCGCCAGTCGCGTAACACTGGCCGGCCAGCGCCAGCGCGAGGGCGGCAATCGTGGGCACGAAAAACGCCCCGCCCATGATGAAGAAGCTCGTGCGCAGCCTTTCCACCCGCGTGCCCCAGGCGATGCTGCCCCACAGCGCCAGCAGCATCAGCAGATCGAACACGACGCGCCGTTGCGGCGCCAGGTCGTGCCAGCACATCCAACCCTTCAGTGGAATGACCACGGTCGACGTGGTCATCCAATAGCCGAAATCGTAGACGAACCAGGCCGACAGCAGCAGGTTCGGCACCGCGAATGCCCAGACGATCCAGCCGAAACGTTGCACCACGGACTCCCCACCAGGTGTGCAACAAACAACTCAATGATCGTACTGAACGAACAGCCGCATGTCACGGCCGTAGTTCTTGAAACGTTCCGCAAAGCCCGCCATTGCGCCCGTCAGATCGATGCAGCCGGCAGACTCCGCCACCCAGCCACCGTGAATAGAGAAACCGCTGCGGCCGTGGGTCTCGGTGCCGTCGGCCGGCTCCAGCCAAACCCGCTCTTCGCCCCAGCTCATCTCGGCCCCGGGCCAAGCACCTTTCCAAGCCAGGCCGGCGACATGGTTGTACACCGGATCATCCCAGATGCTCTGGTACTGCATCTGCCGAACCAACCATTCGCCTTCCGGGACCGGCCCCGAGTTTCGGACAGCCTGGAATTCCGCCGATTGGAAGCCTCGCTTGCCGGAAACGGCTGGTCATGCTTCGACCACGGCCCCCGCTTCGACCCAGCGTAGTTCCGCGCCATCGAACTCCAGATGCGCCTCAGGCTTGCCGGGCGCCTGGATGCGCACCGTCAGCAAGCGGCGGTCCAGCTCGGCCGCGAATTCCTTCAGCGCCGACCGTATCTCGGCACCGGATCGCGCCGTCCGAATGCGCCGGCTGAGTTCCGCCGCAACCGCGCGCTTCACTTCGCGAACCGCTTCCTGCTTCGAGGCGAATACGCGCCGATCGATGCCGTCGAGCATGCTTACACCTCGCCCAGCTTCGCGGCGGCCTGGTTATCCTCCATGCCGTCGTACATCAGGCCGAGATCGAGTTTCATGGACGTGGTCATGTCCAAGCTCCGTCGTAGCATTGTTGAAACAACGAAGAAGCCGCAGCCGCGAATGAGCATGATCGAAGGAATGTCCCTTTGGATGAATGGCAGACGGGTCTCGAAGTCGTACTTGTCACGAGCCTCCATCCGAGCACCGCCGCTTACAGCGAAGACATTGCCGCGCCGGGTAATGGTGACTTCCGGATACCCCAGAACGTGAGCTTTCCCGACTCCCCCGAACAGATCTATCTCCTCCGGGAGGTCGTCATAAGTATCGAAAAATTCGTATGCCGCTCCGGACTCCGTGAATTCCCCTCCGTCCCGACCAGATCGGTTATTCGTCGCTCGCTGTCGCCGTCTCTCAGCATCTCGACTGCCGTGCACAGGACCTTCAGGCCGACCCGCTGCAGAAGCAGTGATTCGGCGTCCCGAAACGCCTGCGATTGACGCAGCCGCTCCAGCGGCACGGAGACAGGGGACCCGTCACGACTGAGATAATGGCCGAGCATCTCGGCCGCGAGCCCGTACCCGTTGCCCTCCAGCCAGCGCCGCACGCGTTCGGCGGTCATGAGGTCGCGCAACAACGAATGCCGCCGAACGAAATCTCTCATCGCGTCGCGAGTCTCAGCCGGCGATAGCGCCGCCCGAAGACGGTGGCGCAAGGCCTCGACGGCTCCTCGGGTGGCTGCGTTCAGCCGGGCATCGGTCCAATCAGATCGCTGCATGTCATCCCCATCTAGGCGGCCAATTGGCTGCCATCCATCTGCACCGGGATGCGGCGGCCGTCGGGCAGCGGCACGAAGGCCTCCGGCGCGCGGCCCTCGCCGAACAGCGCCAGTTGCGGCCGGTCGGCGACGCCGCCGCGGGCATAGCTCTTCAACGGCGCCGGCCCGAGATCGGTCATCACGCCGCCGTCGGCGAAGCCGAACAGGCTCGACAGGATGGCGCCGAACCAGCCGTCGCCGCCGGCCGCCGCGCCGACGGCGTTCTTGATCAAGGTGCTGGTCAGGTTGCCGACCAGCTGCGACTGCAGGTCGCCGACCAGGCCGCCGACCGCCTGCTTCAGCGGCTTGCCCTCGATCACCGCGTCCTCGAACGCCTCGGCCAGCGAGCGCGCCGTCGCATCGGCGATCCGCCGCCCGACCTTGTCGCCGTCGCCGGAGGCCTCTCCGGACTCGTTCGACCCAGCGCCGCCCCGCGAGCCCGCCAAATTCGCCACCACAGCCACACTCGTTTATTCCGGCCGCAAGAAGGCAGGGCCTCCAATCACCAACGCCTCACCGGGCCAAGGGCAGATCAGAATGCCCTAGATTGTCAGAGCCCCATGCGGATCATGATTCGCGAGTTCCCAAGCATCATCCACACGCGTGAGCTCAGGTTTAGGCCCATACATGCGATCGAAGTGATCATAAAGGTAGCCGGTCACCAGAATACCGACGGCAACTGCCGAAAGATGCACCAACGCCCAGCCCAGCCAAGACCACCGCCGCAGAACAGCGAATACTGCTCCAGAAATGACCAGGATCGGAACGAGCGCCAGAGGCACCAGAAAATAAAGAGCAAATATGAAGTCCGCGAGCATTGCGAACTTGCTCTCTGGCGCCACGGCCGGCACCCAGTACGTCGTCACCGGGCCGATTACCGCGACGTAACCGGTCGCGAGCGTCACAAGATGCGCCAAGGTTCTGTCCGGCTTGCGCCTTATGGGCTCCATTCGAACGCTTCCTCCGGATCCAAGTGGAGGCGCAGGTCGCGCCGGCGACCCGCCAACCGCTCGCGCACTACGGCACTCCCCATTCCAAGGATGCTTCTGGGCAATTCCGTGAATATTCGCCTTCCGGATATCGTTCGGGTCGAGCGGCTCCTCACATCGAAATTCGTCGCCCTGCCATACCGCTCCAGAGCGTCCAATTCTTCCAGCGTCAGAGGATTAAAGTCCGCAAGTGCACCGAGCATGATCGAGGGCATGTCTCGCAACTCAAGCTTACCACGCTTTTTGGCGGACCAATTGAAGTCGTATCGGTCCCGCATCTCGAGGTTGAGAACGCCTGAGGCAACCAGTTCATCTTGGGCCAAGTGCACATCTATGTCCACCTCAGCACGAATATGCGCCGTTCCGAGCGCGCCGTACTGATCTGGATCGGTGACTAAGGCATGCCAATCTCCAATGTACTCAATTGCCGTTCCGTCGATGCCGAGCGCCGTCAGCAGTGGACTCGGCTCGGCCTTCAAGCCATACCCGGCGCCATGGCCGGCATGCGTCATGATGACCGCGACCGCGTAGGCTGTAAGTATCCCTGCGATGCTTCGCGCCCAAGCCAGCGCTGGTTCATTCATGCGTATCCGCGCCATCCCGCCCCACTTCCGGAACTGTTTCGGCCGGCTTGCGCGCAGCACTCCGGTCCGGTCAGCGAAACGCGTCAGCAGTCCCCGATGCACCGCCAGCCCCAGCCCGCGCCGCCTGCCTCCTGAGAGCCTTCGATCCTTGCCCGGGAGTCTACTCCGATCACCACGGCGGTGGTCATCGTAATCGCCAGCGTGAGTGCCCAGACCGCCCAGCGCAACGAAAAGAACGTTGCGAACAAGCCGCACAGCAGGAGCACCGGGGCCATCAGGAATGGCCCGAAGACCAGCGCCATGCCGAGCGCCGTCAGCAGCGGGCTCGGCTCGACCTTCAAACGATAACCCACATGCCCGGCGGCAATCATGATGACCGCCACTGCATAGATCGTCAGAAATCCAGCGAAACGCCGTGCCGCGCGGCTCTCGACCGGCCCCTTCATGACGCCATTTTTGCGAGCGGAAGCCCGACCATGATTGCCCAACCCTTGACCAACATGAACTTAGACACGCACTTCCTTCGG
Source organism: uncultured Rhodospirillaceae bacterium (assembly GCA_964545205.1). Taxonomy (GTDB): domain Bacteria; phylum Pseudomonadota; class Alphaproteobacteria; order Rhodospirillales; family Magnetospirillaceae; genus CAZJFH01. The sequence goes on from CAZJFH010000018.1 coordinate 70,669, forward strand.
TCCTCGGGTCGGGCTCTACGGCACGTCAGGTTCGTCAGCAATCGGGCCGGCAACTCCAGCCCCAGCCGGCGCCGCCAGCATCCCGAGAGGCATCGATCTTGGCCGGGGTGTTCATCCCGATGTACACGGCGATCGTCATCGTAATCGCCAGCGTAAACGCCCACACCGCCCATCGGCACGACACCAGGACCGCCAGTACGCCGAACAGCAAGAGCGACGGAACGAGCAGGAGCGGCCCAAAAAACAGAACGGCGGCAGGCGCGATCAGCAGTGGACTTACGTCGGAAGCACGAACCGTGCTGTACGCGCCACCATGCCCGGCGTGCATCATCATGACCGCCACTGCATAGGCAGTCAGAAATCCAGCGAAACGCCGTGCCGCGCGGCTCTCGACCGACCTCTTCATGACGCCATCCATTCGAGCGGAAGCCCGACAAAGCTTGCACAACCTCGCAAGCATGTCTACCGATGCGGGAGTCATCCGGTCCAGTCGCATGCTTCCGACGTCGCGAACCTGGGCCTCGGCCGGATTACCCGTAGCGCCGCAGATGCTGCTGCAGCCGGGCGGCGATCTCGGCGCCGACCTGGCCCTCCGAGCGGCGGAAGCTGCCGGCGTCGGGTGTGGTGACGGTCATGTTGATGACCACGTTCGGCCGCGGCGCCGCCTCGGCGGCACCATCCATCTGCACCGGAATGCGCCGGCCGTCGGGCAGCGGCACGAAGGCTTCCGGCGTGCGGCCCTCGCCGAACAGCGCCAGTTGCGGTCGGTCGGCGACGCCGCCGCGGGCGTAGCTCTTCAACGGCGCCGGCCCGAGATCGGTCATCACGCCGCCGTCGGCGAAGCCGAACAGGCTCGACAGGATGGCGCCGAACCAGCCGTCGCCGCCGGCCGCCGCGCCGACGGCGTTCTTGATCAAGGTGCTGGTCAGGTTGCCGACCAGCTGCGACTGCAGGTCGCCGACCAGGCCGCCGACCGCCTGCTTCAGCGGCTTGCCCTCGATCACCGCGTCCTCGAACGCCTCGGCCAGCGAGCGCGCCGTCGCATCGGCGATCCGCCGCCCGACCTTGTCGCCGTCCCCGGAGGCGGTGTCGCTGCCACCGGGTCCGGCACGCGACGGCGCCGTGCCGCCCTCCAGCCCTTGCACCTCGCCGATGCGCCGCAAGGCGGCAGCCGCGGCGGCGCCGTTGCTCGCCAGGTCGGCGAGCCCCGCCGCGGCGCGATCGGCCGGCGCCATGTCGATCTGCAGTCCCAGGGTCAGGTCGAATTCGTCCATGTCGATGCCCTCCGGCAAGATGCGCGACCGCCGCCGGCTGATGCGGCCGTCGGTTCGGTCGGGATGAAATGTGGTGCGCCGAATCCGGCGCGAGATCGTCGCTGGGGCGTCAGGGCGGCGCCGACGCCGCCCGCTCGGCGGCGGCCTCCTCACGCCGCAGATCGTGCCGCTCGAGGTCGAGGAAGTAGCCGTAGACCAGGGCCACGACCAGCGTGGCCACCTGAGCCCCTGCCCAGACATCCAACCGCCAGTCCACCCAAACGGCGACGATGCCGAACAGGAACAGCGCCGGAATCAGAAGGAAACCCGCGATGAACCCGAGCGCGAAGACAGGTTCTGGAATATACGCCAGAAGCGGCCCGGTCCCGACCAGCCACATCGCACACGAATGAAGCGTCAGCGCCACCGTGGCGCCCGCCGCCACGCGCCAAGGATTCCATTTCCGGAACTCCGGCAATGCCATCCTCGCCTCCTCTCCGGCGCCCCGCCTCAGGGCGGCGCCGACGCCGCCCGCTCGGCGGCGGCCTCCTCGCGCATGCGCTCCAGCTCGACCCGTTCGAGTTCGAGGACGTAGCCGTAGATCACGGCCACGACCAGCACCGCCACCTGCACGAACGCCCAAACGCCCCAGCGCCAGTTCACCCAGACGGCGATGACGCCGAAAAGGAAAAGAGCCGGCAGAAGAGCGGCCGGCGCAAGCAATCCGGTCGCAAAAAGGGGCTCCGGAACCGAAGCATGGAGCGGCCCGGTCCCGACCAGCCACATCGCACAGGAATGAAGCGTCAGTACAACCGTCGCGCCCGCCGCCACGCGCCAAGGATTCCACTTCCGGAACTCCGGCAACGCCATCCTCGCCTCCTCTCCGGCGCCCCGCCTCAGGGCGGCGCCGACGCCGCCCGCTCGGCGGCGGCCTCCTCGCGCATGCGCTCCAGCTCGACCCGTTCGAGTTCGAGGACGTAGCCGTAGATCACGGCCACGACCAGCACCGCCACCTGCACGAACGCCCAGAGGCCCCAGCGCCAGTTCACCCAGACGGCGACGATGCCGAACAGGAAGAGCAGCGGCCCAAGAATGAATCCTGCTATGAAGCCGAAATTGAAGACGGCCCGCGGCAGATACGGAACACCCAGCGCCGACCCGGCCAGCCACATCGCAGACGAATAAAGCGTCAGTACAACCGTGGCGCCCGCCGCCACGCGCCAAGGATTCCATTTCCGGAACTCCGGCAACGCCATCCTCGCCTCCTCTCCGGCGCCCCGCCTCAGGGCGGCGCCGACGCCGCCCGCTCGGCGGCGGCCTCCTCGCGCCACAGATCGTAGCGTTCGAGTTCGAGAAAGTAGCCGTAGACCACGGCCACCAGCAGCGCCAGCACCTGCGCGAAGGCCCAAACGCCCCAGCGCCAGTTGACCCAGACGGCAATGATGCCGAACAGGAAGAGCAGCGGCGCCAATCCGAACGGGATCAGAAACGCGGCGTCGAAAGCAGCCCGGGGCTCCATCCCGATGAACGGCTCGATGCCGATCAGCCACATCGCGCATGAGAACAAGGTCAGCGCCACCGTGGCGCCCGCCGCCACGCGCCAAGGATTCCACTTCCGGAACTCCGGCAACGCCATCCTCGCCTCCTCTCCGGCGCCCCGCCTCAGGGCGGCGCCGACGCCGCCCGCTCGGCGGCGGCCTCCTCGCGCATGCGCTCCAGCTCGACCCGTTCGAGTTCGAGGACGTAGCCGTAGATCACGGCCACGACCAGCACCGCCACCTGCACGAACGCCCAGAGGCCCCAGCGCCAGTTCACCCAGACGGCGACGAGACCGAACAGAAACAGCAGCGGCCCCAAGATGAAGGGGCTCACCAGCCCGAATTCGTATGTCGGCCAGGCCGGAGTTCCGACGAGCCATACGACGCAGCCATGGGCGGCCAGCGCCACCGTCGCCCCGGCCGCCGCGCGCCGCGGATCGATCTTCAGGCCAGCCACGCGAATGCCTCGTCGTGATGGATGCGCAGCTTCGGCGCCGCGCGGTACATGCCCGTCCTCATCCGTTCCCCCACCGCCTCGCGGGTCAGCCAGGCCGCCTCCCACAACAACCGCTCGTAGCGCGGCAGCGGCACGACAGTATACGTCCAGGTGGTGTCGATGGGAAACTCCGCGGCCGCCCCCTGCAGGGACAGCGCCTGCATATCCTCGATGTTGAGCGGGTTCTGGTCGACCGCCAGGCCGAGCGCCCAGGACGGGAAATCGCGCCATTCGAACCCGCCGGGGTCCTCCGGGTTGAAGTCGTAATCGTCATGGAACTCCAGCCGCAGCGTGCCGCTCGCCGTCAGCCGGGCCCCGTCGCGGATGATGGTCAGGTCGGGAAATGCCTTGATGTGCGCCCGGCCGACGGTGCCGTAGAGGTCGACATCCGGCACCGGCTCGGCATAGGAATTGATCCACTCGATGGCGATGCCGGCGTCGTTGAAGGCGCCCTTGTCATGCAGGGCGGTCACCGCGCGCCGGCGTTCCTTGGCGTCCAGCATCGCCCCGGTCTGGCGCAGGAGTTCCTTGCCGGTGCGCTCCAGCAGGCTGCGTTCCATGCGGATGAAATCGGCCGACTGGCGCAGCCGCTCGACCGGAATGGTCATCCCCGAGGCGTCGCAGTCGAGATAGCGCCCCAGCGCCTCGGCGGCGAGCGCATAGCCGTTGTCGGCCAGCCAGGCGCGGATGCGCCGGGCGGTGCGCAGGTCGAGGCGCAGCTTGAACCGCTGCTCGGTGTCGCGGATCGCCTGTCGCGCCTCGGCGCCCGAGCGGGCGGCGCGCAGCCGCCGGCTCAGGGCGGCGCCGAAATCGGCGGTCAGGCGCGGATCGTCCGGCATCGGCCGGCAGCCGAGGTCGTCCATGGTCACGCCTCCGTCAGTGCTTTGCGTCGTCATCGCGGAGGATGAAGTCGAGCAGTTCCTCCAGCGACAGGCGGTCGAAATCGAACACCAGGATTCCGCCGCCGCGGTCGTCGGGCTCGAACCGGATCCAGAAGTCGTCGTCGTCGCTGCGCGCCGTCGTGGTGACCCGATCCATCTCCTATTCCTCCGTCATCCAGGTGCGGTCGAGCAGGCGCAGCCCGGCCAGTTCCCACGGCTCCGGCCGTTCGCCGGTCAGCCGTGCCCAGGCGGCGATCTCGGCGTGGCCGAGCGGCCGGCCGGGGGCGCGGCAGGCGTGCAGTTCGGCGAACCAGCCCCACAGATGCGCCGCTTCCGCCGGCAGTTCGGGTCCGGCGAGCAGCGGATGCGCCCGGCCGGTGCGGGCGGCATAGGCGGCCAGGTGCTCGCCCAAGGCGGCGCCGTCGGCCTGGCGCCGGGCGAGGCGGAAGCGGTGGCGGGCATGGTCGGCCAGATCCTCCAGCCGCCGCGTCAGCGCCGCCGCCCGCGCCGCCGCGAATTCGGCGAGCTGCGCGCACAGCCACGGCCGCGTTCGGTAGACGCCCGCCGCCGTCGCCGCGTCGCAGGCCAGGGCCGTGCCGTCGGCGGCGACGAACGCCTCCCAGTCCAGGGTGATCGCCGCCAGCAGGCCGGCATCGTCGTCGCGCCGGCGGTGCAGGGCGGCGCGGAAGGCGCGCCCGCCCGGTGGGACCAGCCGCACCCGCAGCGGCCGCCCCAGCCGGGTCAGCGGCGCGCCGCTCGCCGGGTGGCGCAGCGCGCACCAGTCGTCGTCCCCGTCGGTCATCGCCCCTCCCGCGCCCCGCCGATCCGTGGTAGAGTCCACGCCCGGAGGGGATCAATCATGACGCGCATTCTCGTGGTGCTCCTGGCGCTGCTGACGGCGGCCTGCGCCGACATGCCGCGCCGCTCGGTCGAGATCGAGCGCGACGACTTCGCCAAGGTCTTCGTCGTCCACGGCATCGACGGCCGCTTCCGCGGCGTCTTCGCCGACGAGGACCGCTACGCCCTGCGCAGCTTCGTGCCCTTCGGCGCCGGCGCGGCGCTGCACCAGCTCGCGGTGCGCTTCAGCTACGAGCCGCCCTATCGCCACTGGCAGGCGGCGATCGACGAGCACGGCCGCGAGCTGCCGTTCAAGACGCTCTACAAGGCCTATGAGTGCCGCGGCTGCGGCACGGTGCTGGAGATCTTCGCCGCCGAGCTGACCGACGCGGATTTGCGCCGCGCCGCCCCCTACGGCCTGCGCGTGCGCTTCTACGCCAAGTCGGGCGACAGCCAGGTGGTGACGCTGCATCCCCGCCAGATCGCCGAGCAGCTCGCGGCCATCGACCGCCTACGCTAGCGTCTCCTTCTGCTCGCCCAGCACGCCGCGCCGCTGCAGCTCGGCCAGGAACGCCTCGCGCGGCAGGTCGCCGGCGGCGCGGGCCTCCAGCAGCGCGTCGAGCTCGCCGCGGTCGGCCGGAGCGGCATCGGCGGCGATGCTGACCGAGCCGCCGTCGGCCAGGCCCTCCCAGCGGGCGAACAGCGCCAGCATCTGCTCGACGGCGTCGGCCAGGGCGATGGTCCAGGCCTGCAGCGGCGCCGCGGCCTCGGCGGCGTCGATGCGCCGGCCGGTGGCGGTGGCGGTGCCGGACGCCGCCTCGAACTGCAGCCCGAACAGCCGCATCGCCTCCTCCAGCGCCTCCAGCTCGGCGCGGCCGGCCGCCAGATGCGCCCCGCCGGACTCGACGTAGTAGAAGCGCCCGGAGGGATCGTTGGTGGTCAGGAACTTGTTGGGGCCGAACTCGACCTGGCCGTCGTCGGCGGTCCAGCCGGCCGCCGCCAGGATCGGGAACGAGGTGACGTTCAGCGCGTTCCTCTGGTCCGACCTGATCTGCCAGTGTTCCAGGTTCAGCCAAGCCAAATCTTCCAACGGCGGCTCGGCCTCCATGAAGCCCGAGCGCCCGCAATAGACGGTGACCAGCGGGATGACGTCCAGGCTGGTGCGCCCCGAGTCGACGACGCTCCAGGCGCCGTCGTCGCCGCGCTGCCACAGGGTCCAGGCGCCGGGCTCGAGCACGCGCACCCGCTCGACCGGGCGTTCGCCGAAGGCGCCTTCGCCCTCGTAGCCGCTCTCGCGGATGCGCAGCTGGCTCAGCACCGGCCGCCCGGCGGACTCGTCGACGCGCCAGCCGATGATCTGCTCGGCGCGGACATGCACGGCGTAGGGCCGGGCGCCGCCGGCGCGCTCCTCGGCCAGGGTGCGGCCGGGCGCCGTGCGCGGATAGTCGACGAGGACGTGCGACAGGCCGCAGACCAGCGCGTCCTCGAAGACGTCGCGGGCGAACACGTTCAGGTGCCGCCCGGTCAGGTCGACGTCCTCCATCATGGCGCGCAGCCGCGCCGGCACGTCGTCGCCCAGCACCATCGGCCGCGCGAAGGCCTTGCCGACCAGGGTCTGCACCGTGCGGCGGAAATAGTTGCGCAGCACGGTGCGCTGCAGCCGCGCGTGATAGTGCCGCCCGCTCTCGGCCGGATGCTTGGGCAGCCAGCGCGTCGCCTGCAGCCGCATCGCCGGCGTCCCGCCCATCAGGGCGCGCGGCAGCTCCCATTGGGCGGCCATGCGGGTATAAGCGGCGCAAGGCATCGACGGATCGGTGGTCATGGGCTTGTCCTCCAAATGAAAAGGGCCGGCGATTGCCGGCCCGTCCCAACGCATCGAGATTGTCTCACCACAACTCCCGCACCGCGTTCCCCCGCTTCGCCGCCATCGCCCGGTACCGCGCCTCGTCGGCGACGTGGTCCTCGGCGTTGGTGTCGACGTCGTCGGGGTCGTGCTCGGCGCGCGGCAGCACCGGCAGCGTGCGGATGAAATGGCGGCAGGTCTCGGCGACGAACAGGCCCGGCGCCTCGCGTTCGAGCGCGCCGGTCAGCAGGGCGCGCAGGCGCTGCCAGCCCTGCTTGCGGCTGCCGGGCGACTTGTCGGCGCGTTCCCAGCGCACGCCGGCGCGGGCCATGTCGTCGGCGATCGAGTTGCCGTTCTCGACCGCGTAGATGGCGGAATCCGCCGGCCCCGGGCGCACCCGCCCGGCCAGGCCCATCGCCTCCTCGCGGGCGAGGATGCCGCGGGCGATCTCGGCGGCGAGCATGCGGCAGCCCTCGTCGGGGCGGCCGTTCCAGCCGTACCATTCGCCCAGGCGGAACAAATCGCCGGGCCGCGTCGGCCGGCGTTCGCCGCCGGGCAGCACCAGGTCGGTGCCGTCGCTCATCGCCCACCAGCCGACCGAGAACGGCTTGCTCGAGCCCCAGTCGAACGAGCGGTCGACGCGCCAGCCGGCCGGCGGCGCGAACGGCGGCACGACGTGCACGTCGGGCCGCCACAAATCGTCGAACATGCCGCCGGCGACCAGGTTCCAGTCGCCGGCGCGCATCGCCTTGACCAGCGCCGGATTGCCCAACCCCTCCAGGCGTTGGGCGTAGCCGGGGTCGTTGGCCAGCAGCGTCGGATTGTCCTCCAGCCTCGCCGGCACGTATTGCCGGCGCATGCCGCCCTCGGCCGGCGGCATCGCGGTGATGCTCAGCGGCGGCGCGGTGTCGATGAAGTCGGCCTTGACCCAGTTGTGGCCGATGCCGCCCGGATTGGCGCCGCACAGGATGCGCGGGAATCGCCCGGCCAGCTCCGGCGGCACCTTCAGGCCGCCGAGCCGCAGCCGGCCGCGCAGGAAGGCGTACATCGGCCGCGTCCACTGCGTCAGCTCGTCGATCATCAGCACGTGGATCTCGGCGCCCTGATAGCCGAAGACGTCGCGCTCATGCTTGGCGTGGCACAGATGGATCTTGGCGCCGTTGCCGAAATTGATGGCGTGCTGCGAGCGGTTGATCGCGACGTATCCGGACTTGGCCCAGCCGGCGAGCAGCGCCGGGAAACTGCCGGCGCCGTCCATGTGGTTCTTGTACAGGTCCGGGAACTCGCGGCGGAACAGATAGACCTGCAGGCCCGGCACCGCCCAGCACCAGGCGATGGCGGCGACGCGCATCAGATGGCTCTTGCCGCCGCCGGCGGCGCCGCCATAGAGCACCTCGTCGGCCTCCGAGGCCAGCGCCGCCGCCTGCTTCGCATGCAGCCCGAGCACCAGTTCCGCCGACACCGCCATGCACGCCCTCCCAAGATCGCTTCCGGCGCGATCATCTGCCCTTCTCCGAGCCCCTGGACTCGCGCATGGATCGCCAGTGGTCCTCCTCGGTCTCGCCATACCGGGGCAAGCCGATCTGCAGACAGGTCAAAGCGACCGCGATCAGCAGCACGGTGCGGACCAACCCCCACCAGAACCACCGCCGCGACCAGATCAGCAGCGGCAATGCCGCGAACCCGAAGGCGCCAACCAGACCCAGCGAGTTCCGTGCGTCAAGTTCTGCAAATTGGCATGCCGGAAGTGTCGCCGGGGGC
>CAZJFH010000019.1:0-78448 GCA_964545205.1 uncultured Rhodospirillaceae bacterium
GATGGTGGCGTTGAGCGCCAGCAGGTTGGTCTGGCTGGCGATGTCGTTGATCAGCTTGACGACGGCGCCGATGCGCCCGGCGGCCTCGGCCAGGCCGCGGACCATGGCGTCCGTACGCTTGGCCTCGGCGACGGCGCCGTCGGAGATGCGGGCCGACTGCGCCACCTGGCGCGCGATCTCGCTGATCGATGTCGACAGCTCCTCGGCCGCCGACGCCACCGTCTGGACGTTGGCCGAGGCCTGCTCCGCCGCGGCGGCGACGGTGGTCGAGCGCTCCGACGCGGTCCGTGCCGAATCGCTCATCTCGCCGGCGGTGCTCTGGAGCTGGGTCGCCGAACCGGCCACCACCTCGACGACGCCCATCACGTTGCGCTCGAAATCCTCGGCGTGGCTGTTGAGCAGCCGGGCGGTGTTCTCGCGGCCGGCCTCGATGTAGACCGAGATCGCCAGGTCCATGTCGAGGCAGATCGCCTTGTTGATCGCCTGCAGCACGGCGGCCAGCTTCTTCGGGTCGCGCCGATAATGGCCGACGGCGAGCGCGACCATGCGGTTCATCGTGAAGGCGTAGCCGGCGATGTACCAGCGCGGCTCCAGCCCGATGCGTTCGTGGGCGCGGCCGATGCGGGTGACCGAGGCCATGTAGGCGGCGTCGAAGTCTCCGGCGAAGACGCCGTCCAGCCAATGGCTGCGCTGCGCGCCGCGGGCGTGGTCGCGCACCGCGGCCGAGCCGAACAGCCGGCTCATCTCGTCCGAGGTGCCGAGATGGGCGTAGAACGCGTCGAGGATCGGATCGATCTCCCGGGCCAGAACCTGCCGGAACTCGCGCAGAAGCGCGCGATCGGCGGAATCGATCTGCAAGAAGGCCAGTCGTGCGGTACGCTCGTGATCGGTTGCCATCGGCTGCCTCCGGGCTGGCGAAAGATATACTGCGTTTTAGAATGATTACCACCAAAGTTGGTTCCGAGTCCAATCCGTTCGAGGCGACGGCATGACCGGGCCGCATATGCTCGTCTCGCTCAACGGCCACGGATACGGGCACGCGGCGATGACCGCGCCGGTGGTCGCGGCGGTGCGGCGGCTGCGGCCGGAGCTGCGCATCACCCTGCAGACGGCGGCGCCGCCCGAATGGCTGCGCGGGATGTTCGGCGGCGACGTCCTGCTGCTGCCGCCGCCGCCGGAGGTCGGCGCGTGCATGCGCGGGCCGCTGGCGGTCGACGCCGACGCCACGGCCGCCGCGTACCGCAGCCTGCACGCCGAGCTGCCGACGCGCATCGCCGAGATGGCCGAGCAGATGCGCGCCATCGGCGCCGACCTGGTGCTGTCGAACATCTCGTATCTCGCGCTGGCCGCGGCGCGGCGGGCCGGCATTCCCGGCCTTGGGCTGTCCTGCCTGGATTGGGCCGCCATCTACGGCCATTTCTGCGCCGAGCGTCCCGAGGCGCCGCGGATCGTCGCCGAGATGCGGGCCGCTTACGCCGACGCGACCATGATCATGCGCACGGCGCCGTCGATGCCGATGGAACTGCCGGCGCCGATGCGCGACACCGGCCCGGTCGCACGCCGGCTGCCGGTGCGGGGAGGGGAGTTGCGGCGGCGTCTCGGCCTGCCGGCCGAGGCCCGTGTCGGGGTCGTCGGGTTCGGCGGCATCGACCTGCCGCTGGCGTTCGCGGAGTGGCCGCGCCTGGCGGGCTGGCACTGGTTGACGGTGACCGAGGTGGCGGGGCGCTCCGATCTGATCGACTGGCGCAAGACCGGCTGGAGCTTCGACGAACTGCTGGTTTCCGCCGATGTCGCGGTCACCAAACCGGGCTACGGCACCTTCACGCTCTGCGCCGTGCACGGCGTGCCGGTGCTCTATCTCGAGCGCGACTGGCCGGAAGCGCCGTACCTGATCCGCTGGATGCAGGCCAATGCCCGCTGCCTGCCGATCACCGTCGAGGCGCTGTTGTCGCCGGCGCTCGCCGACTCACTGCGAATGTTGTTTTCCTTGCCCGACAAGCCCTTACCGGAGCCTTTTGGGGTCGCGGAGGCGGCCGGCGAGATCGTGCGGCTGCTCGGCTGAGCCGGGGCGCCGACATTGGTAGTTGTCCGCCGGCGGGTTCGTCTCGCAGCGGAACCGATTTGCGCCGTTTGCACCCGCCGGCGTCTTGGGCGACAACGGCCGGAATCGCCGTTCACGTGGAGGAGCAACGATGTCCCGCAGCCTGATCTACGTCACCGCAGCGTCGCGCGACGAGGCCGTCGCGGTCGGACGCGCGCTCGTCGAGGCGCGGCTGGTGGCCTGCGCCAACGTGTTCGACGGCGCCACCTCGCTGTTCTGGTGGCAGGGCGCCGTGCAGGAGGAACGCGAGGCGGTAATGATCGCCAAAACCCGCGGCGAGCTGGTCGAGGCGGTGATCGCCAAGGTCAAGGAGGTGCACAGCTACGAGTGCCCGTGCGTCGTGGCGGTGCCCGTCGCCGACGGCAATCCGGCGTTCCTGGAGTGGATCGACGCCGAAACCGGCGGCTGACGTTTACGGTTTCGAAAGCAGCCGCCCCCGATGATCGGCTTAGTACCACCTTGGATGGGGGCGAGATGACGATCGGGGGCGGCGGGACCGCGGCGGGGCTGAAGCGCAGCTTGCTCCTGGGCGCCACGACCAACGCGGCGCTCGTCGTCGCGGTCGCCGCAACGGTGCAGTCCGGCGCCGGATCGAGCGCGGTCGTGCTGGCCTTGGCCGGCGTGGCGGCCTTCGCGGGCCTGAACTGGCGGGCGGCGCGCCGTCTCGATCGTGAACGTCGCGCGCTGCTGGAGGAGAACCAGGCGCTCACGGTGCTGTCGCGCCAGGATCCGCTGCTGGGCATCGCCAACCGCCGCGCCTTCGACCTGACCCTGGGCCGGGAATGGTCGCGCGCCTCGCGCCACGGACAGGAACTCTCGCTGCTGCTGATCGACGTCGATCGCTTCAAGGACTTCAACGACCGCTACGGCCATCCGGCCGGCGACGCCTGCCTGCGCGAATGCGCGGCGGTCATCGGCGGCGCGCTGCGCCGGCCGGCGGACCTGCTGGCCCGGTGGGGCGGCGAGGAGCTGGCGGTGCTGCTGCCCGACACCGGGCCTGCGGGCGCCGGCGACGTCGCCCGGCGCATCCATTCGGCGCTCGAATCGGCGGGCATCCGCCACGACGGGGTTCCGGCGGGCCGGGTGACGGTGAGCATCGGCGCGGCCAGTTGCCGCCCCGGCGTCTGCGGGACGCCGGACGAGCTCGTCGGCGACGCCGACGCGGCCGCCTACGCCGCCAAGCGGCAGGGCCGGGACCGTACCGCCTTCGCCGGACGGGAGGACGCGCCGCTGCGGCTGGCGGCCAGCGCCTGACCTACAGCGGCATCCGCACGGTGGCGGTCGCCTGCGCGGCGATGCCCTCGCGGCGGCCGGTGAAGCCGAGGCCCTCGGTCGTCGTCGCCTTGATGCCGACGCGATCCTGGGCGATGCCCAGAATCTCCGCCACCCGCGCGGCCATGGCGCCGCGATGGGGGCCGATCTTCGGGCGCTCGCAGATGATGGTGACGTCGACGTTGGCGATGGTCCCGCCGAGGCCGTGCACCAGATTGGCGGCGTGACGCAGGAAGATGTCGGAGGAGGCGCCCTTCCAGCGCGGGTCGGTGGGCGGGAAGTGGCGGCCGATGTCGCCGGCGGCGACGGCGCCGAGCAGCGCGTCGGTCAGCGCGTGCAGCGGCGCGTCGGCATCGGAATGACCCTCGAGGCCGTGATCGTGCGGCACCAGCACGCCGCAAAGCCACACCCCCGTTCCCGGCGCGAAACGGTGGACGTCGTAGCCGGAGCCGACGCGGACACTGCCGCCGGCGGCGAACTGCCGCCGCGCGCGGGCGAGATCCTCGGCCGAGGTGATCTTGACGTTGTCCTCGGACCCCGGCACCAGCGCCACGGCCAGGCCGGCGCGTTCGGCGACCGCCGCGTCGTCGGTGAGCTCCTGGCCGGCCGCCGCCTCGTGCGCGGCCAGGATGTCGGGGTAGCGAAAGCCTTGCGGAGTCTGCGCCCGCCACAGGCCGGAACGCTCGACCGTCGCCGCGACCAGGCCGTCGGCGCCGCGCTTGATGGTGTCGGCGACGGGCAGGGCGGGGACGGCGCCGGGATGGGCGTCGAGGGCCGCGACGACGCGGCCGATCAGCCCGAAATCGGCGAAGGGCCGGGCGCCGTCGTGGATCAGCACCGTCGCCGGCCCGAGTTCGCGCAGGCTCTGCAGCCCGAGCCGCACGGAATCCTGACGTTCGGCGCCGCCGGCGACCGGCTCCAGCAGCCCGAGCCCCTCGGCGGCGACGTCGTAGAACGGCCGCCAGTCGGGATGGATGACGGCGCGGACGGCGTCGACCTGCGGATGCGCCGCCAGCGTCGCCAGGCTGTGGCGCAGCACCATGCGGCCGGCGAGATCGTGATACTGCTTCGGCAGGTCGCCGCCGAACCGCCTGCCGCGGCCGGCCGCCACCACCAGCGCCACGCACTTTCCGCTCATCGTCGTCTCGCCCCCTCTGCGCTCGGTCGGCGTCAAACTATGCCGGGCGCGCGGCGGCGGCAAGCGGGGCCGTGAACGCCCTTCCGTGGCGCCTGACGCTGGTATAGTCTCTCGCCATGTCGAATGCCGTCTTCTTCAACGTCGCCGCCCTCGTGGCGCTGATCCCGGCCGCGCTGGTGTCGCTGCGCCGCGGCCACCAGGGCCGCGACGGCCTGTTCATGGCCGTGCTCGGCCTGGCCATCGCCGGCCCGGTGGTCTGGGCCGCGGCGCAGATCGCCGATTCCTGGCATACCGGGATTTCGGCCAATCTCTGGGTGATCATCGCCGTCAGCCTGCTGCTGTTCGGCGGACTGGTGGTCACCGTCCGCCAGGCGTGGCGGCTGACGCCGCTGCTGCTGCCCTATCTGATGGTCCTGGGCGTGCTCGCCTCGCTGTTCACCGGCACGGCCGAGGCCGGACTCGACGAGGCGGCGCCGCCGGCCTGGATCGAACTGCACATCCTGGTCGCGGTGGTCACCTTCGGCTTCCTGACGATGGCGGCCGTCGCCTCGCTCGCCGCCTTCCTGCAGGAGCGGGCGCTCAAGAGGAAGCGGCCCACCGCGCTGACGCGGATGCTGCCTTCGGTGGCCGACAGCGAGACGCTGTCGACGCGCATGCTGTGGGCCTCGGAGGCGGTGCTGGGGCTGGGCCTGCTGACCGGGTTCGTCACGCTCTATCTCGAGCGGGGCGTCGTCATCACCCCCGATCACAAGACGATCCTGTCGATTCTCGCCTTCGTGCTGATCGGCGCCCTGCTGGTCGGACACCAGGTCTGCGGCATCCGCGGCCGGCTGGCGGCGCGCGTGGTGCTGGTCGGCTACCTGCTGCTGATGCTGGCGGTGCCGGGCGTCAAGTTCGTGACGCAAGTGCTGCTATCTTAGGCAGAACGGCCGCGACCCGTCGAAACTGCTTGCTTTTGCGGCGCCTGCATAATCAATATGCAGGCCGGAGCTGACGCATGACTATCACCATCGGCAATGTCACCCTCGAGAATCCGGTCATCCTGGCGCCCATGTCGGGCGTCACCGATCTGCCGTTCCGGCGCTTGGTCAAGGCGCACGGCGCCGGGCTGGTGGTCTCGGAGATGATCGCCAGCGAGGCGATGGTCCGGCAGAACCGCCAGACGCTGCGCATGGCGACGACGGAGGCCGAGGAATTCCCGATGGCGGTGCAGCTCGCCGGCTGCGAGCCCGAGCGGATGGCCGAGGCCGCCCGGCTGAACCAGGACCGCGGCGCCGCGATCATCGACATCAACATGGGCTGCCCGGTCAAGAAGGTCGTCAACGGCGATGCCGGCTCGGCGCTGATGCGCGACGAGGTGCTGGCCGGGCGCATCATGGCCGCGGTGGTCGAGGCGGTCGACCTGCCGGTCACGCTGAAGATGCGCACGGGCTGGGACCACGACCGTCGCAACGCGCCGCAACTGGCGCGGATCGCCGAGAGCTGCGGCATCCGGATGGTCACCGTCCACGGCCGCACCCGCTCGCAGATGTACAACGGCCGCGCCGACTGGGACTTCATCGGCGAGGTCAAGCGCGCGGTGTCGATCCCGGTGGTCGGCAACGGCGATGTCAACACGGTCGACGACGCCGCCGAGATGCTGCGGCGTTCGGGTGCCGACGGCGTGATGATCGGCCGCGGCGCCTACGGCCGGCCATGGTTCCTGCACCAGGTGGCGCGGTTCCTCGCCACCGGCGAGCGTCTCGCCGACCCGCCGCTGGAAGGCCAGCTCGCGATTCTTCTGCGGCATTTCGACGCCATGATGGCGCATTACGGCGCCGAGCACGGGGTCCGGCTGGCGCGCAAGCACGTCGCCTGGTACTCCAAGGGCCTGCCCGGGTCGACCGAGTTCCGCGCCGCCGTCAACCAGTCCGTCGACGCCGAGCGGGTGCGCGGCATGATCGACGCGTTCTATTCCCCCCTGATCCAGCGGATGGCCGCCTGAATGAGCAACGAGGTTGTCGTCTTGAGGCGTCCCGCTCCCCCGTCCAGCGTCGATCCGGCCGCGGTGCTGAACGCGGTTGCCGCCGCCGTGCTCGTCCTCGACGTCGATACCGGCATCCGCTACGCCAACGCCGCCGCCGAGCAGCTTTTCGACTCGGGCGCGGCGCATCTGTGCCAGATGAACCTGCGCGACCTGATGCCGCCCGACAGCCCGGTGTTCCCGCTGATCGGCCAGGCGCTCGACGACGGCGCCAGCATCTCGGAATACGGCGTCGTGCTCGACACCCCGCGGACCGGCCACCGCACGGTGACCCTGCAGGTCTCGCCGCTGCCCGAGGAGGAGGGCTGGGTGGTGCTGTCGCTGCACGAGCACTCGATCGCGCTGAAGATCGGCCAGCAGCTGACGCATCGCAACGCGGCGCGCTCGGTGACCGGGATGGCGGCGATCCTCGCCCACGAGGTCAAGAACCCGCTGTCGGGCATCCGCGGCGCCGCGCAGCTTCTCGAACAGAGCTGCGCCACCGAGGACCGCGTCCTGACCCAGCTCATCTGCGACGAGGCCGACCGCATCGTCGCCCTGGTCGACCGCATGGAGATGTTCTCCGACCAGGGCGCCATCGAGCGGGCGCCGGTCAACATCCACCAGGTGCTCGAGCACGTGCGCCGGGTCGCCGAGAACGGCTTCGGCCGACACGTCCGCTTCGTCGAGCAGTACGATCCGTCGCTGCCGCGGGTCCACGGGCACCGCGACCAGCTGATCCAGGTCTTCCTGAACTTGGTCAAGAACGCCGCCGAGGCGGTGCCGGCCGAGGGCGGCGAGATCGTGCTGTCGACCGCCTACCAGCACGGCGTGCGCATCGCGGTGCCGGGCAGCGACAGCCGCCTGCACCTGCCGCTGCTGGTCAGCGTCCAGGACAACGGCCCCGGCATTCCCGAGGATCTGCGCGCGCACCTGTTCGACGCCTTCGTGACGACCAAGCCGTCGGGCAACGGCCTGGGTCTGGCGCTGGTGGCCAAGATCGTCGGCGACCACGGCGGCATCATCGAATTCGACAGCGTGCCGCGGCGGACGGTGTTCCGGGTGATGTTGCCGATCGTCAGCGACGAGGGGGCCGGGCGATGACGACCTCGACGATTCTGGTGGCCGACGACGATCGCGGCATCCGCACCGTCCTGACCCAGGCCCTGGGCCGGGCCGGCTACGACGTGCGCACCACCGGCAACGCGGCAACGCTGTGGCGCTGGGTCTCCGACGGCGACGGCGACCTGGTCATCACCGATGTCGTCATGCCCGACGAGAACGGCCTCGACCTGCTGCCGCGGATCAAGAAGATCCGGCCCGACCTGCGCATCATCGTCATGAGCGCGCAGAACACGCTGCTGACCGCCGTCAAGGCGGCCCAGCGCGGCGCCTTCGAGTACCTGCCGAAGCCGTTCGACATCAAGGAGCTGGTCGGCGTCGTCCAGCGCGCGCTGTCGCTGCCGCGCTCGACCGCCGCCGGCGTCGGCCCCGACGCCGAAGAGGAGCAGCTGCCGCTGATCGGCCGCTCGCCGGCGATGCAGGAGATCTACCGCACGCTCGCGCGCCTGATGGGCACCGACCTGACGGTGATGATCACCGGCGAATCGGGCACCGGCAAGGAGCTGGTCGCCCGCGCCCTGCACGAATACGGCAAGCGCCGCAACGGGCCCTTCGTAGCCATCAACATGGCGGCGATCCCGCGCGAGCTGATCGAGTCCGAGCTGTTCGGCCACGAGAAGGGCGCCTTCACCGGCGCCACCCAGCGCCAGGCCGGCCGGTTCGAGCAGGCCGAGGGCGGCACGCTGTTCCTCGACGAGATCGGCGACATGCCGCCCGAGGCGCAGACCCGGCTGCTGCGCGTCCTGCAGGAAGGCGAGTACACGACCGTCGGCGGCCGCACGCCGATCCGCGCCAACGTCCGCATCGTCGCCGCCACCCACCGCGACCTGACCCAGCTGATCCGTCAGGGCCTGTTCCGCGAGGATCTGTTCTACCGCCTCAACGTCGTGCCGATCCGGCTGCCGCCGCTGCGCGAGCGCTCCGAGGACATTCCCGAGCTGGTCAAGCACTTCCTCAACCTGGCGGTGCAGGAGGGGCTGCCGGCCAAGACCATCGATCCGCTTGCGATGGAGCGGCTGAAGCGGCACCGCTGGCCGGGCAACGTGCGCGAGGTCGAGAACCTGGTCCGGCGGCTGGCGGCGCTTTATTCGCAGGAGGTCATCGGCCTCGACGTCGTCGAGGCCGAGCTGTCCGGCGGCGAGCCGGCGATCGAGCTCGCCGTGTCGGCCGAGGCCGAAGGGCTGTCGAGCATGGTCGAGCGCCACCTGCGCGAATACTTCGCCGCCCACCAGGACGGGCTGCCGTCGCCCGGCCTCTACGACCGGGTGCTGCGCGAGGTCGAGCGGCCGCTGATCAACCTGACGCTGGACGCGACGCGCGGCAATCAGATCAGGGCGGCGCACATTCTCGGACTGAACCGCAACACGCTGCGAAAGAAGATCCGCGACCTGGAGATCAACGTGGTCCGCGGAAGCAAGTAGGCGGGGATGGCTGATCAGAACGCCGCCAACGGCAAAGCCGCGACCGTCGCCGGCGGTACCAGCCGGCAGGCCTGGCGGCGCATGCTGGTCCATCTCGGGGTGTGGGCGCGGCGCGTGAAGCTGGGCCGCAAGATGGCCTTCGCCCTGACCGTGCTGGCGACGCTGTCCGGCGTCGCCACCTACCTCGTGCTGACCGAGGGCATCGGCGGCGGCGTCGCGCCCGGTTGGGTGCTGCTGCTGCTCAATCTCGATCTGGCGCTGCTGCTGGCGCTCGGCACCATCGTGGCGCGGCGGATCGTCGCGGTGTGGAGCGAACGGCGCTCGGGCGGCGGCGGCGCGCGGCTTCACGGGCGGCTGGTCTTCCTGTTCAGCATGGTCGCGGTCACCCCGGCGATCCTGGTGGCGGTGTTCTCGGCGCTGTTCTTCAACCTCGGCGTCGAGGCGTGGTTCAACGAGCGGGTCCGCACCGCCGTCCACGAATCGCTGGCGGTGGCGCGGGCCTATCTCGACGAGCACACCCAGATCATCGGCGGCGACGCGCTGGCCATGGCCAACGACATCAACCGCGAGGCGCCGATGCTGGCCCGGTCGCCGCAGCGGCTGAGCCAGCTCGTCGCCACCCAGGCGGCGATCCGCTCGCTGCCCGAGGCGATCGTGTTCGAGGCCGCGTCCGGCCGCGTGCTGGCCCGCTCGCCGTTCGCGTTCTCGATGGAGATGTCGCTGCAGCAGATCCCGCAGTCGGCGATGGACAAGGCGCGCAGCGGCGAGGTCGCGATCCTGACCACCGAGGACGACGATCGCGTCCGCGCCCTGGTGCGGCTGGATTCGTTCCTCGACACCTTCCTTTACGTCGGCCGCTTCGTCGATCCCAAGGTCATCAACCACATGGAGCGCACCAGCGCCGCGGTGGCCGAGTACGAGCGCGCCGAGCGCCGTCGTTCCGGTGTCGAGATCACCGTCTCGCTGATCTTCATCCTGGTGGCGCTGCTGCTGCTGCTTGCCGCCGTCTGGGTCGGGCTGACCCTGGCGACCCAGTTGGCGCGGCCGATCGTCAGCCTCATCAACGCCGCCGAGCGGGTCCGCGCCGGCGACCTCTCGGTCAGGGTCGAGCAGCACGACGGCAGCGACGAACTCGCGTCGCTCAGCCGCGCCTTCAACCGCATGACCGAGCAGATCGCCAGCCAGCAGCACGCGGTGATGGAGGCCAACCGCCTGCTCGACGAGCGCCGGCGCTTCACCGAGACGGTCCTCGCCGGCGTCTCGGCGGGCGTCGTCGGACTGGACGCCGACGGCCGCATCCACCTGCCGAACCGATCCGCCTCCGTGCTGCTGGGCATCGATCTCGAGAACAAGATCGGGCTGCCGCTGGCCGAGGTGGCGCCTGAGATGGCGGCGATGGTCGACGCCGTGCGCGCCCGGCCCGAGCGGCTGCTCCAGGACGAGATCGTGCTGGCCCGGCCCGGCACGCGGCGGATTCTGCTCGTCCGGGTGGCGCCCGAGCGGATGGAGGAGGACGTCATCGGCTACGTCGTCACCTTCGACGACATCACCGAGCTGGTCTCGGCCCAGCGCAAGGCGGCCTGGGCCGACGTGGCGCGGCGCATCGCGCACGAGATCAAGAACCCGCTGACGCCGATCCAGCTTTCGGCCGAACGGCTGCGGCGCAAGTACCTGAAACAGATCCAGACCGATCCCGAAACCTTCACCACCTGCGTCGAGACCATCGTGCGCCAGGTCGGCGACATCGGCCGCATGGTCGACGAGTTCTCGGCCTTCGCGCGGATGCCGGCGCCGCAGATCAAGCCCGAGGACGTCGCCGGCATCGCGCGGCGGATCGCGTTCCTGCATGCCAACGGCTATCCCGAGGTCGTGCTCGACCTCGACATCCCGGACGGCCCGGTGGTGCTGCCCTGCGACGAACGCCAGGTCGGCCAGGCGCTGACCAACATCCTCAAGAACGCCGTCGAATCGATCGGGGGCCGGGAAGGCGGGGCGGGCCGGATCGAGCTCTCGGTGCGGCCCGGAAACGACGTCGTCGAGATCGTGGTGTCCGACAACGGCCGCGGCCTGCCGTCCGAGCTGCGCGACCGCCTCACCGAGCCCTACGTCACCACCAGGGCCAAGGGCACCGGCTTGGGGCTTGCCATCGTCAAGAAAATCATGGAAGACCATGGTGGGCTGCTGCACCTGGAAGACCGCGCCGACGGTCCCGGGGCGCGAGCCCGTCTCGTCTTCCCGCTCAATGCCGGCACGGCGGCGACCGCCCCGGCCGAAGCGACAAACGGCGCATAAGAAAACCGAACCAGATGGCGCACGACATTCTCATCGTCGACGACGAAGCCGACATCCGCATGATGATCGCCGGCATTCTCGATGACGAGGGCTACGCGACCCGCGAGGCCGGCGATGCCGACGCCGCGCTGGCCGCGATCCAGCGACGCCGGCCGAGCCTGGTCATTCTGGACATCTGGCTGCAGGGCAGCCGGCTCGACGGCATGGGCATTCTCGCCGAGATCAAGCGCGACCATCCGCTGGTGCCGGTGCTGATGATCAGCGGCCACGGCAACGTTGAGACGGCGGTGGCGGCGATCAAGCTGGGCGCCTACGACTTCATCGAAAAGCCGTTCAAGACCGACAGGCTGCTGCTGATGGTCCAGCGCGCCGTCGAGGCGGCGCGACTGAGGCGCGAGAACGAGGAGCTGCGCCTGCGCGCCGGCACCTTCACCGAGCTGCTCGGGTCGTCGCCGGCCGTGCAGACGGTGCGGCAGGCGGTCGAGCGCGTGGCGCCGACCGGATCGCGGGTGCTGATCACCGGGCCGGCCGGCGCCGGCAAGGAGGTCGTCGCGCGCATGATCCACGCCCGCTCGCGGCGCGAGTCCGGGCCGTTCGTGGTGATGAACTGCGCCACCATGCACCCGGACCGGCTGGAGATCGAGCTGTTCGGCACCGAGCACGGCGCCGAAGGCCCGGACACGCCGCGCAAGATCGGCTTGCTCGAACAGGCCCATGGCGGCACGCTGCTGCTCGACGAGGTCGCGGACATGCCGCTGGAAACCCAGGGCAAGATCGTCCGCGCTCTGCAGGAACAGTCGTTCATGCGCGTCGGCGGCTCCACCGTGGTCGAGGTGGACGTGCGCGTCATCGCCGCCACCAACCGCGACCTGCAGGCCGAGATCGGCCAGGGCCGGTTCCGCGAGGACCTGTTCTATCGGCTGAACGTGGTGCCGGTGAAGATGCCGCCGCTGCGCGACCGCCGCGAGGACATCCCGCTGCTGGCCCGGCACTTCATGGCCCTGGCCGCCCAGTCCGCCGGCCTGGCGCCGCGCCTGCTGGGCGAGGACGCGCTGGCGGCGCTGCAGGCCTACGACTGGCCCGGCAACGTCCGCCAGCTCCGCAACGTCATGGACTGGGTGCTGATCATGGCGCCCGGCGACGCCCGCGAGCCGGTGCGCGCCGACATGCTGCCGCCCGAGATCGGCACGATCACGCCGGAAGTGCTGCGCTGGGAGAAGTCGAGCGAGATCATGACCCTGCCGCTGCGCGACGCCCGCGAGCTGTTCGAGCGCGAGTACCTGCTGGCCCAGGTCACCCGCTTCGCGGGCAACATCTCGCGCACGGCGGCGTTCGTCGGGATGGAGCGCTCGGCCCTGCACCGCAAGCTCAAATCGCTCGGCGTCCATGCCGACGAGAAGAAATAGGACCGGATCATGAAGGTCATCATCTGCGGCGCCGGCCAGGTCGGGTTCAACATCGCCCGCTACCTGGCCGAGGAGAACAACGACGTCACGGTCATCGACCAGCGGCCCGAGCTGATCCGCAAGATCTCGGACTCGCTCGACGTCCAGGCGGTGGTCGGGCACGCCTCGCACCCGCCGGTGCTCGAGCAGGCCGGCGCCGGCGACGCCGACATGATCATCGCGGTGACCCACGCCGACGAGGTCAACATGGTCGCCTGCCAGGTGGCGCATTCGCTGTTCGACGTGCCGAAGAAGGTCGCCCGCGTCCGCAACCAGAGCTATCTGCAGCCGATCTACGCCAACCTGTTCTCGCGCGAGAACATGCCGATCGACGTCATCATCTCGCCCGAGATCGAGGTCGCGCGCGCCATCATCCGTCGCCTGCAGGTGCCGGGCGCGCTGGAGGTGATCCCGCTGGCCAACGACCGCGTGCGCCTGATCGCGGTGCGCTGCCACGCCGACACGCCGCTGATCAACACGCCGATCCGCCAGCTGACGGTGCTGTTCCCCGACCTCAACATCGTCATCATCGGCATCATTCGCGCCGGCCGCGCGCTGGTGCCGACGGCCGAGGACCAGATGCTGATCGGCGACGAGGTCTATTTCGTCGTCGACACCCAGCACGTCGAGCGGGCGATGAACGCCTTCGGCCACGAGGAGCAGGAAGCCCGCCGCATGGTGATCTTCGGCGGCGGCAACATCGGCCTGTTCCTGGCCCAGCAGCTCGAGGCGCACCATCCCAACGTCACGGCCAAGGTGATCGAGCAGAACAAGGACCGCGCCGAGCTCGTCGCCAAGACGCTGAGCCGCACCGTGGTGCTCAACGGCGACGTGCTCGACCCCGAGATCCTGGAGGAGGCCAACGTCTCGACTGCCGAGACCGTGGTCACGGTCACCAACGACGACGAGACCAATATTCTCTCCGGCCTGCTGGCCAAGCGCTATGGCTGCCGCCGCGTGCAGGCGCTGATCAACAAGACCACCTATTCCAGCCTGGTCAGCACGCTGGGCGTCGACGTGGTCATCAGCCCGCGGGCGATCACCGTCTCGAACATCCTGCAGCACGTCCGCCGCGGCCGCATCCATGCGGTCCACTCGCTGCACGAGGGCTTCGGCGAACTGATCGAGGCCGACGCGCTCGAGACCTCCAGCCTGGTCGGCAAGCCGCTGCGCGAGATCAAGCTGCCCAACGGCGTGCTGGTCGGGGCCATCGTGCGCGAGGGCCAGGTCATCAGCCCGCGCGGCACCACCGTCATCCAGGCCAACGACCGCGTCATCCTGTTCGCCGCCGCCGAGGCGGTGAAGAAGGTCGAGAAGATGTTCTCGGTGCGGCTGGAATATTTCTGATCTGCAAGGAACCCGATGTCCCGAATCGCCTACGTCAACGGCCGCTACCTCCCGCACCGCCAGGCCAGCGTCCATATCGAGGATCGTGGCTATCAGTTCGCCGACGGCGTCTACGAGGTGATCGCCGTCGTCGGCGGGCGCCTGGTCGACGAGGCGCGCCACATGGACCGGCTGGAACGCTCGCTGGACGAGCTGCGCATCGCCATGCCGATGGCGCGCGGCCCGCTCGGCCACGTGCTGCGCGAGGTGGTGCGTCGCAACGGCGTGCGCGACGGCATCGTCTACCTGCAGGTCAGCCGCGGCGTCGCGCGGCGCGACCACGCCTTTCCCGCCGCCGACACGCCGCCGGCGCTGGTCGTCACCGCCCGCCGCGCCAAGCCGCAGCCGCCGGCCCAGGCCGAGAACGGCGTCAAGGTCGTCACGCTGCCCGACATCCGCTGGAAGCGTTGCGACATCAAGACGATCGGGCTGCTGCCGAACGTGCTCGCCAAGCAGGCGGCCAAGGAGGCCGGCGCCTTCGAGGCGTGGCTGGTCGACGACGCCGGCTTCGTGACCGAGGCCGCCGCCAGCAACGCCTGGATCGTCACCGAGGACGGCGAACTGGTCACCCGGCAACTCGACCAGCGCATCCTGGGCGGCGTCACCCGCATGACCGTGCGCGACATCGCCGAGGGCATGGGCCTGCGCACGGTCGAGCGGCCGTTCACCGTGGCCGAGGCCAAGGCGGCGCGCGAGGCGTTCGTCACCGGAACGACCTCGCTGGTGATGCCGGTGGTCCGCATCGACGACGACCCGGTCGGCGACGGCAAGCCGGGAGCCTTCGCCCGGCGCCTGCGCGCCGCCTATGCCGAGGCGATGCGGGAGGGCCGGGTATGAACCGCGGCCTGCCGAAACCGCGCGCCATCGTCTTCGACTGGGACAACACCCTGATCGACAGCTGGGAGTGCATCCGCGCCGCCACCAACAGCACCCTGCGGCACATGGGCCACGAGGAATGGAGCCTGGAGGAGACCCGCCGCCGGGTCGCCGCCTCGCTCAGGGACTCGTTCCCGGTGCTGTTCGGCGACCGCTGGGAGGAGGCGCGGGACCATTTCTACGCCACCTTCCGCGCCATCCATCTCGACCACCTGCGGCCGCTGCCCCATGCCGAGCGCATGCTGGGCGAGATGCGCGACCACGGCGTCTATCTGGCGGTGGTCAGCAACAAGAACGGCGTCTTCCTGCGCCGCGAGGCCGAGCGGCTGGGCTGGGACCGCTATTTCGGCCGTCTGGTCGGCGCCACCGACGCGCCCGCCGACAAGCCGTCGCCCGAGCCGGTCAGGATGGCGCTCGCCGGCTCGGGGATCGCGCCGGGGCCGGACGTCTGGTTCGTCGGCGACGCCGCCATCGACATGCACTGCGCGCTCAATTCCGGCTGCACCCCGGTGCTGGTGCGGGAGATCGCGCCCGAGCCCGACGAATTCGCGGCGCATCCCCCGAATTGCCATCTTGCCGACTGCGGCGAATTCGCCGATCTTGTGCGCGAACTATTGGTTCCCATATCCGGCTTTTGATGCTAACCAGGGCGGGATCGCGGAGAAAACTCTCCTGCGTCGTTTAGGGGCAATAAAGAGAACGGGGCCATACCCATGTCGTCAGAAAAATCGCAGAACGTTCAGGACGTGTTCCTGAACTATATTCGCAAGAACAAGACCCCGGTGACGATTTTCCTGGTGAACGGCGTCAAGCTGCAAGGGATCGTGACGTGGTTTGACAACTTCTCGGTTCTGCTGCGCCGCGACGGGCACACCCAGCTCGTCTACAAGCATGCCATTTCGACCGTGATGCCGTCGGCGCCGATCCAGCTGTTCGAACCGGCGGCCAAAGAATCGGCCGAAGAGTAGCCGTTGGGCGATCCCGTCGACAGGACTCCGCCGACCGCGACAACCTGCCTCGTCGTGCGCCCGGTGCCGAAGGCGGCGGGCGACGGCGGTCGCCTGCCCGAGGCGCAGCTCGACGAGGCGGTCGGGCTGGCCCAGGCCATCTCGCTCGACGTCGTCCATTCCGAGACGGTGATGCTGGCGAAGCCGCGGCCGGCGACCCTGCTCGGCCAGGGCACGGTCGACCGCCTGCGCGAGATTGTCGAGGACGCCAAGGTCGCCGTCGCCGTCGTCGACACCCATCTTTCGCCGGTCCAGCAGCGCAATCTCGAACGCGCCTGGAAGTGCAAGGTCATCGACCGCACCGGCCTGATCCTCGAGATCTTCGGCGAGCGGGCGCGGACCCGCGAGGGCCGGCTGCAGGTCGAGCTGGCGGCGCTGTCCTACCAGGCCAGCCGGCTGGTGCGGTCCTGGACCCACCTCGAGCGCCAGCGCGGCGGCTTCGGCTTCATGGGCGGCCCCGGCGAGACCCAGATCGAGGCCGACCGCCGCATGATCCGCGAGCGCATGGCCAAGCTCAAGAAGGAGCTGGAAGAGGTCAAGCGCACCCGCGAGCTGCACCGCAAGGCGCGCCGCCGGGTGCCTTACCCGATCATCGCGCTGGTCGGCTACACCAACGCCGGCAAGTCGACCCTGTTCAACACCATCACCCGCGCCGACGTCGTCGCCGAGGACCAGCTGTTCGCGACCCTGGACCCGACGATGCGCCGCCTCGACCTGCCGAGCGGCCGGCGCACCATCCTGTCGGACACCGTCGGCTTCGTCTCGGACCTGCCGCACGAGCTGGTCGCCGCCTTCCGCGCCACCCTGGAGGAGGTGCTGGAGGCCGACGTGCTGGTGCATGTCCGCGACGTCCACCATCCCGACAGCGCCGAACAGAAGCAGGACGTCGAGACGGTGCTGCGCGAGATCGGCATTCCCGAGCACGTCGAGGCGATCGAGGTGCTCAACAAGATCGACCTGCTCGGCGACAACGCCCGCACCGAGGTCGAGAACCAGTCGGCGCGCGACATCCGCATGGTGCCGCTGTCGGCGCGGACCGGGGAGGGGACCGGGGCGCTGCTGGCCGCCATCGACGCCCGCCTGTCCGAGCAGCGCCGCGTCGTCGCCGTCGACGTGCCGCTGGGCGACGGCGCCACCATCGCCTGGCTCTACCGCCACGGCGAGGTGATCGAGCGCAGCGACGACGAGGAGGCGGCGCATATCCGCGTCCGCCTCGACGCCGCCGACGCCGCCCGCTTCCAGCGCCGCATCGAGGGCGAGCCGTGATGGTCGAGGTCGCCCGGGTCACCGAGATCATCCGCGCGGTCGCCCGGGCCGAGATCATGCCGCGCTTTCGCAATCTCGCCGCCCACCAGATCCGCGAAAAGAGCCCCAACAACCTGGTCACCGAGGCCGACACCGAGTCGGAGAAGGCGCTGGAGCGCGAATTGACGGCGCTGCTGCCCGGCGCGCTGGTCGTCGGCGAGGAGGCGGTGGCGCACGACGCCGGCGTGCTCGACGCGCTGAAGGGCGAGGCGCCGGTCTGGGTGCTCGATCCCGTCGACGGCACCTCTAACTTCGCCCACGGCCGGCCGACCTTCGGCGTCATCGTCGCCCTGGTCCAGGGCGGCCGCACGCTGGCCGGCTGGATTCACGATCCCGTCAACGACGTCACCGCGACGGTCGAGCGCGGGCAGGGGGCGTGGATCGGCGAGCGCCGCCTGCGCTGCGCCCCGGCGGCGCCGATTTCCGAGATGGTCGGTTCGCTCGGCTACCGCCGCTCGAAGCAACTGGCCGGGAAGGTGCGCCGCCTGGTCCGCCAGGGCGCCGTGGCGCACGACTATATCGGGCTGGCCAGCGGCGCCATCCACTTCGCCTACTACAACCGCCTATCGCCCTGGGACCACGCCGCCGGCGTGCTGATGTTCCAGGAGGCCGGCGGCTTCGCCCAGCTCCTCGACGGCAGCCCCTACCGTCCGGCGCCCAGCCCGGTCGGCGTGCTGCTGGCCCCCGACGAGGGCTGCTGGAACGAGCTCAGGGCCTGGATCGAGCCCTAGGTCCGCCAACAGGCCCGAAAACCGCCAGCCGAAGCCGCATCGCGCCGCTATGATGGCGGCATGGACCTCGACCACGACGCCTGCTACCGCGCCCTGGCAACCCGCGACGCCCGCTTCGACGGGCGGTTCTACACCGGCGTTCGCAGCACCGGCGTGTTCTGCCGGCCGATCTGCCCGGCGCGCACGCCGAAGCCCGAGCACTGCGTGTTCCTGCCCAGCGCCGCAGCGGCGATCGCCGCCGGCTTCCGCCCCTGCCTGCGCTGCCGGCCGGAGATCGCGCCGGGCGTCGCCGGCTGGCGCGGCACGGCCAACACCGTCTCGCGCGCCCTGCGCCTGATCGCCGAAGGCGCGCTCGACGAGGGCGGCGTCGAGGACCTGGCGGCGCGTCTCGGCGTCGGCGGGCGCTACCTGCGGCGGCTGTTCGAGCGCCATCTCGGCGCCTCGCCCTCGGCGGTGGCGCGCAGCCATCGCGTCCTGTTCGCCAGGACGCTGATCGGCGAGACCATGCTGCCGATGACCGAGGTGGCGCTGGCCGCCGGCTTCGGCAGCATCCGGCAGTTCAACGCCGCCATCCGCCGAAGCTGCGGCCGCTCGCCCACCGAGTTGCGGCGCCGTCGCGCCGGCGCGGATGCCGGCACCGCCGCGGTCACCCTCAGGCTGCCCTACGTGTCGCCCTACGATTGGGACGCGATGGTCGGCTTCCTCGGCCCGCGGGCGCTGCCCGGGGTCGAACTGGTCGAGGCCGGCCGCTATCGCCGCAATTTCGCGCTCGACGGCGGCGCCGGCCGGGTCGAGGTGCGGCCGTCCGCGCACGGTGACTGGCTCGAGGCGACGGTCACCGCGAGGCCGGTCACCGTGCTGGCTTCGGTGATCGGACGCCTGCGCGCCCTGTTCGACCTCGACGCCGACATCGCCGCCATCGCATCCGATCTTGGCCGCGACCCCAGGCTGGCGCCGCTGGTCGCCGCCCGCCCCGGCTTGCGCGTGCCCGGCGCCTGGGACGGCTTCGAGCTGGCGGTGCGGGCGATCCTCGGCCAGCAGGTCAGCGTCGTCGCCGCGACGACCCTGGCCGGACGGCTGGTCGCGGCGTTCGGCGAGCCCTCGGGCGATGCCGACCTGCCGGTCCTGTTCCCGCGCGCCGAAATTCTCGCCTCGGCCGACCTCGCGGGGATCGGCCTGCCCCGCGCCCGGGCGGCGGCGATCTCGGCCCTCGCCGCGGCGGTGGCCGCCGATCCCGACCTGCTGCGGCCGGTCGGCAGCCTCGAGGCCACCACCGCGCGCCTGACCCGGCTGCCGGGGATCGGCGGCTGGACGGCGCAGTACGTCGCCATGCGCGCCCTGCGCGAGCCCGACGCCTTCCCGCACCCCGACATCGGCCTGCTGCGGGCGATGGCGACCGGGCAGGGGCGCCCGAGTCCGGCCGAACTGGCGACCGCCGCCGAGGCCTGGCGGCCGTGGCGCGCCTATGCCGCCCTGCACCTGTGGACAAAGGACGCCGCGCCATGGCCCTGACGCTCGAAACCGTCGACTCCGCCCTCGGAACGATCCTCGTCGTCTCCGACGGCCGCGCCCTGCGCGCCGTCGACTTCGCCGATTGCGAGGCCCGGATGATGGCGCTGCTGAAGGCCCGCGACCCGGCCCCGCGCCTGCGCGACGGCGGCGGCACCTCGGCCTTCTGCGACGCCATCCGCGGCTATCTCGCCGGCGAGTTCGCCGCCCTCGACCCGCTGCCGGCCGAGCCCGGCGGCACCGCCTTCCAGCGCCGCGTCTGGACCGAATTGCGCCGCATCCCCGCCGGCGCCACCACCACCTACGGCGCCCTGGCCGCCCGCCTCGGCGCTCCCACCGCCAGCCGCGCCGTCGGCCGCGCCAACGCGCTCAACCCGATCGCGATCGTCGTGCCGTGCCACCGGGTGATCGGGGCGGGCGGGGCGCTGACGGGCTACGCCGGCGGGGTCGAGCGGAAACGGTGGTTGCTGGCGCATGAGGGGAGAGACGCTGGCGGATGGGGTGGGATTCGAACCCACGGAGGGCGTGAACCCTCGCCGGTTTTCAAGACCGGTGCCATAAACCGCTCGGCCACCCATCCGGACCCGTTTCGATAGCGCGTCGCGGCGGGAGGGGCAAGGGCTGTTGTCGGGCGGGCTCGCGCGCGCTATCACCAGCGGATGAGCTTCGTCGTCTCCAAGCTTCTGTGGCCCATCGCGCAGCCCGGCGGGCTGGCGCTGCTGCTGCTGGTCGTCGGCGCCGGGCTGCTGTGGCTGGGGCGGGCGCGGGCGGGGCGGGTGCTGGTCGGCGTCGCCGCGCTGGTGCTGGTCGGCTTCGGCGTGCTGCCGGCCGGCGACTGGCTGATCCGGCCGCTGGAGCAGCGCTTCGCGGCGGCGCCGCTGCCCGAGCGCGTCGACGGCATCGTCGTGCTCGGCGGCGCCGTGCAGCCGGTCCAGACCGCCATCCACGGCCGGCCGGCGCTCAACGACGCCGCCGAGCGCATGACCGCCTTCGTCGGGCTGGCGCGGCGGCATCCCGAGGCGAAGCTCGTGTTTACAGGCGGTTCCGGCTCGTTGCTGACCCAAGGCCTCAAGGAGGCCGCGGTGGCGCGGGCGCTGTTCGCCGAGCTCGGCCTCGATCCCGACCGCGTCGTCTACGAGGCGGAGTCGCGCAACACCTGGGAAAACGCGGTGCTGACCAAGGCCCTGGTCGCGCCGGCGCCGGGCGAGACCTGGGTGCTGGTGACCTCGGCCTTCCACATGCCGCGGTCGATGGGCATCTTCCGAAAGGTCGGCTGGCCGGTGCTGCCGCACCCGGTCGATTTCCGCGCCGGGGCGGGCGGCTGGCGCTTCGCGCTG
Source organism: uncultured Rhodospirillaceae bacterium (assembly GCA_964545205.1). Taxonomy (GTDB): domain Bacteria; phylum Pseudomonadota; class Alphaproteobacteria; order Rhodospirillales; family Magnetospirillaceae; genus CAZJFH01. The sequence goes on from CAZJFH010000019.1 coordinate 20,945, forward strand.
CCCGACGAGACCGTCGCCGTCGCCGTCCACGAATGGTTAGGACTTCTGGCGTACCGTGCCCTGGGCCGGACCGACGCGTTGTTTCCCGGCCCCAACTAGCGGCCACGTTGCGGGCCTCCCGCCGCTGTGGCACAACGACTCCCGCTGATCCCCCTCGGAGGAACCGCATGATCCGGCTTCGCCTCGCCGCGCTCGCTTCCATCGCCGCCATCGCCGCCGCCGCGCCCGCCGCCGCCCAGCCGGCCGAGTTCGGCAGCTTCGTCCAGGACCTGCGCGCCGAGGCCAAGGCGCAAGGCATCTCCGAGCGGGCGCTGAACGCGGCGCTGACCGGCATCGAGCCGATCCCGCGGGTCATCGAGCTCGACCGCAAGCAGCCCGAGTTCACGCTGACCTTCCAGCAGTATCTCGACCGCACGGTGACCGCGAATCGCGTCGCCCGCGGCCGCAAGCTGATGAACCAGCACGCCGACCTGCTGCGCCGCGTCGAGGCCGAATACGGCGTGCAGCCGCGCTTCATCGTCGCGCTGTGGGGCATGGAGACCGATTTCGGCCGCATCACCGGCGGCTTCCCGGTGATCCCGGCGCTGGCGACCCTGGCCTGGGACGGCCGCCGCAGCGCCTTCTTCCGCAAGGAGCTGATGAACGCGCTGAAGATCATCGACGGCGGCCACATCGCCGCCGACAAGATGACCGGCTCGTGGGCCGGCGCCATGGGCCAGCCGCAGTTCATGCCGTCGAGCTTCAACAACTTCGCCCAGGACTTCGACGGCGACGGCCGCCGCGACATCTGGCACACGCTGCCCGACGTCTTCGCCTCGGCCGCCAACTACCTGGCCAAGCACGGCTGGCATGGCGACCAGACCTGGGGCCGCCCGGTGACGATTCCGGCCGGGCTCGACGCCGGGCTGATCGGCACCGGCGTCTCCAAGCCCCTGGCCGAATGGAGCCGTCTGGGGATTCGGCGCGCCGACGGCGGCCCGATTCCCGTCGTCGCCGGCATGGACGCCTCGCTGGTGCGTCCCGAGGACGGAAAGGGCCCGGCCTTCCTGGTCTACGACAACTGGCGCGCAATCATGAAGTGGAACCGCAGCGTCTTCTACGCGACCGCGGTCGGGATTCTTGCCGATCGTCTCGGCAATCTGTAAGGTGACCCTCGGCTACCCCATACGGGGTAGCGCTTAGGAGGGAGCACCACCAGATATGCGCGCCAAGGTCGTCCGCACCGCCCTGTTGCTGGCCGTCGGCGCCGCGCTGGGGGCGTGCTCGGAGACCAATCTGGTCCTGCACGCCGCCAAGACCGCCCAGGAGCAGCCGGAGCGCGGATACTACAAGATCGGCAAGCCCTATCAGATCAAGGGCGTCTGGTACTACCCGGCCGAGGACTACGACTACGAGGAGACCGGCATCGCCTCGTGGTACGGCAGCGACTTCCACGGCAAGGAGACCGCCAACGGCGAGATCTTCGACATGAACGCCGTCAGCGCCGCCCACCGCACCCTGCCGATGCCGAGCTTCGCCCGGGTGACCAATCTCGACAACGGCCGCAGCATCATCGTGCGCGTCAACGACCGCGGGCCCTACGCCCACGGCCGCATCATCGACCTGTCGCGGCGCGCGGCCCAGCTCCTGGGCTTCGAGACCCAGGGCACGACCCGGGTGCGGGTCAAGATCATGGCCGAGGAAAGCCGCCGGATCGCCGCGCGCATGATGGGCCGCGAGCCCGATCCGTCGCCGGCGCCGGTGGCGGCGCCGCGGGTGACGGTCGCCGCCGAGATCCTGCCGCCGCCCGGCAGCACCGAGGCGCCGAAGCCGGTCGCCCCGGCGCCGGTGGTCGAGCGCGCCGCCTACCGGCCGGCGCCCGACCCGTCGAACGCCGAGCAGAAGGTCGATCACGAGGCGGTGCGGCCGACCAGCGTCTATGTCCAGGCCGGCGCCTTCCGCGAATTCGACAACGCCAACCGGGTCAACGCGCGGCTGTCCGCGATGGGCAGGGCGGCGATCAGCCAGACCGTGGTCGACGGCATGGACCTCTATCGCGTCCGCCTGGGGCCGCTGGCCACCGTCGACGAAGCGGATAGGATGCTCGACCTGGTGATCGGCGCCGGTTACCCTGACGCCCGGGTAGTAGTCGATTAACCTCCTTGCGGCAGAATCGGGGTCCGTCCGGGGCGTCCCGTCCGCGGGAGCCGTAGCCATTCAGCGCAGGGTACATCCGATGTTCGCCAAAGCCTCTCGCCGCCTTCTGCTCGCCGCCGCCCTGCTCGGGCTGGCCGCGCCGGCGACCGCCGAGCCGATCGAGACCGCCGCCAAGCAGGCGCTGCTCGTTGACTTCCACACCGGCGCCGTGCTGCTGGAGAAGAACGCCGACGAGCTGATGCCGCCGTCGTCGATGAGCAAGCTGATGACCAGCTACATGGTCTTCGAGGCGATCAAGGACGGCCGCCTGACGCTCGAGGACGAGCTGCCGGTCAGCGAGAAGGCCTGGCGCAAGCAGGGCTCGAAGATGTTCGTGATGGTCGGCGACAAGGTCAAGGTCGACGACCTGCTCAAGGGCGTGATCGTGCAGTCGGGCAACGACGCCTGCATCGTTCTCGCCGAGGGCCTGGCCGGCAGCGAGGAGGCCTTCGCCGACGAGATGACCCGGCGCGCCCGCGAGATCGGCCTGGACAGGAGCGTGTTCCGCAACGCCACCGGCTGGCCCGACGAGGGCCACGTGATGACCGCGCGCGACCTCGCCACCCTGGCCAAGCGCCTGATCATCGATCATCCGCAGTTCTATCCCTATTACGCGATCACCAGCTTCACCTACAACGACATCACCCAGGGCAACCGCAATCCGCTGCTGTACAAGGACATGGGCGCCGACGGCCTGAAGACCGGCCATACCGAGGCCGCCGGCTACGGCCTGACCGCCTCGGCCAAGCGCGGCGAGCGGCGGCTGATCCTGGTCGTCAACGGCCTCGAGAGCGTCAAGCAGCGCTCGGAGGAGACCGAGCGGCTGCTGGAATGGGCGTTCCGCGAGTTCGACAACTACGTGCTGTACGACAACGGCCAGACGGTGATCGAGGCCGACACCTGGCTCGGCGCCCCCGAGAAGCTGCCGCTGGTCGCCGGCAAGAAGTTCGAGGTCACCCTGCCGCGCGCCGCACGCCGCGACATGACCGTCAAGGCGGTGTGGGACGGCCCGATCCCGGCGCCGATCCGCCGCGGCGACCAGGTCGCCAAGCTGATCGTCGAGGTTCCCGGCCAGGCCGCCCAGGAGCTGCCGCTGCTGGCCGGCGCCGATGTCGAGAAGCTGGGCTTCATCGGCAAGATCGGCGCGGCGGTCAAGTACATCATCTGGGGCGGCGCGGCCGGAATCGTCGGCGCCGGGAGCTGATCCCGACGGGCGCGGCGGACGACCGCGCCCGCAACTTTGCAATCGCGCGCGCAGCGGCTAGGATGCCGGCGGACCCACGGACGGACGGGGCATGCGCGGACGTTTCATCACCTTCGAAGGCGGCGAGGGCAGCGGCAAGTCGACCCAGCTTCGCCGCCTGGTCGCGGCACTGGCCGCCGCCGGCCGCGACGTCCTCGCCACGCGCGAGCCGGGCGGCTCGCCGGGCGCCGAGCAGATCCGCGCCTTGCTGGTCGAGGGCGAGCCGGGGCGCTGGGACCCGGTGTCCGAGGCGCTGCTGCACACCGCCGCCCGCCGCGACCACCTGCGCGCCACCGTGTGGCCGGCGCTCGAGGCCGGACGCTGGGTGGTCTGCGACCGTTTCTTCGATTCCTCGGTGGCCTATCAGGGCCACGGCCACGGCCTCGGCGCCGAGCGCATCGAGGCGCTGCAGGCCTGGGCGATCGGCGATTTCGCGCCCGACCTGACCATCATCCTCGACATCGAGCCACGCCGCGGCCTGCAGCGGGCCGCCGGCCGCGGCGGCGGCGAGGACCGCTACGAGCGCATGGAGCTGGAGTTCCACGAGCGCCTGCGCCTGGGCTTTCGCGACGTCGCGACCCGCCACGCCGAGCGTTGCGCGGTGGTCGACGCCGACGCCGATCCCGACGCCGTGCACGCGGCGGTGCTCGACGCGGTGCGCCGGCGGCTGCCCGAGGCCTTCGCGTGACCGCGCCCGACCCCGCCGCCAACCCGCTGCTGGTCGGCCACGCGGCCGCCGAGCGCGCCTTCCTCGACGCCTGGAACGCCGGCCGGCCGGCCCATGCCTGGCTGCTGTGCGGCCCGCGCGGCATCGGCAAGGCGACGCTGGCCTACCGCATCGCGCGGTTCGTGCTGTCGGGGGGCGGCGAGGGCGGCCTGTTCGGGGCGCCGGAGAGCCTGGACGTGCCCGCGGACGGCCCGGTGTTCCGCCGCGTCGCCGCCGGCGGCCACGCCGACCTCAAGGTGGTCGCGCGCGGCTGGACCGACGACAAGCAGACCAAGCGCCGCGGCGAGATCGTCGTCGACGACGTCCGCGGCGTCGGCGGCTTCCTGTCGCTGACGCCGGCCGAGGGGGGCTGGCGGGTGGTGCTGATCGACGCCGCCGACGAGATGAACCGCAACGCCGCCAACGCCGTGCTGAAGGTGCTCGAGGAGCCGCCGCGGCGCGCGCTGCTGCTGCTGCTGGCCCACAGCCCCGGCCGCCTGCTGCCGACGATCCGATCGCGCTGCCGCCGGCTGTCGATGCAGCCGCTGGCCGAGGCGGAGGTCGAAGGCCTGCTGCGCCGCTACGCCCCCGAACTGCCGGAGCCGGACGCGCTGGCCTTGGCGCGGCTGGCCGAGGGCAGCGTCGGCCGCGCCCTGGCGCTGGCGGAGCAGGGCGGGCTGACGCTGTATCGCGACATGTTCGCGCTGCTGCAGGGTCTGCCGCGCCTCGACGTGCCGGCGCTGCACGCCTTCGGCGACCGCGTCGGCCGCGGCGGCGACGGCGAGGCCTTCCGCACCGTCTCGGAACTGCTGGGCTGGTGGCTGGCGCGGCTGGTGCGCGCCGGCGGCGGCGGCGCGGCGGCCGAGGTGCTGCCCGGCGAGGCCGGGGTGATGGCGCGGCTGCTGCAGGCGGGCAGCCTTGATCAGTGGGTGGAGGTGTGGGAAAAGATCACCCATCTTTTCGCCCGGGCCGAAGCGGTCAGCCTCGACCGCAAGCAGGCCGTGCTCAACGCCTTCCTGATGGTCGAGCGCCAGGCGCGGTCTTGATGCCGGTCCGCCGGGCCATACGTTAATGACTCTCCAGGAGGCCGGGATGCCTGCGGCGAAGACCTACTACGTCACGACGCCCATCTACTACGTCAACGACAGCCCGCATATCGGCCACGCCTACACGACGCTCGCCTGCGACGTGCTGGCCCGCTTCAAGCGGCTGGACGGCTACGACGTCAAGTTCCTGACCGGCACCGACGAGCACGGCCAGAAGGTCGAGAAGTCGGCCAAGGTGGCCGGCATCGACCCGCAGACCTTCACCGACCGGGTGTCGCAGAACTTCCGCGATCTCGCCCGGGTGATGGGCTTTACCAACGACGACTTCATCCGCACCACCGAGGAGCGTCACACCCGGGCCTGCCAGGCGCTGTGGGCCGAACTGGAAGCGCGGGGCCAGATCTATCTCGGCAAGTACGCCGGCTGGTACTCGGTCCGCGACGAGGCCTTCTACGCCGAGAGCGAGCTGGTCGAGAAGGACGGCGCCAAGCTGGCGCCGACCGGGGCGCCGGTCGAATGGGTCGAGGAGGAGAGCTACTTCTTCAAGCTGTCGGCCTGGCAGGAGCCGCTGCTGCAGTATTACGAGCGCAACCCCGATTTCATCGCCCCGGCGTCGCGCCGCAACGAGGTGGTCAGCTTCGTCAAGGGCGGCCTGCAGGACCTGAGCGTCTCGCGCACCACCTTCGACTGGGGCGTGCCGGTGCCGGGCAACGAGCGTCACATCATGTACGTCTGGCTCGACGCCCTGACCAACTACATCACCGCCGCAGGCTATCCCGACCAGGGCGGCGATTACGCCAAGTACTGGCCGGCCGACCTGCACATGGTCGGCAAGGACATCCTGCGCTTCCACGCCGTGTTCTGGCCGGCTTTCCTGATGGCCGCCGGCCTGGAGCCGCCGCGCCGCGTCTTCGCCCACGGCTGGTGGACCAACGAGGGCCAGAAGATCTCGAAGTCGCTGGGCAACGTCATCGACCCGCTGCAGCTCGTGCAGCGCTACGGCCTCGACCAGGTGCGCTATTTCCTGCTGCGCGAGGTGCCGTTCGGCAACGACGGCGACTTCTCGCACCGGGCGATGGTCGGGCGCATGAACAGCGAGCTGGCCAACGACTACGGCAATCTGGCCCAGCGCGTGCTGTCGATGATCGCCAAGAACTGCGACGGCGCGGTGCCGCAGCGCAGCCGCTTCACCGAGGAGGACCAGGCGCTGCTCGACGCCGCGGCCGGGCTGCTGCCGCAGGTCCGCGACCTGATGGACCGCCAGCAGTTCCACGAGGTGCTCGAGGCGATCTGGGTGGTCATCCGCGCCGCCAACGGCTACGTCGACCGCCAGGCGCCGTGGGCGCTGCGCAAGACCGACACCGTGCGCATGCACACCGTGCTCTACGTGCTGGCCGAGACCGTCCGCCATCTGGCGATCCTGACCCAGCCGGTGATGCCCGACGCGTCCGCGAGGCTGCTCGACCAGCTGGCGGTGCCCGAGGACAAGCGCGATCTGTCGATGCTGGTCGCCACCGAGGCGCTGGTGCCGGGCACCAAGCTGCCGAAGCCGCAGGGCGTGTTCCCGCGCTACGTGGAGGAACAGGAGGCGCAGTCCTGATGCTGGTCGACAGCCACTGCCATCTCGACTTCCCCGATTTCGCCGAGGAACTGCCCGACGTCCTGCGCCGCGCCGAGATGGCCGGGGTCGGCATGATGCTGACCATCTGCACGCATCTGACGCGGTTCGAGCGCGTGCGCGCCCTGGCCGAGGCGCACGACAACGTCTGGTGCACCGTCGGCATCCATCCGCACGAGGCCGGCAGCGAACCGGCGGTGGACGCGGCGCGGCTGATCGAGCTCGCCGACCACCCCAAGGTGGTCGGCTTCGGCGAGACCGGGCTCGACTTCTTCTACGACCACAGCCCGCGCGACGAGCAGCGGCGCAGCTTCCGCGCCCATGTCGCGGCGGCGCGCGAGACCGGCCTGCCGGTGGTGATCCACACCCGCGACGCCGAGGCCGACACCGCCGCGATCATCGCCGAGGAAATGGGGAAGGGGGCCTTCCCCGGCCTGATCCACTGCTTCAGCTCTGGCCAGGAACTCGCTGAGATGGCGGTGGAAAACGGGCTCTACATCTCGTTGTCGGGCATCATCACCTTCAACAAGGCCGAGGCCCTGCGCGCGGTGGTCAAGGCGCTGCCGCTGGAGCGCATCCTGGTCGAGACCGACGCGCCGTACCTGGCGCCGGTGCCCAAGCGCGGCAAGCGCAACGAGCCGGCCTTCGTCGCCCACACGGCGGCGAAAGTGGCGGAAATCAAGGGCTTGTCGCGCGACGTTGTGACGGCGCAGACGACCGAGAACTTCCTGCGCCTGTTCGGCAAGGTCAGACGGGCATGAAGGTGACCATCCTCGGCTGCGGCAGCGCCGGCGGCACGCCGTCGATCGCCGGCGGCTGGGGATTGTGCGACCCCAAGCAGCCGCGCAACCGGCGGCGGCGGCCGTCGATCCTGGTCGAGGACGCCGGCACCGCGATCCTGGTCGACACCAGCCCGGATCTGCGCGAACAGCTCATCGACGCCGGGGTGCGGCGGCTGGACGCGGTCCTGTACACCCATGCCCATGCCGACCACCTGCACGGCATCGACGACCTGCGCGAGATCAACCGCGCCATGCAGGCGCCGCTGGCCTGCCACGCCAGCGCCGAGGTGCTGGCGACGATCGCCGAGCGCTTCGGCTACGTGTTCGCGCCGCTGCAGGCGAAGTACTACTACAAACCCGTGCTGGAACCGCTTGAAATAACGGGGCCTTTCCGGGTCGGTTCCATCGAGGTGGAGCCGTTCGAACAGGATCACGGCTTCTGCACCAGCTTGGGATTCCGCTTCGGTCCGGTGGCGTATTCGACCGACCTCTACAAGCTCGACGAGGCGGCGTTCGACGTGCTCGCCGGCGTGCGGGTATGGATCGTCGACGCCTTCATCGACCGGCCGCACGAAACCCACGCCAGCGTCGAGCAGGCGCTGGAATGGATCGCGCGGCTGAAGCCCGAACGCGCCGTCCTGACCCACATGAGCGCCGCCCTGGACTACGACGCGCTCAGGAAGCGCCTGCCGGCCGGCGTCGAGCCCGGCTACGACGGCATGGTGATCGAGGCCTGAGCCTCGGCCGGCCGGAGCCTGGCGTCCTCGTTCGGTCCTTCTCTGCATTTATCAGTACCAGAATGGCCGACTGTGTATGTACGCCGCGGCGTTGAGCTGGTTCAGCATGTCCATTTAGAGGAGCTAAGGGGCTCCGCCCCTCGCGCGGTCAACCCTGCGGCCACCCAGCTTCGGCCAGCAGGCTGGCCTGCCAGCTGGGTCCCTGTGCCTCGGGTTGCCCTTGCTACCCCCGTTCCTCGCCGGAAGGGCAGGGATGCAGGAGGTTTCCTGCATCCCATCGAAGGAACTCAGTCAGCGACGAGGTCGTCGATGATCGGGCACCTGGGCACATCATCGCCCTCGCATTGTGCCGTCAACGCTTCGAGAGACAGGGCCATTTTCTCCAAGTCCTCGATCTTTCTCCTGATGTCGGCCAAATGGGCGTTGGCGGTCTCCAGCACGTTAGCGCAGGTCATGTTGCCGCCGCCGACCAGTGAGAGCAGACGTCGGATCTCCTCGACGCTGAAGCCTAGTTCTCGGCTGCGCCGGATGAAGCGGAGGCGACGCAGTTCACCGGGGCCGTATGACCGACGGCCGCTTTCGGTTCGGGTCGGCTGGGGCATCAGCCCGATGCGCTCGTAGTACCTGATCGTCTCAATGTGGCACCCGCTTTCGCGGGAAAGCGCCCCAATGGCCACCGGATACTTAGCCGAATTCGCGCGATCCACCATGCTGAACCATCTTGATTCTGTAGTCGCTACAGATTCTATCGTAGCTAATCGCGGCTTTGTAAGCAGGAAAAGGTTGGGGTGATGGACGAATCGGGAAAAGCGGGTTTCCTGGCGCTAGGAGGCATCCTCGGCGCTCTAGCGGCATCCTCTTGCTGCCTGGTGCCCTTGCTGCTGTTCAGCGTTGGGGTCAGCGGTGCCTGGATCAGCAGCCTGACCGCACTCGCGCCCTATCAGCCCCTGTTCCTGGCCTTTACCGGACTCGCGCTCGCTTTCGGCTTCCGCCAGGTCTACCGCAGGCGGGGCTGTGCCGAGGGTCACTGCGAAAGACCGTTGCCGCGCCCGGTCGTAAAGCTGGGCCTCTGGCTCGCGGTGATCCTCGTCATCGCCGCTGTGGCACTGCCGTATGCGGCCCCGTTTCTCCTCTAGCTTGTGGACCTGACGAATGCTTAGTACCCGAGCACCGCTCCTTGGCCTCCTTGTCGCAGCGGCCGTTGCGCCAGTCCAGGCGGCCGACAGGGAGGTGATCCTTGACCTGGAGAATGTCGACTGCGCTGCTTGCGGCCCGATCGTCACCCGGGCGTTGAAGAACGTAGAAGGCGTGAAGGAGGTAATGGTCTCTTCGGAAAGCGGGAAGGCGAGAGTGCTGTTCGACGACGCATCGGCGACGCTGGACGAACTGGTGGAGGCGACCACCAATTCCGGATTCCCTGCACGGGTGAGCCGTCGATGAGCGCAGTCATACAATCCGTCTCAGAGATCACCTGCCCTAAATGCGGGCACCGGTCGGTAGAGGAAATGCCGACGGACGCTTGCCAGTTCTTCTATGATTGCAAGGGCTGCGGGGCGCTGCTCCGGCCGGAGGATGGCCACTGCTGCGTCTTCTGCTCCTATGGCTCGGTACCGTGTCCGCCCATACAGACGGAGCGGGATGAACCTCGGGCAGGGATGCTGCGGCTGACATGACGGTCAGGCGCTACTTGGGATTAGCGGTATAGGCGGAGCCTGTAGCGGTTCCAGGCTTGTTGGCACCACAGCAGAGTGGAGATAGGGATGCCCAGGAGCTTCCAACTCGTCGTGATCGGAACCGGGACAGCCGCCATGGTCGCCGCGACGCGCGTTCGGGCGGCGGGATGGAGCGTCGCCGTGACCGACTTCCGCCCGTATGGCGGCACCTGCGCTCTGCGCGGTTGCGACCCGAAGAAGATGCTGATCGGCGGCGTGGCAGCCATCGACCACGCCCGACGGATGCAAGGCAAGGGCGTCGCCGGGGCCGTCGATGTCGCTTGGCCGGAACTGATGGCATTCAAACGGAGCTTCACCGATCCGATTCCAGGCAAGCACGAAGAGCGTTATGCCAGCAGAGGCATCGAGACATTTCACGGCCAAGCCCGGTTCACCGGCCCGAACACCCTCGATGTCGGCGGAGCGGAAGTCACGGCCGAACATATCCTCATCGCTTCGGGAGCCGAGCCTGTTACGCTCGGGATCCCCGGCGAAGACCTGCTGGTCACCAACGAGTATTTCCTGTCAATGTCCGACCTCCCGCGCCGGATCGCGCTCGTAGGGGGTGGCTACATCGCTGCGGAGTTCGCGCACATCGCTGCGCGGGCCGGGGTTCACACGACGATCTTACAGCGCGCCGAACGCATGCTGGCACACTTCGAGCCTGAATTGGTGGATCTGCTGATGACCAAGTTCCGGGAACTCGGGATCAACGTTCAACTGTGTACGAGAGTGGAAGCGATCGAGAAAGCGCGCGATGGCTTCGTGGTTCGGACATCTTCGCCTGCGGGTAAGGACACGTTTGAAGCCGACCTCGTCGTGCATGCCGCCGGGCGGCGTCCGGCCCTGACGGGCCTTGAACTCGACGCAGGAGGCGTTGCGACCGAGAACGGACGCCTGAAGCTGAACCAACACCTCCAGAGCGTTTCGAACCCAGCGGTGTACGCGGCGGGCGACGCTGCCGGGGCGGGACCGCCGCTCACGCCCGTGTCAAGCCATGATGCCAAGGTCGTTGCCGCAAATTTGTTGGAGGGCCTCCACCATCGACCGGACTACCGAGGCGTGCCGAGTGTGGCATTCACCGTTCCGCCGATCGCCAGGGTCGGCATGACTGAGGCGGAAGCCAGGGAGCGGGGCATGAAGCTCCTGATCAAGTCGCAGCACGCGCCCGACTGGTTCACTGCCCGGCAAGCAGCAGAAGCGGTCTACGGCTTCAAGGTCATGGTCGAGGAAGACAGCGGCAGGATCCTCGGCGCCCACCTCGTCGGGCCGCAGGCCGATGAGGTGATCAATCTGTTCGTGCTTGCTGTCCGCCACGGCCTGACGGCGGACGATCTGAAGGCGACGATGTTCGCCTACCCAACGGGTGCATCGGACATCGGTTACATGCTGTGAGAGGCCGAAAAACCCGCAAAGCGTGTTTTCCACGCGAACTCGCGCCGAAGGGCCTGCTGAAGGACGCTCGATGAACCGACGAGCACAGCTTGCCGCTCCGCCCGGGTCACTGCTGTGTAAAGCCATGACGGCTCCAGCAGCCGTGTCGGTTCGATCGCGAGAGCGGATTTCCAGGCAGACGAGCCGCGTCAGGCCGTGGCCAGCAGCGCGCCGTCGATCGGCGGTCCGTTCACGCTGACCGACCAGAACGGCAGCTCCTTCTCGTCGTCGGCTCTGGCCGGGTCCTTGTTCCTGATCGGCTTCGGATACACGTCCTGCCCCGACGTGTGCCCGACCATGCTACAGACGATGACCGAGGTGACGGAGGGCCTCAGCGAAAAGGAGAGGGCTCGGTTCCGTCCGGTTTTCGTCAGTGTCGACGGCGCCCGTGACACGCCCGAGGTCCTCAAGGCTTATCTCGGGCACTTCCATTCGGGAATTGTCGGGCTGACCGGCTCGAAGGAGGAGATCGCTGCGGTTGCCAAGGCGTACCGGGCCTACTACAAGCTCCACGAACCTGACGCGTCAGGGCACTACATGGTCGACCACGGCGGTTCGATGTACCTGATGGGCCAGGACGGGCAGTTCCTGAAGTCGTTTTCCCATGCGACACCTCCCGCGTCCATGGTCACTGCGATCAGAGACGTTCTGGCCCTCTAACGAACGAAATCCAGAATGTCACAGACCAACGCCCTCTACCTCTCTTGGTTGGTCGCATTCTCGAACGGCTCCTCGACACGCAGTCCAAGTGGGCGCCGCACGGTCGGCAACCCTCAGCGCCTGGACCCTTCTCGACGGGACGGGCCTGGATATCGAGCGGGCCAAGAGAGACGCGGCCGCGCCGGAGATCGCCGGTGTGCTCAAGCAGGACGGGGCGGACATCGCCGCCGTCGGCGTGCGCGGCACTCCCACGTTCTTCGTAAACGGCAAGCCGCTCCAGAAATTCGGTGCGCAGCAGCTCTATGACTTGGTCAAGGAGGAGGTCGGGGCGCTTTGAAGACGGACCACGCATCGCCATCGAGCCTGGGGACGGCATGATGGAAGCCCTTGAGCTTCGGGTCCCTCCCCTGGCCCAGGCGGCCGTTGTGGCTGCGGGGATGTGGGGGCTGAGCGAAGCGTTTCCCGCCTTGCGGCTGCCACTCCCCGGCATCGTATTGGCAATCCCGCTGTTCGTGACCGGCGCGGTGGTTGCATTCTCGGCAGTGCTCGCGTTCCGAAGGGCAAATACGACCGTCGACCCGCGACTCCCGAACAAGGCGACCCGTCTGGTGGTGGGCGGAGTATACCGATACAGCCGAAACCCCATGTACTTGGGTTTCCTGCTCATCCTGCTCGGGTTCGCCTGCTACTTGGGCAACCTGACCGCCTTTCTGATGCTTCCGGTGTTCGTGGCCTACATGAACCGGTTCCAGATTGCGCGGCTTTGAGTTGAGTGTCTCCGCTCAAGGCGCCGCGGGCGTGGGCTTCACCTGAAACGCACGCTGATCTCTCCGGCCCGCCCGGCCGGAAAAGTCCATCAGCTCGCGATTCGAGCCAGCCGGACACCCTCGCCTTTCCCGCCGCTCGCCGGCAGGAACTCGACGCCGCCTGCCTCCAGCGCGGCTTTGATCGCGGCCAGCGACGCGGACGTCGGATTCGCCTTCCCAGCCTCGATCGTCTGGATGGAGTTCCTCGAGAGAACCGCGCGGTCCGCGAGTTCGGCTTGGCTCCATCCCACGAGGCTGCGACCAGCCCTAATCTGCCGCGCGGTTATCATAACCGCATGAAATCCCATCAGGTTAGACCGCGCGACACCGTTGGTCACCAGGCCCATTGAAATGGGCAAAAAGCACAATTACTGTCTGGCCAGTGCGATATGCCGACCAGCGCCAGGAACCGACAAGGTCTGAGTCCCCGGCCGAGAGCGACTCGGGGACGATCATTCGGAAAGGGCAGGACGGACGCGCGCAGTCGGATTTGTTGACAAGGAAAACTCATGAGCATTGTGCTACGACCGAAGCACGCGCGCAACGCGGCGGTCCAACAGGCCCATCAGGCCGCCGGCGACAGCCCGGCAGCGCTCGCCCAGCCCTTGGCCGCCACCTCACGATGACGCGCCTCTCGCGCAACAGGCGCCTGCACAGTCTTTCCGAGCTGATGGTCGGCTACGACTTCCTCGATCAGGATCTCGGGGCCGACGTCAGGGCGTACGCCGCACATTTCCTCAGGACGAGGCCGCCGGTCACCGCCGAGAGAGACGCACGCCACGCCATCGGAATGCTCCGGAGAGACCAGGATCTGGCGGCGGTCCGGAAGGCCGTCGAATGCATCGAGCGGGTGCTGCGCTCGGAAGAGTTCATAGACCAGACGCTCGAAGACGCGAGGCTCCGGTTCCGCTATTACGCCGGCTGCATGGGGTGCCCGGAGTCGGCCGGCGTGGTTGCCGCGGAATCCGCCCATCGTGCGGAGTCGTTCTGGCTGTCGGGCGCGGCCGAAGTGCCGTACCTGATCAAGGCGGCGATCGGGTGGCTGCTGGTGTCGGTAGGGGACAGATCCGACCCGAACACCGTCGCTGGCGAGGCCCGCCGCGCTGCCATGGTGCACGGGGAGAGGGTTGTCCGGAGGTTGTTCGAACGGCACGAGAGCGCCGCGACCACGCCCGCTCCAGCGCACCAGGAGAAGCGGGTATTCGTTCAGGGCGATTCGGCAGACGAAGGCAGCGCGGACCAGGCCGACACGCAGCCAGAACCCGGCGTCGTCGTCATTGCCGAATTCGGCAACAGGAGCACCAGCGAAGGCAAGCGCGCAGCCAGCGCCTATGAGGGCCTCACCGGTGCGAGGCTGCCGACGGTGCCGCTCCCAGATCTGTCCGCGGCGAGGGCTCGCCTGCTGATCGAGTTTCCTTTCGCACAGGACGTGGCCGACAGCATCCTCGCAGACCTCTCGGGCCGACCGGACGTGTGGTTCCGACCAACGATCTTCGTCGGACCGGCGGGATGCGGGAAGACCAGTTTCGCTCAGACTCTGCTGGACACTGTGGGCGTCCGACACGAGACCTTCTCGTGCGGGGGTGTCTCGGACGCCGGATTGGGAGGCACGCCGCGGCGGTGGTCGACGGGAGAACCCTCGCTTCCCGTGGCGCTGGTTCAGCGCTGGGGGACGGCTTCGCCGGCCATCGTGCTCGACGAGATCGAGAAGGTCGGCACATCGAGGCACAACGGCAACCTGCTCGACGTGCTGCTCGGTCTCCTGGAGACCCGATCGTCCCAGCGCTGGCACGACCCGTACATTGAGGCGCCGGTCGACCTGTCCCACGTCATCTGGCTCGGCACGGCCAACTCCTTGACCGGGCTCCCAGGGCCGCTGCTCGACCGTTTCCGTGTGCTCCGGTTTCCCGAGCCCGGCTCGGAACACCTGCGGAGCCTTTCCTCAAACCTGTTGAGGAGGCTGGCCGAGCAGCGGGGGCTCGACGCCCGCTGGGGTTACCCCCTAGCCCCGCACGAGATGGAGGCGGTCGCGGCTGTCTGGTCCGGAGGTTCGATCCGCTCGTTGTCGCGCCTGCTCGAAGCGGTCCTGGACGCCAGAGGCCGAGGCGGGCTGGTTCAGTAGCCCGTAGTACGCATAGCAACACCCTCGCCGAATCGCGGCGGACTTGGAGGCACCATGGGCGACAAGATCAAGCTGGCGGTCATGTCGGATCTGCACAACGAGTTCGAACGCTTCGGCGGCCCCAGACGTCCCACGTCCGCGTGGTTCCAGCTCAGGGAAAAGCGCGCCGAGATCCCCGGCCACCCGCTGGTCGGGCCGCTCCTGGACGGACTCTTGGACCAGGAGGTCGACCTGGTCGTGATGGCGGGGGACATCGACGTCGGCGTCCACGGGATCAGCTACGCCGAACAAGTCTCGATCTTCCTCAGGGCGCCGGTGGCCTACGTCATGGGGAACCACGAGGCGTACGGCGGTCGAGACCTGAGTCTGCTCGAGCAGGAACTGCGGGCGGCAGCGGACGGCACGGCGGGACGGGTGCGGTTCCTGGAGAACGAGGAGGGGCTGATCCCGACCCCAAGGGGGTGGCTGCACATCCTGGGCTGCACTCTCTGGACCGACTACCGGCTGAACGGCGACGAGGACCGGGATGTCGACAAAGCGATGAGCGAGGCGGAGAAGTGCCTCAACGACCATGCCCGCGTTTTCTTGCGCGGACGCAGGTTCACGCCCGAGATGGCCCGCCAGCGACACGAAGCCAGCCGCCGCTGGCTGGGGCAGGAGATTGGCCGCATCAAGGCATCCGAAGGACCCGCCGCTCGCATCCTGGTGGTCACCCACCATGCACCCGTTCCCGATGCGAATCCCCCGCAATACCGGGGCGTAGGGCTTTCTCCGGCCTTCGCCAGCGACCTCACGGCAGAAATCGCGGAGTGGCAGCCGACGGCCTGGGTGTGGGGCCATACCCACCACTCGGTGGACACCTGGCTGGGGGCTACCCGCCTGATTTCCGAGCAGCGGGGCTATGTATCCTCAGAACCCGGAGCCGACACCTTCGTGCCCCGAGTGATTGAGATCTGAGTCCGACTCACTGCCCGAGTATCGTCGACACTGCCGTGAACAGGGCGAAGCCGAAAAGAAAGGCGAAGCTCGAGCGGCGCGTGTCCTCGCTGCTCTCGTGCGCCTCCTCCAACATGTCCTCGACCGCGGCGAGCAGCAGCATCCCCGAGACGAAGGAGAGCGCACCGAACTTGAACACGTCGCCCTGGCCGCGCAGCAGCAGGAACGCGGCAGCGGCAGCGACAAGGACCGGGACAAAGAACGACGCTGACAGCAGCAGGCGCTTGCGGCGCGACATCCCGGAATCGCGGAAGTTGGCCATCGCGGCGAAGCCTTCCGGGACGTCGGCGGTGACTTGCCCGACCGCGAGCAGGATCGCCAGGCTGGAAGACACGGCCGAACCGCTGCCGAGCATCAGTCCGTCGCTGAACAGGTCGGTGGCCACTGCCAGGTAGATCATCCAAGGCCCGCCAGCCTTCTCGGCGCGGGCGTGGATGATCCGCTCCAAACTCATCATCAGCAGGCCGCCGGCCAGAAAGGCGCTGGCGACCAGCCAGCCCGAAATGTTGTCCATCGCCCGCGGAATCAGCTCGACGGCGACCACCGCGATCATGATACCGGCCGCGGCATGCAAGGCGATGTTCAGCCGCTTCGGCGTGACCGAGACGGTCTCGGCGACGACGCCACCCAGGAAGTTGCCGAAGCCGGGGAGCAGGGCCAGGCCCATCACGACGAGGAACTCGGACATGACCGGTCAACCCCGGTTCCGCGCCCGGGGTTCCCGAAGGCGCTGGACTCCGGCGAGGGCGTAACGTCGCCGGAGTCCAGCTTTCCGCCGAGAAGCTGGTTGCGGCACACGGCTTCCGATGCTATCTGGTGGCGAGCACCTGGGGAGAGTCGGTTGTCGCCTGCGCGGAACATCTGCTTGCGCCGTGTCGCCGGATGGCTGGCCATCGTGGCCTGGCTGTTCGCGTCTCCGGTGACGGCCGATGCGTTCGAGATCTGTTTCGGCGCGGACGGGCATTTCGGGATCGAAGTCCTTCATGACGGGCATGGCACCACGCCGGCTGCCGGTCAGCCTTCGCTCTCGGAGCCGGCCGACTGCTCCGACGTGGCGCTGCTCCAGCCCAACGCCCCGCAGGCCCAGTTCGCCAGCCTGCCCCGGCCCGCGGCTTTCGCCGAGAGCGTGGCCTGGCCGCCTCCGCTGCCAGCTTCGACCGACGTCCGTTCCTCCAGTCTCGGCGCCGCCTCGCCTCCGGCGACGGCGCTACTCGTGCGCGATTCGACCATCCTCCTGATCTGAGACCGCCGGCGGCGCTCGCCGCCAGTACCACTACGTGCCCGGGCGAACCGCTTTCCCCGGGGGTACTCGATTCGCGACCTCATCAGGAGACCACAGGATGTCCATCGCTCGCCGTTTGATTCTCGCCCTCGCCATTACCCTCACGCCCGGATTCGCCGTCGCCCAGCAGCACGGGCATGCCCACAGGGAGGGCGCCGTCGACAAGATCGGCCAGTACGAGGCCGAACTCGACGTGAAGGGCAATGAAGTGATCCTCCACCTGCGCGACTCCGCGGACAAGGAAGTCCCGGCCGAAGGCTTCAAGGCCACTGCGGTCGTGCTGGCCAAGGACGGCCAGAAGGCGATCGAACTGATGCCGTCCGGCGGCAACGCGCTGTCGGGCAAGGGCGAGTTTACGTATTCGGGCAAGTTCAGGGCCACGGTGACGCTGAGCGGCCCGTCCGGGGAGATCGGTAAGGGGCGCTTCAACTTCACCCCGGGGAAGTGACCGGCATGCGCCGTTCCGTGCTGATGCTGGCCGCGGCGTGGGTGCTCCTCGCCGCGCCGGTGGCGGGCGCTCAGGACGCCCCAACGATCCGGTCCTTGGCAGACGCCTTGGCCCTGGCCGACCAGGCCGCCCCGCAACGAAAGGCGTGGGCCGCAACGGTTTCCGCCGCCCAGGCCGAGGTGGTCCAGGCTGGCCTGCTGCCCAACCCGGAGCTTTCGGTCGAGGCCGAGAACTTCGCCGGCAGCGGCGAGTACCGCGGCGCCCGGTCTATCGAGGTGACGGTCGGCGTCGCCCAGCCGATCGAACTCGGCGGCAAGCGCGCCGCTCGGATCGAGGCGGCCCGCCGCGGGGTCGCCGTGGCCGAGGCAGAGGCCGAGTTGCAGCGCCTGGACTTCATCCGAGACGTCTCAGAAGCGTTCGTCGAGGCGGTCGCCGCTGACCGCGCCGTCGATTTGCAGCGCGAGCGCCTTGCCGTCGCCGAAGACGTCGCCGCGACGGCGAGGGAGCGGCTGGCCGCGGGCAAGGAGCCGCAGATACAGTCGGAAAAGGCGGCGCTGGCGCGGACGGCGGCGGGCGTCTCCCTCGACAGGGCGCGGCGCGACCTTGTCGCGGCCCGTCGACAGCTGGCAGCCCTGCTCGGCCAGGATGACATCGAGCTGGCCGTGGACCGCGCCTGGTTCGACGAAATCGGAAGCCTGCCCGCGGCCGAGGTCGAACTGGCGGAGTCCCGGAGCGAGTTGGCCCGCTTGCATGCCAAGCTGGCCCAGAAGCACGCCGAGATCGACTCGCTGCGCGCCGAAGCCGTTCCCGACGTGACGCTTGGCGCCGGTGTGACGCGGTTCTCCGATACCGACGACACCGCTTTCGTCGCCTCCGTCAGCGTGCCGCTGCCGATTTTCAACCGGAACCAGGGTGCCGTCCTGCGTGCCCGCGAGGAGGCCGAGCGGATCCAGGCGCGCACCGATGCGGCACGGCTGGCGCTGCGGGCCGATCTGGTGCGCGCCCGCGAAGGCTACGCCGCCGCGTGGCAGGAGGCCGACACCCTCAGGCGCGCGATCGTGCCCGGGGCGCAGCGTGCCTTCGCGACGGCGCGCGAAGGCTACCGCGCCGGAAGGTTCACCTATCTCGAAGTTCTCGATGCCCAGCGCACGCTGACCGATGCGCAGGAACAGCTCAACACGGCGCTGCGGGACGTGCACGTCCGGCGCGCCCAGCTCGACCGCCTGACCGCGGCGAGCGGTGGGAGATGACATTGATGATCAAGGTTCTGTTGCTCACCCTGGCGGTGGCGGGAGGCTTCGCGCTCGCCGTCTTCAGCCCCGGCTTGGTCGCCCAGGTCACCGCCCTCACAGAATCGTTCGGCACCGCTGCCGCGGAGCAGCCGGACGGGCACGGACATGCCAAGGCAGGTGGGCATGACGGCCACGCGGACGAGCATGGGGGGAACGAGGGCGAGGAAGGCGTGGTCCACCTGTCCGAGGAGCAGATCGCCGCAGCCGGGATCGCCGTGGCCGCGGTCGGCGGTGGCGAGCTGGTGAAGTCGCTGGCCGTCCCGGGTACCGTTGCCGCCGATTCCGACCGCCTGGCGCATGTCGCTTCGAAGGTAGCCGGCACCCTCAAGGAAATCCGGAAGCAGCTCGGCGACGCCGTCGAGCGCGGCGAGGTGGTGGCGCTCGTCGAGAGCCGCGAAATAGCCGAGGCCAAAAGCGAGTTCCTGGCAGCCCTTCGCGCCGACAAGCTGGCGCGTACGTCCTTCGAGCGCGAGAAGGGCCTCTGGGACAAGCGCATCTCGGCCCAGCAGGACTTTCTCGACGCGCAGAACGCCGCCGAGGAAGCGCAGATCCGCCTGGATCTGGCCAGGCAGAAGCTGGTGGCGCTGGGGCTGCTGATGCCGGAGATCGAGTCGCTGCCCCGCCAGTCGCCAGCCGACCTGCGCATCCAGGAGGTGCGGGCGCAGATCGGCGGCAAGGTGATCAACCGCTCGGCTGTCCTGGGCGAGTTCATCGAGGCCAATTCCGACCTGCTCGTCGTCGCCGACACCAGCAGGCTGTGGGTCGAGATGAGCGTGTCTCCGTCGGACATGCGATTCGTGCGCCAGGGCCAACCGGTGGCGGTGTCGAACGGGAGCGAGGCCGTTGTGGAGGCGCGGGTGGTCTTCGTGAGCCCAGTCGTCGACGCCGAAACTCGGTCGGTCCGGGTCATAGCCGAAATGACCAACGACCAGCAGCGGTGGCGGCCCGGCGACTTCGTGACGGCCCGCATCCGCACCGAGGCGCAGGAGGTGGGCGTCAAGGTTCCGCGCGATGCCGTCCAGACGATCGAGGGCGAGTCCGTCGTCTTCGTGCGCACCGACGAGGGCTTCGAGAAGCGCGAGATCGTGCTGGGTAAGGGCGACGGGGAATCCGTCGAGGTCGTGTTCGGCCTGGACGCCGGCGAAACCATCGCCGTCTCGAACACCTTCGTGCTGAAGGCTGAACTCGGCAAGTCCGAAGCCGAGCACGTTCACTGAGGGGCGGCATCAGATGATCGAGAAAGTCCTCTCATTCGCCGTCCAGCGGCGCGTCTTCGTCGTTTTGCTGACGGCTGCGCTGGCTGCCTTCGGCCTGTATTCGATGCGGGCGCTGCCGATCGATGCCGTGCCGGACATCACCAACAACCAGGTCCAGATCAACAGCGAGGCGCCGGCGCTGTCGCCGCTCGAAGTGGAGCAGCAGGTCACGTTTCCGGTCGAGACGGCGCTGGCCGGCATCCCCGGACTGAAGTCTACCCGTTCGCTGTCGCGCAACGGCTTCTCGCAGGTGACGGCGATCTTCGACGACGGGGTCGACATTTACTTCGCCCGGCAGCAGGTGATGGAGCGCATCGCCGAGGCGAAGGAGGACCTGCCGCCGGGAGTAGACCCCACGATGGGCTCGATCTCGACCGGACTGGGCGAGGTCTACATGTGGACGGTGCGCTATGCCGAGCTGGCGGAGCGGACGACGGCAGCGGAGCGCGAGCCGGGCTGGCAGGCGGACGGCGGCTTTCTGACGCCGGAGGGCCAGCGCCTCGCGACCGATGCCGAGCGCGCGGCCTATCTCCGCACCGTGCAGGACTGGATCGTCGCGCCGCAGCTCAAGACGGTGCGCGGCGTCGCCGCCATCGACGCTATCGGCGGTTACGTGAAGCAGTACCATGTCCAGCCCGACCCGGCGAAGTTGCTCGGCCTCGGGCTGACCTTCGACGACGTGCTGACGGCGCTCGAGCGCAACAACGCCAGCGTCGGCGCCGGCTACCTCGAGCGCAACGGCGAGGGCTACGTCGTGCGTGCCGGTGGCCGCATCGAGAGTGTCCTCGATCTCGGCTCGGTAGTGGTCTCCACGCGCAGCGGCGTGCCGGTGTACCTGAAGGACATCGCCCAGATCGGCTTCGGCCGCGAGTTGCGATCGGGCAGCGCCAGCGAGGACGGTGAGGAGGTCGTGGTCGGCACCGCCGTGATGCTGATCGGCGCCAACAGCCGCACCGTCGCCGCAGCGGTCGACACCAAGATGGAGGACATCCGCAGGAGCCTGCCGCCCGGCGTCGAGGCGCAGACGGTGCTAAACCGGACCGGACTGGTCAACGCCACCATCGAGACCGTTGCCAAGAACCTGACCGAAGGCGCGGTCCTGGTCATCGCGGTCCTGTTCCTGCTCCTCGGCAATTTCCGCGCGGCGGTGATCGCCATGCTGGTGATCCCGATCACCATGCTGATCACCATGACCGGCATGCTGGAGGGGCGCATCAGCGCCAACCTGATGAGCCTCGGCGCGCTCGACTTCGGCCTGATCGTCGACGGTGCCGTCATCATCGCCGAGAACTGCCTGCGCAAACTGGCCGAACGGCAGCACGCGCTTGGCCGCGAACTGACCCTGCCGGAGCGCCTCACCGAGGTAACGGCGGCCTCGAAAGAGATGATCCAGCCCTCCGTCTACGGCCAGGCGATCATCATCCTCGTTTACGTGCCGCTGCTGACGCTATCCGGTGTCGAGGGCAAGATGTTCGAGCCGATGGCAATGACCGTGATCATCGCCCTGGCCACGGCGTTCGTGCTGTCGCTGACCTTCGTTCCGGCGATGATCGCGCTGTTGATCCGCGGCCGCGTCGAGGAGCGCGAGAACCGCATCATCCGCGGCCTGAAGGCCGGATACGCGCCGCTGCTGTCGCGCGCCATCGCCCGACCGGTGCCGGTGATCGTCGGTGCCGCGGCCCTGTTCGCCGTCGCGCTGCTCGTCTTCCTGCGCCTCGGCCAGGAGTTCATCCCCAGCCTCGACGAGGGCGACATCGCCATGCATGCGATGCGCATCCCCAGCACGTCGCTGACGCAGTCGCAGGCGATGCAGACCAAGGTCGAGCAGACGGTGAGCCGGTTCGACGAGGTGGCCTTCGTCTATTCCAAGACCGGTACCGCCGAGGCCGCCGCCGACCCGATGCCGCCCAATGTCTCGGACACCTTCATCATCTTCAAGCCGCGCTCGGAATGGCCCGATCCGGGGCTTGCGAAGGAGGAGCTGATCGAGCGGATCGAGGCGGCGGTATCCAAGCTCCCCGGCAACGCCTACGAGTTCACGCAGCCGATTCAGATGCGCTTCAACGAGCTTCTGGCCGGGGTGCGCGGCGACGTGGCGATCAAGGTCTACGGCGACGACTTCGGGCCGATGCAGAAGACGGCGGCGGAGATCGCCGCGGTGCTGCGCCGCGTCCCCGGCGCCGTCGACGTAAAGGTCGAGCAGGCCACCGGGCTGCCCTTCCTCGACATCGAGATCGACCGCGCCGAAGCGGCGCGGCGGGGCCTGAGCATCTCCGACGTGCAGGACGTGATCTCGGTGGCCATCGGCGGCCGCCAAGCCGGACTGCTGTTCGAGGGCGACCGCCGGTTCGATATCGTCGTCCGGCTGCCAGAGGAGGTGCGATCAAACATCGCCGCCCTGGAGAACCTGCCGGTGCCGCTGCCCGGAGCCACTGAGGGCAGGATGGTCACCATTCCCCTCAAGGAGGTCGCCACCTTCAACTTCACCGAAGGCCCAAACCAGATCAGCCGCGAGAACGGCAAGCGGCGCATGGTGGTGCAGGCCAATGTCCGCGGCCGCGACATCGGCTCGCTGGTCGCCGAGGCCCAGCAGCGAATCGCCGCCGAGGTCACGCTGCCGCCGGGCTATTGGCTCGACTGGGGTGGGCAGTTCGAGAACCTGCTCGCCGCCCGCGATCGCCTGAGCATGGTGGTGCCTGCCTGCTTCGCGCTGATCCTGCTGCTGCTCTATTCCGCCCTCGGATCGGTGCGCGATACCCTGATCGTGTTCAGCGGGGTGCCGCTGGCGCTGACGGGCGGCGTGTTCTCGCTGTGGCTGCGCGATATGCCGTTCTCGATCACCGCCGGCGTCGGCTTCATCGCCCTGTCCGGCATCGCCGTCCTGAACGGGCTGGTGCTGATCACCTACATCAAGCAACTGGTCGACCAGGGGATGAACGGCTGGAAAGCGATCTATGTCGGGGCGCTGACACGGTTGCGGCCGGTGGTGATGACGGCGCTGGTCGCCTCGCTCGGCTTTGTGCCGATGATGCTGGCCACCGGCACCGGCTCTGAGGTGCAGAAGCCGCTGGCGACCGTGGTGGTGGGCGGACTGATCACCTCGACCGTGCTGACGCTGTTCGTGCTGCCGGCCCTCTATCGCCTGTTCTCCGGCGTGATGCTGGAGGATCGGCTCTCCGAGCATGAACCCTTGGCGGCGGAGTAGCGGAATGGGACTTCTTCGCATCGGCACCACCCTCGGCGCCCTGTGCTGGGCCAGCTCGGGTATCGCCGCGGAAGCGGGCTCGTGCACGGACCTGCCGAAATCGAAGCTGGAGGTGGTCCGGGTCTACGGCGACACAACGAAGAAGGCCGTGGTCGGAGTCGGAGACCTCAGCGAGATAGCGGAAAAGCACAAGCTGCTTTCGGAGGCCCTCGAGAAGCACCCGCTCTATGTGGCGCCGCCGACCGTCACCTGGTCGGTATCCATTGAGCACCGCGTAATCCAGCAGGAGGCGGGTTTCTGTCCTGCCCCGAACAAGGTGACCATCCACGTAGGCATGAAGCCGCGGGAGTCGGTGATGGTGCGCGAAGCGGCCAGGATTGCCTGTCTCCGAAAGGGGCTGGTGCGGCACCACTACGAACACGTCAAAGCAGCTGACGCGGCCTTGGGCGTGCTTCTGCCCAAGACCGAGGCGACGGTCGGCGGCGCCCTCCGGGAAGCGAAAGGAACCGCTTCCGCCAGCGAGGGAGAGGCCAGGGCAGGGTTCCAAGCCGCCTTGGAGGGCGTGATGGACCGCGTCGTGAAGGACCTCACCGTCGAGGTCCGCGCCGCGGAAGCGAAAGTGGACGCCCCCGCCGCCCTGGAGGCGCTGAAAGCGTGCGCCGAACCCAAAACAGTCGCCAGGAACCTCTGACCAAAGGAATTCGCATGAAGAAGAAACTCGTGCTGACGGCCGGACTGCTGAGTACCGTCCTGAGCCTGTCGGCGTGCTCCAGCCCGGAACGAGCGCTCGCACAGGATCGGGCTACATGCGACAGGATCGGTTTCGGACGCGATTCCCAGGAGTTCAGGGGCTGCGTCCTGCAACTCCAGTCGGCACGGCTGGCTGCCCCGAAGCACCATCATCACCGATAGGCAGTGCACCCGGGCGGCGCCAAGGTTCAGGAAGAACGCGGTCCGAAGATGATGAGCAGGGCACCGATTACGCAGATAGCCGCGCCGATGGTGTCCCACCGGTCGGGTCGGGTGGATTCGACGGCCCACATCCAGATGAGGGACGCCAAGATGTAGATGCCGCCGTAGGCCGCGTACGCACGCCCGGCAAAATCGGCTTCGACGCGAGTCAAAGCCCAGGCGAACAGAGCGAGACTCGCCATGCCGGGCACCAGCCACAAAGGCGACTTGCCCAGGCGCAGCCACGCCCAGAAGGCAAAGCAACCGCCTATTTCCGCGACCGCGGCCACAAGGTAGGTCGGAATGGTCCACATACAGGGCTCCTCGTGGTCCGGAACGGCGGCGGAGGCGATGCTCCATCGAGACGAAGGGGGCAGCAAGCCTGTTCCAGGTCGGCGAGAAACGAGGAGATCGGCTACATGGTTCTGCCGGCCGCAACACCGGTATAGCGCGTTTTCCACGCGAACTCGCGCCGGAGGGCCTGCTGAAGGACACTGGATGATCCGACGAGCACGGCCTGCTGCTCCGCCCGGGTAACGGCGGTGTAGATCCAGGAAGGTTCGATTAGGCGCGTCGGTTCAATGGCAATGACAACGCGCTCCGCTTGGCTGCCCTGGAGCTTGTGGCAGGTGAGGGCGTAGGCGAGATCGAGGCGGATCAGCTCGTCGCGAGCGAAGACGTAGAACTCGTCGTCGAAGGTGACCTCTACCGTGCGGCGGAAGACGTCGATGGCGACGACGGTGCCCAGCAAGCCGTTGAAGAGGCCGCGCCGGTAGTCGTTCTCCAGGTGGACGACGGGATCGCCGACCGAGAAGTAAGCGCCCAAGTAGCCCTTCACTTCGGGTTTGGCGCCGCGGCGGGTCTCATGGAAACGGCGGTTCAACGCCGCCACTCGCTGATTGGTCGCGGCGACGACATGCAGCGCCAGGCCGTCCTCGCCGAATCCGCCGAGCTGTGTCACGGCTTCGGCGACATGCTCGTCGAGCGCTTCGGTCCGGCAGGCGAAATGTGACACCCCGTCGGCGGCGCCGACGAATGCGTCGAGCACCGGCTGTCGGCGGTGGCGGATGGCGTCCGCCACAACCGGGATGCCGTTCTCGGAGTCCTGGCGGAAGATGCGCGACAGCACGGCCGTGTCCGGGCGCCGGGCCAGCAGGTGGAACACTAGGCCGAAGCCGATCGGTGGCAGCTGCGCGGTGTCGCCGACCATTACCAGGCGGCAGCCGGGCGGCATCGCCTTCAGCAGCCGCGCCCATTGGCCGAGATCGGGCATCGACGCCTCGTCGACGATCACCATGGTCGCGTCGGTGAAGGCCGCCCATTCGGCCCTTGGCTGGCGGCCGTCTGCATCCGCCTCGGCGCGCTGCGCCAGCTCGGCGAGGGTGCGGTGGATGGTCTTGCCGAGGCGGTGCGTGGCCTGGCTCAGGCGCAGCGCCGCCTTGCCTGCCAAGGCGCAGAGATGGACGTTTCCGCCTAGCGCCTCCCAGGCGAGCACCAGGGCCTGCATGGTCGCGGTCTTCCCGGTGCCGGCTCCGCCGGCGATCACCGCGAACGGGTTGAGCAGCGCGTGGCGGACGGCCGCAGCCTGCTCGTCCGAGAGCGGGCGCGGCAACAGCTTCTCGACCTCCGCGACGACGATTTCGGCGCCTGCGTCGCCGACGATTATGCGGCCCGGCTGGTCGGCCATTGCCCCCAGCCGGGCGAAGACTTCTCGCTCCAGGTAGGCGCAGCCGGTAAACCGCCAGAAGTCTCCGGCGTCGAGCAGCCGGCCGTGCCGCTCGCCGTGGTGTTCGGCATGCGTCAATAGATGGATGTCGTCGCCGATCCTCTTCCGCAGCAGCATTTCGAAGCGGAACTTGGGGACGGCCGTGTGCCCGGAGGCAAGCCACTCCCCGACGGCGCTGTCGACCGCGCCCAGAAGGCGCTGCGGCGCCCGCTGAATGGCCTCCGGACCGAGGCTGGCGCCAAGCACCCGTCGTCCGATCTGGTCCATCCTGTGCCATGGCAGCGTCTTGGCGAGCACGTATGGATTCGCTTCGAGAGTCTGCCGCGTCCCGGCGCCCAGCACCTTCACGATGCGCCGGGCGAGGCCGGGATGGTCGACGATGCCCTGGCGGTCGAACCATGCCAAGGCCGCGTGTTCGGGGGCGAGTTCCTCCCGCCACTGCGCTATCAGCAGGGCGGCAAGGCGCCGGGCCAGGAGCGGGCGCCCCGGCGCGAGCACGGCAGCTACCGTTCCGGCGTTGCCGAGGTCGGACAGGGCCGTATCTAGCCCGTCGCCGAAGGCAGCCAGCAGACGCTGCGCGCGGTCCTGGCCGATGCCGCGGACCCGTTGCAGAAGGTATGCCTGGAGGCTCGTCTGAAGCCGCTGCACGGCGCGCGCGGACATTCAGCCGGGTTCCTCGCCGAACGGATCATGGAACGGCCGGTCGCCGGTTTCGTAGATGGCCGCGATCTGGCTTTCAAGCCGCAGTGCCTTCTGCCGAAGGCGCTCGTTCTCAGCGGTCAGAAGGTCGATGCGGCGCAGCGCCTCGACGAGATCCTCGCTGGCCTTCTTTTCAGCGCCGCCGAGCCGAGCGAGCTTGCTGCGAACCGCCTGGGCGGCCTCGTCGTCGAGGGCGCGTGAACCGATCGGCGCCAGGTTCATCGACTCGGCCACAAGATTGACCGCGTCGAACAGTTCACGCTTCCGGTGGAAGTGCTGCGCATCCGAAGGCTTGAGCCCCAGCTCGCGGACAAGAGCCATTACGTTCACCTTGCCGTCGGCTGTGGCGGGTAGGGTGGGGGCCTTCCCCCCAGCCGCCTCGAACTCGTCGAGCCGGGCGTCGAGATAGGGTTCGAGAAGCGCCATGATCTCTGGGACGACCGCCCTCATGATCACCTCTTCGTGCCGACCTTGGCGGCATGCAAGCCTTCATACAGCTGGCGGTAATGCTCGGCGCGGCCTAACGCGTTCTCGACCTCCCTTCTGAGGCCCCGAGCTTCTTCACGCGCCTTCTTGAGGTCGGTTTCGAGCCGTTCGATTTTCCGCCGAAGGAGGGCCTCGACATGCTGGTGCTCCTGCGGTGTCCGTCGTGGGACCCGCACGCCTTCGATGGTGTCAATCTGATGGCGCGCCTCGTCGCGCATGGCCCGCAACTCGGCCCCGAAGTTGTTGTAGAGGTACTGGCGGCTGACCTTTGCCCGGTCGGCAATAGTCTTGATCGTGATCTCCTCACCGGTGTTGCGGAGCTTGGTGATAACCGCTTCGACCGCATCCCGCTTACGTCGAGATCGGTCCTCACGAGCGCGGGCGATACTTTCAACCTTATCCATCGAGTGGCAGCTCCTTAGCAGGGCGGAAGTTTCTGGCCGCACCAGTGTACGCACCGTCAGATTCCAGTGCCGCGATGATCCTCGTGACGTTGGCCAAAGCCT
Source organism: uncultured Rhodospirillaceae bacterium (assembly GCA_964545205.1). GTDB lineage: Bacteria > Pseudomonadota > Alphaproteobacteria > Rhodospirillales > Magnetospirillaceae > CAZJFH01. Next base: position 48,833 of record CAZJFH010000019.1, read on the forward strand.
TCTTGTTGCGTTCTTGGCGTCGCTGCGCGATCTCAGCGAGGCGGCTCTTGCCATCGTCCCCATAGCTCGCAATGTCTTGCTGCTGCTGCTCGACAACTCCAAGGAGTTCGAGTCTTTCGCTGCGGAAGAACTGGATGTCATTGCTGTCGGCGCGGAAATGCTTACAGGTGAGGCAGGCATGCGCGTGCTCGCACCATTCGCCGATCTGCTCTGGGATCATACAGGCGCCGCCACACACCCGGGTTGCGCGACGAGCATCGTCCTTGCGCTGGAGAAGCTGTCCGACGGAATCGTCGACCCTTCCTTGGATGTCGACGAAGCGTCCACCACCTTTTTCGATCAGCGCCTTCTTCCGCAGTTCAAGCCGATGATTGATATACGTCATCGCCATCGAAGGGCTGCTGTGCCCCAGTTCGAACATGATCGACAGCGTGTCGTAGCCGGCGAGCGCCATTTCGGTTCCCCGGTGATGGCGGAGAGGATGCCAGGTGAAGTTGTATACTTCACCTTTATCGTCCCGGACGTCGTGGCGAATGCAAAGCTGCTTCAACTCGTCCGCCGAGTATTCCGGAGATAAGAAGGACTCCTTGCCCCCATAGAATACGGGGAAGAGGTACTTGGTTGGGCCGCCGTACTGCCGGATGATCTCGGCCCGCCGGGCCTCGACAACGTCGATGACCTGCTTGTGCACCGGGTCCGACCTAAGAAGGGGCTTCTGATTCCACTTCCGGACCTTGTTCTGCCAGAAGTGCAGGATCATGAAATCTGGATCCGACGGATCATCCCTGAGGCAATCGAACAGGAAGGCGTGGAGATCCTCACGACGCGCACCCGTCGCCACGCCGAGACAGAACAGAGCCGGGATCGGGGAGGGGGCTTCGTTGATGACGGCGGCCAACCGATCAACGACAACCTTCGGCGTTGACCGGCCTCCTCCCTCGCGCGATGCATGGAGGCGGCCTCCGAAATCAGCAGCTTGGCGCCGCTTGATCTTCCGAGTGGCTCGGTCGCTGAAGGAGAGGGCGGGCCAGCGGTCCGGCCACTTCCGGCCAGCAAACTCGATCATGCGAGCCACATCGGTCCACCAGTTCTTGCCCGCCAGCTTCCGTTCATTGCCCCAGGCGAGGAAGGCGTCTTCAATCAGCGGAACGGTAATGTCTGAAGGCCGGGGCTCGTCAAACCGCTCATACAGGAAATCCCGGAACCAAGACACCGAGAAGGTGTAAACCGAGGTCGGTCCGTATTCGTTGTGTGCAACTTTATCCAGGACGAATGCCCTCACAGCGGGGCGAAGCCATTCCGGATAGCGATAGAACTGGACCCAGCGGTGGCGGGTGCGCTGAACATCCTCGAACCGAGTATCGTCCTCAGAAAAGAGATCGCTGAGCAAAATGACATCGCGGTCGTCGAGCGGCTTGGTCACGCGCTCACGATTTACAATGAGCCACATCTGAACGGCGCCGACGACGGCTATATTGCCTGAATAATATGTCCTTGTGACCAACTCCTTTCCTTTAGCATAGGTCTGCTGCTGTAAGGGATTGCGGCCCGGGCGAACACGTTGGTGCCACCCCGCGAAAGCGGCCATCACTGGCTCGCTGTTCTCGCGGCTGTGGTCGCACCAGGGCAGGTTCTCCGGCGTGGTCATAGGGTGCGGGAATTCAGCCATGGCAGCCGCTCCGAACTTCCCCGTGATTTCCCTCCAGTCGTCCGACAACCACTGGAGCACGTCCCGCCTTCGGTAGAGCCAGTCCTTGCCCCACGAGCGCGGGTCGGCCAGGTTCACGCCGAAGTAGGCTTTCATCTCCAGTTGGAACAGGCGGGGCAGGGCTTCAAAGCTGATTACCGCCGCTCGCCCCTCCGATCTGCTCATCCGCATCTGCGCAAGCCGGTCCTCCGGGACCTTGAACACATCGCTGATGAGGTCGCGCCCCCAACGATCGCTCTGAAGCAGTGCCGGGCTTAGCGAGGCGATCTGCGCCTCCAGAGCCCCGGCATATTGCTCCAGTGGATCTTGGTCGGCTACGAGGCGCAATCCGTTCAGATCAGCCACTTCGGATCCCTTCCGATCAATTGAGCCTCGGTGATGCTCTCAAGGCGCCGCTGGACCCGCTCCGGGCCGGTCAGATGGAGCTTCCGCATTTCGGACGAGAACAGGTGCCGGTACACCTCGGCCGTCGTCTGAGGGCTTGCATGGCCGACCCGCTCGGCGACGTCGAGCAGGCTGTAGCCCTGCGCGATGGCCTCCGAGACATGGGTGTGGCGGAAATGATGCCAGTGAAAATCTATCCTCGTCCGCTGGATCAGCAGCTCACGGAGCTTCTTCGCGTAGTTCAGAGACAGGGCACGGCCGATGCGGCCCTTAACGACGTTGCAGAAGACGTATTCCGTTCCGGACTCGAATGCCGACGCGTACTCCGCGCTTGTCATCAAGTCCTCGTACATTCCCATGACGTAGTCATGCATGGGGACCGCTCTGATCTTGGATCCTTTGGTCCTGGCCTGGTTTTCGTTATCCGCTCGCGGCATCACCCAGATGACGCCTTCAGCGAGATCGAAATCGACATGCCGTAGGCCGAGAGCCTCCCCAATGCGAAAGCCCGAATTGTAGAGAAGGACAACCAGAAAGGCGTCTCGCGCCAGATGGCAGGCTTCGATGACCTTCAGAACCTGCTCAGGGGTCAGCCGCTTCTCGGCCGCACTCTTGGCAGCTTTACCGATGTTGCCCTGAAGGTACTTGTCCTTCTTGCGGACGATCTGCCGAGCATTGATATGGTCGAGGAATGCCTTGTACGTGCGATGCCCGTCATACGCCTTGTTCTTGTCGGCCGTTGCGATCTCCAAGTCGTCGCGGCTTGTGAGGTACCGATAGACCGACTTCAGTGCCATATGAGCCTGATTCTGAATGTCGTGCGATAACCGAATGCGCTTCCTGGGCAGAAAGGCGACTTTGGGGTCCGGAAATTCCTCGGCATCGAGACCGGCGGCGTACCATTGAACGAAGCGATCCCAGTCGTTGATTGTCGGCGTGCTCAGCGACGTTCCGTTGCCGAGAAGGAATGCACACCAGCGAGCGGCATAGCGGACGTAGGCTCGGATGGTATTCGGCGAAGTCCCTGTGGCTTCGAGATGGACAATCCAATCCCGCAGATGCCGTACCTCGACGCCCTCGTTATCCAGCACGGTCCAGGAAACTCGACCGTCCGGCATCCGCAATCTGCTGGCGCGCATGGCCTACACAATGGATCAGTTTGGACGCGCATGAGGATAAACAAGCGGCGCAGTTGGTCAAGTTCTTTTTTTGTTCCTGAATGGACATAGTGGACATAGACACATGCGGTGCGGATATCTGCATAATGTGCATTATGCGACTTTTGTGTGTCGCGCCGACGCCCTCTCTCGGCGCCGCCCCCCGGCCCTCAGCACGCCCCTACGGGCCGGAACGCCTGCCGGTCGGCCTGGAGGGCGTCATGGACGACCAGTCCCAGGTGCAGCGCCAGGCGTTCCGCCATCTGATGATCTCCGGCGTGCGCGGCGGCGCCGATCGCCGCAGCGACGCCTCTGACCCGGTCGTGGCGCCGGGCCACTTCCGGCAGTCCCGGGTAGCGGCGCGCGGCCAGGAACTCGTGGCCGCGGCGGCAATGGTCGCAGGCCTTGGCGGTCAGCTTCGCCGCCAGCAGTTCGGCCTGCCGGTCGTCGCCCAGGGCGAGCGCGTCCTCGATCAGATTGGTCATCGCCACCAGTTGGCGATGATCGCGGTCGAAGGCGCAGTCGCCGACGCTTCGACGCGGTTCCCATTCCAGCATTTCGCTCCCCCCCGCCTCCCCGGCGCACACTGCCAAGGTTAGCCCCCGATCAGAGGGCGCGTAATTGCGAATTCTCAATGCGGGATCCACGACCAAAGTCCGTGCCTGTCCCGACCGATGCCCCGGCATGCGCCAACCCGCCCTTGCCACGGCGGGCGCCGTGGTATAGCCAGGGCGAAAGGAGGATCAGACATGCCCGATGCCGATCCGATGCGCCGCCTGCTCGACATCATGGCCCGGCTGCGCGACCCCGTCGCGGGCTGCCCGTGGGACGTCGAGCAGAGCTTCGCGACCATAGCCCCGCACACGATCGAGGAGGCCTACGAGGTCGTCGAGGCGATCGAGGCCGGCGACACGGCCCACCTGAAGGACGAGCTGGGCGACCTGCTGTTCCAGGTCGTCTTCTACGCCCAGATGGCCCGCGAGACCGGCGTGTTCGACTTCGACGCCGTGGCGGCCGGCATCGCGGACAAGATGGTCCGCCGCCATCCCCACGTGTTCGCCGACGCCCGCATCGAGGACGCCGCCGCCCAGACGCGGGCCTGGGAGGCCCAGAAGGAGCGCGAGCGCCAGGCCAAAGGCCAGGAGTCGGTGCTGGAGGGGGTCTCGGTCGCCCTGCCCGCCCTCACCCGCGCCCTGAAGCTGCAGAAACGCGCCGCGCGGGTCGGCTTCGACTGGCCCGAGCCGACGCCCGTCCTCGACAAGATCGCCGAGGAAGTGACTGAGCTGAAACAGGAAATCGAGGGCGGCGGCGATCACGCGCGGCTCGAGGACGAACTCGGCGATCTGCTGTTCGCTTGCGTCAACCTCGCCCGCAAGCTCAATATCGATCCCGAGCGCGCGTTGCGCCGGGGCAACCGCAAGTTCGAGCGACGGTTCCGCGCCGTCGAGCAGGCGCTGGCGGAACGCGGTAGCGGCCCCGCCGAATCCTCGCTCGACGAGATGGACGCGCTGTGGGACGCGGTGAAGCGAAGCGAGAAGGACGATGTCTAATCCTTTGAAAAATCATGCGCTTCGCCGCTGGGGCCGAGTGGCGGCGGTATGGGCCGTGGTGACCACGGTGCTGAGCTCGTGCTACCTGCCCAACGACTTCGTCACCGAGATCCGCATCAACCGCTACGGCGATTATGCGATGACCTATGTCGGCAACCTGGTCTACGCGCCGCTGTACGAGGACGCGCTGGCCAACCGTCTGACCCCGGCCGAAATGCGGGAGAAGGTCGACGTCCTGATGCGCGACCTGCAGCGCGACACCACCTACGACCGGACCGGCCGCACGCCGTCGCGCCCGCTGTTCACCGAAATCGAGCACCAGGGCTCGGGGCGCTTCAAGGTGCGCTACGAGCGCGAGGGCAGCCTCGACGCCAGCGCCCTGGTCACCTTCATCCGCCGCAACAACAACATCCTGTCGCTGCATTCGCGCGAGGGCGCCATCACCATCCGCGCCAATGCGCTGTCGGCCACCGACAGCCAGCGGGTGATGGCGCTCGGATTGTCGATGAAGGGCGAGATGCGGGTGGTCACCGATGCCCAGGTGCTGGAGCACAACGCCAACACCGTGCGCAACTACGCCGGCTACCTGGTCTATATCTGGACCATCGACAACGTGCTGGCGCCGGCGCCGAAGATCGTCCTCAAGCAGGAGCCGCGCTCGGGCTCGTAAACCACGGAAAAACAAGCAGGAGAGGCAAACCGCGATGACCAGCTTCACCGATCGCACCGTTTTCATCACCGGCGCCACGTCGGGTTTCGGCGCCGCCGCCGCCCGTCGATTCGCCGCCGCCGGCGCCCGCCTGGTGGTCTGCGGCCGCCGCGCCGACCGGCTCGAGGCGCTGGCCGCCGAACTGGCCCCGGTGCCGGTGCATCCGGTGACCCTGGACGTGCGCGACCGCGACGCGGTGTTCGCCGCCGTCGCGACGCTGCCCGAGAAATTCGCCGCCGTCGACCTGCTGGTCAACAACGCCGGACTGGCCCTGGGGCTGGAGCCGGCGCACCGGGCCGATCTCGACGACTGGGAGCAGATGGTCGACACCAACTGCAAGGGCCTGATGTACTGCACCCGGGCGCTGCTGCCGGGCATGGTCGAACGCGACCGCGGCCACGTCATCAATATCGGTTCGGTCGCCGGCTCGTACCCCTATCCCGGCGGCAACGCCTACGGCGCCAGCAAGGCGTTCGTGAAGCAGTTCTCGCTGAACCTGCGCGCCGACCTGGTCGGCACCCGCGTGCGGGTGACCAATATCGAGCCCGGGCTGTGCGAGACCGAGTTCTCGCTGGTGCGGTTCAAGGGGGACCGCGACAAGGCCGGAAAGGTCTACCAGGGCACGACACCGCTGTCGGCCGACGACATCGCCGAGTGCATCTTCTGGACCGCGGCGGTGCCCGAGCACATGAACATCAACCGGCTCGAGGTGATGCCGGTCGTCCAGGGCTTCGGTCCGTTCAAGATTGCGAAGGAATGAAAAAGGGTTCACCACGACGGCACGAGGGCATGACGTAGAGCGGAGTGCCGTCGTGGTGAATCGATCCCTTACTCGGGCTTCTGGAAGTGCAGGATGCCCCAGGCCAGATAGCCGGTGTCGGCCGCCTTGACCCAGTTCTCCAGCCCGACCAGCATGCGGTCGAGGAACGGCTTGCTCGACAGCGCCACGACGTTGTCGTAGTTGCGGCGCAGTTCCTCGCCGACCCGGAAGTAGTGATTGCGGAGCTGCGGGCTGAGGTCCTCGATGCCGCGCTCGACGAAGCCGAGTTCCTTCGCCGCCTGGCGGTAGAAGGCGAACGAGCCCAGCGAGTCGAGATGGATGCGGTCGTAGACCGGCTGCAGCACGCCGGGCGGGCACGCGTCGGCCTGCATCGGGTCGGTGAAGACCAGATGGCCGCCCGGCCGCAGCACCCGGAACGCCTCGGCCAGCACCTTGCGACGATCGGCGCTGTGCAGGATGGCGTCCTGCGACCACACGACGTCGTGGCTGGCGTCGGGGGCCGGCACGTCCTCGAAGCTGCCTTGGATCACGGTGATCCGGTCGGCCAGCCCCTGCTCGGCGGTCAGCCGGCGGTTGGTTTCGTTCTGGGTCTCGCTGATGTTGAGGCAGGTGACGCTGCAGCCGAACCGCTCGGCCAGATAACGCGCCGCGCCGCCGTAGCCGGCGCCGAAGTCGATCACCCGGGTCGACGGGCCGAAGCCCCCCACCGCCGCGGCCATCCGCTCCACCGTCCGCCGGCTCGCCGGCTTGATCGGCTCGTCCGCCGGCTGGTAGATGCCGACATGGATGTCCTCGCCGCCCCAGATATTGAAGTAGAACTGATCGGCCTCGCGGCTGTCGTAATAGACCTTGGCCTTGTCGGCGATCACTGCGGCATCAGACATGGTAGGTCTTCTCCGCGACGTGGACGAAGAAGTCGGGTTCGTTCTCCTGATAGGTTTCCTGGAAGTCCCCGTAGGTGTGGACCCGCTGGAAACCGGTCTCGGTGATCAGCCGCCGCATGTAGTTCTTGCGCAGCGGGAACATGTTGAGCTGGTAATGCGAGCCGTCGGGAAAGTCGTAGCGGAACCGCGCCAGGCCTTCGTCGACGTGCTCGGGCTCGGCCCGCACCTTGTCGCCACAGTAGTAGTAGCGGTGCTTGGTCGAGAAGCCCTGGTCGAGGATGCTGTCGTAGTTGCGCTGGTCGATGATCAGGATGCCGTCGGACTTCAGCGCCGAATAGAACTCGGCCAGCACGCGCCGACGGTCGGATTCCTCGAACAGGTGGGTGAACGAGTTGCCGAGGCAGATGATGGCGTCGTACTTGCCGTGCACCGACTTGGTCAGCCAACGCCAGTCGGTGTGCAGCGTCTTGAGGATCAGGTTGCGGGCGGTACCGTTTTCGAACGCCTTGGCCAGCATCGCGGCGTTGCCGTCGACGCTGGTGACGTCGAAGCCGGCCTGAAGCAGGCGCACCGAGTGGAACCCGGTGCCCGTGGCGACGTCGAGGACGCTCTTCTTGCCGCGCGAGCGCAGCAGGTCGATGAAGAAGTCGCCCTCGCCTTCGGCGCGCGCATCCCAGTCGATGAGCTGGTCCCACTTCTCGACGAAGCTCATGACGTATTCGGCGCGGTACTGGTCGGTCTCGCGCACCGCCAGCGGATCCTCGCCGTACTGCTGCTCGGTCAGCACCAGTTCCGGGTTGAGGACTTCGGTATCGTCGGCGATCGTCATTTTTCCCCCTCTTCGGGTGTCGAGCGCTACCGTCACGCGACCGCCATGTCGCAGTCTGCGGCAAGGGCGGCGGCTTTGTCGGTGCGCTCCCAGGTGAATTCCGGCTCGGTGCGGCCGAAGTGGCCGTTGGCCGCGGTCTTGCGGTAGATCGGGCGCAGCAGGTCCAGCATCTGCACGATGCCCTTCGGGCGCAGGTCGAAATGGCGCCGGATCAGTTCCTCGATCCGGGTCTCCGCGACCTTGGCCGTGCCGAAGGTGCTGACGTGGATCGACACCGGCTTGGCGACGCCGATCGCGTAGGCGATCTGGACCTCGCAGATGTCGGCCAGCCCGGCGGCGACGACGTTCTTGGCGACGTAGCGCGCGGCATAGGCGGCCGAACGGTCGACCTTCGACGGATCCTTGCCCGAGAAGGCGCCGCCGCCGTGGCGGCCCATGCCGCCGTAGGTGTCGACGATGATCTTGCGCCCGGTCAGGCCGCAGTCGCCGACCGGACCGCCGATCACGAACCGGCCGGTCGGGTTGACCAGGAACTCGACCGTGCTGGTGTCGATGTCGGCCGGCAGCTCCGGCTTGATGATCGTCTCGATCACCGCTTCCTTGAGCTGCTCGTACGAGACCTCGGGGTCGTGCTGGGTCGACAGCACCACCGCGTCGATCGCCGCCGGGCGGTCGTCGACGTAGCGCACCGAGACCTGCGACTTGACGTCCGGACGCAGCCACTTCAGCTCGCCGGACTTGCGCACCGCCGCCTGGCGGGCGGTCAGGCGATGGGCGAGCTGGATCGGCAGCGGCATCAGCTCGGGCGTCTCGCGGCAGGCGTAGCCGAACATCAGCCCCTGGTCGCCGGCGCCCTGGTCGAGGTCGAGCCCGGCGCCCTCGTCGACGCCCTGGGCGATGTCCGGGGACTGCTTGTCCAGGCTGACCAGAACGGCGCAGCTGCGACCGTCGAAACCGAAGCGCGGGTCGTCGTAGCCGATGTCGCAGATGGTCTCGCGCGCCACCTCGCTGTAGTCGACCTGGGCCGTCGTGGTGATCTCGCCCGACAGCACGCACAGGCCGGTGTTCACGAGCGTCTCGCAGGCGACGCGCGCCTTCGGATCCTGCGCCAGGATGGCGTCGAGAACCGCGTCGGAGACGTTGTCGGCGACCTTGTCGGGATGGCCGGCGCCGACCGATTCGGACGAGAAAATGTAAGAGCGCGACACTGGTTGTCATTCCTCCTGATTGGGCGGCGCCTCCCCCCGCGGCACATGTTCGAGCCGCACAGAAACACCGCTGAATTCGACGAACGCCGCGACAATGTGCCGAGGCCTGTCACGTATCCGGCTACGCGGCCGCGCCGCGACAACGGAACATGCCAAGTCACGGCTTCGCCGCCAGTCGAACGAATAGTGACGACGTGAGTTGACTCATTGTGAGCCGGCACGATTGGCGCACGCCGAACGGACAGATTCACTTTCGGCACGCGCCGAACGAATATGAGGTGATTAAAAGCGCATTCGCACGCAAAGTCCACCTTATAAATCAGGCAAATTTGATGTAAGCTGCACGGTTTGGCCGGTCGCCGCCGCTCGCCTCCCCGAACGCGTGCCCCGCTGCGCTGGAACCACCCGGCCCGCGAGGCAGTTATTCGGGACGCACCGATCCGGTGCTGGAAGCATCTTGGAGACTGACCGATGAAGCACACGCTTTTGCGCGGCGCCGCCGCCGCCGCCCTCGTCCTCGGCCTCGCCGGCACCGCCGTCGCGCAGGGCGCGTCCCAGAGCGCCCCGCCCGGCCTCGCCGACAAGGAGCCCCTGCCCCCCGGCATCGAGAAGCGCGGCGGCGATCTGCCGTCCGGCCTGGAAGGCCGCCTCGACACGGGCGAGACCACCGGCGACGGCCAGACGGCCGCGGCCGGCGATGCCGAGGCCGGCGCCGACCAGACCGCCGCCGTCAGCGCCGACGTCTCGGCCGACACCCTGAGCTCGGCCTTCGACAACATGTCGGCCGAGATCGCCGAGCTGGGCGGGCTGAGCGACCTCGCCGACGAGGACGTCCGCATCGTCAAGGCCGCGGCCGTGGGCGGGGACTTCGACGTCGAAGGCGCGGCGGCGAAGAACGAGGCGCAGATCTCGGAACTGCGCGGCAAGATCGAAGACAGCAGCGCCGTCAAGGACGCGCTGGAGAAGAACAACGTCGCCGTCGACGAGGTCGTCGCCGTGGATGTCGGCGCCGACGGCAAGATCACCGTGTTCACCCACGGCGGCTGATCGGGCCGGGATGCAAAAAGGGCGGCGGGGCGATGGCCCCGCCGCCCTTCGCGCGTCCGACGCCCGGGCGTCAGTGGATGCTGCGCGTCCAGGTGTCCAGTTCGCGCTCAGCCTCCTCCTTGGAGTAGCCGTAGCGTTCCTGAAGGCGCCCGGCCATCTCGTCGCGCTTGCCCTTCGCGAGTTCCAGGTCGTCGTCGGTCAGCTTGCCCCAGCGCTGCCGGGCCATGCCCTTGTACTGTTTCCAGTTGCCTTCGATCATGTCCCAGTTCATGGACAACCTCCTGGTCGGTACCAATCTGATACCCCGTCAACACCGGCCCGCCCCCAAGGGTTCCCGAACGGTTAGGACCGCCGATGAAACCGATTACCACCCTCGCGTCGCTGATCGCCGTCGCCGCCGTGGCCGGGGCCGCGGTCGCGTGGCTGGTGCCGGGCAGCACGGTGGCGGTCGATGCCGGCGATCCCAAACTGGTGGCGCTGGGGGCGGAGGTCTATGCCGAGCATTGCGCCGCGTGCCACGGCGCCGAGCTCGAGGGTCAGCCCAACTGGCGCGAGCGCAACGCCGAGGGCCGCCTGCCGGCGCCGCCGCACGACGCCAGCGGCCACACCTGGCACCATGCCGACGACGTGCTGTTCCGGATCACCAAGTACGGCCTGGAGGGCATCGCGCCGCCCGGCTACGAGACCGACATGCCGGCCTACGAGGGCGTGCTCGGCGACCGCGAGATCAACGCCGTGCTGTCCTACATCAAGTCGCAGTGGCCGCCGGAAATCCGCGCCCGGCAGGAACGGCTCAGCGCGGCAGCCCGCTAGCCAGGCGGGCGGCGGCGGGTCCGGCGATCTCCTCGGCCAGGGCCGGGATGGCGGCCTCGGCCGGCACGGCCGCGTAGACCGGGTGCCACTCGGGCGCGTAATCCTCGAGCCGTCGGCGGTCGGCGAGCCCGCGGCCGCGGTCGCTGCGCGCGAGAAGTTCGGCCAGCGAGCGGAGCAGCGGATCACGCTGGTCGCCGGCCGCCAGCCCGAGCTCGAACCAGCGATAGCGGTTGGCCTTGCCCCACAGCATCACCTCGGCGGTGAGGAAGGCCTCGATGCCCGCGGGCGCGTCGTCGCTTCGGCGGACGCCGCCCAGGGCGAGGCCGCTGCCGCGGGCTCCGGCCCAGACCGGAGCCGCGGCGACCACCGTCTGCCCGATGCGCGCCACGGCCGTCGGGAACGGCGCCAGCCGGTCGGGATCGGCCTCGCCGAGCCGCCGCAACGCTTCGCCGGCCTGGCCGGCCGGCAGGATCTCGAACGTGGCGCCGGCGCGGCGGGCGTCGTCGTGCAGGCGCCGCAGCGCCGGACGGGCCGGCGCCTGAAGCGCGAACCGGCGCAACTGGACACGGGCGAGCTCGCCGATGCGGCTGAACCCGAGCCCGAGGTCCAGGTACAGCGGCCGGTGGGCGACCCGCAGGAACACGGGCTTGGCCCCCGCCGCCTCGGCCGCTTCGCGGAAGTTCCACGCCAGGTCCGGCCATGCCGCCTCGGGCCCGACCGGTTCGCCCAGCGCCACCCAGCGGTCGTCGGCGACGACGTACATGATGAAGGCGCCGCCGGCGGCGTCGAACATCAGCGCGACATCGCCCAGCAGCGCCCGGTTGGCGTCGGCGGCCGGCGACCGCCGCAGGATGATGGCCGCCGCGCGCGCACGCTCGCCCGGACCGGGAAGGCGTGGCGGTGGCGGGCGGCGCGCCAGCGCCATGGCGACCGGCACGGCCGCGAACACCGCCACGGCGGCGAAGCCGGCACGCAAGGCGCGCGCGGCGCCGTCGTCGAGCGCGACGCTGGTCCAGGCGGTCAGCGCCACCGGCTCGCCGGCGCGATGGAAGGCGACCACCGTCAGCCAGCCGACGGCGATCAGCACCGCCGCGCCGGCACCGAGCCAACTCGTCGACGGCCCCAGGGCGGCGATCGGCTGCAGGCGGTAGAAAATGCGCCGGCCGGCGACCAGCAACAGCATCAGGCCGCCGGCGGCGATGGTTTCCTCGTAGTCGAAGGCGCGCAGCAGCGCCGCCGCGCCGCCGAGCGCCAGCAGCGCCAGCGCCGCCCGATAGGCGCCCGACAGCCGCCGCGAGATGCCGCGCGCCGTCAGCAGCAGACCCGCCCCGGCGCCGGCCGCCACGACGTGGGCGCCCTGCGGCACGGCCAGGGGCAGCGAGGCGGCGCTCATCGCCAGCCGCCGCGGATCGTCGGGCGTGGCGCCGGTCAGCAGCAGCATGGCGCCGGCCGCGAACACCAGCACCGACAGCGCCGCCGGCTCCAGCTCGCGCAGCCCGACCCGGGCCTGGCGTCCGGCGCGGCCGAGGCGCCGACCGCCCATGACGACCTCGTAGGCGGCCATGAAAACGGCGCCGAGCGCCAGCGGCACCAGATTGTAGGTCACCCGGAACAGCACCAGCGCGCCCAGCGTGGCGTCGGCCGGCACCTCCGGGGTCATCAGGACGACGGCGGTCTCGAACACCCCCAGCCCGCCGGGAACGTGGGTCACCAGCCCGGCGAGATTGGCGAGAACGTAGATGCCGACGAAGGCCCAGGGCGGCGGCGCGCCTTCGGGCAGCAGGACGTAGAGCGTCATCGCCGCGAAGCCCAGGTCGGTGGCGGCGACCAGCATCTGCAGCGCCGCGGTGCGCGGCCCGGGAAAGGTGAAATTGCGGCCGAAGGCGCGGATCGGCCGGGTGCGGAATACGCCGACGACGACGTAGAGCGCCACCAGCAGCAGCGTGCCGATCCCGATCGCCTGCAGCGCCCCGGCGGCGATGCCCGACAGCGCCGCGAACTTGTCCGGCGCCAAGGTCAGCGCCAGCGCCGCCAGGGTCGCCGCCCCGACCGCGAAGGTGAAGGCGCAGAACACGATCACCGCCGCCACCTCCAGCGCCGTCAGTCCGGCGGCCGTGTACATGCGGTAGCGGATGGCGCCGCCGGTCAGGGCGGCGAAGCCGGCCGAGTGGCTGATGGCGTGGCTGATGAACGAGGCCAGGAAGGTCAGCGGCACCGAGATGCGCCGCCGCAGGTAGTGGATCGCCAGCCAGTCGAAGCCGCCGAGCGCCAGATAGCTCCCCAAGGACGCCGCGAGCGACAGCGCCACCGCCGTCCACGGCGTCTCGCGCAGCCGGGCGAACACGTCGGCGAGTTGATACTGCCCCAGGGCCTGCCGGAGCAGCCACAGGGCAAAGACCAGAATGCCCAGCGACACCAGGGTGCCGATCAGCTTCCAGATCTTCCTCGGGATGATGCTCGCCAGTCTGCGCATGGCCCCACCGCTGCGGTCGCCCCACAGATGGGGCCGCCGCGGCGGCTGCGCAGGGGGCCGTATACGACCGGATGCCCGCCCTACTCGGCCGCCTGGTCGGCCCAGGTATCCGGATGCTCCTCGGCCTCGCGGTGGCGGCGGGCCAGCAGCGTGTAGGCGGTGGGTACCACGAACAGGGTCAGCACGGTGCCGAGCGCGATGCCGCCGACGATCACCCAGCCGATCTGCTGGCGGCTCTCGGCCCCGGCCCCGGTGGCCAGGGCCAGCGGCACGGCGCCCAGCACCATGGCGCCGGTCGTCATCAGGATCGGCCGCAGGCGCAGCGCCGCCGCCTCGATCACCGCCGACCTCTTGTCCATGCCGCGGTCGCGGAGCTGGTTGGCGAATTCGACGATCAGGATGCCGTGCTTGGTGATCAGGCCGATCAGCGTCACCAGGCCGATCTGGCTGTAGACGTTCAGCGTGCCGCCGCTCCATTTCAGCGCCGCCAGCGCGCCGGCCATCGCCAGCGGCACGGTCAGCATGATCACCAGCGGGTCGCGGAAGCTCTCGAACTGCGCCGACAGCACCAGGTAGATGAAGAACAGCGCCAGCACGAAGGTGACGTAGAGCGCCTCGCTGGACGACTTGAACTCGCGCGACGGCCCGTCCCAGTCGATGCGGGCGCTGGGCGGCAGGATGCGCTCGGCCGCCGCCTCCATGTGGGCGACGGCGTCGCCGAGCGCGTAGCCCGGCGCGATGTTGGCCGATATCTTGGCGGCCCGGAGCTGGTTGAAGTGGTTGAGTTCGGTCGGCGCCACCGTCTCGGTCACCCGCACCAGGTTCGAGAGCTGGATCATCCGCCCGTCGCCGCCGCGCACGTAGATCGTCGACAGGTCGTCGGGATTGCGCCGGTCGGCGTCCTCGACCTTGACCACGACGTCGTACTGCTCGCCGCCCTGCTTGAAGCGGGTGACCTGACGGCCGCCCAGCATCGTCTCCAGCGTGCGGCCGACGACGTCGACCGAGCTGCCGACGTCGATGGTCTTCTCGCGGTCGACGTCGACGCGGAGCTGCGGCTTGTTGAGCTTGAGGTCCGAATCCGGCGCCTGCAGGCCGGGATAGCGCATCGCCTCCTCGAGCAGGGCGTCGGCGATGCGCTGCAACTCGGCGTAATCGCCCGAGGTCTGGACCACCATGTTGAACTGCTTCGAACTGGCGCGCTGGCCCAGCGACGACGGGTTGACGCCGAAGGCCAGCAGCCCCGGCACCCCGAACATCTTCTGCGACAGCTCCTGCGCCACCTGCTGCTGCGGGACGTCGCGCTTCTCCCAGTCGTGGAGCTTCACGAAGCCCAGCATCCTGTTGACCGTCGGCACGCCCGAGATCACGAAATAGCGCTCGACCTGCGGATGCTCGGCGAAGAAGCCCTCGATGACCTTGGAGTAGCGGTCGGTGTAGCCGATCGTGGCGCCCTCGGGGCCGATGCCGATGGCCACCACCGTGCCGCGGTCCTCGGTCGGCGCCAGTTCCGATTTCAGGCTGGCGCCGAGCAGCCAGGCCCAGCCGCCGACCAGCGCCACCGCCAGAACCACCAGCCAGCGCACCCGCAGGGTGCCGCGCAGGCTGGCGCGGTAGCCGCGCGTCAGGCCGTCGAGCCCGCGTTCGACGACGTTGTAGAGCCAGGAATGCCTGGTCTCGTGGCGCAGCATGCGCGAGCACATCATCGGCGTCAGGGTCAGCGCGACGAAGCCCGAGACCAGCACGGCGCAGGCCAGCGTCCAGGCGAATTCGACGAACAGCTTGCCGGTGCGGCCCTCCATGAAGCCGATCGGCACGTAGACGGCGGCCAGGGTCACGGTCATCGCCAGCACCGCGAAGGCGATCTCCTTCGAGCCCTTCAGCGCCGCCTGGAACGGCGGCTCGCCGGCCTCGACGTGGCGGAAGATGTTCTCCAGCATGACGATGGCGTCGTCGACCACCAGGCCGATCGCCAGCACCATCGCCAGCAGGGTCAGCGTGTTGATGCTGAAGCCCAGGAAGTACATCAGCGCGAAGGTGCCGATCAGCGAGACCGGGATGGTGACCAGAGGAATCAGGCTGGCCCGCAAGCTGCGCAGGAAGAAGAAGATCACCAGCATGACCAGCACCACCGCCTCGGCGATGGTCATGAACACCGCTTCGATCGAGCGCTCGATGAAGATCGAGGTGTCGTGGCCGACGTCGACGGTCATGCCCTCGGGCAGGCTGGCGATGATCCCCGGCAGCGCCTCGCGCACCGCGGTCGAGACGTCGAGCGGGTTGGCCGTGGACTGTTTGACGATGCCCAAAGCGACCGCCGGATTGCCCTTGAACCGGACCACCCGCCGCTCGTCCTGGGCGCCGAGTTCGATGCGCGCGACGTCGCCGAGGCGCACCATGTAGCCGTCGGCGTCCTTCAGGATCACCTGCTCGAACTGCGCCGGGGTGCGCAGGTCGGTCTCGGACAGCACCCCGAACTCGCGCTCGGCGCTCTCGATGCGGCCGGCCGGGATCTCGACGTTCTGGCGGCGCAGCGCCGTCTCGACGTCCTGGGGGGTGAGCTGGAACGCCGCCAGCCGAGCCCGGTCGAGCCAGATGCGCATCGCGTAGCGGCGCTCGCCGAAAATGCGCACGTCGGCGACGCCGTCGAGGTTCTGCAGCTTGTTCTTGACGAAGCGGTCGGCGATGTCGGTGACCTGCAGCGGCGAATGGCGGTCGCTGGAGAAGGCCAGGTAGATGATCGGCTGGGCGTCGGCCTCGACCTTGGCGATCACCGGCTCCTCGACGTCGGCGGGCAGCCGCTGGCGCACCCGCGAGACCCGGTCGCGCACGTCGTTGGCGGCAGAGTCGGGATCGCGGTCGACGCGGAAGGTGATCGATATCTGACTCTTTTCGGCGCGGCTGATCGACGACAGCACGTCGATGCCCTCGATGCCGGCCAGCGAGTCCTCGAGCACGTTCGAGATCTGGCTCTCGACGACCTCGGCGCTGGCGCCGGGATAATCGGTCTCGACCGTCACCACCGGCTCGTCGATGTTGGGGTATTCGCGCACCGCCAGCCGGTCGTAGGCGATGATGCCGACCAGCACCACCAGCAGGCTCATCACCGTCGCGAAGACCGGCCGGCGGATGCACAGTCCGGGAAGGGTCATGCGAATCAGGCCCCGTGCTTGGCGCCGGCCGGCGACCCGCCGGCCTGGGTGATCACGACCTTGGCGCCGGGGCGCAGCTTCATGTGGCCGGCGGTGATGACCGTGTCCTGCGGGGTCAGCCCCTCCACCACCTCGACCATGCCGCCACGGCGGATGCCCAGGCGCACCGGCACCGCCTCGAAGCCGTCGCCGACCACGCGGTAGACCATGCTCTCGCCGCCGCGCGGCACGATGGCCTCCTCGGGCACCATGATCGCGTTCTGGACCTCGTCGAGGATCAGCGCCACCCGCACGAACAGGCCGGGGCGCAGGGTCAGGCTGGGATTGGGCACCCGGGCGCGGACCACGACGGCGCGGCCGTTGACGTCGATCTGCGGGTCGATGGCGTAGACCACGCCGGCGAAGCCGGTGCCGGGGAAGGCGTCGGCGGTGATTTCCAGGGTCTGGCCGACGCGCACCGCCGACAAATAGACCTCGGGCACGCGAAAGTCGGCCTTTACCGGATCGATCTTCTCGAGATTGACGATGTCCTGGCCGGCGGTGACATAGGCGCCGACGCTGACCTTGCGCAGGCCGACGATGCCGTCGAACGGCGCCAGCACGCGGGTCTTCCGGAGCTGCGCCTCGGCCAGCTCGATGGCGGCGCGATCGACGCGCAGCCCCGCCGCCGCTTCGTCGCGGGCGCGCTCGGTGCCGGCGCCCTGGCTGAACAGCTTGCGCGCGCGCTCGTCGTTGGCCTCGCTCAGCGCCAGATTGGCCCGCGCCTGCTCGAGTTGCGCGCGCCAGGTGCTGTCGTCGAGCGTCAGCAGCACGTCGCCCTTCGCCACGCGCTGGCCTTCCTCGAAACGGATCTCGGCGACGCGGCCGGCGATCTCGGGCCGGATCATCACCGATTCGTCCGAGCGCAGGCTACCCACCGCGGCGATCTCGCGGGTGATCGGACCGACCTGCACCGCCACCGCCTCGACCGGCACCGGGAAGTCCTTGCCGGGCTGCGGTCCGGCCTGCTGCGCCGGCCCGTCGCCGGTGGCCAGCGCCAGCAGCGCCGGCAGCTCGGCCCGCATGGTCCAGGCGCCGTAGCCGGCGGCGCCCAGCACCACCAGCACGGAAAGCCAAACAAGGGTCTTGCGCATCTACTTCAACCTCGGTGTGAGCGGGCCGCAACCGGGCTATAGTTAAACTGAACGGTTCAGTCGTCAACCTGCTGCCTGCTGCGGCAGCAGCCTCTCGGCCGGCTTGTCGGCGACCAGCCAGTGAATGGCGGCGGCGGCGAACGCCAGCACCAGCGAGGCCAGCCACATGGCGTCGTAGTCGCCGAAGCGCTCGTAGGCGAGGCCGCCGAGCCAGGCGCCGAAGAACGCGCCCACCTGATGGCCGAGGAAGACGAGGCCGAACAGGGTGGCGACGTAGCGCGGCCCGAAGATCTGGCCGACCAGCCCGCTGGTCAGCGGCACCGTGCCCAGCCACAGCGCGCCCATGACGCCGGCGAAGATCAGCAGCGCGGTCGGCGTGGTCGGCACCGCCATGAAGATCAGGATCGCCACGCCGCGCAGGAAATATATCGCGGCCAGCAGGTTCTTCTTGCGGTAGCGGCCGCCGAGCACGCCGGCGCCCCAGGTGCCGAGGATGTTGAACAGACCGATCAGGCTGAGCGCCGTGGCGCCGACCATCGGCGACAACCCGCAGCTCGCGGCGAACATCGGCAGGTGGGTGGCGATGAAGGCGACGTGGAAGCCGCAGACGAAGAAGCCCAGCGTCAGCAGCCGAAAGCCTTTGTGCGCCATCGCCTCGCCGACCGCCTGGCCCAGGCTCTGACTCGGCCCGGCGGCGATCTCGTGCGCCGGCGCCCGCACGCCCCAGGCCAGCGGCGCCATCGCCGCCGCCACGACGGCCAGCACCAGCAGCGCCCCCGCCCAGCCGAGGCCGGCGATGGCCGCCTGCCCCACCGGCACGACCAGGAACTGGCCCAGCGAGCCGCCGGCGCTGACCAGCCCCAGCGCCGAGGAGCGCCTCTCGGGCGGCACCGCGCGGCCGACGGCGCCGAGCACCACGGCGAAGCTGGTGCCGCTGACGCCGAGGCCGACCAGAAGGCCGGCGCCGGCGTGCAGGCTGGCCGCCGTTGCGCCGAACGCCATCACCAGCAGGCCGGCGACGTAGAGCCCGGCGCCGAGCACCAGCACCCGCCGGGTGCCGTAGCGGTCGGCGAGCGCCCCGAAGCCCGGCTGCGCCAGCCCCCACAGCAGGTTCTGCACCGCGATCGCCAGCGCGAAGGTCGTCGGGGTCAGCGCGAGGGCGTGGGTCATCGGCTCCAGAAACAATCCGAAGCTCTGGCGCACGCCCATGCTCAGCGTCAGGACCAGTGCGCCGCAGACCACGACGGCCATCACTTCACGTCTATTGGCGGCCACGAAGAATCATCCTCTATCACCCTTGGGCGAAGCGTATTATGCTTCGACGCGATCCGGGGAACACCAAGGAATCCAGGGGATGACCCATCTGGCAAGCGTGCTGATTGCGACCGATGCCGCCGACCTCGGCGGCGGACTTCTTGAACGGCTGGACCGCAGCGGCTATTCGGGCCGCCGCGTCGCCCAGGGAGCGGAAGCGATCGCCGCGGCCCGCCGCGAGCATCCCGACATCCTGCTGGTCGGCCCGACGCTGGCGGACATGGAGCCGCTGGCCCTCGTCGAGGCGATCAAGAAGGACGAGGCCTGCGTCAACATCCCGGTGGTGATGGTCGGCGACGGCTGCCCCAGCGAGGCGGTGGTGCGCGCCTACCAGGCCGGGGCCGACGACGTCCTCAACGACAGCTTCGACATGGTGGCGATGCTGCCCCGCGTCCGGCCGCTGCTGCGCATCTCGACCATGCACGCCGAACTGCGCCAGCGCGCCGTCGTCGCCCGCGACTTCGGCATCCGCGCCCGCAGCGCGGTCGCGCCCGACGGCGACGGCGCCGCGCCGCAGGTCCTGCTGATCGGCCGCGAGGCCGAGGAACTGCGCGGCCTGCTCGGCGGGGTCGCGAGCTTCACCGCCACCGACAGCCTCTACGAGGCCGAGGACCTGCTGACCGAGAAGAACTTCGACGCCGCCGTCGCGGTGACCGGCGAACGGGTCGACGAACTGCTCGCCTTCTGCGGCCAGGTCCGCAACAACCCGCGCCTGTTCAACCTGCCGGTGCTGCTGGTCGATTCCGGCAAGGTCGGCCTCGAGATCGGCGAAGCCTACCGGCGCGGCGCCAGTCGCGTGCTGCGCAGCCCGGTCGACCCGGCGCTGCTGCGCTGCGCGATGCTGTCGCTGGTCCATCGCCAGCAGTTGCGCTGGAGCATCCGCCGCGCGCTGATGGAGACCCTGGGGCCGAGCACCAAGGATCCGCTGACCGGCGCCTACAACCGCGAATTCCTGGTTCACTACCTGCGCAGCCGCGTCGCGCTGGCGCAGAGCGAGCGGCGGCACCTGTCGCTGCTGATGTTCCACGTTCCGCAGGTCGACAGCGTGCGCGCCAACTTCGGCGACGAAGCCGCCGACCACCTGCTGCTGCAGCTCTCGCAATGGATCGGCGGCCTGCTGCGCGGCGAGGACCTGACCGCCCGCTACGAGGGCACGCAGTTCTGCGTCGTGCTGCCGGACACGCCGATCGAGGAAGCCGAGGTGGTGATGCACCGCATCGCCGGCGTCGTCTCCTACACCGACTTCGCGGTCAAGGACGTCTACCAGGTGGTCAAGGTCTGGGTCGAGAGCGGTTCGGCCGCGGTCGCCGCCGGCGACACCGCCGAGACGCTGATCGCCAAGGCGCGCGCCAAGGTGGAGTGAGCCTGATGCCGACGATCCGCATCGAAGTCATCTTCGATACGATCTGTCCGTGGTGCTACGTCGGCAAGCGCCGGCTGGAAACCGCCCTGCGGCAGCGTCCGCAGGTGGTGCCGCAACTCGTCATGCGACCCTTCCTGCTCAATCCCGACATGCCGCCGGGCGGCCAGGACCGGTCGCTCTACCTCGAGCGCAAGTTCGGCAGCCGTCCGCGCGTCGAACGCATGCTGGCGGCCGTCGCCGCCGCCGGCGCCGCCGAGGGCATCGACTTCGACTTCGCCGCCATCGCGCGCACGCCGAACACGATCCGCTCGCACCGCCTGATCGCCTGCGCCGCCAGCCGCGGCCTGCAGTGGATGGCGGCCGAGGCGGTCTTCCACGCCTATTTCGCCGAAGGCCGCGACATCGGCGCGGTCGGCGAGCTGATGCGCCTGGGCGGCGAGCTCGGCCTGCCCGCCGACGAGCTCGCCGCCGCGCTCGAAACCTGGCCGGCGCTCGGCGCCATCCAGGCCGAGAACGCCCGCGCCCACAGGCTGGGCGTCAACGGCGTGCCCTGCTACATCTTCGACGGCTGCTACGCGGTGGCCGGCGCGCAGGATCCCGACGTCCTGGTGCGCCTGCTCGACCTCGCCGTCGAGGCCAAGACCGACCTGGCGATCACCGCGGTCTAGCGCCTTCGCGGAAGCTCAGGCCCCGCCGATTCCCTCGACAACCTTGCCGCTGCCGCCGCATTCCTCGCACGGCCGGCCGTCGATGCGGCCGCTGCCGCCGCAGTTGCGGCAGATGTTCTCGCCGGTGCCGGCGGCGCCGGGCGGCGCCTCGTCGCCGGGATTCATCGCCTCGCGCCGTTGCTTCTCGGCCATCGTCGTCTCCTGTGCTGTCCCTCTTTGGGTTACAGCCGAAGGGGCGCCGTGTTCCTCGCGAATGCGGCCATCGACGATCGGCACGCGGCGGTCGGCGCGGGCCGCGAGCTCGGGGCTGTGGGTGACGGTGACCACCGCCCTGCCCTGCCCGCGGGCGAGGTTTTCCAGCACGCCGATCACGGCGGCGCTGCTGCGGGTGTCGAGGCTGCCGGTGGGCTCGTCGGCGAGGACGAGGCGCGGATCGTTGGCCAGCGCGCGCGCCACCGCCACCCGCTGGCGCTGGCCGCCGGAGAGCTGGTCGGGGCGCTTGCCGGCGTGTTCGGCGAGTCCGAGCCCGTCGAGCAGCGCCAGCGCCCGCTCGCGCATCGCCCGCGGCCGCAGCCGGGCGAGGCGCCGCATCGGCAGCAGCACGTTGTCCACCGCCGAGAACTCCGGCAGCAGGAAATGGAACTGGAACACGAAGCCGATGCTCTCCAGCCGCAGCCGCGCCAGCGCCTCGCCCGACATCGCCGCGGTGTCGCGCCCGGCCAGCAGCACCGTCCCGGAGGTCGGCGCGTCGAGCAGCCCGAGCAAATAGAGCAGCGACGACTTGCCCGAGCCCGACGGACCGGTTATGGCCACGAACTCCCCCGGCATCACCGCGAGATCGATATCGGCGACCAGTCGAACCGGCACCGGGCCCGGCAGGACGCGCGTCAGCCGGCGCGCCTCGATCAGCGCCGTCATGCCGCCCCCCGCAGGATGTCGACCGGGTGCAGCCGCGCCGCCTTGCGCGCCGGCAGCCATGCGGCGAGCGTCGCCGAGGCGACGGCGAAGACGCCGCTGACCGCATAGTGGATGGGACTGTCGTCCAGCGGCAGCCGCTCGGTCTGGATCATGCTGCCGAGCTGCAGCTCGATCGAGCCCAGCGCCGCCAGCAGGGTCCAGCCCAGGCTCCAGCCGACGAGCGTGCCGACCGCGCCGACCGTCAGGCCTTCCAGGACGAAGATCCGGCGGATGTCGGTCTCGGGAAAGCCCATCGACTTGAGAATCGCGATGTCGCGACTCTTCTCCAGGACGACCGTCGAGACGACGTTGAAGATGCCGAAGCTGGCCACCACCAGGATTGCCCCGACGATGGTGTAGAAGATCACGTTGCGGACCGTGAGCAGCGACAGCACGTCGGCATTGGCCTCCTGCCAGGATTCCGCACGCAGCCCGGTGCGTTGCTCGATCTGCCGCGCCACCGCCTCGGCGGCGGCCGGCTCGGCGATGCGCACCCCGATCCGGTTGGCCGCGTAGGGCCGATCGAGCAGCACCTGGGCGTCGGTCAGCGACACGTAGGCGGCGGTCTCGTCGGCGCTCGTCACGCCGGTTCGCAGCAGGGCGACCACCTTCATCAGCCGGATCATGCCGGAGGACGGGATCACCGCGACCAGGTCGCCGACCTCCACGCCCAGCCGGCTGGCCAGCAGATGGCCGACGATGATGCCGGCTTCGGTGGTGTCGAGGTCACCCAGGGCGCCGCCGATCAGGTCCTCCTCGATGCCGCGAACCTGCCGCTCGCGCGCCGGCACGATGCCGGTCAGCGCGGCGCCGCGATCGCGGGCGCCGTAGCGCAGGATGGCCTGGCCGGCCAGCGAGGGCGCGGTGACGACCTCGTCGATCCGCTCGATTTCGGCCAGGACCCGCCGGTAATTGCGGATGCCGCGGACATCGTCGCGCGGCTGCAGCCCGTGCAGCGCCACGGCGCCATCGTAGAGCGCGACGGCCGGCTGCGTCGGCGGGTCGATGCGCTCGTCGGTGACGGTGACGTGGGGAAAGGCGTCGACCATGCGGGCGAGGAAGTCGAGCTCCGAGCCGCGCAACAGCGACGACGCGGCGACGAAGAAGCCGACCCCGACGGCGACGCCGATCACCGAGACGAGGCTCTGGCGGCTGCGGTGGCGCAGATGGGCCCACGCGATGTCGAACGCGATGGCCATCGCCTACTCCCTCACCCGGGCGCCGTCGACCAGCCCCGCCGGCGGATCGGCGATCACCGGCGTCTCGCCCGACAGGCCGCCGCGGATCTCCACCCGGCCGTCGCCGACCACCCCGATCCGGACCGGAATCCGCCGCGCGCGGCCGTCCTCGACCACCCACACGGCGCCGTCGCGGACCGCCCCGGCCGGCAGCAGCAGGGCGTCGGCGCGCTCGGCGGCGATGATGTTGACCTCGGCGGTCATGCCGGGATAGAGCGGCACGTCGGAGGGCAAGCCGATCCGCACCCGGAAGCTTCGCGCCACCGGATCGCCGCGCGGCGTCACCTCGTCGACACGGCCGGTGAACACCCGCTCGGGAAAGGCGTCGGTGGCCACCAGCGCCTTCTGGCCGACCGCGACCAGGGGAATGTCCTCCTCGTCGACCCTGGCCTCGACCCGCAGCGTGTCCAGTTGCCCGATCCGGAACACCGGCGTGCCGGCGCTCACCACCTCGCCGACGTCGCCGTCGCGGCGCAGCACGGTGCCGGCGATCGGCGAAACCAGCGCCAGATCGGCGATCTGCTGGGCGGCGGCGGCGGCGGCGGCACGCGCGGCCTCGGCCTCGCTGACCGCCAGGTCGCGTGCATGGGCGCTGGCGTGGCCCCGGTCGTGAAGGTCCTCGACGCGGCGGGCCTCGGCGGCGGCGAAGCGGGCTCGCGCCTCGAGCTCCTGCAGCCGCGCCCGCACCTGGCGGTCTTCGAGCCGCGCCAGCACCTGCCCGGCCTCGACGGACTGGCCCTCCTCGGCCAGCAGCGCCGCGATGCGCCCGGTCGCCTGAGGGGCGATGCTCGCCGCGACCGCCGGCTCGACGGTGCCGGTCGCATAGACCGCGACCACGGCCGGGCCGCGCTCGGGACTGACCAGCTCGACGGCCGGCGGCCGTAGCGCCAGCCAGGCGCCGCCGGCAAGGGCGGCGAGGACGAGGGCTGCTGCGATGACCTTTCCCGGCTTCATGGCGGCGCCGTGACGGATGATTGACCTGCGGCCGGGGACACACCATCTTCCCCGCCTGCCGCGAGAGCGATGGTCGCGCAATTCCGGGCTGCCGACCAGCGTGCTTCCTGCAAGCCTTCAATCCTTCCGGAAAACCGGGTATCGATAGGGCGCCCCTTGACCAAAGTCGTAGCGCAGATGAGCTCCCAGATCCGCGTGCGTGGCGCGCGCGAGCACAACCTGAAGAACGTCGACGTCGACATCCCCCGCGACAGGCTGGTGGTGATCACCGGCCTGTCGGGCTCGGGCAAGTCGTCGCTGGCCTTCGACACCATCTACGCCGAGGGCCAGCGCCGCTACGTCGAGTCGCTGTCGGCCTATGCGCGCCAGTTCCTGGAGCTGATGCAGAAGCCCGACGTCGACCTGATCGAGGGCCTGTCGCCGGCGATCTCGATCGAGCAGAAGACGACCTCGCGCAATCCGCGCTCGACGGTCGGCACCGTGACCGAGATCTACGACTACCTGCGCCTGCTGTTCGCCCGCGTCGGCGTGCCGCACTCGCCGGCGACCGGGCTGCCGATCGAGAGCCAGACCGTCTCGCAAATGGTCGACCGCATCCTGGAGATGCCCGAGGGCACGCGGCTGCTGCTGCTGGCGCCGGTGGTCCGCGGCCGCAAGGGCGAATACCGCAAGGAACTGCAGGACCTGCAGAAGAAGGGCTTCCAGCGGGTCAAGGTCGACGGCGCCGTCCACCTGATCGACGAGGTGCCGGCGCTCAACAAGAAGGTCAAGCACGACATCGAAGTCGTCGTCGACCGCATCGTCGTCAAACCCGGCCTCGGCAACCGGCTGGCCGATTCGATCGAGACGGCGCTGGGATTGTCGGACGGGCTGCTGCTGGCCGAGAACGCCGATTCCGGCGCGACCACCACCTTCTCGGCCAAATTCGCCTGCCCGGTCTCCGGCTTCACCATCTCCGAGATCGAGCCGCGGCTGTTCTCGTTCAACAACCCGTTCGGCGCCTGCCCGAGCTGCGACGGACTCGGCGTGACGCTGGAGTTCGATCCCGCCCTGGTGGTCCCGGACGGCGATTGCAGCCTGGCCGACGGCGCCATCCAGCCGTGGGCGAGCCCGACCGCCCATTACTACCAGCAGGCCTTGGTCAGCCTGGCGGCGCATTTCGGCTTTTCGATGACCGCGCCGTGGTCGGCGCTGCCCGAAGACGCGCGCCAGGTGATTCTTTTCGGCTCCGGAACGGAAGTCGTGCCGCTGCGCTTCGAGGACGGCGTGCGCAGCTTCCAGACCTCGAAGCCGTTCGAAGGCGTGATCCCCAATCTGGCGCGCCGCTTCCGCGAGACGGAGTCGTCGTGGATCCGCGAGGAGCTGTCGCGCTTCCAGGTCAGCGCGCCGTGCGAGGCCTGCGCCGGCTACCGGCTCAAGCCCGAGGCGCTGGCGGTCAAGATTCGCGGCCTGCATGTCGGCCAGGTCTCCGAGATGAGCATCGCCGAGGCCGGGCGCTGGTTCGGCGAGCTGTCCGGGCATCTCAAGCCCAAGGACCAGGAGATCGCCCGGCGCATCCTGCGCGAGATCAACGAGCGCCTGGGCTTCCTCAACGACGTCGGCCTCGACTACCTGACCCTGTCGCGCGGCTCCGGCACGCTGTCGGGCGGCGAGAGCCAGCGCATCCGCCTGGCCTCGCAGATCGGCTCGGGGCTGACCGGGGTGCTCTACGTGCTCGACGAGCCGTCGATCGGCCTGCACCAGCGCGACAACGACCGGCTGTTGGCGACGCTCAAGCGCCTGCGCGATCTCGGCAACACGGTGATCGTCGTCGAGCACGACGAGGACGCCATCCGCGCCGCCGACTACCTGATCGACATGGGGCCCGGTGCCGGCATCCATGGCGGCGAGGTCGTCGCCGAGGGGACGCCCGACAAGGTGATGCAGAACCCGGAAAGCCTGACCGGGCAGTACCTGACCGGGCTCAAGCAGATCGCCGTGCCGCCGGCGCGCCGGCCCGGCAACGGCCGCGCGATCACCGTGGTCGGCGCGCGCGCCAACAACCTGCACGACCTCACGGCGTCGCTGCCGCTGGGCACCTTCACCTGCGTCACCGGCGTCTCGGGCGGCGGCAAGTCGACGCTGGTGATCGAGACCCTCTACAAGGCCCTCGCCCGCCGGCTCAACGGCGCCCGCGACGTCCCGGCCGAGCACGATCGCATCGACGGCGTCGAGAACATCGACAAGATCGTCGACATCGACCAGTCGCCGATCGGCCGCACCCCGCGTTCGAATCCCGCCACCTACACCGGCGCCTTCACGCCGATTCGCGACTGGTTCACCGCCCTGCCCGAGGCGCAGGCGCGCGGCTACAAGGCGGGGCGCTTCTCGTTCAACGTCAAGGGCGGCCGCTGCGAGGCCTGCCAGGGCGACGGCGTCATCAAGATCGAGATGCACTTCCTGCCCGACGTCTACGTCCAGTGCGACTCGTGCAAGGGCAAGCGTTACAATCGCGAAACGCTCGAGATCACCTACCGCGGCAAGAGCATCGCCGACGTCCTCGACATGACCGTCGAGGAAGCGGCCGACTTCTTCAAGGCGGTGCCGGCGATCCGCGACAAGATGGAGACGTTGAAGCGCGTCGGCCTCGGCTACATCCATCTCGGCCAGCAGGCGACGACGCTGTCGGGCGGCGAGGCCCAGCGCGTCAAGCTGGCCAAGGAATTGTCGCGGCGTTCGACCGGGCGCACGCTCTACATTCTCGACGAGCCGACCACCGGGCTGCATTTCGACGACGTCAAGAAGCTGCTCGAGGTGCTGCACGCCCTGGTCGAGGCCGGCAATACCGTGCTGGTGATCGAGCACAACCTCGAGGTCATCAAGACCGCCGACTGGATCGTCGACCTCGGCCCCGAGGGCGGCGACCGCGGCGGTCGCCTCGTCGCCGCCGGCACGCCCGAGGACGTAGCGGCGACGCCGGGCAGCTACACCGGCCAGTACCTGGCGCCCTATCTTGATCGCACGATAAGGAAGCTGGCCTGAGTCAAACGCATACCGGGAATTAATCCTTTCGGGTTAGTGTAGATCACGCGTAGGTGAATGCGGGATCACCGGAGTCACGGTCATGCTCAAGAATTTCCGAATCGGGGTGCGCCTCGCCGGCCTGACGGCGATCGCCGTCCTGGCGCTGGTCATCATCGCCGGCATCGGCGTCAAGGCGACGTCGGACATCAACCAGATGGTGCATCTGTCGCGCGTCGAGGCCCTGGAGCCGATCGAGCGCGTCGCCCGGATCAACGAGCTGATGGAGGGCAGCTTCCGCCAGCTCTATGCCGCGACGCTGCACGACACCAGCCTCAAGGCAGCGGAATACCACGATCACCCGGTCACCAACCATACGGCGATGATCGAAAAGCATCTCGCCGAGGTCGACCAGTTGTGGAGCGGCTATTCCGCCTCGCCGGCCGCCGCGCTGTTCCCGGACGCCGCCCAGCGCTTCGTCGACAGCCGCGCCAAGCTCGTCTCCGACGGCCTGCGGGCCGGCATCAGGCTGGCCGACGCCGAGAACTACATCGAGCTTGGCGTCATGGTCACCACGACCGTGCTGCCCCTGTTCGCCGAAGCCAAGAAGAACGCCGCCGAGCTGCTGGCCCTGCACAAGGCCAAGGCCGACGAGATATCGGCCGCCGCCGACGCCGCTTACGACACCGCCAAGCTGATGGTGATCGTCGCCAACGTCGTCGTCGCCCTGGTCGTGGTCGCCGGCGCCTGGACCGTGGTCGCCTCGATCACCGGACCGATGCGCGATCTGGTCGGCGCCGTGCGCCATCTCGCCGAGGGCCGCACCGACATCGCCGTCGCCGGCACCGAGCGCCAGGACGAGATCGGGCCGCTGGCCCAGGCGCTGGAGCAATGGCGTGAGGCGATCATGACCGCAGATCAGCGCAAGGCCGAGGAGCGGCGCGACGCCGAGCGCCGCGAAGCCCGCCAGCAGCGGATCGAGGCGGCGATGAAGCGCTTCGAGTCCAAGATCGGCGGCATGCTGCAGACCATCGCCGGCGCCATCCAGCACCTGACCAAGTCGGCGACGACCCTGACCGGCAACGCCCGGGAGACCGAGAACCAGAGCTCGGTCGTCGCCGCCGCGACCCAGCAGGCGACCGCCAACGTCCAGACGGTGGCCTCGGCGACCGCGGAGCTGACGGCCTCGATCCAGGAGATCGCCCGCCAGGTCCAGCAGTCGGCCGACTTCGCCAATTCGGCGACCCGCGACGCCGAGGAGGCCAACGTCAAGATCTCCGAACTCGCGGCGATGGCCCAGAAGATCGGCGAAATCGTCAACATGATCAACGACATCGCCAGCCAGACCAATCTGCTGGCGCTCAACGCCACCATCGAGAGCGCGCGGGCCGGCGAGGCCGGCAAGGGTTTCGCCGTGGTCGCCAACGAGGTCAAGAGCCTCGCCGGCCAGACCTCGCGCGCCACCGACGACATCGCCCAGCAGGTCGGCACCGTGCAGTCCGAAACCCAGGGCGTGGTCAAGGCGATCGAAGGCATCACCGAGACCATCCGCCGCATCAACGAGTTCGCCTCGTCGATCGCCGGCGCCGTCGAGCAGCAGAACGCCGCCACCGCCGAGATCGCCCGCAACGTCGAGCAGGCCTCGGCCGGCACCGCCGAGGTCGCCAACAACATCACCAAGGTCGCCTCGGAAGCCGCCGACACCGGCCGACTCGCCCAGGTGGTGTCGCAGGCCGCCGACGACCTGCGCAAGGAAAGCGACAGCCTGAAGCGCGAAGTCGAGGCCTTCCTGACCGAGGTCCGCGAGGCCTGAGCATCATCGAAATCGCCGGCGCCGCCCCGTTCGGAGCGGCGCCGGCTTCTTTTCGGCAACCCCCCTGCGTCATCCCCGTCCGGCACCCCACCTTTTTCCGTATCGGAAAAGGGAGGGTTCACCATGGCACGCAAATACGTCGATTGCCGCGAAATCCCCAGCGACAGCGAGTGCACGCTGGCGTTGTCGGCCGACAACGAGGACGAGTTGCTGGACGCGGCGATCCAGCACGCCAAGCACGTTCACGGCCACGAGGACACGCCGGAGTTCCGCCAGGCGATCCGCGGCAGCATGAAGGACGGTTCGCCGCCCGCATGAGCTTCGCCTGCGCCTCGCGCCGCCGCACCGGCGCCCGGGGCAAGCCCACGGTTGCCCGGTTTGACGGACCCGGTCGTGCTGCGTTCGCCGATATGCACTCAGCGCGTCATGGCCGGGACTTCGCCCGGCCATGACGACTTCGAGGGCCGGATACGCCGATCCG